>DATFAB010000072.1:0-48541 GCA_035255025.1 Geomonas sp.
TTGATTTTCCGGATAGCGGGATGTTCAGCGGAAGGGAAGATCGCCGCTCACCAGGCTAAGGGCACCGTCGATCACGTACTGGGCGGAGATGAAGGCGAGCAGCAGACCCGCGATCCTGGTCACGATGCGCATGCCGAGGGCGCCCACCATCCTGCCAAGTTCATCGGCCCAGTAGAAGAAGAGATAGGTCAGCGCAAAAACGATGGCAGCCCCCTCGCACAGAACCAGGATGGACCAGACGTTCACCGCCCGCCCGGCGAAGATCAAGGTGGTGGCGATGGCCCCGGGACCTGCCAGCAGCGGGATGGCCAGAGGCGTTACCGAAACGTCCTCCTTCTCCTCGGCCAGGCGCTCCTCCCTGCTGGTGGTGCCGGTGCTGGTGGATCTGCCGTGCAAAAGCTCGAGGGCGATTAAAAACAGGAGAAAGCCGCCGCAGATGCGCACCGCGGCAGTCTTGATCCCGAAGTAGTCGAGAAGGTAGGGCCCGACCAGCAGGAAAAACACGATCACCAGAAAGGCGATCAGGCAGCTGCGCCGGGCCGTCGTGCGGCGTTCAGCTTTGCTTTTGTTGGGGGTGATGGCGAGGAAAATCGGGATGCCGGCCAGCGGGTCGACGATAATGAACAGCTGAACCACGTACACCGTCAAAAGCCCTAGATAGCCGCCCATGGCTCCCCCGTCAAAGGCTCACAGCTGGGCCGGATTTATGGAAAGTTTCTTCATCAGGTCGTAGAGGGTGGGCCTGCTGACCCCGAGGTCCTCCGCCGTCTTCAACACGTTGCCGGAGCGGCGCTCCATGGTGCGCAGGATCATCTCGCGCTCCATCCTCTCCCGCGCCTCCCTGAGCGAGAGCCTGGCAGGCTCAGCCACCGGCTCACGGTCGCAGCCAAGATCAGCCGCGGTGACCGTGCCGCCGTCCGACATGATGACCGCCCGCTGCACCCTGTTTCTCAGCTCCCGCACATTGCCCGGCCAATGATGCCTTTTCAGGAAGGCGACGGCGCCGGCATTGAAACGGACCACCTTTTTGCGGTTCTCGGCGGCATGCTGCTGCAAAAAGGTGTCCGCCAGCAGCAGCACGTCGTCCACCCTCTCCCGCAGCGGCGGAAG
Source organism: Geomonas sp. (assembly GCA_035255025.1). Taxonomy (GTDB): domain Bacteria; phylum Desulfobacterota; class Desulfuromonadia; order Geobacterales; family Geobacteraceae; genus Geomonas. The sequence continues at coordinate 1,111 of DATFAB010000072.1, forward strand.
CTTGATGTTGATCACCCCGATCCGGTAGTAGAGATCCTCGCGGAAGCGCCCTTCTCCGATAGCCTTGTCGATGTCGACATTGGTGGCGCAAGTGGTGCGGGCATCGATGGAGATTTCCTCTCTCCCCCCTACCCGCTGGATCGTTCCTTCCTGCAGAAAACGGAGGAGCTTCACCTGCAGGGCGACCGGCAGCTCCCCTATCTCGTCCAGAAACAGGGTCCCCTTGTGGGCATACTGCAGCTTTCCCTGCACCGCGACATGGGCCCCGGTAAAGGACCCCCGCTCATGACCGAAGAGCTCGCTCTCCAGCAGGTTTTCCGGGATCGCTCCGCAGTTTATCGCCACCAGCGGTCCCTTCCTGCGCAGGCTGGCTTGGTGGATGGCGCTGGCGACCAGTTCCTTGCCGGTGCCGCTTTCCCCGGTGATGAGAATGGGGGCGTTGGAAGCGGCCACCTTGTGGATGGTGGCGAAGACGCCCTGCATTTGCGGACAGGCCCCGATCATCCCCCACTGCTCCTGGTTGCCGTCACCGGCGGACGGCCCCTGGCAGTAACCGTCCTGGTCGAGGCTCGCGAGATGGAAGGCGCGGCCGATGATGACCTTGAGTTCGCCCAGTACCGGCGGCTTGGAGTAGAAATCGAAAGCCCCCATGCGCATCGCCTTGAGGGCATTTTCCCGCTCGTCATTCAGGCTTTGGACGAACTCCGGTCGCTCCGGCCTGGGTCCGATGAAACTCATGTCGCCGATCAACACGTTGTATAGCTGGGGAAGTTCGTCGATACGGTACTGTCTCAGGAAGCGCCCAACTCGGGTCACCCGTCCGTCGTGTTGCGCGGCCCACACAGCGCCGTCTCGTTCAGCGTCGACTCTCATGGACCTGAATTTATACAGGGTGAAGGGTCTTTCACCGCTACCTACCCTGACCTGCCGGAAAAAGATGGGACCGCCGGAATCAATCCTGATGGCCAGTGCGGTGACGGGGAAAAGTGGGGCTGCTACCAAGAGGCCAAGCAGGGCCAGAGTAATGTCCGAGCAGCGCTTCAGGAAAAGAAACAGACGGGTTTTGTGAAACCCCGCTGAGAAAATGATCCACCCCGGCGTAATTTCCTCAAGAAGCAGTTTCTCCTGGATGGTTTCGTACAGGGTCGGTGCATCCATCACCCTCACCCCTTCCAGCTTGCATTGCAGCATCTCCTGAAGCGGAAGTACGCCCCGTCTTTCTGATAGCCCCACAACAATTACCTCTGCCTTGGCCTTCATAACCGTGGAGAGAAGATCGCTCTGTTTTTCCACCAACCGGTCCGGCGGCACGACCGGGTCACGGTTTACGCCCTCTGCACATTGGAGATAACCGACCAGGCTATACTGGTTGGCCCCCTGCTCGATCAACTCCCCTAACTGGCGAGCCAGCGGCCCTGTCCCCAGGATCAGTACCCTCTGGCAAAAATGGGGGGAGCGCACCGCAAAGGTTGAAAACGCGTGCCATAAATACTGGTAAAGGAAAAAGAAAAGCACACAAAGCAGCAACTCGTTCAGCCCCATTATGGCCGAGGGAACGAGGTAATAGGCTACGAACAGGAAGATCAGGGCAGTCGCAGCAGCCTCCAGGGAGTTGATGAAAATCTCCCACCGGCGGCAATGACGATCCAGGGTGTAGACATCCATCAGGTAGGAGGCGAAGAGTTCCGAACCTAGAAAAATGGCGGCAGTGGTCAGCAACTGCCCGTTAGTCCAATCCTGGCAAAATGAGACCCAACTGAAACAGATGCCGACAGCGGTGCACTGAGCGGCCAGGGCCAGCAGAGCATCAATGAAAAGCATGAGGGCGAGGCGCTTATTCATGATCTCCTCCAGGAGCAGCAACGTGCCTGCGACTTTTTCCGCCCGAGGTTAAGAGGCGCTTTACAGACACCGTAAAAGTGCCTGCACCCTGCGAGAATGGATTGTCTGATGGGGCTTTCTGGATTGACGCAGCTGAAGGTTCAACAGATTGGCCCCTTCGCGAGCGGTATCATCCGGTGCCTGTCCAGAAAAGTTTGCAGCCAGAGGGGTTAAGGGCCGTTGGGCATCGGCACTTTCGCTCGGTTTGTCATGGTGGCCATCAGACGCTGCGGTCATATCCACTGGTAGCGGAGGAGTTCCTTTGGAGGCTGACGGGGATACGGTCATGACCTGTTCCTTTGCCTGGGAAAGGGCGGGATGGAGGCCATCCCGCCCTGAACGGCCTAGAAGAGCCTCAAGATCGACTGGGCAGCCTGTGAGGAGAGGCTAAGAGAAGTGGTTCCCAGGGACTGCCTGGTCTGCAGCATCAGCATGTTGGCACCTTCCTCGTTCATGTCGGCTAGGGTAAGGTTGTCGGCACCGATCTGAAGAGTGTTTATCATGTTGTCCGTGAAGGTCTGGCGCGTGGTGATGATGTTCATGTTGGCGGCCAGGGTCTGGGTGTTGGTTCTCAGCGTGGTGATGGCGGAGTCCATCTTGGACGAATCCGCGCTGATGTCGGCAGGTGTTTGCCAGCTGTTGCTGGCGGGGGAGAGGCAGAGCCCCGAAGAGTTGGCAAGGAAGCCAACGACGTCCAGGGTGGAAGAGGCGTCTTCGTTGAAGTTGACGGTGAGGGTGTTGATGGAACTCAGCAGGTTAAGGCCGCGGTACCCCGAATCCGACGCGATGTTGTCGATCTGGGAACGGATGGTGTCGTACTGGGAAGCCAGCTTCGACTGTACCCCGGTATCGCTGGTGGCCAAGGCGGACTGTGCGATACCTTTGGCTGCGCTGATCAGGCCGGTAATGGCGGTAATGCCGGCGTTGGCTGCGCTGACGGTCTGCACCGCTTCCGCCATGCCATCCTTGCGGTCTGACAGGTCACTGGCGCGCTGGGTGGCATTCTGGGCAGCAAAATAGTTGGTCGGGTTGTCGAGGGCGGTGTTGACCTTTTTCCCTGAAGAGAGCCTTTCCTGGGTCCGGTTCAGGAGGTAGGTGGTTTGTTGCAGATTGAGGAGATTGCTCCTCATGCCGGCGGTTAAAGAAATGTCGCTGAGCGTCATAACGTCCTCCTTTTCTGGGCAGCCCGGCCTTCTGCCGGTGGTTTCTTCATCCTGACGATTTACGTGCCATGCGCAAAAGAGTGGCCAACTCTCACTACGCCGCACGCACCTACCGGATAAGTATCGGCAGCCGCCCATGCGACTTAAATATTTTTAACGTTTTTTGGAAGATGCGCGCGGATCAGGGGCAACCCGAAGCTTTAACGGCAAGCAGCGGCTGATTGACCGTTAAGGTCAGTGGGAGAAACAGAGATCTCCAGTGACAGATCGGTGAGACAAGAAGTTTGGGAAGGTTGGAAGGAACAACTATTGGGGAAGGAAGGGGGACAAAGACGAGGCAGGAGGATGTGCCGGAGTAGTTGACTACTCCCCTTTGCGACGGAAAAGAGCAACCAGACTCACCAGAAGCCACACGACGAAAGTCGCAAAAACCAGAATTTTCACACACGCCTCCTGAGCCTGCCATCTCCGCCATCGGTCATGAGAAAGGAGAACTGCTATTACTGAGAGATTAAAAATAAAGTCATAATGTTTATAAATTACTATCTACTTATCAATGTGTCAAGAAAAGTGATTGTTTTCATTGGGAGAAAGGAGATCCGTGTCAGCTTCTGACTCAGCAGTCACCTGTTGTGATAATGACAGGTATTAAAAGTGACAGTGTTGGCCCCCCCGTCAGAAATAATACTGGAGAGGATGAAATTAACAGCCAATGGCCCGCGGTAAATAAAAGGTTTGGCAAATCTCTATTTATCCGCTTCTCCTGCCCTGCGGTGGAACATTCTCCAATCCTGGCCAAGGATCAGTCTGGAGCCCCGCTTGAAAGTCACATAGGACCAGCCCCAGTGGAATACGACCAGCAGACGGTTCGCGAAGCCCGTGAGGTAATAGATATGGACCAGCAACCATGCCAGCCACGCCGTGAATCCTGTGAACCTGAGTCGGCGAAACTCTCCGACCGCCTTGTTCTTGCCGATCGTGGCAAGCATCCCTTTATCGAGGTAATGATATGGTCTTCTTTTGCCTCCAGCGATATCTCTCAGGATGTTGCGGGCCGCCACCCGCCCCTGTTGCAGGGCCACTGGAGCAAGTCCCGGCAGGGGCTGTCCTTCCCGCCCCATGAAGTGAGCCAGGTCACCCACCACGAACAGGAATTCGTGCCCCTTGACGCTGAGATCTTCCTCCACGATGACTCGCCCCTGCCGGTCGAGGGGCACTCCCAAGGTCGCAGCCAGTGCCGAAGCCCTCACCCCTGCAGCCCAGATCACCGTCCCCGCCGGGATCCTGCTACCGGCGGCCACCACGCCGTTGCCATCGACCTCGGTCACGCTGCAACTGGTTCTAACGTCTACCCCTAGCCTTTTAAGCTTGTCGGCCGCATTTTCGGAGAGTTCCGGGGCAAAGCCTGCCAGCAGCCGCGGGCCTGCCTCGATCAGGATGATTCTACTCTGCCGCGGGTCGATCCTGCGGAAGTCTTTGGCGAGAGTGAAGCGGCTCATCTCGGCAATGGCTCCGGCCAGTTCCACGCCGGTCGGCCCTCCCCCTACCATGACGAAGGTCAACAGTTTCTGGCGCTCCAGCGGGTCCTCGGCCATCTCCGCCAGTTCGTAGGCTACCAGAATCCGTCTCCTGATCTCTCTCGCCTGCTCAAGGGTTTTGAGTCCCGGGGCGTAGCGCTCCCACTGCTCGTGGCCGAAATAGGCGTGGTTGGAACCGCTTGCCACTATCAGGTAATCGAAAGGTATCCGCCCGGCCTCTCTGGTCACCACCTCTTTCCCCGCGAGGTCTACGGAGATGGCCTCGGCCAAAAGAACGGTGATGTTTTTGAACCGCGCAAGGATGGCGCGAATCGGAGCGGCTATATCGGCAGGGTTCAGCCCGGCAAGCGCGACCTGGTAGAGAAGCGGCTGGAACAGGTGGTGGTTTCGACTGTCAAGAAGGGTCACCGCGGCCCCCTCGGCGTTTCCCAGCACTTTTGCGGCGTTTAACCCCGCAAAACCACCACCGATGATGACCACACGCTGGCGAGCTTTCTCCATAGCTACCCCCTTAGGTATCTTTCCAGGCCGTCCCCGACCAAAAACAGGTTACTTTCTGTGCCCTGCCTTGCTCAGATCTACCGCAACCGACGGGTCGGTTACCGGGGGAGTTCCTTTGCTCCTGATTGCACCGGCGGCGAAGACGAGAAAGCCGTACTTCCCGTAGTGCGTTATTTTAGGAGCATACTGGGCAGCCGCCGCCTCGGAAGCCGGCACAAACAGCGCACTCACCTGACCGCGGGCCTCCGGACGGGGTCCCACCGCCATAAACAGTGCATCCGGCCCCTGCCAGCTTTCGCCCCCGACAGAAACGGAACTGGCAGAAACGCTCATCTCGTCAGGAAGCGGGGCCATCAGCGAGCGGTCACGCGGGATGCCGCACAAGATCAAATCATGGCCACCAATTTCTCCACGTTCGAGTTGTTCCTCGTTAATGATCGGTGCCCGCTCCTGGGAGAGGGAAGCAAGCAGGTACCGGAAAGTATTCCCGCTCGCCTGGCAGTTGTTGGTAACAACGCCGATTAGGCTCGTTGACCCCTTGATGCTGTTGACGGTAGCGGGGATTTCACCGGGAGACAGTATCCGGAATACCTCAGCATCGGGATCGAGCAGGAGCCAATCGGGCCCGGCCGGGGCCGAAACCGTGAAGCGGGTCGACTCCCCGGTGAGAGTCACCGCCTCGTCCCGGACACCACCCGCCGATTTCAAGCGGATTGGCACCCTCAGCCAATAAGGGGGCGCTTGCTGGAGTACGGTTCCCGACACCGTCCACCCTTCGGCTTTCGGCTTACCCTGCACGTCCGAGAGGGAAAGGCGCGGCCCTCCGGTGCGAGTGAGAAACTCTTTCATAAAAGGCCCGAGATCGCGCCCTCCACTCCTGGAGAAGGCGCCGATAAAATCGTTCCAGGAGGCGCTGCCGTACATGTGTTCCCGGCAGAGTTGTCGAAGGGCCTCGAAGAATGGGCCGTCGCCTATCTGGGTGCGGACCATGTGAAAGAGCATGGCAGCTTTGCCATAGCCTATGGCACGGGAGGCCGGATCGCTGCGGCTTACGAAAGAAGTCAGCGGGAAGTCGTTGGCGGGGGTTACCAGGGAGGCGTAATCGATCAACAGCTGCCGACGGTAATCACGGGCCTCAGCCACGGAACGCCGCTCCTTCAAAAGGTAGTCCGCCAGATAGGTCACCAGGCCTTCCGACCAGTTCCCCTCCCGCGCATCGGCCTCAATGCCGTTTCCCCACCAGGAATGGGCAATCTCGTGCGGAAAGCTGGTATCGACGATGAACGGGAGCCGGATGACGGCCCCCCCGAGCAGTGTGAAGGAGGGAAAACCGTAACCGGTCTGGAAAAAATTCTCGACGACGGCGAATTTCTCGAAGGGGTAAGGGCCGAAGAGATCGCTGTAGAACTCCAGGTACCTGGCAGCGGCGTCCAGGTAGCGGGACGCCAGCGAGGCATTGTCAGGGTAGAGATAACTATAGAGGTCGATCCCCCTGACCCGCCGTTCCTGAATCTGATAGGGGCCCGCACAAAGGGAAAGTGCCCCCACAGGCCGCAACTCTTCCCATACCGAGCGGGAAACGGTACCGGTACTCTCCCGGGAAACCCTTCTTCCGTAGGTGATGGCCTCGGTGCCCAGGGGCGCCTTGATGCTGATGGAGCGGTGGCGAGGGACGGTCGAGGGCACCGGATACCAGTAGGCGCCATCGCCGAGGAAGGTTCCCTCACGGGTGATGGTGCCGCTCACTCCATAGGTCGGATCCTCGCCGGATGGCTGCCGGGAGACGGTGTCGTTGAACTGTGCATGGTAGGAGACCGTCACCGGTACCGGTTCCTGCGAAGCAGGGACACGAAATGAGATGATGCCGTCCTGGAAGGAAAATCCCCGTCTCTGACCGCCGGCCTCGATATAGGCCACCTTGGCGTTTGGCGCCAGTCTCAGCGAGATTTCCGTGGTCTCCGGGGAGAAAAAGAGGGTGCTTTGCCCTGTTATGCTGTTGTGCTCCGGGTCCAGGATGACCGAGACGTACTGATCCTGCACTCCCCCCGGTACACCCGTGCGCCCAGCTGCGGCTTGCGCCGCACCGGCAGTTCCACAGAGAAACACGGCGATAGCGGCAGCCGTCACGGTTGCCCTTGCCTGCGACAGTTTGGTAATCCAGCGCCCCATCTATTCCCTCCCAAGCTAACCTGACCTTCACGGTATTTATTTGTGCAGCTTCTCAGACGGTTCCGTCCCTCACTTAATGATCTGCTTCAGCAATGTCATTGTATAGCCCCGGTCGTAGTGTAAGCTTGCAATGTCATGAGGAGTCCTCCAGGAGGTGAAGCCATGTCGATAATCCCCACCTTGATCCTGACCGCGCTACTTTCGGCAACAGCCGCGCTGGCCGACGGGCACGAACTGGTCACCCGCCTGAGCGACAGAGAACCGGCCACCTTTTCCGAGGTAATAGCCCGGGCCACCGGTTCAGACCTGGTACTGATCGGCGAATCGCACGACAACGCGAGCCATCACGAGATGGAACTCGCGGTAATCCGCGCGCTGTGGAACAAGAAATTGCCGCTGGCGATTGGCCTGGAGATGATGCAGACCGACAGCCAGAAGCAACTGGACGACTGGACGGAGGGCAAGATCGACGAGCAGCATTTCCGTTTGGTGTTCGCCGATAACTGGTCGATGGACTGGGATATGTACCGCGATATCTTCATCTTTGCCAGAGAGCACCGTGTCCCGATGGTCGCTTTGAACATCCCCAAGGAGATCGTCAGCAAGGTCGCCCATCAGGGCTTTGCCTCTCTCACCCAGGAAGAGAGAAAGGACCTGCCGCAGGGGACCTCCTGCGACTTAAACAACCCGAACACGCAGGTATTGATAAAGACCTTCCGTTCGGTCCCCAGCCACCGGGAGGGTGGCAAGATGTTCACCTATTTCTGCGAGGCCCAGACCCTGCGCAACAGCGGCATGGCCCTCAATATCGCCCGTTACCATGGCAAGCACCCCGGCATCAAGATGGTTAGTCTCACCGGGATCTGGCACGCGGTGAAAAACGCTATCCCGGACCAGTTGGACCGCCACGGCAGCAAGCTGGGCTGTCTGATCATCCTTCCCGAGATCCCGGAGGCGCCTGCCGGGACCTTCGAGGCAGACTCGGCGGATTACCTGATCGGACTGTAGCAAGGGCCACCCCGTGCTCAAGCGGGCTTTAGCAGATCCTCCATGTCACGGTAGGGTCTGAATCCCACCAACAATCTTCCTGCCGACAGAAAGGCGGGCACCCCGGAAATTCCGAGCATGCGTGCACGGCGCCAGTCGTCGTCAGTCTCCTCCGCAAACCTCCGCTTCTCTAAAACCGCCGCGGCCTCCTCCTTCGGGAGGCCAGCCTGCGCGGCGATTTGAAGCAACTCGGAAGTCAAGGCTATGTTTTTTCCCTCCACGAAGTAGGCCCGGTAGACCCCTTGCTGGTACGCCTCCAGCAATCCCAACGTCTCGGCGAACTTGCCAAGTTCCTGCGCCTTTCGGCTGTTGTAGGTCCGTGAGCGTGGCGTGAGGGGAAGTCCGAGCTCGCCCGCCACAGCAGAGAGCCGCTCCTGCATGGCAGTCAAATCGAGATCCCGCCCGGCGAAAAGCTCCCCGAGCTCCATTCCTTCCTCTGGCGTCTCGGGATGCAGGGGAAAGACGGTCCATTTCAACAGTACCTTGCGCTCCCGTTGCAATCTCTCAGTACGCACCGTACTGAAGTAGCACCACGGTCAGATGTAATCGAAAAATACTTCCAGCACGGGATCCGGCATGTCGCCCTCCTTGTAAGCAGGTACAATCACTAGCTCAATTTTCTTGGGCGGTCAATAGACGCGGCAAGGTCGAAGAGATCTGGAAGGACAAAAAGGGTTCCTACAGCATCTTGCTCCAGAGCAGGATCACGCCATTTCCGGCCTTGCCGTTGCGGATAAAGCCGGAATCGCGCGTGAACCCGAGGTAGAGGGCTGAATTCCACAGGAAGGCACAGTCCAGGCTGACGGTTCCGGAAACCCCGGTCTTGTCCCTGAAAACCACCTGGTCCATCCCCTGCACCGTTGCGCGGTCGGCCCAGATATAGGAGCCGACCAGGCTCAGGTAGAGGAAAAAGGTGAGTTCCCTGCGGTAGCCGACCGAGGCGGTGGCGTAGTTTGTGGCCCGCACGTCGGGGTAGACAATGCCCGTGTAATGCGGGCGGGGCATATCGTCGGACTCGCTGGGGAAAGGGCCTCCGTTGATCAGGAAGGCGTTGAAGCGGTCGGCATCTCCATCGCTGGTTTTGCCCGCGCCAAGATACAAAAGGACCCGGTCACGCTCGGAGAGCCCCGGGATTCCCCCGGCGCCCACCAGGTATCCCTTGACCTGCAGATAGTTCCGGTGCACGTCGCTGCCGGCCGCTGAGAGGTCGCTCCAGCGGTCACGGTGCAGGTAGTCGAGATCGAAGCCGGCTGCCAGTCCGCGATGGGGAAGCTCCAGCAGGTTCCTGGTCAATCCGTCGTAATGCCCCCGCAACCTGGCGCCGTAGAGGAAGGTGTCGGGTGGCGCTACTACGTCGGCACCGGTATCGCTCGTCCTTTTGACATACTGGTATCCCACCCTGCCCAGCAGTTGTAGCCGGAAATCGCTGTCAACGTCGTAGGGATCGACCGAAAACCTGAGACCGGGCCCCACCGAGGCCAGGGCGGTGCCCCAGGTAAGCGAGGTCCCCTTGATCTCCCGGTTGTCCCGCAACTCCTTGATGTCGACCGGAAGCGTATTGTTCTCGAAATGGGTAACCAGCTCCCAGTAGTCGTCCCTGCGTGCGTACTCAAGCTCGTTCACGACGATGCTGAACACCCCGCGGGCCCGATAATCGTCGGTAAGCCTCCTGATAAAGAGCGCACCGGCCGGCACGCCAATCGAGGTGCCGACCTTGGGGTTGAAGTAGGCGCCTCCCAGGGTGAGAGAGGTGAGATAGCCACGATCGATGGCGGGCAGCTCGATGGTCCGCCCGAGGAAGTGCACCGTCTGCGCTTCTCCGGCAACCGGGGTGTGATATTCGGCATCGGCACCGGCAGACTGGGCACCAGCCGGCAGCGGTTCTGCAAGCTGGCCGCAGCAAAAGCAAACCGTCAGGGCGGCCAACAGGAGGAAATTCCTTCCAGGACGCAGATGGCATGCCGTCGCATTCATGAGGCGCCTCCTTAAAGAAAGAGCTGCTGGTGCTGGCTACCACAGAGTGAGAAAACCCTTCAACTATAATGTACAACGCCCAATGCTCAACCTCATTTGAGAAATCTTTCGGGCCTCTAACCTAAATATCGCCTTGACAGGCATAGGTTACCATTTGATAAGGTTGCCAAAAGACAACCGGAAGGAGAGAGCATGGAACAGCTAACCGCGAGGCAGCAGGAAGTCCTCGATTTCGTGAGCGGCTACATCGACGAGCACGGCTATCCCCCGAGCCTGCGGGAAATCGGCAGGAAGCTTGGGGTAAGCGGCACCTTGGGGGTGATCAAACATCTGGAGGCCCTGGAAAAGAAGGGATGGCTGCGGCGCCAGGAGGGGAGCATGCGGGGAATCACCCTGACAAACCAGGCCCAGGCGGCGAGCCTCCCCATTGCGGGTGTGGTGAGGGCCGGCGCCCTCCACCCAGCCATCGAAGAGATCGAGGGTCACTTCGCCATCGACCGCTCGCAGCTGGCGGGAGGGACCTTCTTTCTCCGGGTGAAGGGCGATTCCATGATCCATGCCCACATCCAGGAAGGTGACCTGGCCCTGGTCCGTCCGCAGCCGACCGCGACCAATCGGGACATCGTAGTGGCCATGGTGGGAGGCGAGGCAACCCTGAAGCGCTTTTACCGCGAAAAAGGGCGCGTCAGGCTGCAGCCCGAGAACCCGAACTACGACGCGATAATTGTCACCGAGGGTGACGCGGAGTTCTCCATTGTCGGGAAAGTAGTTGGCATCTACCGGCAAATGGAGTAATTAGACATGCAAGCTATCGCCGAAAGGGTTAAAGTGGCCGCCATCTTCGCGCCGGGGACCCGCATGCAGCCGGTTTGGTTCGAGTGGCGCAGGCGCAAGCATGCCGTCACCGAACTCTCCTACTTCTGGACGGACCACTGCGGCGATGCCACCCGGCTTCATTTCGCCGTCAGCGACGGCAGCAATGTTTTCGAACTTTCCTACAATCTCCAGGACCAGAACTGGACGCTCGAGGGGGTGGTAGAGCCGCACCCGTGAGCCGACGGTTGACCTGTATCGGGACAACGCATTGCAATTACAGCGGATCATCCTCCACATAGACATGAACGCCTTCTTCGCGTCCGTGGAGCAGCAGTCCAACCCGGAGCTGCGGGGCAAGCCGATCGCGGTGATCGGGGCTGCCAAGCGGACCGTGATCACCACCTGCTCCTACGAGGCCCGCGCCTTCGGCGTCAAGACCGGCATGAACAGCTGGGAGGCCCGCCAGAAATGCCCGCAGCTGATCTTCGTGGTCGGCAATAACCGTAAGTACACCTACACCTCCACCCAGATCATCAGGATCATGCGCGAGTACACCCCGATGGTGGAGGTGTTCTCCATCGACGAGGCGTTCCTCGATGTCACCGGCTCCCTCTCCCTGTTCGGCTCTCCGCAGCGTATCGCCCAGCTCATCAAGGAGCGCATCAGGGCTGACTTCGGCCTCACCTGTTCGGTAGGCATCGCTCCCAACAAGCTGCTCGCCAAGCTCGCCTCCGACATGCAGAAGCCGGACGGCCTCACCGTGATCGAGCCGCACGAGGTACCCCGGGTCCTGGAACGGGTCCCCATCAAGGACCTGTGCGGCATCGGCCCCAAGCTGCAGCAGCAGTTGGGCAAGTTCGGCATAAAGAGCTGCGGGGAGCTGGGAAGGTTCCCGGTCGAAGTCCTGAAACGGACCTTCGGTGTGGTGGGGGAGAAACTGCACCTGATGGGGCTGGGAATCGACCAGACGCCGGTGGTCCCCGAGGAGGAGTCCGAGGAGGTGAAAAGCGTCGGCCACAGCACCACGCTCGACAAGGACATCAGCGAGCGCGAGGAGATGCTGAGGCACCTCCTGCAGCTCTCGGAGATGGTGGGCAGGCGGGCCAGGAGGTACCAGGTCGCCGGCAAGACCGTGTCACTCACCATCCGCTATGCCGATTTCACTACCTTCTCCCGGCAGCAAAGCCGCACCACGGCCACCAACAACAGCGACGAGATCTACCGGGCGGCGGTGAAGCTCCTGGACACCCTGGAGCTCACCCAGCCGGTACGGCTGCTGGGGGTCAAGATCGGGAACCTCACCCAGCACGCCGAACAGCTCCCCCTCTTCGGCGACGACCGCAAGAAGGCGCTGCTCGCCAGCGCCATGGACGACGTCAACAACCGCTTCGGGGAATTTTCGGTCACCTTCGGGACTCTTTTGGGCAAAGATGGCGGGGCCAAGGTGATCTCTCCGGCCTGGCGGCCGGAGGGAGTCCGCAACGTAGACGTGGAGTAGGCTAGAAACCCGGCACGCCGGTGGGAACCTGGTCCCAGTAGGTTACCGCGCCGTTGTGCCATTTGACGATCTGGACGCTTTCGTCCTGGGATATCACGATGGCGATCGCCCCGTGCAGGCGCTGGCAGAGCCGGTAGGCCGCGCGGTGCCGGGTCCCCACCCCCTCACTCAGGACAAGCTCGGTCTGGGTCCCCTCCGTATCCAGGGCATGGGCCACCATGCCGACACTGTCCAGGTCCCCGGAGATCACCCCGCCAAAGCCCAGCAGTTCCTGCCGTTTGGTCATCACCACCGCGCCGTCCACCGCCGAAAGGACCGCAATGAAGTGGGCGACGTCGAAAATGGCCTCGTCCAGGAGGGCGATGGTATCGTCGTTGCTGGTCACGTATTCCTGCCACCCCACCAGCTTGCCGGGCTCCCGGTTGTCGCCATGTATGGCCGCCAGGGTGTTCATCACCTTGAGGGTTAACGTGCGGAAACGTTGCCGGGACTCGAGCTCCAGGAACTGGTACTTGATGGTCAGAAACCGGTTCTCCTTCATGATCTCGTCGTTCATCTCGGGCGGCAGGTAGACCAGGAGGCCCCCGTGGTGCGAGTTGCGGATCACACTGATGATGCGCCTGATCGCCTGCTGCCTGATGTACTTTTCAAAGTCGGGGTCCAGGTTCGCCCACGGTTTTTCAGCGCGCTCCCGTGCCGCCAGGTGCAGGGCGATGGTCTCCGAGTGCACCGCAGCCACGCTGTCCGCGACCCACTGCGAGTTGAAGACGTCGAGTGTCGGGCAGTTGATCTGGCCCGCGTTCAGGGAGGCGATGATCTCCGAGCCGAGGCAGACCGAGAGCTGCCCGGCACCGGTCACATAGACCACCAGGGCATACGGCAAGGGGGGGGAGGTTTTGCGCCCGCCGTAGACGTTGTGCATCCAGCGGGTTCCCGAGTGGAGCAGTCCCCAGATCTGGGCCCCCTCGACCGGATCGATGGAAACACCGATCAGGGTCCGGTAGAAATCGGCGGCCGGGGCCAGCCTGTGCAGTTCGTACTCGTTGAAGGGACGCTTCCTGGAGAAGATGAGCGGGTGGATGCCGGTCGGAGGTCCCTCCTCCGCCGGAAAAAGGTGAGACTCCCTGATGATCAGGCGGAACATGACCGCCCGCTCCTCTTCACGCATCAGGCTCGCCTGGTAGCAGGTGGAAAGCACCTGCTCCAGCAGGCTGCGCTCGGGAAGCTTGAACTGCTCCTCCTGCCCCAACGACAGGCGGGCAAACAGGACCGGGTCCTGCCAGCGGTCGTAGATAAAGCTGACCAGATCTTTGGGATAACAATGGCCGTTGGGAGACGGGCAGCGGCTGAATGGTCTCATTCCCTTCACGTTTTCTCTCCACCTGTGCGACCCCGGGAGAGCCCCGGTCGCATGCACCTATTATCCGACGTACCGAAGGACGCTGTAAATACCCTTGATGACTTAGTATAGCTGAACACGGCTAAAAGATAACCGTCCTAGGACACCTTGACGCCCTCCCCTCCGGTTCACCCGCCCTGGCCAAACCGCTTGCTTCCGCCTTTTCCGCGCCCGGGCAGCCCGGGGAAAATTTCGCCTCGGCGCAGTGCCGACCGGACCTCCGCGGCCTGCGGCATCGAGGAGCGGGCGGTCAGCTATCCCTCCCGTAGCGGAGCCTGCCGGGGTGGTACGGGCGCTTTACATGGCAGGCCGATTTTGCTACTATGTCGGCCGTTTCTCTCCTCCCCCGAAAAGGTTTCCAAATGTCCGAAACTACGCCCATGATGCGGCAGTACCTTGAGATAAAAGCAGAGTACCCCGACACCATCCTCTTTTTTAGACTCGGCGATTTTTACGAGATGTTCCTGGACGACGCGGTGAAAGCCTCGCGCATCCTCGGCATCACCCTCACCTCCCGCAACAAGAACTCCGAGGGCGAGGAGGTCCCTTTGTGCGGGGTCCCCTTCCACTCCTGCGCTCCCTACATCGCCAAACTGGTGGAAGCAGGCGAAAAGGTGGCCATCTGCGAGCAGACCGAGGACCCCAAGCTGGCCAAGGGGATCGTCAAGCGCGAGGTGGTCAAGGTGATCACCCCGGGCCTGGTGGTCGAGGACGCCTCGCTCTCCCCCAAGGAAAACAACTACCTGCTGGCGCTTTGCCCCGAGGGGGACCGTTTCGGCCTGGCCTATCTCGACCTCTCCACCGGTGAATTCCGCATCACCGAACTGGCCGGCGAGCAGGCAGCGCTGGCGGAGGTGGCCTGCATCGCGCCGCGCGAGGTGATCCTCCCCTCCCGCCTGCGCGAGCAACCCAAGGGAAAGGGGCTCGCCCTCCTGGGAGCCGACCGGACCCTGACCTACTTCGAAGAATGGGTCTACGACGCCGATTACTGCCGGCGCATGATCGCCAACCAGTTCAAGGGGGCCACCCCCGCCTCGCTCGGCTGCGAAGGCCTGCCGGTGGCGCTTTTGGCCGCGGGGGCCGTGCTGCACTACCTTTTGGAGACCCAGAAAGGAAACGCGCCCCACGTGACCGGCATCACCCCCTACTCCGACAGCGAACACCTCCTGCTGGACGAGTCGACCAGGAGAAACCTGGAGCTCACCTCCACCATTTCGGAGGGAAAGCGCAAGGGGTCGCTCCTGGGTCTGATGGACCGCACGGTGACCGCCATGGGGGGACGAAAGCTCAAGCAGTGGATCAACTATCCCCTGATGGACCTCAAGAAGATCGTGGCACGCCAGGATGCCGTCGAGGAACTCCTGCAGGCGCCTGCCGTGCGCGCCGAACTGCAGGAACTGCTGGACGGGGTCTACGACCTGGAGCGTCTCAACTGCCGGATCAGCCTGGCCTCCGCCAGCGCCAAGGATCTCGCCTCCCTCAGGACATCACTCTCCAGGGTTCCCGCCATCAAGGAAAAGATCGCCACCTTTTCGGCCACCCTCCTGCGCGACCTGGACGGGGGCACCGATCCGCTCTCCGAGATCTGCGCCCTGATCGAGGCGGCCATCGTGGAGAACCCGCCCTTCGTGCTGCGCGACGGGGGAATCATCGCGGACGGCTTCGACGCGGAGCTTGACGAGTTGCGTGCCATCAGCCGCGAGGGGAAGGGGTTCATCGCCCGCCTGGAGGCCAAGGAAAAGGGTCGCACCGGCATCAGCTCGCTCAAGATCCGCTACAACAAGGTGTTCGGCTACTACATAGAGGTCACCAAGGCCAACGTCTCCGCCATTCCCGAGGATTACATCCGGCGCCAGACCCTCGCCAACGCCGAGCGCTACATCACCCCGGAACTAAAGGAGTACGAGGAAAAGGTGCTGGGCGCCGAGGAGCGCATCAGGGACCTGGAATTTTCGCTGTTCCAGGAGGTGCGCGAGGCCGCGGCGGCCCAGGGGGAACGGATCGCCCGCACGGCTGACCGGCTGGCCACCCTGGACGTGCTGGTCTGCCTGGCCGAACTGGCCCACGACCGCCGCTTCTGCCGCCCCGAGATGCACGACGGCAGCGAGTTGAGCATCACCGAGGGGAGACACCCGGTCATCGAGGAGATGTATTCCTCCGAGCGCTTCGTCCCCAACGACACCCTGCTCGACAACGGGGAAAACCAGCTGATCATCATCACCGGCCCCAACATGGCCGGCAAGTCGACCTTCATGCGCCAGGTGGCGCTGATCACCCTGATGGCCCAGATGGGGAGCTTCGTGCCGGCCGAAAAGGCGCGCATCCCGCTGGTGGACCGGATTTTCACCAGGGTGGGAGCCTCGGACAACCTGGCCCGCGGCCACTCCACCTTCATGGTCGAGATGATGGAGAGCGCCGCCATCCTGAGGGGCGCCACCGCCAAGAGCCTGGTGATCCTGGACGAGATCGGCCGCGGTACCTCGACCTTCGACGGCGTCTCCATCGCCTGGGCGGTCGCCGAGTTCCTGCACGACAACAGGATGCACGCGGCCAAGACCCTGTTCGCCACCCACTACCACGAGCTCACCGAGCTCGCCGTGACCCGCCCCGGGATCAAGAACTTCAACATCGCAGTAAGGGAATGGAACGAGCGGATCATCTTCTTGAGGAAGATCGTCCCCGGCGGGGCCTCCCACTCCTACGGCATCCAGGTAGCCCGGCTGGCCGGCCTGCCGCAGGCGGTGATCGAACGGGCCAAGGAGATCCTGCTGAACCTGGAGAAGGGTGAGTACGGCGAGGAGGGGCTCCCTCGCCTGGCGCGCGGCAAGAAGGCACCCGCCCAGTCTCCGCAGCTCTCCCTGTTCGGTTCCACCGAGGAGCCGATCAAGGAAAGGTTGAGGGACGTGGTCGTGGAGATGCTGACGCCGCTGGAAGCCCTGAACCTGCTGGACGAATTGAAAAGGATGGTTTAACGATGCGGACCACTTTCGCTGAAGAACAGAGAGCTTGCGCAGGGATACCGGAGGGGCTTGTCCAATGAACAGGAGGGAGTTCCTCAAATATCTCGGCATCTCGGCACCGGCCCATCAGTGGCTCCTCTACGAGCTGCTGGCTGCCCAGGGCGCCCAGTTGCTGGACCCGTTCGTCTCCTGGGCCGCCGACAACAACGCCGTCGCCGGCGGACTCATCCCGGTGAGCGAGCTCAGGCACTGGTCGACGCCGGATTACACACGGGTCTCTATCACCCTGGGGAGCGAGGCGAAGTTCGAGCACCACAAGATCCCGGGCAAGCTCTACATCGACATCACCAACGCCCACTTAAACCGCGGGGTCAAGGATCTCGCCATCGGGGACGGGCTGCTGAAGAGCGTCCGCATCGCCCAGTTCCGCCCCTCCATCGTTCGGGTGGTGCTCGACCTTGACAGCATCAAGGAGTACAAGGTCTTCACCTTCTCGGACCCCTACCGCATCATCGTGGACGTGAAGGGAGAAAGACGCGAGGAGATCAGCTCCACCAAGGAGGTCATCGAGACCGCCAAGCCGGAACCCCAGCCTGAGCATCCGAAAAAGCCGGCGGAGCCCTTCAAGCCGGGAAGGATCCGCAGGATCGTGATCGACCCCGGGCACGGAGGCCATGACCCTGGCGCCATGAGCCCGACCGGCACGCGCGAAAAGGACATCGTGCTGCAGATCGGCAGCAGACTCGCCCAGAAGGTCGGGGAGCTGGGCATCGATCCGGTGATGACCCGCTCGACCGACGTCTTCATCGAGTTGCAGGAGAGGACCGCCATCGCCAACAAGGTGGGGGCCGACCTCTTCGTCTCCGTGCACGCCAACGCATCGCTCAACCGGGCCGCCAACGGCATCGAGACCTACTACCTGAACCTGGCCAAGACCGAGAAGGTGGCCCAGCTGGCCGCCAAGGAGAACGGCACCACCCTGGAAAAGGTCAGCCTGCTGCAGGCCGTGCTGTTCGACCTGATGGCCAATTACAAGCTGAACGACTCGGCGCACCTTGCCAATGAGGTGCAGAAGGCCCTATACAGGAAGGCGCTCGCCGGCTATCCCTCCGTGAAGAACCTGGGAGTAAAGCAGGGGCCCTTCTACGTGCTGGTGGGAGCCACCATGCCGAGCATCCTGGTGGAGACCGCCTTCGTAAGCAACGAGCGCGACGAGCAGAAGCTGAAAGATCCCCAGTACCAGGAGATCACCGCAGAAGGAATCCTGACCGGCATCAAGGGGTACATCGCCTCCCTCAAGTAAGACGACAGATGACAAGGGAAAGCAGCATCTTCCTCACTCCCCCCTTATCTTGGCAAGTCACCCTCGTTTGACTCCAGCATCCCCTCCTTCCACAGCGACCAACTCCCTCTCCCTTTCAAGAGGAGGCGGAGGGGCCGGGGTGAGGAGGGGTTCTATACCTAAGACAGAAAAAGGCCGGCAAAATTGCCGGCCTTTTTTGGTTCGCGGTTGGAGAAATGAGCTACTGTCCGGCCACCGTGGAGCCGACCACTTCGACCCCGAAGTCGGCGGCATCCTTGGGGACGTTGGCAAGCGCCACCACGAAGCCGATCGACTGCCCGGGCTTGACACCGAGGTTGGAAAGGGAGTCGCCGAACTGGTTGTTCATGATCTGATCGATCTTGGCCATCGGCAGCGTCTCCAGTTGATCCTTGGACAGTTTGTTGCCGCAGTAGGCGGTCTTCTGCATGATGACTGCGCCCTTCTTGTCGAAGATGGCGACCTTCACGTGGATGGAGGCGCGCGCCTTCTTGAAGTTGTTTACCGCCTGGCCGGTGACCACAAAGAGCTCGCCTGCTTCCTTGTTCTGGTAGAAGGAGGCAGCCGGCCTGTTGACGGTAATCTTACCCTCGTCGGGCGCCTCGATGCCAAACCACTTGCCAACGAAGCCGAGGCCGACCTTGTCGAAGGTGGCCATGGCGGCCGGCCCGCTCTGCAGCAGGTAGAGGCCGGCGCCGGTCACCGCTACCACGACGACCACGGCGATGGCCACCAGGGCAACCGAAAGCACCGAGCGCCCCTTCCGCCGTGAAGTGATGGAAAGGGGCGGCAGCTCCTCTTCCTCTTCGCCCTCTTCCCCTGCCATTCCAGGCTTGGGCCCAAAGCTGAAATCGAGATTGGTGGTGGGAGCAGCCGGCTTGGGCTCCGCTGCCGGAGCAACCAGCGGCACCGATTCTTCCGAGTTCAACTCTCCTGCGGCCCCCTTCTTGGCGAGACCGGCGGCGGTGGCCGCGATCCCGGCTAACAGCGGCGAAGCGGCCGGGGCGGGCTCCTTTTCCTCACCCAAGGAAAAGCCGTCGGTGAAGAGATCTTCCTTGGGAGCTGCCTCCTCCTTTGATTTGGGAGGCGGCGCGGCGTTGAAGAAGTCGTCGAAGTTCTCGGCGGCAGGTGCTTCCTCCTTTAGCGGTGGAGGCTCTTCCGAGAAGCTGAAATCGCTGAAATCGAATTCGCCTTTGGCGGCCGCCGGTTCCTCAGCCTGGGCAGCAGGAGGCTCGCTGAAGGAGAAATCGCCGAAGTCGAACTCGTCTTTGGCCGCAGCCGGCTCTTCCGGATGAACGGCAGGCTCCTGCGGCGCGCTGAAGTCTCCGAAATCGAACTCTTCCTTGGCGGCGGGCGTTTCGGGCTTCGAAGCCGGTTCTTCGGTGAAGCTGAAATCGCCGAAGTCAAAGTCACCTTTGGTGGCAGCCTGAGCCTCTGCCGGGGCGGCAGGCTCCTCGCTGAAGGAGAAGTCCTCAAAATCAAACTCTTCGGCAGGCGCCTCGGCTTTAACCGCGGGTTCTTCGTTGAAGGCGAGTTCGCCGAAATCAAGTTCCGAAGCGGCGGACTCTTGCCGCTGAATCGGCTCCGAATCGTTGAACTCGAATTCGCCGAAAGCAAGATCGGATGCAGGAGCGGCGGGCTGTTGCCCGGCGTTTTCTTCGAGCGGGCCGGGGGAGAAGTCGAACTCCCCGCCGTCGAACCCTCCGCCTGCCGCAGGCTCTTCCTTAAGTGCAGGAGGCTCCTCGTTGAAGGCGAAGTCGCCGAAGTCGAGCCCGCCGGATGCATCGGCAGCCTGCGGCTCGGGAGCAGCGGCCGGTTCGGGAGTTGAAAAATCGAAAGCGGACCCTGCATCCGTTCCAGCCGGTGCGGCCGGCGCCTGGCTGGAAGCAGGCTCCGGTGTGAAGTCGAAATCAGCAAACTCTCCGAAGCCGGAAGTGGAGGTTTTTGCGGAAGCCGCTTCGGTAGCGGGCTCAGCTGCAGCGGCCGGCTGACCGGAGGCCGGGGAAAGGGTTCCCTCCGCCTGCGGCTGGGCAGGTGCCGGGGCTCCCAGTCCCGACAGGAGGGCATCGAAATCAGATTCCTCCGGCTTGGGCTGGGCACCGGCCACAAAGACGTGGCGGCATTTGGAGCAGCGGACCTTGACGCCGCCCGGTTTCAATTTCGAATCATCGAGTCGAAACTTGGTGTTGCATTGGTCACATTGGAGAATCATTCAGGGCTCCGTGTTATTTTCGACAACCTCGAAGATCGAGGGAAGTTCTCTGAGTCGCTCGTTGTAGTCGAGCCCGTAGCCAACCAGGAAGCCGCCGGGACAGTGGAAACCGGCGAAGTCCGGTTCTAACTCGGTCTGCCGGCGCTCCTTCTTGTCGATCAGGGTGCAGACGCGCAGGGTGCCGACCCCGCGCCGGTGCAAAAGATCGACAAGGAAAGAGAGAGTGAGCCCGGTGTCGATGATGTCCTCAACCACCAGCACGTCCCTCCCCGCCACCTCGCTGTCCAGGTCCTTGGTGAGCTGGACCTGCCCGGAGGACATCGTCCCATCATAGCTGGAAAGCTTGACGAAATCCACCCGGACCGGAATGCGCAGACCGCGCAGCAGATCGGCGGCAAAAAAGAGCGCCCCTTTCAGGACGACAATGACGAGCAGTTCCCGACCCGCGTACGCTGCATTGATCTCTTCGGCAAGCCTGGAAACTTCGGAAGCGATATGTTCTTTTGGATAAACGACCCGCAGGAGGTGTTCCTGGTTCAACGTGTATGACTGATCCATTAATTTTCTCCAGCATTTTTCTATAACAGATGCGTTTTCCAGTGTCAAATCATTCTGGCCTGGCCTCAGGGTTTGTGATATAAATAGCAAATGATTTAAATCTATTGAGGGGTTACCGATCATGAAAGCACGTTTAACCGTTCTCACAGTGATGGCTTCTTTACTGGTTGCGGTGACCGCTTGGGCGGCACCGGAACTGAGCGTGGAGCGCGGGACCTATGACTTTGGAACCATCACCCAAGGCAAGAAAGTCCAGCACAACTTCATCATCAGGAACAGCGGAGATGCCCCCCTGCAGATCAAGCAGTTGAACGCCTCCTGTGGATGTACCGCGGCGCGCCCCTCCACCTCACTGGTTCTCCCCGGCCGCAGCGCCGAAATTGAGGTGATCTTCGATTCGGCTAACTTTTCAGGCCGGGTGGAGAAGACGGTAGCGATGACCACCAACGCCGGCAAGGCCCCCACCTATACCTTCAAAATGGAGGGGACCATCCAGGACCAGGTGCAGGTTAGCCCGCGACCGCTGGACATCGGCCCGCTGGCGGCGGGAGTGGCCAGGCAGGCCTCGGTAAGCGTGGAAAACAGGGGCGGCACGCCCATCAAGATCGTGAGCGTGAAGTCCACCTCCAACGCCCTGCAGATCAAACCGACCGTCAGGAAGAAGGAGTTGAAAGGCGGCGAATCGGCCTCGATCGAGCTCTCCATCACAGCCCGTCCCGAGGCCAAGGTGTTGAGCGGCTATTTGCATATCACGGTCAGCACGCCGCAGAGCAAAGAGATCATCGTGCCGGTTTACGCAACCCCAGCCAAGTAATCCGAGGCCGGAAACAACGCTGGACCAGGAGTTTGCCGCGGCACAAGAGAAATAGGAGAGCCAGCTGGAGCTTTTTTTCATTTTTAACCTTGAGTTGGAAGGCGAAATAGTGTAAAGATTAATTCTTTCCCGGGCGGGTAGCTCAGTTGGATAGAGTACTGGCCTCCGAAGCCAGGGGTCATGGGTTCGAATCCCATCTCGCCCACCAAACACAAACAAAAGACGGCTGTGACCAGATCGCTGCCGTCTTTTTGTTTTCAGCACTTTCCCACCTCTCTCACCTTAGCTTCCAGCTCTACACTCTCTCAAAGCCAAGTGGACAGGCAACTGACGGAGCCAGTCCCCTTTTAGCAGACTGGACTGCGCCCTCCCTGCCGCCTCAGGCTCCCCTGTCCGCCAAGGGACGTGTGAGGATGGGGAACCGACCGACCTCAACAGGGTAACGGCGTCGCGTGAAGATTTTTTTCTCGCCACGTTGACAGGGATATATCGCTTGGGTATACCTATCAACGTTAGCTACCACTAACCTTGGAGGTGATCCCCCATGACTCCTGCCCTCACCCCGATCAATGTCTTCGACACCAGTTTTCTCAACTCGCCTCACCTTGAACTCGCCACCCACGTGATGGGGATCGGCGACGCATTTTCTGCACATCAGCACTACCAGGTGGTGCCCGACGGAGTACCCCACGGGAAAGAGATCAAGGAGTTGGGCACCCGCCTCCATGATCTCACCTATGCCGTAATGGCAGGCGACAACAGCAAGAAGGCTGAACGGGATCTCTACCACGACAAGGCCGTGCTTGCCACCTGCCTGGCCCTGAACTGGGCAGGGATGAGGTACCTGAGGGAGAACAACATCGAGCTGATCACCAATCTCGGTGTGGAACACAAAAAGAAATCGCAACCGAGAAGCACCGCACCTACCGTGCTTATCGCTCCCACTAAACTCGACCTGCGCCGCAGCGAAAAGTCGGGGACTTTCCTGCTGGTAATTGGCAAGGTCGTCGGAGCCGTCAGCTACATTGTCCAGGGCTGCCAAGGTGATCCCAACGACGAGGC
This sequence comes from Geomonas sp., assembly GCA_035255025.1. Taxonomy (GTDB): domain Bacteria; phylum Desulfobacterota; class Desulfuromonadia; order Geobacterales; family Geobacteraceae; genus Geomonas. The sequence continues at coordinate 24,024 of DATFAB010000072.1, forward strand.
CGCATGGTCGAGAGAGTGGCAGTTCTCCAAGATCAAAGGCGGTGTGGAACTGACCGGACTCGAGCCCGGCAAGGTCTACTACATCCGCGTGAGAGCTTTCGGCCACGCGGGCTACGGCCCCTGGTCCACCTACGTGCACATGATGGCAACCTGAAAGTGAATCTCCGAGAAGCGAGGGTTCCCGTCACAGACCGGAGCCCTCGCCGCATCCCGGAGTCCAATGGGTAAGATCGAACCTCGAACCTGCTTCAGACCTTCTCTCCCAACGTTCTCTCTTCATCACCTTCCAGCAACATCGCGCATCCTGCCGGTTCTCTCCACACCCAGCCAGCACAGTCCCCATAACACCGACCTGTTGCCCTCAAGGCGCCCATCAAAGCTGTTATGCCTGCCGGGTAAATATCCAACTTCTGACGAAATCTTTACCGCGGCAAGAAAATCGTTAATCCAGCACAATATAACCGTGCGGAGTTACGGAGAAAATGAAGCGATAACAAAGATCTTGAAAAGAGAATAGTAATGCTGTCCGTAAGTCCTTATTCCCCTCTGGATACAGCACTTTGTGAGCCGAGATAACTGTTCTCCAGGGAAAGCCTTATCACTGCCCTGGGAGAATCGCTCAGCCCCAACTGACATCCTTAAAATCCCGACAGAGATGCACAAAGCGAGCGAGAGGATAGTTGTTCCCAGGAGAAAATCTTTGTACCGGAGAGGACCTTCCTTAACAGTCCGTCAAAAGCGCTGCTCGGACAGGGTAGACCTTTTAAGTGTGAAGAAGATCGCTAACAGGACAGGGGTGATCGTAAAAGCGTGGGATTCAAGAGATTTGACTTTGGGGAATAACGCAAGTGTCTTCCAATAGGAACTCTACAGTAACAGCCAACTCCACAGGGTGAGGTTTGGAAGTAAACGACTGCCCAAGCCTAAAGCACACCTGATCGCCTTTACCATTAAAGTAGCATCTCCATGTCCCCAAATACCGCTGGATCTCAGGAGCAGCCTCCATTCTACCTCACCAATTTAATTGTCACCCAATAAAACATCTTCAATAAATCATACGACTCTATGACCGGTAGCAGTAAGGGCGGAGTGTGATTAGTGGTGTACTGCCCTGTTGTTTACGCCTCGGGTACAGCAAAGCGTCACGCGATCCGGGGCTTTACCGGCGACAGAATGTCATCCCTGTTTTCGCAACTGCCTTTGAGTCTCTATGATTTACCTACCTCAGCGGGAATTCTTCCGCATCCGACTGTCATAACGGGGGCTGGCACTGATTGAGGCAACAACCTACTCTATCTACAATCTGCAGCACATTAACACATTAATTTTTATTAGTGTTGCAATATCGCCCTTGTCAGCAGGCGAAATTTTTTATGTTATACTTCATTAGCATGACGTCAGGTACAGGACCCCAAATCCACGAAAACGGAACGGCGAAACGCTCAGAGACAGACCTTAACTCGGTTTCAGCCATACATCCCGACTTCAAAGGAAATGGATATGAAAATACTTCTCATCCAACCAACCACTTCCCATGCTGACGGCACTCCCTACAAATCTAAATCCCGCTGGATGATGGGGCTCACCCTCCCCTACCTTGCCGGTTTGACGCCCAAGGGCATAGACGTCCGCTTGCTCGATGACCGGATGGAAGAAATCGATTACGATGCAGGCTATGACCTGGTAGGTATCACCACCACCATCACCACCTCCTACCGCGCCTACCAGATAGCGGATCACTTCAGGAAACGGGGTGTGCCGGTCGTCATGGGGGGATTTCATGCGACGCTGCTCCCGGAAGAGTGCCTTGAGCACTGCGACGCCGTGGTGGAGGGGGAGGCAGAACTGAGCTGGCCGCAACTGGTGGACGACTTTTCACAAGGGAAGATGAAAAGACGCTACCGTGCCGAGCAGTACCATGACCTGAAGAACCTGCCAGCACCGCGATGGGACCTGCTCGACCGCAGGAAGTACCTGGTACCTTACCTGCCGCTCATGACCACCCGAGGCTGCCCCTTCGCCTGCAGCTTCTGCGAGGTCCCCCTCGTCTACGGCACCAAATACCGCCACCGCCCCATCGGCGAGGTGGTCGAGGACGTGAAGCGGATACCGACCCGCAAGATCCAGATCGTCGACGACAACGTCGCCTCTTCGCACGAGTACGCCCGGGAGCTGTTCAAGGCGCTCATTCCGCTCAAGGTGCGCTGGAGCTGCCTGTGGACCATGAACACGGCCCGCGACCACGAGCTATTGGACCTGGCGGTAAAGGCCGGGGTCTACCACGTCAACATCGGCATAGAGTCCATTTCGCAGGGAAGCCTCACCACCATCAACAAGAAGCAGAACAAGGTGCAGGAGTACGTGGAGATGCTGAGGGAACTCGAGAAGCGCGGCATCTTCTACTCTTTGAACTTCATGTTCGGTTTGGACGAGGACACCAAAGAAATCTTCCAGGAGACCATGGATTTTCTTAAGCAGCTGAAAGCACCCATGGTTTTCTTCAACACCCCGGTGCCGCGGGAAGGAACGGCCATGCGACGCGAGCTGGAAAAAGAGGGACGGGTCATCAACCCCTACGTGGACCGCCATTTGGGGATGGAGTGCCTTTTCGCCCCCAGGAACATGACGACCCAGGAAGTCCTGCAGGGGCTCTGGAAAACCTACCGGGACTTCTACTCGCTGCCGAAAATCGTCAAGCGTTTCCTTTGGCCGCCCAACGCCTACACGTCGCAGGGGCTTCCGAGTAACCTGATCTTCTGGTGGTTCGTGAACCGGATGAAGGACCCGGTGGACATCTACTAAATTACCGCTCCCGGTACCACAAACCATCACTCACTCGAAGAGCCGGCAAACGCGGCAGCGGGCAATCCGCTGCCGCGTTTTACGTTTTTCACCAGCCGTCGTGGCCCAGCCTTCAAGTCTCCTTGCCGTTCAAGATGACCCGCAGGCAACTGACCCCTTCCCGGAAGCTATTGCCGAACGGATAGGTGGCAAGTCCCTGCCCGGCACTGGAGCGATAGAGAGGTTCCAGCACCAGGCTGCTGCTTCCATCGGGCAGGGTTACCTCGCGCTCCACAACAACATCATCGCCCGGCAGGGCTATCTCCATAACATGAGTTCCGGCCAGCAGGCGGAGATTGGCCTGAAACAGGTACCTGACCCCGTCGCCCCCTTCCGCATCCCGGGGCCCGGTCGGCTCGATGTTCTCGGACTGCATCCTGCCGTTCAGCTGAACGGGGCGCCCGTCGAAGCTGAGGAGCAGCTTATAGTCAGTGGTGCCGTGCGGGTCGCCTGCCGCATAGATGCCAGCTTTGTGGGTCTTCACCGAAAGAAACACGCTCAGGTCGCTGAATCCCTGGGCAGGCGCTATCCCTGTCGGCACCTCTTTCACGAAGCCGCTGCCGCCGGCGTTGGACAAAGCGGGCTGCGGCCCGACCGCACACCCGGTAACCATCAGCGTCGCCAGCGCCAGCAGGGCGAGATACCTTTTCATTGCACTACCTCCTTCTGTGCGTATTTTTGTTCCGATTTTCTTTCCAGCCAGCGGTACAGGGTTGGCAACACAACCAGGGTGAGCAGGGTGGAGGTGGCGAGCCCGCCGATCACCACCGTTGCCAGCGGCCGCTGCACCTCGGCCCCGGTGCCTTGCGACAGCGCCATCGGCATGAAGCCGAGCGAGGCAACCAGGGCGGTCATCAGCACCGGCCGCAGCCTGACAGCGGCGCCCTGCACGATCGCCTCGTCGATGCCCATCCCCTCTTCCCTCAACTTGTTGAAATAGGAAACCATCACGATGCCGTTCAGGACCGCCACCCCGAACAGCGCGATGAAGCCGATGGCGCCGGAGACCGAAAGCGGCAGCCCCCGCAGGAACAGGGCCACGATGCCGCCGATCAGGGCGAAGGGAACGTTAAGGATGATGAGAAGGGCCTGCCGCACGGAGCCGAAGTTGGAGAAGAGGAGCAGGAAGATAAGCATCAGGCAAACGGGCAGGATGACGGCTAGCCTCGCCATGGCGCGCTGCTGGTTCTCGAACTGCCCTCCCCAGTCGAGATAGTAGCCGGAAGGGAGCTTCACCTTGGCCTCGATCGCCCGTTGTGCATCAGCCACCAGGCTCCCCATATCGCGGCCGGAGACGTTGAACTCCACCACCACGCGCCGGGAGCCGTTGTCCCTGGAGATCTGCGCGGGGCCCTCCTCGGTGAAAACTTTCGCCAGTTGTTTCAGCGGGACGCGGGCACCGCCGGGGGCCGAAATCAGCAGCTCGCCGAACTTCTCAGGTGAATCGGAGATCCCTTCCGGAAAGCGGAGAGCCACCGAGAAGCGCTTTTGTCCCTCGAACAGCTCGGTAACCGGCTTGCCGCCGGAGGCCAACTCCAGCACCTCGTGGATGTCGGATACGTTGATGCCGTAGCGGGCGATGGCATCACGGTCCACCTCCACCTGCAGATAGGCGAGACCGGACACCTTTTCCACCTGGACGTCGGCTGCGCCGTCCACCTTTTTCAGCACCTCGGCAATCTCGTTCGCCTTCGACTTCAGCACATCCATGTCTTCGCCGAAGAGCTTCACCGCCACCTGCGACTTCACCCCGGAAACCAGTTCATCCACCCGAAGCGCGATGGGCTGGCTGAAGGAAAAGGACATGCCGGGGATCTTCTCCAGGCGCTCCCGCATCTTGTCCACCAGCTCCTCCTTGCTGCCGGCTGTCTTCCACTCGGAGCGCGGCTTGAGGCTCACAAAGATGTCGGAGACGTCGATGCCCATGGGATCGGAGGCGATTTCGGCGCGTCCGGCCCGCGCTACCACCTTCTCGACTTCCGGGAAGGTGAGCAGCGCCTTCTCCACCTGCGCCGAACTGCGTACCGTGTCGCTCATCGACACCGAAGGAAGCCGGAAGGACTGCACCGTGATGCTTCCCTCGTCCAGCGTGGGAAGGAACTCGCTCCCCAGCAAAGGGACCAGGAGCAGGGAGAGCGCCAGCGAGCAGCCGGTGATGGCCAGCACCTTCCTGGAATTGGCGAGGCTCTTTTTGAGAAGCGGCAGGTAGGCCTCCCGGATGTTCACCAGCAGCCGAGGATCCTTCTCCTCCACCCTCCCCTTCAACAGGAAGCTGCACAGGGTGGGCACCAGGGTCATGGTGAGGATGAGCGACCCCAAAAGCGCGAAGCCGACGGTGAAGGCCATGGGGGAGAACATCTTTCCCTCCATGTCCCCCAGGGTCACGATGGGAAGATAGACCACGATGATGATGAAGACGCCAAACAGGATGGGGCGGGCCACCTCCTTGGCGGAGGTGAAGATGCAGTGCAGGGCGCTGTCGCCCGCCCTTCGTTCGGAGAGGTGGCGCACCGTGTTCTCCACCATGACCACGCTGCCATCCACGATCATGCCGAAGTCGATGGCGCCCAGCGTCATCAGGTTGGCGGAAAGCCCCAGCCAGTGCATACCGAGGAAAGAGAACAGCATGGAAAGCGGGATGGTGAGCGCCACGATGAGCGCCCCGCGCACGTTGCCCAGGAAGTAGAAGAGCACCACCATGACCAGCAGCCCCCCCTCGACGAGGTTGGTGGTGACCGTGCGAATGGTCTTCCAGACCAGATCGGTGCGGTCGTAGTAGGGAACCAGCTTCACCCCCTCCGGCAGAGCCTTCTGGATGGTCTTCACCTTGTCGGAAACGCCGGCGATCACCTCCTTGCTGGAAGCACCCTTGAGCATCATGACGATGCCTGCCACCGCCTCGCCCTTGCCGTCATGGGTGGTGGCCCCCTGGCGCGGCTCGTTGCCGACCACCACCTGGGCCAGGTCGTGCAGGTGGATGGGGGTACCATTGCGGGAGGCGACCACAATGCGGTTCAAATCATCGATCCCCTTGGCCAGCCCCAGCCCCCGGACCATGTACTGCTCCTGGCGATGCTCGATGAAACCGGCACCGACGGTGGCGTTGTTCTTCTCCAGGGACTCCATGACGTCGTGGATGGTGAGGCCGAGGCTCTTCAGCTTTCCGGGGTCGAGCAGCACCTGGTACTGCTTCACCTGCCCCCCGAAGGAGTTCACGTCGGTGACCCCGGGGACCGTGCGCAGGATGGGGCGCACCACCCAGTCCTGCAAAGTGCGCAACTCGCGGGCGTCGTACTGCTTCCCCTCCAGCACGTACTGGTAGATTTCGCCCAGGCCGGTGGTGATGGGGCCCAGTTGCGGCTCGGTTCCCCTCGGGAGGCGGTCCCTCGCCTGCTGCAGGCGCTCGAAGACCTGCTGACGGGCGAAGTAGGTGTCGACGCCGTCTTCGAAGACGACGGTGATCACGGAAAGGCCGATCCGTGACAGCGAGCGGACCTCCTGCAGCAGGGGCAGGCCTCCCAGCGAGGCTTCTATGGGCGAGGTGACCAGCTTCTCCACTTCGGTGGGCGCCATGCCGCCGGCCTGGGTCAGGATCTGCACCTGCACGTTGGTGACGTCGGGGAAGGCATCGACCGGCAGCTTCTTCATGGCCCACAGCCCCGAGCCGATCAGCAGCAGGGTTGCCAGCAGAACCAGCAGCCGCTGCTTGAGGGCGAAGGTGAGAATGGAGTCGATCATCAGTGCTCCTCCCCCAGTTCTCCCTTTTTCAGTTCCGACTTGAGGAGGAAGCTCCCCGTGGCGGCGTAGCGCTCACCTTCGGCAAGCCCGCCGGAAACCTCGACCATCCCTGCTGAGGCCCTGCCGGCACGCACGGCGCGCGGCAGGAAGGTCCGGCCGTCCTTGGTCACGAAGACCACCTTCTGGCCGTCGATCTCCTGCACGGCATCGGCAGAAATTGCCAGCACGGCGGGGTCGCCGGCCGGCAGGTTCAGCTCCACGGTGGCAAACATCTCCGGCTTAAGCTTCCGGCCGGGATTAGGGACTTCCACCCGTGCCTTCACGGTGCGGGTTGCCTCGTCGACCAGGTCGGCGACATGGGTGATCCTCCCCCGGAATTTAAGGTCCGGAAAGGCCCCCACCGTCACGGTGGCCGACTGTCCCTTCCTGACCTTGGCGAGGTCCTTCTCGTTGATGTCGACCAGCACCCAGACGCTGGAGAGGTCGGCCACCGTGTAGAGACTTCTGGAGGGATCGGCCAGCTCGCCGACGATGGCGTGCTTCTCGGTAATCACGCCGCCGATAGGCGAGCGCACCGGGAGAAGAAGGCGCCGCCCCTCGGGTGATTCGATCTGCCCGGCTGACACCCCGTACAGCAGGAGACGTTCCCGGTCGGCCTGCTGCTCGGTCTCCGCGGTCCGGAAGTCGGTCTCCGCCTGCAGGATCTCCTTGCGTGCTGCGATCTTCTTGTCGACCAGGGTCTTCACCCTTTCCAGGTTGTTTTTGGCCAGCGAGAGCCGGGTCCGGGATTGCCGGTACCGGGAGATCGCTTCGCCCAGCTCCACGCTGTCGAGGGTCGCCAGCACCTGCCCTGTCCCCACCTCTTCACCCAGAGAGGAGCGCACCGCCACCACTTTGCCGGAAATACGTGGGGAGACATGGGCGATGCGGTCGGCGTTGACTTCCACCTTGCCGGTAGCGGTGATGTTGCCGGTAAGCCGCTCTTTGCCCACCAGGGCGGTCTGCACGCCGTTTTTGGCCTGGATTTCCGGGCCCATCCGCACGCTTTCGGCTTCCTGGTGGCGGACGCCCTCCGGACTCTCCTTCTTTTCGTTATTCACTGCCGCATCCTGCTGACCGAAGGGGTGCGCCCCCTTCCCTGTTGCCAGATGGGTGAACCGGTAAACGAACGCCCCGGCCAGGGCAACGGCCAGGACGATGGCGACGATCATTCCTTTCCTTTTCACTTCTCACCTCCAGTAGCTTGCACGGTAACATCCCCGCCCACGGCCGACTTCAGCCTGGCCAGCGCGACGCGGCGGTTGTAAAGGTCGGACAGGTAGCCAAGGTGGACCTCGAAGAATTTTTTGTGTTCCTCGATAACAGCAAGAATCCCCACCTCGCCCAGACGATACGCCTCATGGACCAGCTGCAGATTTTCCTCCAGCTGTCTGATGATCCCTTCCCGGTAGATGGAGAGGGCCCGGTCAGCCGACTGCAGGCTCGCGTAGGCAGCCTCCACCTCCCGTTGGACGGCCTGCCGCCCGAACAGGTAGCGGCTCTCGGCGCTCCCCTTCCTGGCCCGGGCCTCGCCGATTCCCGCCTGGTTGCGGTCGAAAAGCGGGATGGGAACCGAAAGCCGTACGCCGATCAGGTTGGCTCGGTCGAACCCCTCCAGTCCGGCGACATCCGTGGAACTGTTGTCGCGCTGGTAGCCGATGCCGAGGGTGACGTTGGGCACCTGCTCCGCACGGGCAAGCGACAGTTCGGCCTCGGCCTTGCCGCGCTCGGCGGCAACCGCCTTCAGATCGGGCCGCCGGGCTAGGGCCTCCTCCTTGAAGCGCTCCAGGGAACCTTCCGGCAGCGCTTCCTCGCTGCCGCCGGCAAACTCGGGCGAGGCATCCGGGAACAACCCCATCAGCGAGAGAAGTTTTGCCCTGGCCGGATAGAGCTCCCGCTCCGCCTCCGCCTGGCGCCCCTCTCCCCTGGCCAGTTCGACCCGGGCCAGGTTCGCTTCCAGTTCAGGGATGTCCCCCGACGCCAGCCGCTCCCTGGTGACCTCAAGGAGCTGCCTGTTCAGTTCCAGGGAACGCCTCGCCAGGTCCAGCTTGTCCTGGGCGAAAAGCAGCTCATAGAAGGTGACCGAGACCTGCTCGGCAAGAAGACGCCGCGAGTTTTCCAGTTGCCTGTCGAAAGCCTGCGCCTCCCTCTCGGCAACCAGGAGCCGCTTGCCCCGTTTTCCCATGGTCAGTAGTTCCTGGGACATCATCACCGAAAAGCTGTTTTCCGAGGGGCTGCCGGACAACTTGCCAGTCGCCCCCTCAACCTCCAAGACGGGGTTGGGATAAAGAGAGGCCCTGGTGGTGGCGGCCTCGCGCAGGCCGCGCTCCTCTCGCAAAGCCTTGAGATCGCCGTTATGCTGCAAGGCGAAGATGACGGCTTCACCGGCGGTGAAGCGCCCTCCCGCCGCAGAAGCTGCGGTGACACCGGTAAACCCGCATATGACAAGGAACAGCAGCGCCGTTCCCGCAGCCGATACAGATCGAGCCAACACGATTCCTCCTTGTGAGGCGTGGGGTGCTATTTAAATGTGGGGTTAAGGCGGTGAACGGAGCGGGACCAGGCGAGCGGCGGACAAACGGGTGCCGTCATGGGCCGTGAGAGGTCCCTTTCAGCGGTCAAGCGAGGATATGTGGGGGAATGAACTTGCTAAGGTAGACTTCTGGAATGGCTTGCGGTGCTTCGTGAAATTCAAGAGGGGTGACGACTTCGGTGAAGACGACCAGGAGAGCCTCCGTCGGCAGATGGGCATGGCAGGCGCACGAGCAGAAGGGATTGCAGTGCCCGGAGGGAGAGTCATCGTCATCGCACGGACAGCAGGGGCTTTCCTTGTCGACCGAGATGAGTTTGCCCGCGGAACACCCATTTTTCGCCTGTCCGGCAAGGCCTGCGGCGCAGGCATTGCCGACCAGAACGGACATGGTCATGGCGAAAAAGCCCAGGACCAAAAGGGAGGAAACGAGTTTTTTAAGGCGCTGAGGCATTACCGTCCATTGCAGCTTCGGGAATTGTCTGCAAGGCAGTACCATAATTCCGCGCCAAGTTCAAGAGTTAAAAGCCGTTCACAGCCCGGCCAGCACCCGCTGCAACTTTTCGCTGACCTCTTTGGCGACCTTGGCTATATCGAGGTTGCCGGTCAGGGAGAGCCCCGCGATGGGATCCATCACCACCACGGCGGTCCGGCCGCCATCCTGCGTGTAGATAACGACATTGCAGGGCAAAAGAGCGCCGAGGTTAATTTCCTGCGAGATCGCTTCATAGGCCATGGACGGATTGCAGGCACCTAAGATCAGATAATTGCGGAAATCCTTGCCAAGCTTTTCCTGGAACTTCTTTTTCACATCGATCTCGGTCAGCACTCCGAAACCTTCCTTGGCCAACTCTTCCCGAACCCGCATTACGACGGCAGCAAAGGGCATGTCAACAGTCTTGCCAAAGGCATAGGGTGTCTTAAGTTCCATGGTTGCTCCTTTTCAGATTGGGTGATCTGACAAAACTGGAGTAGAGCATACCACCACTTACTGCCAAACGCTTGCCGGCGATGCAATTATAGATGAGCTGGAACACTTTCCTGTGCCTCGCTGCACCCGGTTATGAGAGTAGCAAGGGTTATGTTACTTGACGCGGGAGTAGCCGCCGGTCATTTTGAAGAGCATGAAAGGCTTGGGGACCAGTCCTTCTTCCCCTTGATAAGGAAAAGAGAGCTTTTCCACCAGGGGAAATGAGGGAGGGAATCAGGCGTCGTTTCGCTGGTAAAGAACGGCCACCGCATGTTTGCGGTAATAGTGGCAGACCCGCCGGAACCCGTAAGGAACCAGCATGCGGTCGAGTTCCAGGTGGGAATAGGTCTTGATGCAGTTGGGGCATTTATGGCTGTGATGGCACCCGCTGCCGCAGTCGTGGGATTCGATGCGGCACCTCACTTCGATCAGCAGGTAGCCTTCCGGACGCAGGTTGAGCACGATATTCCTGAGGTAGCGGCTTTTCTCGCTGCCGTCCGGAATGATATTGAGGACATAGTTGGAAACGACCAGGTCGACGCCAAGATGGCTCTCATCCAGTTGATCGGTAGGCAGAACGCCGGCCATGCGGCATGAGTCTGCCATCTCCAGGATACGCTCCACCTGGGAGGGAATGTCTGCCGCAAAGACCTGGAACCCTTCCCCCGCCAGGTAGGTTGCATTGCGCAAGGTGCCCGCGCCGTAATCCAGAACAGACCGAAGGCCCATCTGCCGGAAGAACGGCAGGTATCTTTTCACGCTGACCGCTGCAGTTGCCATGCATCCCTCCTCACTCACCCGGTCAGCCGCAACTCATGCGCGTCATCGTCTGCGCTTAGCCGGTCGAACCAGTCAAAGGCCGTCTGGTAGCGTATCTCGTGGCCGCCATCGAAGATCTCGAAAAAGAAACCGGAAGCGTCACGCATCTCCAGTCCCGCCATCAGGTTCATGGTATGGCGGTAGGAAACAACGTCGTCGTGCCGTCCATGGTGAACGGACAGCTTGACCCGGGAAAGCTCGTCCAGGTAGTTCAGCGGCGACCGCAGTCTGTACTGCTCATCTACCTCATCGCCTTCCCCCGGGGCACCACCGCAGCAGGCCTCGATGTGCCGGGAATAATCAGGGTTTTCGCGATGCCAGTCAGCTAGCCCGGTAATGGGTACCCAGGCGCTCACCCCGCTCCAGAGGTCGGGGGTGTGGGCCGCCAGCATCAGGGCCATGTGGCCGCCGCCACTGCCTCCCAGCAGAAAGAGGCCGTCGTTGCCAGGCCGGTATTCCCGGCTGACCAGGCCGATGGCATCGAGGACATCCTGCCTGGCCGACGGGGAGGCGCAGGCTTCCCGTGCACGCGGGTTGCTGTCGAGGTTTGGTCCCCTGAACTCGGGGAGGAGCAACGACCAGCCCCGCTGCTGGCAATGGGGAAGCATGTGCTCGAGCTGGTTGAAGCGGTCGTAACTCCAGGTATGCAGCCCGACCACCAGTGGCGCAGGCAGTGTTCTAGAGCTGCGGTACCAGAGGGCATGTTGCCGGGAACCGTCCAGGGTGGAATTGAACGACAGTTCAACGACGTCTTTGTGCAGGGCCATCATTCACCTCGGTGATAGCAGTTTCAATGTCTTGAAAACTACCAGAACTCCACTTTTACAGTCAAGTACTGTTTTTATTTTCCACACTATTTTAGTCGCCTTTTACGCATTCATGATAGGGTACCCGTTGAGGTCAGATACCTGAGCCGTTGCTGACCACTCCCGTCTCCAGTTCGGAGATGATATCCCCCCATTTCAGGGACCAGCGTTTCAGCGCAGCGGTCTGCAGGTGTTTCGGCCGGGCGACGCTTTCGGGGCGCAGGAGGCCCTGGGCGAGCCTGCGAAAGGCGTAGGCAAGGTGCGAGTGCGGGGCCGACTGGACCACCGTTGTGGTGTAGACGTCGCTCACGTAGACCATCAGGGAGTGGGAGATCTTCGCCGCCACGCTAGTGCCCGCCTCTGCCGCGAAATCCGAGACGATCGATTCATAGAGAGGACCGGAGAGGTTGTTGGCCACCACACCACCGAAGCTGCAGTTGACGGCAGAGACGGTGTTAAGCCAGGCGAACAGGTCGTTGACTGCCTGGATGGCCGTCATGTCCGCAGTGGTAACGGCCAGCACCCGCATTACTCCATCGGTCGCCACGGGGAGACGGAACGAGGGGCCAGGCTCCTGTGACAGGTCGTGCAGCACGAAATCGGGGCGGTACCCGGTGAGAAGTGACTGCTTGAGAAGGGAAGCCGCTTCCGTACCCCCCGTTGCCACAGCGGATTCGCCGGCCTCGATGCAGAGCACGCCCCGGTAGCCGTGCGCGTAGTGAGGAGCCCCCCCAGAACCGGGCCAGCCGGGCACCGGCAGCAGCGGCGTGGAGCCGCGTAAAGGGACCGTCGAGTTGGAGTAACGTTCGTAACCGATCAGCGCCACCCGGAATCCTTCTTCGGCAAGGACAGCGGCGAGATTGGCAGCCGTGGTCGACCTGCCCACCCCGCTCTTTCCTGCAATCACAACATGCTCCACTGCCATTGTCTTCACCTCCTGCTGCTTGATTTCCCAGAGCCTGACCGAGCGCTTGGGGAGTCGTTGGAAGAATCTAAAAAGGCCAGGCATGCACCGTATCAGTAACGGTCCATGCCTGGCCTCCAGTGTTTCTGGTCAGCGCAGGACTCGGCTGTGAGTTCGCCGTTTGAACTCCTGTTACTGGATCCTTATCTTCTCGTTCCTGTCGATCTGGATGATCCTGCCATCCTGTATGACCAGGGTGACGGTTCCGAAGCGGATCTCATTGAGAGCGGAGCGGATCTTCAGCTCCAGATCCTTGTTCCATTTTTCCGGCTGCTGCGCCGTGGTTGTCGCGGCCATGACTTCCCTCCTGTGGTAGAATCCGCGCCGCCCCGGGGCGACCTAGCGGCCTCCGTAAACCTGGTCGAAGACACCGCCGTCGGCAAAATGGGTTTTCTGTGCCTTTCTCCAGCCACCGAAGGTGTCATCGATGGTGACCAGCTTCACTTTAGGAAACACCTTGGCGTATTTGGCTGCCACCTTCTTGTCGCGCGGGCGGTAGTAATTCTTGGCGGCAATCTCCTGACCTTCCAGCGAGTACAGGTATTTCAGGTACTCTTCGGCCAGCTTGCGAGTTCCCTTCTTGTCCACCACCTTGTCGACCACGGAGACCGGCGGCTCCGCCAGGATGCTGATGGAGGGGACCACGATCTCGAACTTGTCCCGGCCGAGCTCGTTCACCGCCAGAAACGCCTCGTTCTCCCAGGCAAGCAGGACGTCGCCCTGGCCGCGCTGCACGAAGGTCGTGGTGGCGCCGCGGGCGCCAGAGTCCAGCACTGGCACGTGCTTGAAGAGTTCCTTGATGTACGCCTTGGCGGCGGCTTCGTTCCCACCCTTCTGTTTCAGCGCATAGGCCCAGGCGGCCAGGTAGTTCCAGCGGGCGCCTCCGGATGTTTTCGGGTTGGGGGTGATCACCGCCACGCCCGGCTTGACCAGGTCATTCCAGTCCTTGATGTGCTTGGGATTACCCTTTCTGACCAGGAAAACAATGGTGGATGTGTAGGGGGAACTGTTGTGCGGCAGCCGTTTCTGCCAGTTTTCGGGAATCAGCTTGGCCTTGTCGTGCACCTCGTCAATGTCGTAGGCAAGGGCCAGGGTTACCACATCGGCTTCCAGTCCGTCGATCACCGACCTCGCCTGTTTGCCGGAGCCGCCGTGCGACTGCTTGAAGTTGATATCCTGGCCACCTTCCTTTTTCCACTTCTTCGCGAAGGCCTTGTTGAAGTCCTGATACAGTTCACGGGTTGGGTCGTAGGACACGTTGAGGAACTCTTTGGCGATGGCGTTCAGGGGGAGACTGACTGCGATCACGGTGAGAAGGACGGCGGTAAAGCGGCTTGCTTTCATGGGGTGGGACCCTCCTTTGGATTTTAATCTATCATTTTGATAGATTATTGACTTCAAAAAATAGAGCTGCGGAGCTCTCAGATAAGGAAAATATACCGGGTCAATATGGGGGTACCATTTCGTGGCGCCCTATTTCTATTTACTCCATCTATTTGATAGAGTGATGGCAATCCTACCTCTCGACTGCCCTGCTGTCAACAAATTTCTGGACCATTTCTTTCAGACACCGGTCCCGCCACCTTTAACCAAACAGAAACAATACGTTTTTATGAAAAGGAAGTACGCAGAATTTCCGACGAGAGTGATCCTGGCGCCTCTGACAACAACACAGCTCTCAACCCGTTGTTCCTGAGCCTCTTTGGAGCCTGACCTCAGCTGGTCGAAAGGGGCCAGTAGTACGGTACAGAGGGTTTTCGGCAGACTCGAAACAAAGGGCTACCGAGGATACATCTTCAGGCAGCCGTACACGGAGTTTCCCGGACAAATCACAAAAAAAGAGCCGGGGCAACTGCCTGGCTCTTTTAACTCTGCTCCACCGCTTCACAACCAGCCTGCGAGGCAGGCGTTACAGGATGTAATCCGTGGTGAGGAAATGGGATTTTCTCTCCCTGACGATGTCGGTGATGATTTCGCGGTTGACGTCGTTTTCACGGGCGGCGACCACGATGCGGATGGAAAAGATCCTCAGCGCATCGGCAACGGACTGGGTTCCTTCTGCCGAGTTCTTCCGGCCGTTGAAGGGGAAACTGTCGGGGCTTCGCTGGCACTGGCTGTTGATATTGATGCGGCAGACCTGGTTGACCAGGGCATCCACCAAGTGGGCGAGTTGCTCGCTGTCCCGCCCGAAGATGCTCGCCTGCTGGCCATACGGTGAGGCTACCACGTAATCGATGGTCTCCTTGATTTCGTCGAAAGGAACCACGGCAATCACAGGTCCGAACTGCTCCTCGTGGTAGATGCGCATTTCTGGGGAGACCGGATAGAGGAGGGCCGGGTGCAGGAAGGTCGCGCAGGACGCGCCGCCGCCGGGGTTGACGACGCGGGCACCCTTGGCTACCGCATCGGCGATAAGGTCGGCCAGGTAGGCAGGCTTTTCCGGCTCGGGGACCGGCGTGATGCTCACCCCCTCTTCCCACGGCATGCCGCATTTCAGCGCGCCGATGCCGGCTGACATCCGCTCCAGGAAGGTGTTGGCGATCGAGCGGTGTACGAAGATGATCTTGAGGGCGGTACAGCGCTGGCCGTTGTTGGTCAGGCTGCCGCGTATGCACTCCGGCACGGTGAGTTCGAGATCGGCATCCGGCAAAATGATGGCCGGGTTCTTGGCGTCCAAGCCGAGCACGCAGCGAAGGCGGTGCGGCCGCGGGTGGACCGAGCGCAGATGGTCGGCGACTTTGTGGGTGCCGATGAAGCCAAGAACGTCCACCTTACCCGAGGCCAGAAGCGGCGGAACCACCACCTCGCCATCGCCGTACACGGTGTTGACCACCCCCGGGGGGAAGGAATCGCGGAACGCTTCCAGGAGCGGCTGAAAAAGGAGGATGCCAAAGCGCGGCGGCTTGAGCACGATGGTGTTGCCCATCACCAGCGCGGGAATCAGGGTGGTGAAGGTCTCGTAAAGGGGAAAGTTGAACGGCCCCATGCAAAGCACCACGCCCAGCGGCGCGCGCCGGATCTGGCCGATGATCCCCTGCTGGATGACGAAACGGGAGGAGCTGCGATCCAGTTCCTTCAGGGCGTCCAGAGTGTCGCGGATGTAGGCTGCGGCGCGGTCAAATTCCCGTTCGGCCTCCTGACTGGACTTCCCGATCTCCCACATGATCAGCCTGACCACGTCCTGCCGCCTGGTGGCGATGGCGGCAGCAAAGCGCTGAACGCAGCGGATCCGCTCTCCTACGGACATGGTGGGCCAGGTGCCGCGGCCATTGGCGTAGGCCTCTACCGCAACATCCAGGGTTTCCAGGGCTGCCTCTTCCGACAAAAGCGGAGCCTCGCCGATCAGGCGCGGCGCCAGGCCGGCAGCGGTCTGGAGATGAACTGGCGATAGCACCTGTTGCAGCGGGCCATCCCAGCGCCGCAACTCCCCACCGACCAGGTAGACATCTTGTTTAATGGGGTCACCCAGCCGGTGCTGGGAAGGAATGCGCTCTTCGGCAGGGAAATACGAGGCGATCTTCTTAATCAAGGTACAACTCCCAAAGCGGAAATCGGAGGTGCGACACTCGATTTACATGCGCCGTGCGAGGGGGAAAGTCAAGAAAAACATTAAAGGGGAAGAGGGCGTTGGGAGGTGCAGCTTCCCTCCCCCTGCCCTCTCCCGGAGGGAGAGGGTGCTGGATTGGGCGGGGATGGGGGGGGGAAGCGTGACACACTCTGGGCAGGCGGCCGAGGTCAGGCGTTGCGCCTTTGGTAAAGAACGGCTAGCGCATGCAGGCGGTAGTAGTGGCTGATCCGGATGAATCCATAGGGGGTCAGCATATCATCAAGTTCCTGGTGCGAGTAGGTCTTGATGCAGCGCGGGCATCGGTGGCCTTCCGAACAGCAGTTGGTGCAGTGATCGAATTCAGGTCGACATCTCACTTCGATGAGAAGGTAGCCTTCGGGACGCAGATTCAGGACGATGTTCTCCAGGTACTGGCTTTTCTCGGAGCCGTCCGGAATGATGTTGAGGACGTAGCTGGACAGCACGAGGTCGACGCCGAGGTTACTATCCGGCAACTGGTCGTCTGCCAGCACTCCGGCAAGTCGCAGGCAGTCGGCCATCCGCAGAATCCGCTCTACCTGGGACGGGATATCGGCCGCATAGACCCGAAACCCCTCTTTGGCTAGATAGGCGGAATTGCGCAGGGTGCCGGCTCCGTAATCGAGGACCGAATGAAGGTGCATCTGCCGGAAAAACCTAAGGTATCTCGTGACACTTATGGCAGCGGCTGACATGGTTACCACCCCCACGGGCGCGATAGCTGCGATTTAATTTGTTTGATTTAATTATAACTACGACAGTTGGGGGCGCACCTGCGGTTTTAATGACGTGGGTTGGTTGGAGGTGAACTGCATGAACTGCATGAACTGCATGGACTGCATGGACTGCATGGACTGCATGGACTGAGGGTGACTCAGGGTGGACTGAGGGTGGCTGCTGAATGACTTGGAATGGCCGGGGTGATGAGGTTGGCCGGGGAGGGGTCAGTACCGGTAGGTCAGTTCGGTTCGAACCACCTGGTTGGTCCGGTCTACTCCGGGCTGCAGGTTGAAGTTTTCAATCCACTCTTTGCCGTAGGATAGAAGTGCGTTCCACTCGCCGTAAACCGGCAGGGTCCACAGGACCCGTACGGCTTGCTTCCGCTCGACTGCCTGCATCACGCCGAAGGGGTCGAAGTTGCCGGCGGTATCCACGGGGAGCCGGCCGTGGTCGCCTCGGCTGGTGTGGAGCCACTCGATGGCAAGGTTATTCCTGGGCGTAAACCAGTGGCTGTAGCGAAGAAAAAAATCCTGAGTGCCGCCGCCTTGGGAATGCCCGATTGGTAGTCCATCACGCAGATATCCCTCCACGAACTGGTAGTGAGTATAAAGGGTATTATTGCCGAGGAAGTACTCGAAACGGAGATCATCGCTGCCGCCGTCGGTCAACCGCGGGATGTAGAAGCCTGCCAGGTAGCTCTCAACGATAGGCCAGAAGGAGGCAGCATCCTCACCGGAGTACTCGCCGAAAAACTCGGCGTTGCGCAGAAATGGTAAGCGGACCCGGAGTTCAAAACCTGCCAGTGTGTTGGAGTTGTCGTTGTTGAAGCCGCCAACCAGACCGCGCAAGACCTCTACGGTGCCGTTGTCCACCCCAGGACCGCCGACCTGGCGCCCCAGGTTGATGCCGAACTCGACCTCGTCAATTGGCTTAAAGGAAAGTTTGGCTCCAAAGAAGTAAGGCTGTCGGACTTTGCCATCGGTAATGCTCTCTTCAAAGCGGGAAAAGATAAAGCTGTATTTCAGATCCCAAAGGTAACGACTGACCACCGGTTCAGGGCTGGAGAGTTTGACCAAGTCGAAGTTGCGGGCGTTGTTGGAAAGGGTGATGGAGCCGCGATAGCCCAGGCCGAACCAATTCTCGTCCCGGCCCACCTCTAGTTCGAGTCCCCCTCCCCCGAGTTTCAGGTAGACCTTGTCCACCCGCAGCTCGGGGTCATGGGTGGCGGTGGATCGCAGCCACATCGGTTCGACCAGCAGCGTACTCCAGGCACCGGCATACGCCTCGCCACTGAACCGGAAGTCGAAGTTGCTGCCGGAGCGGTAGATCACCCCCTCGTTGTTCTCCATGAGCGGCGTCCCCTCAGATCCCCGCTGCTGGACCACGGGGGGATAGGGATTTGGCGGCCTCAGGCCACGGCCGATGCCGAAAACGCCGTCGTTGCCGGGGTCGTTTACGACGCGCTGGTAGTTCCTGGGGGCGCCGTCCAGGTAGAAGTATCGCAGCCGGGCGTTGGAGACGGGGGTGAAATCGAAGGCGGGGGCGGCACCGGGGTCGTCATGCAGGGCAGCTTCACGCGGGATCAGTTCCCTGAGCCGGGTACAGAATTCGTTAGCAAGCGGCGGAAAGTTTCCGGAGTCAAGACGCGCCTCAGCCTCCAGGAGGAGCCTCGCGGCCTCGCTTTTGGCATAGGGACGGATCCCTTTGAAGTCGGAGGTGATCAGGCCGAAACCGGCAAGTTTCTCAAGATACAGGTAAGCGGGACTATCCAGAGGGATATTTGCCGAGGACAAAGCATGCGCCTGCTCTGCCAGAAAGACAATAATAACTACGATTAAAAATTTAATTACAGTCATCATCACCACATTGCATAAAATCGAGCTGCTATTAACAGGGATGCACAGGATAAAAGGGATGAAAGTAAATCGTCTGTCTTGGTTGAAACCTGTTCTCAAGGCGGCGGTACTCTACTGTGTAATTACCGAAGTTAACAAGCAGGCCAACCTGCTCGCCGGGTTGCCCTTAGATAGTTCAAGATTTGGGCTGTATGCTCAGGAAGCAATGCTTTAACCGCCTTCAGTTCTATGACGACTTCATCTTCAAGCCGCCGACCCCTCATTCTGATTGGCCACCCGCAGGGTCCTGATGATGCTCGACTTCTGGGGTGGAAACAGATCCGGACGCACCCGCTGGAAAACCGGAGACGGTGAGCTGCCATCGAAGTTGTAACGCGGCACAAACTCTGGCACCACTTCCTGCAGGGCCTTCAATACTCCGCTCAGATCCCCGCTTCGGGCCATTTCAAACAGATCGACAAGACAACCAGTGATCCGCCGCAGGTCGGTCTCCACCGGAGCCACTACCCTGATCTTCTTGTGGCTGGTCGGCTTCACCCCTTCCCCGTCAAGCAGAAGTTCCTCGAACAGCTTCTCGCCAGGCTTTAGCCCGGTGAACACGATGTCGATGTCCCGGTACGGAGTGAGCCCGGAGAGCCGAATGAGTTCCTCGGCCAGGGAGAGGATACGAACCGGTTCGCCCATGTCCAGACTGCGATGTAAATGGGTTTTCTTTAATTCTTGTTTTTTTATTTTTACACATTCATTAGAGTTGCCGGGACGGGAACAGTTAACCGAATCGGAAGAGTGGAGAGAATATCTAATGAAGTGGTTTCAGCGACGTCCGAAAGGAGAACAGGGTAAGGTGAGAAAGAGATGATGGGAGGTACAGGGGAGGAGTCGGAAAGAATCGTGTCACAGCAATTACGGATGGCAGAGGCGGGGCCATGCTGCAGCAGAGGCCAACGCGACTGGTGCAAGTTCGGGAATGCGAGATGAAAGGGAGCGTGGTGGAGAGGCAGGAGAGTTTCAGCAGCACTGCTTCCTGCCGGCCGAAGAAATCAGCAGGAAGCAGAGCGGTGACTACAGATAATAGCGGGAGGTGGCGGAATCCCAGGCGCCCTGGGCCTTGAGCAGCAGGTCGCAGACCTCGCGCACAGCGCCCCAGCCGCCGTTGTTTTTGGCCACGAAATGAGCGAAAGGAAGGACCTCGGAAACGGCATCGGCCGGTGCGGCGGCAAAACCTGCCCGGCGCATGACGGGGATGTCGATGACGTCGTCACCCATGTAGGCGACCTCTTCTTCCCTGAAGCCGGTGGCGTCCAGGATCTTCCGGAAGGGGGTCAGCTTGTCCAGCGATTTCTGGTAGACCTGGTGGATCCCCAGTTCCATGGCGCGGTTGGTCACCACCACCGACTCGCGGCCGGAGATGATGCCGACCTCTATCCCGGAGCGCTGCAGCATCTTGATGCCATGGCCGTCCTTTACGTTGAAGAACTTGCTCTCAACACCGTTGGAATCGAAGATGATCCTGCCGTCGGTCATCACGCCATCCACGTCCAGGATCAGCAGCTTTATTTTCTTGAGTCTTTCTTCCATATGCACCTTTGAAAGCATGGCCACCGAGGACACCGAGGTTTGTCGGAGGCCACAGAGGAAAGGGTAATGTTCTTTCGGGATCTTTACGCGATACCGGCCTTGAGCAGGTCATGCAGGTGGACGATGCCGACCGGGATGGCGGAACGGTCGTCGGCGAAGACGAAGAGCGAAGTGATGGAATACTGCTCCATCTGCTGCAGCGCTCGTGCGGCCAGCTGGTCGCGGCCGATCCTCTTCGGGTTGGGGCGCATCAGTTCGGAGGCGGGGAGATTGATGATGTCGAGCCCCTTGCCGAGAGCGCGCCGCAGGTCACCGTCGGTAATCACGCCGACCAGCGAACCGTCAGCCGCGGTGACGCCGGTGATGCCGAGCCCCTTGGAGGTGATGGTGAAGAGAGCCTCGCGCATCAGGGTTTCCGAGGAGACCAGGGGGAGCGAGTCGCCCGAGTGCATGATGTCTTCCACCTTGAGCAGGAGCCTGCGCCCCAGTGCTCCACCGGGATGAAAGAGGGCGAAGTCCTCGGCCTTGAAGCCGCGGCTGACCAAAAGGGCCACCGCGATGGCGTCACCCATTGCCAGGGTCACCGTGGTCGAGGCGGTGGGAGCGAGCCCCAGCGGGCAGGCTTCCTCTTTCACCGAGATGTCCAGGAAAATGTCGCCGCTTTTGGCCAAGGTGGAATGGGGATTGCCGGCCATGGCGATCAGGGAGGCCCCCAGGCGCTTGATGATGGGGAGGATGCGGACCACCTCGTCGGTCTCGCCGCTGTTGGAAATGGCGATCACCACGTCCCCGCGCATGATCATGCCGAGGTCCCCGTGGATCCCTTCCGCAGGATGCAGGAAGAAGGCGGGGGTACCGGTCGAGGCCATGGTCGAGGCGATCTTCTGGCCGATCAGACCGGACTTGCCCATGCCGGTAACGACCACCCGGCCGGAGGCGTTGAGGATCATCTCAACGGCGCGTTCGAAAGCACTGTCAATGGTGGAGGCAAGATTCAGCAGCGCCTCCGCCTCGACCGTTATCACCCTTTTCGCTTCAGCTAAAATCAAGGAAACTCCAGAAAAGACCTGCTGCATTTAACAGGGATGGACAGGATGAACAGGATGAACAGGATAACAGCTTAAACCTGGAAACCGCACGCCCCGAACCCACCACAAATTTGCCACCAGGAAAGGACAGTCGCTGAGGCAGACCTCTCACGGAAAGATCGGTTCTCATCCCGTTCATCCTGTCCATCCCTGTTCAAGGCCTTTGACCTTGCCGTTATTTGACGATGGCGTCGATCGCCTTCAGCTTTCTCAAAAGCGCAGCCAGGTCGTCCAGCCTCACCGAGTTCGGCCCGTCGCACAGCGCCTGTTCCGGTTCTTCGTGCACTTCCATGAAGACGCCGTCCACCCCGGCGGCCACGGCTGCCCTGGACAGGAATTCAACGTACTCGCGCTGTCCGCCCGACGAGGTCCCCTCCCCTCCCGGCAGCTGAACGCTGTGGGTGGCATCGAAGATCACCGGGCAACCGGTCGCCCGCATGATCGGGAAGCTCCGCATGTCGACCACCAGGTTGTTGTAGCCAAAGCTCGCCCCGCGCTCGGTGAGGGTGATGTTCTCGTTATCGCAGGAGAGGAGCTTCCCCACCACGTTCTTCATGTCCCACGGTGCCAGGAACTGCCCCTTCTTGACGTTGATCGGCTTTCCTGTGTTGGCGGCGGCCACCAGCAGGTCGGTCTGCCGGCAGAGGAAGGCGGGGATCTGCAGGACATCCAGCACGTCGGCAGCCGGCGCAACCTGCTCTATGGAATGGATGTCGGAAAGTACCGGCACCCCCAGCGATTCCTTGACCTTGGCGAGGATACGCAGACCCTCCTTCAGGCCGGGGCCGCGGAAGGCGGTCACCGAGGTACGGTTGGCCTTGTCGTAGGAGGCCTTGAAGATGAGGGGAATGCCGACGCCGTTGCAGATGGTCATCAGCTTTTCCGCGCAGCGCATGGTGGCGGTTTCCGTCTCGATCACGCACGGCCCGGCAACCAGCACCAGCGGTTTTCCCCCGCCTATTTTCACTCCGCCAATGGAAACTTCCCTGGCCATCTAAGCTCCTATCTACTCGTTATCCGCTCTATCCGCCTCTACCCTCCCCCTACCGGAGAGGGGCGGGGGTGAGGGAAAAAGCCAAAGGCAACCAGGCCTCAATCTCGACGAGAACCCCCAACGCGTCCCCTCCCCTTCAAGGGGAGGGTCAGGGTGAGGATGGGGTTCACCTGGCTCGCTGCTACTTCTTCTTTTCCCGGGCCGCACCCACAAAGGCCCTGAACAGCGGGTGCGGGTTAAGCGGCTTGGACTTGAATTCCGGATGGAACTGGCAGCCGAGGAACCACGGGTGATCGTGCAACTCGATGATCTCGACCAGGTCGCCTTCCTTGTAGACGCCGGAGATCACCAGACCCTTCTCGGACAGAGTCGAACGGAAGCGGTTGTTGAACTCGTAGCGGTGGCGGTGACGCTCGGAGATCTCGGTGGCGCCGTAGGCCTTCTGGGCGAAAGTCCCCTTGGTCAGCGAGCAGGGATAGGCCCCCAGCCGCATGGTCCCGCCTTTGCGTTCCACACCCTTTTGCTCTTCCATGAGGTGGATGATCGGGTTCTGGCACTCAGGCTTGAATTCGCTGGAGTAGGCCTCGGGGAGATCGCAGACGTGGCGGGCAAACTCGACCGCCGCCATCTGCATGCCGAGGCAGATGCCAAAGAAGGGCACCTTTTTCTCGCGGGCGTACCTGATGGCCTGGATCTTCCCTTCGGTGCCGCGCTCGCCGAAACCGCCCGGCACCAGGATGCCGTCCACCCCCTTCAGGTGCTGCTCGGCCCCCTCTTCCTCGATCTTCTCGGAGTCGAGGTAGACGATGTTGACCCGGCAGTCGTTGGCAATGCCGCCGTGGGTGAGCGCCTCGGCAAGCGACTTGTAGGATTCCTTGAGGTCGACGTACTTGCCGACCACCGCGATGTTCACTTCACCGCTGGCCGGGTTGGTCAGCTTGGAAACCACCTGCTGCCAGTGGGTGAGATCGGGGGCCTTGGTCCAGATGTTCAGCTTCTCGACCACCTGCTCGTCCAGCCCCTCGCGGTTGAGCGCCAGCGGCACCGCGTAGATGTGCTCGGCGTCGCGGGAGGTGATGACCGCCTTTTCCTCCACGTTGCAAAAGAGCGCGATCTTCGCCTTCATCTCCTGGGGAAGCTCCTGCTCGCAACGGCAGAGCAGTATGTCGGGCTGGATGCCGATCTCGCGGAGCTCCTTGACCGAGTGCTGGGTCGGCTTGGTTTTCAGCTCGCCGGCGGTCTTGATGTAGGGAACCAGGGTCACGTGCAGGTAGAGGACGTTGCCCGCCCCGCGGTCGCCCTTCAGCTGGCGGATCGCCTCCAGGAAGGGGAGCGATTCGATGTCGCCCACGGTACCGCCGATCTCCACGATGGCGATGTCCGATCCCTTGGCGTTCTCCAGGATGTTCAGCTTGATCTGGTCGGTGATGTGCGGGATGACCTGGACGGTGCCCCCCAGGTAGTCGCCGCGCCTCTCCTTCTCGATGACCGAGAAGTAGACCTGGCCGGTGGTGAAGTTGCTTTTCTTGGAAAGCTTGCCGGAGGTGTAGCGCTCGTAGTGTCCGAGGTCGAGGTCGGTCTCGGCGCCGTCGTCGGTGACGAACACCTCGCCATGCTGGAACGGGCTCATCGTGCCCGGGTCGACATTGAGGTACGGGTCCAGCTTGATCAGGGTGACCTTGAGGCCGCGCGACTCCAGGATGGCCGCGAGCGAGGCCGACGCGATGCCCTTGCCGAGCGAAGACACCACGCCACCGGTGACGAACACGTACTTGGTCATGTCGTTCGGCCTTGGGCGCGTTGCGACGCGACGCGATTTCGGCCTGGTGGTAAAGCGCGATTATATCGATCGACCCCACGCGATCCCTTCGCGAGCGCCGCGTCGCCGCGGCACGCGGTGCCTCGCGCGTTGGCCAGGGCTGTCACCGCGCCGCGACACCGAGGGAAACCACGCAGGGGGTCCATCGCGTCGCATTGTGTCGCAACGAT
>DATFAB010000073.1:0-84194 GCA_035255025.1 Geomonas sp.
CAGTGGAAGAAGGAACATAGGGGACATGGGAACTATGAGCACCGTGGAGGCGGTCGAGGGAACCATGGTCACCGTGATGGGGGATACGACGGGTATGGACGTGGCGAAGGCGGCGGTCACCGTGAAGGTGGCGGCCATGGCGAGCACCACGGCAGGGATTAGTAGGGCGGCAGGGTAGCCGGTGGTGGAAGCAGTAGCTTCATCACCAAAAAAGGATGCGGAGGCTTAGGGCTTCGCATCCTTTTTTGTTTAGTCGGCAAAGGTGAGGGCGCACCACCAGGCGGCGATGACCAGGGATGACGAGGCCAGGGCGAGCAGGGCGTTGAAGAGCCGACCGGGACGTCCCAGGCGACCCACCAGGAACTCTGTCGCCAGCCCGAGGATGACCCCGAAGAGAAAGCCGAAAAGGTGAGCCCCCAGGTCGGTGTTCTTTCCCTCGGTGCCGAGCAGCGCCAGCAGTGAGAGTGCCGCCGCGACCGGCAGCGGCCACCGTCTGCGCAGGTGGTGCCGGTAGCGCACCATACTGACCGCCCCCAGCAGTCCCACTGCGCCGAATATGGCGGTGGAGAAGCCAACCGAGCTGTGGCTGGGGAGCTGGGTATAGGCATTGGCGAGGTTGCCCAGGATGCCCGAGGCAAGGAGCAGACTCCAGGCCAAGCCCGAGCCGAGGTCTCGGCAGAGGTAGACAATAAAGATGCCGCCGATAGCAAGGTTACTGAGCAGGTGGAGCGCGTCGGCGTGCAGGGTGAGCGCCGTTACCAGCCGCCACCACTGGCCGTGCAGGATCTGACTGGCGTGCGCGTTGCCGATCTCCACCCAGTCCGGGTGCCTTCCGCCTATCGTGAGGTCGAGGTCGATCAGGTTATGGAAAATGGCAAACAGCAGCAAAACCGAGATGGTGACGAGCGTATTGTGGACCATCGGGCGGACCTGTGGCTGCAGGGGGGGCCAGTTCCGGTTTTCCTTCACATATAGGCGCAGTTCCCGGCAGGCCGTTTCGAACAGAAAAGCGGGAACCTCCAGTTGCCAGCCGGAGCCGGCCTGGCCGATGCGGCACTCGACAGAGCGGGCCTCGAGCACCAGCGCCCACGCCCTGGCACTCTTCAGCGGCAGGGCGCTGTGCTCGGACGGGTCTATCCAGCGGGCCGGTATGGCAAGCCATACTTCGTCATCGGTTGCTAAATGTCCATGTTCATCAGTCATATGCCACACGTCGCAGTTGGTATTTACTCTATTGCAGATCGACACGCAGAGCCTCTTCCCCGATTTTGATCCAACACTTCGACCTTCTCATTCAAGGCTCCACCTGTCTGGCGACTTGCGGCAGCTGGCTTCACTGGTTAAGCGAATGAGCGCGTGCGGCGTTGCTTTCAGTGAAGCTAATGACGGGCTGCCGAAATGTCAATTGCCATCCTGAAAAAAGTATAGGCTCTTTTTGACGCACCCGCTTCCAGCCTCAGCCCA
This sequence comes from Geomonas sp., assembly GCA_035255025.1. GTDB lineage: Bacteria > Desulfobacterota > Desulfuromonadia > Geobacterales > Geobacteraceae > Geomonas. Next base: position 1,465 of record DATFAB010000073.1, read on the forward strand.
AACTGGCAGGTGAAAGGGGTGCAGAAGCCGGATGGAAAGAGTTAGCCGCCGGTTTGGAAGCGAACACGAGCCGTCTTGACTATCAAGTGGCAGGTGCTAAAAGAAAAAGGGTTTAGGCTCGGTGTGGAGCCCGGGAAGGGGGCTGGCATGAGACAAGGAAAAAGTGTGACAGGCGCCAAGCGGCCGCGCACCCACAGGCCTTTTCCAAGATGCCGGCATCGTCACCCTTCCAGGAGATGGCCCATCAGGCTGCGCTGGCACCGTCGACTGCTGCGGTTGGGAAAAAGGAGGTATGTCAACATGATTACCGAGGAAATCAAAAGCTTTGCAGAAGGTATCGATCACGCCTTTGTGGCCACCTCGGATGCCGGCGGCAAGCCACATCTGGCGGCGGGCAGGGGAGTGGTGGTTGCCGCGCCGGACAGGCTTGTCTTCGAGTCGTGGTTTTGTCAGACGACGCTGCGCAACCTGAAGGAAAATCCGAAGATGGCGGTGGCAATCGCCGACCCGGTCACCGGGATCGGTTACCAGTTCATCGGCCGAGTGGAGAAGATCGAGGACAGCGCGCTTCTGGATGGCTATCTCCCCGAGGCCGAGCCTCCTGGCCTGCCCCAGGTGCAGTGGAGGCTCGAGGTGAGAATAGAAATGGTACTTCCCTTTACGGCCGACGCCCATTCGGACCGTCCGTTAGGATAACGCCCATCAGGCTTGCCGGTTACCCCTGTCAAAGGTACTGCTACCGATCAGTTCTTCCGCTTTGGGAATGTCTTCCTCCGCCACCTCTATCTCGGCTGCAATCCCGCTGCCAGCCTTGGACGCTGTGACAAAATATTCTATGCCGCCTTTCTTGAGGAGACTCTCCACGCGTGCCAGCTCTGCTTCATCCTTTGAATCGTAGAACTTGAACATAGCCCTTCCCCTTTGCCTGTTTCCAAAATTCTCCCTTAAACGGTTTTCACTAGCTAAAACAGACCATTGCAAGGCTCCACGGCCTCCCCATAAGCCATTTTAGCACAGGTGCCACCAGGAAGACCCGTGTTAGCAGGAAGACCCGTGTTAGCAGGAAGGCGGCTTGAGCCCGCGGTTAGGTCAGAAGTGACGCAGATTCAGGTGCCCAGGTCGATGATGATCAGCGCGAAGAGGATCAGCAGATAGGCGATGGAGCATCGGAACGCGGCGCGGTAATTGGCGACACCGGCCATGAAGTGGCGGCAAGCGAAGAGGAGGGCGCATCCCGAAAGGAGACTCGCGCAGGCGACCCCGACGCTGTCGGCCAGGGTGGCGATCTCCTTTTCGCTTCCCCTCAGATAGGGCCAGGCCTTGGCCGGTTCCTTGACTCCTTCCAGCATCGCGTAGGTCTTGGCCGATTTCTCGGACGCCCTTTGCGCCGTCTCCTGCGGGTCGATGCTGACGGTGACGATCTTGAAATCGCTGCCGGGCTTCAGGTTCCTCAGTGCGGCGATGGAGCCGGCCAGATTTTTGAAGAGCAACGGACACAGGGTAGGGCAGGAGTAGTAGTTGAGGGTGAGGATGACCGGGCCGCCGGTGAAGTACCGGGAAAGGTGGACCTCTTTTCCTGGCTGATCGGTGAAGCTGAGTTGCCCGGGAAGGCGCCCTCCCAGCCTTTCCACCACCGCGACCTGCCGAAATACCTCGTCCCCTGCCTGGTGGCAGTTGCCGGTGCAGGGCAGAAAGGGCACCGTCAGGACGGCCGCCACCAGCACCAGCACGCAGCCCGGGTACACCCTCTTGGTCACGGCACCCTCATTGTCCATCATGTCATCCTCTGCGGTCCGACACCCGCCAGCGCTGTGACCGCGGGAAAGGCGCTGCTTCGGTCCTGCCGGGACCCTGGCGCTCGTAACGACTTGTGTAGTTTAGCAGACCCTAATAATGGTCAAATAAAAAGATAGGGGAACGGCTATTTCCATCAGCGAAAGCGGGGGGTGACACAATCTCTCAGTGATATGGTTTCCGCCGTGATTTCGCGCAGATAAAGCCATTTGACGGCAGAAATGTCAGAGAGCAACTGGCGATGGTTTGCCATGGTCGATGGTCGGCGTTGGTTCAGCCGGCTGCTTCTCGTGATGGCTTGATTAATGATGAGAGCTGGCTCCGGTGCGCATGCCAGCGTTGATGCTCTTCTGGGGCAAGGAGGCGCTGGCTGGCTCCTTCATAAAAGAGATCTAATCGCTTGGCTGGCCGTGACGAGTCGAAGTTGGGCACGCTTTAGGCATTGTCTCTGGTTGTTCCGGTCTTGCCTGCTGCTTGGGCAGTGGAAAGACGAGGCTATCGAGATGCTATGTAATGAGGGGTGTTATGAAACGAAGGGTACTGATTGTCGACGACGTCGCCGACATCCGGTTGATGCTCCGTTACATCATTGAAAAAGGGGATTACCAGGTAGTGGCGGAGGCTGCCAACGGCGTGGAGGCCGTAGAGATGTACCGGGAACATCTGCCCGATGTTACCATCATGGACATCGACATGCCCTTCAAGTCAGGTGTCCAGGCGGCGCGTGAGATCCGCGAAATGGATAGCGCGGCACGCATCGTGTTTTGCAGCGGAGGCATCGGGAGGTATGAGCAGGCTCTGGACGAGATCACCCTGGATGGAAACAGGGTGATCAAGAAACCGTTTTTGCCTGCCCAGCTGTACCAGGCCATGGCGTTTTGAGGTTATTTTCGGTGTCGCCGGCCTTTGCTTGCTGACGCCTTGCTGGACGGAAAAGAAATTGCAGTTTCGATCTGCGGTTTTGCATTGTCACTTTGTTCTGTAATCACATGTGCCGCAGTTTTATTGGGAGCCCTTGAGGCTCCCATTTTTTTGGTAACGGCGGAGAAAGGGTCTTTGCCGGAAAAACAGGGTAGTCGAACCGCACGCGTTGTGTTAGGGTAACGGGTTGTGTTCACTGCGGTCCCGGCAACCGTTGTCGCGCAAGGGGAAGTGCTTGCCGCGGCAGACCGTGGCTAACCGTAATATTCAAAGACCAACGGCAGGACAGGATCTCATGACGACCTTAATAAGCCTGGAAACCATCTTCGAATCTTTGACCAAGCTGCATGGCTACACCTATTTTCGGCCTCAGGAGGGCCCTCTCAAGGCAAGGCTGATCCAGGCGGTCCTTGATACGGTGGACGAGGACCTCTGCGAGGAGCTGGCAGAAGGGGAATTCGATCTGGAAGTCAGCATCGGCAGCCAGGAAGGGGAGGGCGACCCGAGCCTCAGCTTCTCGGTGGACCGGCCCGGGGTGGTCCACCGTTCCCAGCTCCCCTTGCGCGATCTCGCGGAGGCCGAGTTGGAAGACCTTGCCCGCTACCTGGAGCCCGCCGAGGCGCCCGTTCCTGCTGCCGAGGCAGGGGGCGCAGGCAAGACCATAGTCAGGAAACCGGCGGGAGAAGACGAACACCATGAAAAAGAGGCGGCCGCCGCACGGCTGAGGGTCACCCCTGAGTGGTTGAAGAGCGTGATCCCCTGCACCGATTACAGCTACGAAGAGATCGACGGCAAGAAGTACATCAGGGAATACTATTGGTCGAAGGAGCTGATCGAGAGGCTGTTCAAGATCAAGTGCAACAAGACCACGCCGGAAGACCTTCAGTACGTGGCGAAGGAGTGCTGCGACGGCGACCTGGACTGGGCGAAGGACTTGATCGCCAGGCTCAAATCGCCTAACAGGCCGGAGCCGGCACCCCGGGAACAGCCTCAGAAGGGACAGGGAAAACTCCCGCAGGGCTCGCAGCTGAAAGCCGCCCTGTCCAAGGTTTCCCATGGCAAGCACAACAAGCCGGCAATGGCCAGTAACGCCGCCAAATCCGGCGAGCAGGCAGGACAGCCGGGGCATGGCAGCGACAGGTCCGCTGCAGCCGGTGCGGAGCAAGGGGCCGGCCCCGGAGCGGGGACACGTGAAAGATCACGGCGCTCAAGGCACCGGAAGCACTTCCGCAACAGAAAGGATGGCGCCAAGCACGATAGCGGTGAACAGAAGCAGCCGCCCAAGTAAGCAGGAGGGTTATTCTCCGCAGGGTTGCCACAGCACAAGCTTCAGCCCATAAAAAAGCGCAAGCATCACACAATGCCGGATGTTGCCGCAGGAACCGACGTCTCATGCCAAGGAGGAGACGCCGGTGTCCGGGAACATCAACTGCGGATTCTGTGACTCTTGCGCTTTTTTGCTGGCGTGTGTGTCGTTACCTGCCGCCATCCTGGCGAAGGTAAGCCGCCACTTCCATGTCTCTTTTCTTGATGTGCTGGGTCAGCCAGGCGGTCAGCGTCTTGTTGGTCATGATGACCAGCGACAAGGTGGCCCCTTCTGCCTTGAATTCCGATTGCAGGCGCGCCACGTCAGCCATGAAGCGGGCGTGCTCAGCCTTGTGGCTGGGGTAGTCGGGGAATCCGTTTCTCAACTGCAGCCTTTCCTCGGCGGCGAAATGCTCCTTCACGTAATCGGCCAGGAAGGTGAGCAGCCGCAACACCTCCTCTTTCCCTTTTCCTTCGCTGCAGGCGGTGAACAGCCTGTCGAACCTGCTGAAGATTTCTTTATGCTGGCTGTCGATCTCAGGCACATCAGTTGCCAGATCGCTGGTCCATTCGATATTCATCCTGCTCTCCTCGTCTTGTATTTGGTCTTGGTACGGGTGGTGAAACCAGATTCAGGCCTCCTGCCTGCACGGCTGCTGCCGGGGGGCGGGGTGGCTTTGTCGATGCTCCTCGATATACGCCCGGGACTTCATCATGCGCTGGGTCCGCCAGAGCACCCGGGCTATGTAGGGGATCTGCGACGGGCGCACCTGGCGGATCCAGTCCATCAGGTTCTTGTCCCCCGAGGTGTTGAGGATGGAACGGCGCCAGGTTTCCGCGTAAAGTTCGAAGAAGCGCTCTACCCCGAGGTAGGGTTCCCACAAAAGGTGGTGCATGTCGAAGTTCGACCACGGCTGTTCAGGGATGCGCGGGGCCATCTCCCGGTAAAAGTCGGTGCCGGGCAGCGGGGTCAGGATGGTGAAGCCCGCCCTCTGCAGTCCATAGCGCGCCACGAAATCCCACAGTTCCCGGAAATCCTCCTCGTGCCAGTCGTGGCCGACCACGAAGTTCCCGTTGATGCCGTAGCCAAGCTCGCGGGCGATGCGCACCGCCTCCACGCTCTGGCCGATCCCGGAGTCCTTGCTGATGCCGGCCAGGGCGCGGTCGCTGGCAGCCTCCAGCCCCAGGAAGATGTCGAAATCCTTGGCCAGCGGCCGCCACGCCTCCATCAGCTCCGCACTGCGGCAGATGAGGTCGGTCCTGGTCTGCACCAGCAGCCAGCGCTTGTAGACGCCGCGTTTCTTGAGCGCTTCCGCCAGCGCAAGGCTGCGTTCCGGGTTGTACCAGAAGAGGTCGTCGGCCACGAAGATGGCGTCGCCGGCGGAGGCGAAATCTTCCACCACCGCGTCCAGGCTCCGCTCGCGGCAGGAGCGCTCGTACAGCTGCCAGACCGAGCAGAACGAGCAGCGGTGCGGGCAGCCTCGTGCGGTCTCCACCAGCCAGACCGGCTTGAACAGGAGGCAGTGGTAGCCGTCACGGTTCCGCTCCACCAGTTGCCGGGCGGGCAGTGGGACGATGTCCAGGCCGGGGCGTTCGGCACCGGGAGGTGAAGAGCACCACCCCTCTGCGGTCCGCACCCTGAGACCGGCCACCTGCAGGGGAGCCCCCCCTTTCTCCAGCACCCGGGCCAGCAGCGGGATCAATTCCTCCCCATCCTCCAGGCAAATGGCGTCGAGCTCCGGCGTTTCCAGCGCCTCGGGGAAGGCGGCGGCCGCATGTCCGCCCGCCATGATGAACGCGTGCGGAGCAACGCGGCGCAGCCGTTTGGCCAGCTCGATCACCTGGTCGTACTCGAGCGCGTGCAGGCAGGAAATACCGATCAGGGCAGGACGGCTGCGGCGGGCCCAGGCTTCGGGGCCGGGGCGGAAACGGAGATCCGCCAACGTCACCTGGTGCCCTTCCCGGAGCAGGGCGGCTCCGATGTACTCAAGCCCCAGCGGTTCCACTCGGAAGAATGGACCCAGCCCGAAACTGTCATTGCCCGGATGCGGGCGCAGAAGAAGCACATTCATGGGTGGACCTCACTCAGCGCTCATGGAGTAGTGGCTGTCATCGGAACAACAGGATCACGGTTTGCGGCTGAATAGCGTCACGCGGAAGCTTCATTTATACATTAGCGGGTAGGCTCTTTCAAGCTCATTGACTCTGCAACCGGAAGAGGAGGGGGATCTTGTCATCCCCCTGACTGTCCTGGGTTGGCTCTGACAGGAGCGGGCCGAGAGCTTGAGACGGTTGCCGACACGGCTAATAGACGGGCGAAGGGGGTGCTTCAGCTTTGAGGGGCAGAGCAGCAGCTCCGGGTCTGTTCCCCTGCCTGTCCCCCCTCTGCGGAAGGGGGGGCAGGTGATACGGGGTGCGCTGCCTGAAGGTGAGTTTCCATCTGTTATCTGGCCTGCACAGCCTTGCGGAGATCCTGAGCCAGCGCTGCGACGTCCTCGGTCTTGGTATCCCAGGAGCACATGAATCTGGCCCCGCCGGAGCCGATGAAGGTGTAGAAGTGCCAGCCCAGGTTCCGCAGTGCTTCCAGTGCGGCTGGCGCCATTTCCAGGAATACGGAGTTAGCCTGGCTCTCGAACATCACCCTGAGGCCCGGGATTTTCCTCGCCTCGCTCTCCAGCAGTCTCGCGCAGCTGTTGGCCTGGGCGGCATTTTTCAGCCAGGCCCCGCTCTCCAGCATGCCGATCCAGGGTGCCGTGAGAAACCGCATCTTGGAGGCAAGCTGCCCCGCCTGCTTGCAGCGGTAGTCGAACTCGTAAGCGAGCTCCTTGTTGAAGAAGACCACCGCCTCGCCGACCGCGAACCCGTTCTTGGTTCCACCGAAGGTCAGCACATCCACGCCGCACTGCCAGCTGATCTCCTTGGGCTCCACCCCCAGTGAGGCGACCGCGTTGGCGAAGCGGGCGCCGTCCATGTGCACCCGCAGGGAATGCTTTCTCGCCAGTTCCCCGACCGCCTGCATTTCAGCCACGCTGTAGAGCGTGCCGAGTTCGGTGGCCTGGGTGACGCTGAGGGCCCGCGGTTTGGGGTAATGGATGTCGCTTCGTTTCAGGATGGTGTACTCCACCGCATCGAGGTCAACCTTGCCGTTTTCCCCCGGCACCAGCAGCACCTTGGTGCCGTTGGAGAAAAACTCCGAGGCGCCGCACTCATCCGTTTCGATATGCGACATCTCGTGGCAGACGATCGAGTGATACGACTGGCACAGGGAGGCAAGGGCAAGCGAGTTGGCGGCGGTTCCGTTGAAGACGAAGAACACCTCGCAGTCTGTTTCAAAAAGTTCCCTGATCTTCTCGCAGGCCTTGGCGGTCCAGGCGTCGTCTCCGTAGGAGCAGGCCAGGCCGCTGTTTGCTTCTTCCATCGCGGCCCAGGCTTCCTGGCAAATCCCGGCATAGTTGTCGCTGGCGAAATGGTACTTGAGATGTTTGCTGTCATTACCTGATGCTGCGGTCATGGATTTTCCTTTCTACATCCGTCCCGGGGCGCCCGGTTCACTCAAAGGGACGACGAATGCCGCTCAAAAATAGTGTTGAACTCAAATAACGGATCGGTGGGTATCTTAATCACCAAAAAGGAGCTGGCGCTGAAGGTGACATAATAACATCGGACTGGCAATCAGTCGACACATCATTGTCACTGATATGTTTTTTTCCTCAGGCTCTTCTTCATTTCTATATGGACCGGTTCCTGCGATGTACCTTGTGTTGCGATATGGTAGATCTATGCCATCATTTGGTGTCTCACGGGGGCTGGAATGACCGGCCATGGGCGCGAGTTTCAAGAAGATGAGCACCAGGGCAAAAACCAACTCAGCAGAAGGAGCCTGTTATGAACGACAGCGACCTTAACAAACGCATAGTAGCCCGCGGCAAGGAATTCTTCTCCAGTATCTCCGGCGAAAAACCGTCACTGTTCAACAAAGGGGCCTGGATGGGGAAGGTGATGGACTGGAGCATGAAGAACGAGCACTTCAAGGTGCAGATGTTCCGCTTCGTCGACGTCTTCCCCTCGCTCACCACCGGCAATCTGCTGACCGAGCATATCAGGGAGTATTTCGGGGAAGAAAAGGATATGCCTCCCGTCCTTGCCACCGGCGCCAAAGTGGCAGGCATGCTCGGCTCGCTGGGCGGCGCCGTCCTCAACAAGGTCCTTGCCAGCAACATCCATGACATGGCCCGCCAGTTCATCGTTGGTGAAAACACGGGAGAAGCCATCAAGAACATGCTGCAGCTCAGAAGGGACGGTTTTGCCTTCGTGGTGGACGTGCTGGGCGAGGCGACCCTTTCCGAAGATGAGGCGGAGCGCTACGTGAACACCTACCTGGAATTGCTCGACTCGCTCAGGAGAGAGTCCCGGGACTGGAAGCCACTCGCGGGGCAGGGGGGAGAGGCCGGCCTCGACTGGGGACACGCGCCAAAGGTCAACATCGCCGTCAAGCCCACCGCGCTCTTTTGCCTGGCAAATCCGCAGGACTTCGAGGGATCGGTACAGGCCATCCTCGCCAGGTTGCGGGTCATCGCCGACCAAGCCGTAGAGATGAACGCCTTTCTCTGTATCGACATGGAGAGCTACCGGCACAAGGACATCACCCTCGAGGTCTACCGGAGGCTGAAGCTGGCATATCGAAACTACCCGCATCTCGGCATCGTACTGCAGGCCTATCTGAAGGATACCGACCGGGACCTGGCAGATCTGGTCGCCTGGGCACGCGGGGAAGGGGTGCAGATATCGGTACGCCTGGTGAAGGGCGCTTACTGGGACTTCGAAACGGTACGCGCCAGGCAGAACGGGTGGGAGGTCCCGGTCTGGACCATCAAGGCCGAAACCGACGCCGCCTTCGAGCGGCAGGCGAGGGTGATCCTGGAGAACCATGACGTCTGCCATTTCGCCTGCGCCTCCCACAACATCCGGTCCATCTCCGCGGTAATGGAAACCGCCCGGGAGCTGAAGGTCCCGGATGACCGCTACGAGTTCCAGGTGCTCTACGGCATGGCGGAGCCCGTTCGCAAGGGGATACTGAAGGTGGCCGGAAGGATCCGGCTCTACTGCCCCTACGGTGACCTGGTGCCCGGCATGGGCTACCTGGTCCGTCGGTTGCTGGAAAATACCGCCAACGAATCCTTCCTCCGTCAGACCTTTGCCGAGGAGAGGGAGATAGAGAAGCTGCTGGAGGATCCTGCCATCAGGGCTGATCGTGCGCGTGCTGTGCTCTCCACCGGGGACGAGAAGAAACATGACGGCTTGCCTCCTTTCGAAAACCAGCCCACGGCAGACTTCACCAAGCTGGACCTTCGCGCGCAATTCCCGAAGCAGATCGCCGAGGTACGGGGACGGCTGGGCCAGGTTTACCCGCTGTTCATCAACGGCGAGGAGGTAGAAGGAGGGGACACCATCCCCTCGGTGAATCCCGCCAATCCTTCCGAGGTCATAGGCCTCGTTTGCCAGGCAGGGGTCAAGGAAGCAGGCGAGGCCATCGCCGCGGCCAAGAGGGCCTTTGCCGGTTGGCGCGATACCGACCCCTCGGTCCGTGCCGGCTACCTGTTGAAGGCGGCGGCAGCCGCACGGAAAAGGATCGTCGAACTGGCATGCTGGCAGGTGCTGGAGATCGGCAAGCAATGGGACCAGGCCTATGCCGATGTTGGCGAGGCGATCGACTTCCTTGAGTACTACGCCCGCGAGATGGAAAGAGTCGGCAGGCCGCGACGGCTGGGGCATGTGCCGGGAGAGGTGAACCACTACTTCTACGAGCCCAAGGGGGTGGCGGCGGTGATTTCCCCCTGGAACTTTCCGATCGCCATCAGCATGGGGATGGCTGCGGCTGCCGTGGTTGCCGGCAACTGCGTGGTCTTCAAACCGTCCGGACTGACGCCGGTCACCGGCTGGCAACTGGTCGAGCTTTTCCGCGAGGCCGGTCTTCCGGCCGGAGTTTTCAATTACCTGCCCGGTCGCGGCAGCGTGGTCGGCGATTTTCTGGTGGACAGTCCAGAGGTGAGCCTGATCGCCTTTACCGGTTCCATGGAAGTCGGCCTGCGCATCATCGAGCGCGCGGGCAAGGTGCACCCCGGGCAGGCAATGGTGAAGAAGGTGGTCTGCGAGATGGGTGGCAAGAACGCTATCATCATCGATGACGACGCCGACCTGGACGAGGCCGTGCCGCACGTCATCTACTCAGCCTTCGGGTTCCAGGGGCAGAAGTGCTCCGCCTGCTCGCGCGTCATCGTGCTCGATGCCGTCTATGACCGCTTCGTTGCCCGGCTGGTCGCCATGGCCAGGACGCTTAAGATAGGGCCCGCGGAGGATCCTGCCAATTACCTGGGTGCGGTGGCAGACGAAAACGCCAGGAACAACATCCTGCGCTATGCGGAGATCGGCAAGGGGGAAGGGGAGATCCTCTACCAGAGCGGTGTACCCTCTGGCCCGGGCTATTTCGTGCCGGTCACAATCATCGGCGGCATCAGGCCGGAGCACCGTCTCGCCCAGGAAGAGGTGTTTGGACCGGTGCTCGCCGTCATGCGGGTGAAGTATTTCGAAGAGGCCCTCGATTGGGCCAATTCCACCAGGTTCGCGCTGACTGGCGGCGTTTTCTCCAGGAGTCCCGAACACCTGGAAAGGGCGCGCAGGGAGTTTCGCGTCGGTAACCTCTACCTCAATCGCAACGTCACCGGAGCCCTGGTCGGCCGGCAACCGTTCGGCGGCTCGCGGATGTCCGGCGTGGGCACCAAGGCCGGCGGTCCTGACTACCTCCTCCATTTCATGGATCCGCGGGTAGTGACCGAGAACACCTTGCGCCGCGGTTTCGCACCGCCCGACGAGGAATGAGGGCGCTTCCGGCCCGCTTCTCTGCCTCCCCCTCATCAAATCCCACCCAGTCCCCCTTCGACAAAGGTTCATCGGGAACTTGGCGGGAGGAATTAGCTTGGGCTGTAATTTCGACCTATCAAGCTCACACCCCCGTTCGTCCTGAGCCCGTCGAAGGACCGCTTGCGAGGGGCGGGAAGGGGTACGTCGACAAGCTCAGCGCGAACGGACCGACTAGCATGCTCCCCGACATCCCCCAGGATCCCCGGATGAACCTTGACAGAGGGTGAGCTTGATACCACCTCCTTTTGGGCACCATCTTCCGGAGGAGGAGGGGCGGGAGCCGCATTTGAAACGACGAAAATTTGTTTATTAAGACCATTTTCTTTTGGCGTAAGCCTCCGGTATTTCGAGTCCCATCATCTGCCGTCTTTTCTCTCCTTCCCGCATGATGTGCCGCAGGTAATGAACCAAATTTACTGGCCTTTTTAATCTTCATTTCCTAGCCTGAATCCTCAACAATCCCGCTTTTTTTCCTTGATTTATAAAGGGAATTGCCTTAATCTACACGGTCGTAAAACAATTTTAATTTAATGTTGGAGGAGAGCATGGTCAAACAAGCCGGAACTTCCAAATTCCAGATCGATCTTCGTCGTCACCTGCGCGGACAGAACATCAGCGACAACCTCGTACACCTCATCTGCGAGATCGCTGAGGCAAGCAAGTACGTCATCAACGCTGTCCGCACCGGTGACCTCGGCGTCGCTGGTACCTCCAACCTGTACGGCGAGGAGCAACTCGCCCTGGACGTGCTCTCTGACAGGATCATGCGCAAGCGCCTGATCCACTCCGGAGTGGTCTGCAACATCGCCTCCGAGGAGATGGACGAGATCTACCAGTGCCAGGCCAATGCCGACGGCCTCTATTCCGTGGCCTATGATCCGTTGGACGGCTCCTCGCTGGTTGACGTCAACCTGGCGGTCGGCACCATCGTCTCCATCTATGCCGGCTGCGATCTGCTGCAGCCGGGCCGCAACCAGGTTGCCGCCATGTACATCCTGTACGGACCGAGGGTTTCGCTGGTCTACACCGTGGGCGACGGCGTCCACGAGTTCACCATGAACAACCTGATGGAGTTCACCCTCACCCGAGAGAACATCCGCATGCAGCCCGAGGGAAACATCTACGCACCGGGCGGCCTCAGGAACAAGTACAACCAGGGCGACGAGAAGTTCATCCGCCACCTGGAAGCCAAGGGATGCAAGCTCCGCTATTCGGGCGGCTTCGTTCCGGATATCAACCAGGTTCTGATGAAGGGGAAGGGGCTTTTCATGTACCCCGCCCTGAACGGGGCGCCCAACGGCAAGCTGCGGGTCCTTTTCGAACTCAACCCGATGGCATTCATCGTCGAGCATGCCGGTGGTTCTGCCAGTAACGGCACCATCCCCATTCTCGATATCAAGCCCGAATCGCTGGATCAGAGAGCGCCGATCTACATCGGTTGCAGTGAGGACGTGAAGCAGGCGATGTCCTTTGTCAACGGCCAGTGAGGTCCTGACAGTAATCCGTAGGATGCTGCTGACTCAGCATTTTCTCTAAAGTTGTAGAGTTGGTTGTCGATAGAACACAAAAAGGTAGTTGATTCAGAGGTAAGGAATGGATACACAACAAGGGGTCAGACGTCTCTGCAGCGAAATACAGCTCTTTGACTTGTGCGATCTCGATTACTGCACTCACAAGGATGGCCGCTTCTGCACTAACCCCAAGGTTCTGGAGCGCTTCGAGGCCATCAAGGAAGAGGACGAGCGTTCCCAGCAGTACCTGTCCGAAGAGTATGACGAGGAAGAGGAAGGGGACGAGGACGGATTCGGTAGCGACGACTACGAGGACGAAGAGTACTGAATCCTGACCCGACAGATCGAGACCGGAAGGACGCTTTCAGACAGCAGCGCCCCGCGGTTCTCAGCCGGCAGCACAAAAGAACCGCCTTCCCTAAAAAGGCGGTTCTTTTGCTATCGGGACAGCACACTCTCTTTTATCTGCTAGAATCAAGGGCAAAAAAAACCCCAAGGGGATGACCGATGGCCGCGAAGCTACTCATTCTGGATGACGATCACGACATCCTGCTCATGCTGAAGACGATCTTCTCTGGTGAAGAGTACGAACTGCTGCTGGAGAGCGACAGCGAGTCTGCGCTGCGGCGGGTGGTTGCCGATCGTCCCAACGTCGCCATCATGGACATCGGCCTGCCGCAGAAGTCCGGCATAGAGGTGCTCAAGGAGGCCAAGAAGATCGACCCCGGGCTGGCCATCATCATGGCCACCGGCTACAAGACCACCCAGAACGCCATCGAGGCCATGAAGCACGGTGCCTTCGACTACGTCACCAAGCCGTTCGACATGACCAAGCTTAAGGCGGCGGTCAAGAAGGCGATCGACAGCAACCTCCTGAGCAGGAAGGTGCGCTATACCAAGGACCGCCCCCAGGTCGAGGAGGACCTCTCCGAGGACCTGATGATCGGCTCGTCTCCCGAGATGATCGAGATCTGGAAGATGGTCGGCACGGTCGCCGATTCCGATGCCACCGTCCTCATCCAGGGTGAATCGGGTACCGGCAAGGAACTGCTCGCGCGCGCCATCTACAACAACTCGAAAAGGAAGAACCGGCCCTTTCTGGCGGTGAACTGCGCGGCCATACCGGAAGCGCTCCTGGAATCCGAGCTGTTCGGGCACGAGAAAGGGGCCTTCACCGACGCCCATTCCCGGCGCATCGGCAAGTTCGAACAGTGCAACGGGGGCACCATCTTCCTGGACGAAATCGGCGAGATGAGCCTGACCAACCAGGGCAAGCTCCTGCGTGTGCTGGAAAACCAGGAGTTCGAGCGGGTAGGGGGGAACGAGACCATCAAGGTCGACGTCAGGGTGGTGGCGGCCACCAACCGGAGCCTCCTTTCCTGTGTGAAGGAGAAGAGCTTCCGGATGGACCTTTTCTATCGCCTGCGCGTGGTGAACTTCTACCTGCCGCCGCTTCGCGAACGGGCCGAGGACATCCCGCTGCTGGTCGATCTCTTCGTCAGGAAGTTTTCCAGGAAGTACGGGAAGAACATCAAGGCGGTGTCGCCGGAGGCCATGGCGCTGCTGACCGACAGCGACTTCGAGGGGAATATCCGGGAGCTGAAGAACGTCATCAACTCGGCCACCGTTTTCTGCCGCGGAGACATCCTGGTGCCGGCCGATTTCGAGTCCTTCATAAAGAGCAAGGCGCCGGCCGTCAAGAAGCTGGATCTCGATGCGGCGGGAGACGATTACTACGAGGTGTTCTGGGCCATGCTGGAGCCGGTATTCGACGGCATCTGCCAGAAAAACAAGGGCGCCATCTACGAGAGCGTCAACATGGGACTGGAGAAGGCGCTGATCCACATGGCGATGGAGAAGAGCAACAACAACCAGGTCTTTGCGGCCAAGCTGCTGGGAATCAGCCGCAACACGCTGCGAGACCGCCTGGAGCGCTACCGGATCGGGGGCGGCGACGCCTGAACCCGCGGCGGCGCAGCTTCGTCATAAAAAGGTCCTCCCTGTGCGGCTAGCCCCTACAAAGAGTTGTGGTACAAAGAAAAGGCCGGTCGACCAGAGATGGTTGCCGGCCTTTTCTTGCGACTGCTATAACTCAGCGTTGAAACTTGGCGACGACAGAGCTTATCGTACGCCCGCGTCTCGCGCAGAAAGCGTCTTTGGAGTGGAATAATGGTGATGGTTTCCCCTAGTTAAGCGGCTCAAAGATCCTGTGAATGTTATTTCCGTCAACTTAAGGAAACCCTGCTGTTAATATCTTCAACTTAAGAAACGGTTGCCGTCTCAGTCTCCATATCTTCCTCCGGTTTCAGCATATAACCAGCCGAAAATATTGTCGGGAGGTTTACCTGCGACAACTGGAGCGACTGCGTCCGAATAAGGTCCAGATTTTAAAAAGAAAACGCCACCGTATTTGAACATGATGGCGCTTCCTTTTACCACAGATCTCTGTAGGGGCTAGCCTGTGCGGGGGGACCTTTTTCATTGTCTCCAACCGGCTGATCCTCGGGGCGCCAAGCCCGGTCACCGATGAGCAGCGCCCGTGCCGGCCCGTCCAACGAGGCGGTCAGGTCAATCCAGCTCTGCTGGCTTCACCAGCCCGTTACTGGATCCCCACCAATTCCTTGTCCTTCGGGTAATCGATCACGATGTCATAGGTGATTTTTTTCTTTTCGCCCGCCGCGAGCCCCACCTTCCAGACCAGTGTCCCGTCCGGTTTCCTTTCATCCGGGTTCGCCGAGGCGTCCTCCAGCTTCACCGTGATTTCGGCGTTTCCTGGCAGCGGCAGCTGGTCCATAAGCGAAACGGTCACCGCACGCTTTTTGAAGTTCTGCAGCTCGACGGTGCAGCGGTAGCTCACGCTGTTGCTGCCGAGCAGGCCACCCTTTTTGCGGATCTTGGCGACCTCGCGCCTCACTTTTACCTGGTCGTCGGCACCGAAGAAGAGATCGAACTTCTCGCCTGCACTCACCGTCTTCAAATAGCTTTTCCCGGTGAAGACGGCGTCATTGAAGATGTTGGCCTGGCCTGCGAGGAGAGGGTAGGGGGTGCTGTTGGTCACCTCCGACTTGAGGTAGACGCGCGGGGAGAGCTTCGGCACCGTCACGTACTCCGCCGCCACCGGGACCTTGTTGACGGCGATCACGCAGCCTGAGCGTGTGCCGTCGGTGTTGACGGTGACCGGCTGGGGGATGCTGAAGAGAACCGAGGTCTCTCCCTCTTCGACCTGCGCCGCGACCGGCTCGGCTCTTTCCGGCTCTGCCGCTTTGGGAGCACTGCTTGGGCGGCCTCTTTTTTCCATGACGATGGCCTCCCCCTGGCTGCGTCCCGCCATGGGGGCAAAGGCCGGCAAGGGCCGGATCGGGGAGGGGGGCGGCGGCTCGTAGATGGAGACCTGCCAGGGGACCAGTTCCGGCGGAGCTCCCCCCACTTCCGGCCGAGCCGTCGACAGGGCAAGTTTCACCTTCGGCCAGTCTTCGCCCGATTTCTGCCAGACCTGGGCGCGGTAGACAAGTTCCGCTTCCTTGCCGTCCGGAGCGAGCCGCACGTCGTAGGTGGGCTCCCAGCGGGCCTGCCCGACCAGGTAGTTGAGCTGCACGGAAAACTCCATGTCCCGGTCGGCATCGATAGCCACCTGCACCGTGCGCACCTCTTTCATGCGCTCTTCCCTGTTTTGCTCAAGTTCCTTTTTCAGCGCCGCGATCCGCTCCAGGATCGGCTTCTTCGCTACCTCGGCGTTGGCCAGTTGCTCCTCTACCTTGTTGATCCCGTCCCCCACGAATTTAGCCGCTTCGCCCAGTTCGGAACTGGAAGGTTTACCCATGCCCAGTTCTTTGGAGATCCGTTCTCCCCAGCCGACCCGGATGGATTCCAGGAAGGCTTCCTGGGCCGCCAGTCCCTTGCGCCGGGCGTCGATGCTCTGCACCTTGCGCTCCAGGTCTGCGACCTCCTTCTCCAGTTCCTGTACCCGTTGTTCCGGTACCTGGGGAAGGAAGGTGTTCTTTACCGAGATGTCGGCGATCCGGGCAGGTCCGGTTCCCTTGCCGTCCACCCTGAGCGACTCCTCGGACATGAGCTGCGGGAGACCCTCGAAGACAACCAGGTTGCTGCCGGCCTTAAGAGAGAGATGGGCGCTGCGGGAAACCTGCGCGCGGTCGGCGAAGACGGTGACCGAGTCGATCCGGGAGGGTGCAGTGACTGCGTGGGAGGCGGCGATTACCAGCTGCGGACAGCATAGCAAGGAAAGGAAAGCGAGTACGATCCTGCTTTTTCTCATGGTGTGTCCTCCGTTTTCAGGTGGTGGCAGGAGTGACCCTCACGTTCTTTTGAAGCACCGCCGGTACTTCAGCGTGAGCAGGAGCAGCGTCACCGTCGGATAGATCATACTGGGGATGTACATGGCGAAGTGACCGAAACCGCGCACGGCGTTGAACACCACGGTATTTCCCAGGCAGAAAATGCTGCAGGCAATGCCGGTGAGAAAACCTCCGAAGTAGCTCAGGCGGAGAAAGCCCACGCCTGAAATCAGCAGGAGCGAGCCGGTAATTGCCGGGGACAGGATGGCGTAGGCCAGCGCTCCCCCGCTTTGCTGCCGCAGCGAAGGAGAGAATAGGGCGAAAAAGAGGCTGGCCAGGATGAGGGCTGCGAAGAAGAAGTTGATGCCGGCAAGGATTTTAAGGCCGAGTGGTGCTTTCACTTGGGATCTCCGGTTGGCAAGGCATGGACTGCCTTGATGAAACGAACGCCGGCCAGCTTACTTGTCCTTCACCGGGCGAGGCCCCTCACCCGGGCGGGAGTGCTTGCCGGTAAGGGTTTCCGTGCGAATGCAGACGATACCGGTGCGGGCGAATATCTCCGGTGAGACGGGAAACTGGCAAGGTGCCTGGAAGCGCTCGGCCACCGCCCTGAGAACCTCGTCCTTTACTGCCGGGTCCTCAACCAGGCTGGCAATGCCGGTTCCGCATACGCTGCGGTAGCGGGTCGTGGTGCCCTCGACCCTGATGTCCACGGCAGTGGAAAAACCAACGCGAGCATCGCAGTTCATCAGATCGAGCTTGCGCCCCCCGCTGGCACAGTGGAAAAAGATGCAGCCGTTGTGAAAGACGTGGTTGACTGGCAAAACATAGGGGGCCCCCCCGGTGTTGAAGGCAATGTAAATTTCCCCGGCATCTCTCAAGACCTGGTGCATGAATTCCACGTCGAGTACTTCACGTTCAGTTCTGCGCATTCCCGCTTCTCCTTCGTCCAGGCTGCCGTTGGTTGTCAGTCGGGCAGACTCCGGGCACAATAGCATGGCCGATTAGGACGGTTCAATTGAAATCACTGTCGGGCGTTGCAAATCGCGGGGACGACTTGGCAGACGGACGTACCTTGCTGAGCCCTGCAGGAAAGAGGGGCATCTCGGGGGAGCGGCATGGTGTTGGCGGGCGGAGAAGTGGTCGAAGGGGGGCGGGGCCTCTGAGAATGTTCCCTCAAAAACCTAGTGAAAACGCTTAGTTGAATCGTGCAAGTTGCTGTTTTATCTTGACTTTGCCACCCGGTTCGAGTATGGTCTCCTGAAAAAAATACCGTTGCACCAGTTTTGATACACGACAATACCAAACCACCCGCGAGGGTGGGGCGGAAAGCCTAAGGGTCTCACGAAGATAGCCGGGTTGCCGAAATATTCAATCGAATTTCGGCAACCCGGCTTTTTTTATGTCCCCATGCAATTGACGAACGGAGAACCAACCATGAGTAAAAAGATCCACAACTTAGCGGTATTCATCGAGTTCATTGCCAGTTCCGGTCTGGCTATTTTCTTCCATGTCGTTTTAAAGCATGAGGAGACCGCCTACATGATTTTTGGCATGGGCCTCCTCCTTTCACTGGCGACCTTCCTTTTGAAAGAGGACATCGAACAAACCAGGGAAAAACTCCTCTACCAATACGATCACGCCCACGAGATTAATCTCGCCGTCGCCCGGATTCGTGACCCGGACGGACAGACCAAGGCCCATGAGATCATAGCAGGCACCAAAAGAACGCTGGCCTTCCTGCAGCAGGGGTATGTTCCGCTTGACGAGTCCGAGTTCTACGTGAAAGGCGCCAAGTACATGAACGAAAGCCAGCTGCGCGTCAAGGCGGTCGACCCCATCACGACCGGCTGGGAGAGCCGCGGCGTCCTCCTCAACTACTACCAGGCCAACACGCGCGCCATCGAGCGCGGCGTTCAGATCACCCGCATTTTCGTCCTCGAACGGGAAGCCGTCAACGATCCCGAGGTACAAAAGGTCCTGCTCTTCCAGTTGCGCGACGGCATCGAGGTTCGCATCGCCTACCGCGACGAACTCCCGCCAAACAATGACCTAAGCGGCCGGGACACGGCCAGTTCCTACGATTTCGCCATCTACGACGACCGGGTGGCGACGGAAGTGTTTTGCCAGCCCGGGAAGTACTTCGGCTGCAAGACCCGCGAGTCGTCCCTGGTGGCCAACTACCAGCGCCTCTACGAGCTGATCGAGCACGGCTCCCACCCTTTCACCGGGAACGATGCCGATGGGGCTGGCGTTGCCGGTTTGGGCAGCGGGCTGGCGAGATCATGAAGCAGAGGGGGAGAGGCGTTCGAGATGCATATGCCCTGCTTGCGCCTGGACGGCGGTAGAAACTGGCGTCCCGGCGCCGTTTCTGTCAATGATGGCAAACAAGCAGGCATGTGAAGAATTGGTGATATTTTTGTAAAAAAATATTTCCATTCATTTGACTGAAAACAACAGGCTGTTAATATTTCGGGCTGATAGCCTGAGACGCGAGTGCAGTTGACGGGGCGACCATCGGGACCGGTGGCGAGCCGTCAGCTTGTTTCGATTTCATGCATTGCGGAATTCTTTTTTTCCGTTCCTTCCAAACCGTTTGTTATCCACGCCGGCCGGCCGGGTTACCAGTTCCTCCTCCTGGGGGGATGCAGGACCCGGCTTTTTTAGTTCCGAAAACTGTCGCCCGCCCGGCGAAACCTGCTGATTTAATGCAAATCATCCACCCGGAACCTTGCTGAGCCCCTTTCAGTAAAGTTCCGTTCCATTCACTGGAATCTTGCTGCGTCGCCTTCTGCAAAGATTCCGCTGCCTGAATTGAAAAGGAGGGTCAAATGGTTAGAAAGGTGGTCACTACAGTACTATTGATCGTGATGTTTCCGGTAATCGCCAATGCGGCCGGGTGGTTCTTCAACACCTGGGTCAAAACCTCCGGAGGGACCATCAACTCCCGCAACATGGCCAATCAGGATGTGACAGCAGGTTCGATCTTCCGATCCTACACCACCCAAGCCAGCTTGCCGGTCACCGTCACCGCCAACACGGGGTACACCATCTCCAATGTCACGGTGAACGGCACGGTCTACAGTAACCCTGCCAGCCCGTACACAACCAGCGTCCAGGGGATGACCGACCAGTCGGTATTGGCCAGTTTCACCGTCCAGAGGCTCAGTGTCACCGCCAGTGCCAGTTCCGGCGGCTCGGTCTCGCCCACCAGCATCGGCAGCATCTATTACGGCTACACGCTCACCTCTCCGCTGACCTTCTCCTTCACGCCGCAAAGCGGATTCTATGTTGCCTCCATCACCGGCACCGCCGGGGCGACGGTAAGTCCGTCCGTGCCGGCTGCCACCAACACCCAGGTCCGGGTAACCTATCCGACCGGTTACCGATTCACCGGAGACGTAGCACTCTACGGTACCTTCGCCAGTGTCAATCCGATTGCGGTGGCCGGCCCCAACCAGATCGCCCTGGTCAACTACCCGGTGACCCTGACCGCCTCCTATATCGGCGGCAATGGGACGCCCCCCACCTACACCTGGAGCCAGCTGTCGGGGCCCGTGGTCGCCCTTGCCCAAAACGGCAATATCGCCACCTTCACGCCGGCCGCGGTGGGTACCTACGTCTTCCAGGTCACCCTGGATACCGGCTCCAGCGCGCAGACCACCGTCACCGTCACCAGTTCGCTGGCCGCGGCCGAACGGGCCCAGTGCCAGAACTGCCACACCGGCAACGGAATCGGCCCCCAGAACCTCTTCACCAACTGGTCGAGCTCGCAGCACGAGGCGCACCATGTCATGTGTTATGACTGCCACGTCGGTACCAACACCGCCGGCCATCCCGGCCAGCTCACCAGCCACATGGTGGACGAGCACACCTTCCTCTATACGAGCTACTACCCCTACGGCAGCGGCAGCTTCTGTCTCAACGGCACCTGCCACAATCCCGGCATCATCCACAAGACCGCCGGCATGACCTGCGACACCTGCCATAACGGCGGCGGTGGCGAAATCCATAATCCCAACGCGACCTTTGCCGGAAGCCTCAACGTCTGCTTCAACTGCCACGGCGGCGCGAACAGCACCCATTACTACACAAAGGAAAGCCTCGCCAGCAACCAGTGCACCGGCTGCCATAACCAAAGCGGCCATAACCCCGCGCCGTTGCCGACCGTGCCGCTGGCGCATTTCAACGGCTACACCTCCCTGGTCAACCCCTCCTATGCGGCGGCCTACGTGACGGCACGCACCGCCTGCTCCGACTGCCACAGCGGCGGCGATCCGGCTGCGGCCGGCGATCTCGCCATCAAGCAGTACCGCTCCGACTGGGGCGCCTCGGGCCATGGCGACACCAACGCTGCCGCCTGGAAAAACTCGACCTTCGCTAACTGGAAGGCGACCGGCACGCCGGGCGCGCTTTCCGCCACCAACTCGGGCGCCAACGACTGCGTCCGCTGCCATACCACCGCCGGTTTCCGGCAGTACCTCGACAGCGGCAGCATCCAGCCGGTGGGATCCGCCTCCGATCACAGTGCGGAGCCTTTGAGCTGCGCGGGCTGCCACAACGCCGACTTCACGGTCAGGGACCTGCCGGCGGTCACCGCCTACTATAACTACAGTTCCGGGATCACCGGCAAGCAGATCGTGAGCAGCCTCTTCCCCGACCAGAAAGAGTCGAACGTCTGCATCCCCTGCCACGCAGGGCGGGCCAACGGCGACACCATCAAGGCCATCGCCGCGAAGAGTGCCCACCAGGGGTACTCGACCAGCTTCTGGCAGAACCTTCCCTACCTGGACGGCCATCACCTGGCGGGTGCCGCCTTCGTCTTCCAGGCGGCCGGCTACCGTTTCCCGGGCCAAAGCTACGACAGCCCGGTGGGGCACGTCTCGGTCGGCTCCTCCGGTAACGCAGGTTCCTGCGTCAGCTGCCACATGCCGGCCAGCACCCACAGCTACCAGGCCACCGCCAGCGCCTTCTGCAACAACTGCCACACAAGCGGCAACCTGGGCAACAGCCTGCCGGTCCTTAAGGCGAATTTCGCCAGCTCGCTCAGCTCGCTGCAGGCAGCGCTCACCCAGAAGGGGTTCCCGCCGGTGCTCGATGCCAGCGGCAAGCCTGCCTACCCGTACTTCACCACCACCAATTGGGGCGGCAGCGCCACCGCCGCCAACAACATGGGCGCCGCCCAGAACTTCATGGCGCTTACCGGCGACCCCGGCGCCTACGCGCACAACCCCACCTACGTGAAGCGGCTGATCCGCGATTCGCTCGACTGGCTGCTGAACGGCTCCGTCGACAGAAGCCGCGATCTGACGGAAGCCATCGGCGCGCTGCCCGTTTCCAGCGAGGTGAAAAACGCCACCGCCGCCTTTTTAACCGATGCCGGCAACGGTTCGGCGGCCTGCATCGATTGCCACGCGGGCTCGGTGGATCTGGCCGGCAACAACATCGTCACCGCCTATAACGCGAGCAAGCACGCCACCGCCGCCGGCGGCGCCAGCTGCGGGAGCTGTCATGCGCCCGGAGCCCAGCTTGCCCATCCCTCCGCGACCATGCTCACCTCGACCGCGGAGGTCTCGGCCAAATGCGCCGGCTGCCACCCGCTGCACACCTGGGCCAGCCAGGGGATCTGCACGAACTGCCACAACGGCCACAACCCCAAGGCGGTCGCCATGCCGTATCCGCATTTCACGAGCTACACGACCGCTGCCTACCTCTCCACCAATTACAGCTGCGCCAACTGCCACAACGCGACCGATGAAAACGGCGTCACCACCTTCAACATCTACTCGGCCAACAAGCAGTGGGCGAGAAGCGGCAAGGCCAGCCCGACTTCGGCCTCCTACGTCGCCTACGACTTCAAGGCGCTCGGCAGCAAGGCGCCCGCTTCCCCCGCCAACTCGGCGGCAGCCGACTGCGTGCGCTGCCATACCACCACCGGTTATGTGAACTACGTCAGCTCCAGCTTCAAGGACATCCACGCCTGGGGCATCTCCGGGGCGCTCCCCGGCGGCGACCGGACCCGCGAAATGGTCCACTGCGCCGCCTGCCACAATCCGACGCCGTTCAACTCCTTTGACAGCGTGGAGACCGACGACTTCGGCTATCCGCTGCAGCCGGCCTTCTCCAGGCGGGTGGTGCCGCAGGTGACTGCGTACTACAACTACAGTGCACAGGGCGCCCCCCGCATCCTGAAGAGCGTGCTGCTTCCGGACCAGGGCGAATCCAACAACTGCATCGTCTGCCACAGCGGCACGCGTGCCGGTTCCACCCTCAAGCTGATCGGCAGCAAGGTGGGGAACGCCGGCAGCTACTGGAGCAACACCACCTTCATCGCGCCCCACGGCATGGCAGCGGCAGGGGTGCTCTTTGCCCAGGCCGGCTACAACTACCCGACCACCCGTTACCGCAGCTACGTGGCCCCCGTCGACTTCGTGCATCCCGGCATCGACGACCCCTACTACGGCGGCCAGGGGGCGTGCGTGGCCTGCCACCTGTACACCAACAGCCCGCACCTGTTCTCGCCGATCTCGACCGCCAGTAACGGCGCCATCACCAAGATCACCGCCTTCGAACAGGTCTGCAGCGAGTGCCATAGCGGCGGCAGCGATCCGCTCGATCTCACCGACCCGGCCAACCTGCAGGCGAAAAAAGATGCCTTCGCTTCCTCGCTCAAAGCGCTGGCGGCGGCGCTGGCCGGGAAGGGGATCTACTACAACCCGGAGCTCGCGCCGTACTTCTTCAAGGTGGGCGATCCGGCACAGCAGGGAGCGGCGACCGTCTTCAAGAACTGGAACATGCTGTACAGCCCGGCCAAGCCGACCCTTTTCACCGGCTGCGACACGATGGGAGCAGCCTTCAACCTGAGGCTTTTGTGGACCGATGGCGGCGCCTACGCCCACAACGACTACTACGCGAAGCGGCTCATCTACGACTCGCTCGATTTCCTCGACGACAGCACCATGAACAGCACGGTGTACCTCAGCGTGCAAAACCTCCCGGTCACCGGCAGTTTCACCCAGGATGACAAGAACCGGGCGCTCTCCTACATCGGCACCCGGCCGTAGAGGAACCTGAGGCAGCAACAAAAAGCGCCCCGGCGGTGACGTCGGGGCGCTTTTTTGCGGCGCTTAGGTCTTATGGGGGAGCTCAGCTCCTGTTTTTCTCCGTCCCCTCCGTTTCCGGGTGGCTGACGGTTTTCTTTTTCGAGGCGTAGCTGTAGTACTTCAGCTTGATGTTCTCCCAGACCATCAGGCGCTCGCCGACCTTGGTGATCACCCGCACTTCGCCGTCCTGCGAGATGACGAAGCCGATGCTGCCGGGGTGCTGGAAGCAGTAGCGCATCATGGAGCGGTGCCGGGTGCCGAAATGGGTGTAGCTGGCCGGCTTCTGTTTGGCGGTGGTCGCCATCCGGTCAGTGGCCAGGTAGAGGTCGGACGGCTCTTGGGAGGTCATGATCTCGACGCCGTACCCCTGCACGTCGAGGTTTCGATCCATCACCACCAGGCCGTCGACCCGGGTGAGAATCGCCACGAACCAGATCACGCCGTCTATCTCGTTCTTGTTGGCCCGCAGCTCCTTCTCGAACTTCCTCAGCTGAAAATACTGCTGCGAGGGGATGTCCCTGTCCTTGGTCTCGCTCAGTTCCAGGAGAACGTTCTCCAGGTATTCCGACTTGATCTTGGTGACCGCGTTGGTGGTGAGCGAAGTCCGCAGCCTGCTGTAGTTGATCCTGTACTTTATGTTGAGATCGGGAGTGTCGACGGTGGGGGTGATCAGGATGGCGCCCCCCTTCTTGATCTTCTGGATGCGCAGCAGGATCCTGCAGAGAACCGACAACCACTGCTGGGTATGGAGCTCGTCCATGGAGCCGTCAGCGAAGAACATGTCGTCGGCCAGGTGCGCACGCACGCTGTTCAGATGGGCGTCGATGCCCGGGGCGAGCAGTTGCCGGACCGGGCCCTCGCGGAAGATGTCGAGCGAGTTGCGGATCAGTTCGTTGATCCTCAGCTCGGCGACCTTTTCGAAGCGCATGTAGACTTCGATGACGCCGATTCCCTCCACGCTCGCCTGGAAAAGCCCCGGCCTGTCCGGCTTGATCTCCGCGCTGCGGTTGAGGAACTTGTGGAAGAGGTTCTGCTGGTCGACGAGCCCCCAGATCAGCAGGCTCCCCTCCTTGTCGGGCCAGGCCACGAAGGAGGTGGTGCGCAGCTCGGAGGACTTGGCGATCTTGACCAGGTTGGAAACGGTAAAGCGGATCGGTTCGGCGAAGGGAATGAAACTCCAGCGGTCTTTGCGGGCATTGCGGGGCGGCTTCACATCGGGCACCGAGGGATCCATGAAAACCATGTGGAACTTGACCGGTTCGGACTCCTCCGTCTTCAGGCTTGAATAGTAAATGGTCTCGAAAAGCTCGATGATGATCTTCTCGTCCGGGAAGGGGAGGTGGCGCTTGCGCAGTTCGGCGCAGACCGCTTCGGCCAGGTTCTTTGGACTCTTGTTCCTGGAGGTCATCTGGGGAGATTACTCCTTGGACTCGGGATACTGGGCGAGTTCGAGCAGGATGTTGTCCGGCCCATGGAAGTAGACCAGTTTCTTGCCGGTCTTCTCCCAGGTCTGGATGCCGCTGATGAACTCGATGCCGTGCTTTTTCAGCCGTTGCACCTCCTCCTCGATATCGGTGACGGCAAAGGCGAGGTGGCGAAAGCCGATGTGGTTTGCCACTCCCGTGGTCTGGTCGGGGTTCGAGCCTGATTCGAATCTCAAAAGTTCGATGGAGACGTTGGATCCGGGATGATGCAGGGCGACGAAGCTGCCATGGGTCACCTGGATGCCGGTGAGTTTTTTGAGGAAGACCGAATCGAGTTCCGAACTGATACCTTCGGTGAAGCCAAGGAGCATGAAGAACTCCTTCGCCTTTTCAAGATCGCTCACTACGATGTTCAGATGGTCTATGCGCGCTATCATGGCATCTTTACCTCTTGCTGAGATTGCTGTCACTGGACCAGATCACTGACTCCACAACATATCACATCATGAATTGAATCTATGAAGAATTTTTTGTCTGAGTAAGGCTGGCAAGCGCAGGAAATAGAACCTGGACGCTGGCGGCGGGATGGGGCGAAATGAGATAGATGGCGTGGAAACAGGGAAAGGAGGGGGTACGCCTTGAGCGAGAGGGGGTCTTAGCTTTCGCTTCGCAGCAGCTGGAGCAGTTCCTCTGCGCTGATCTTGCCGCTCAGGTCGGTTTCGTCCAGCAGGCTGTCGGCCAGGCCGCGCTTGTGCTGGTGCAGTCCGACGATCTTCTCCTCGATGGTCCCCTTGGTGACCAGGCGGTAGATGGTGACCGGACGCTGCTGCCCGATCCTGTGGGCGCGGTCGGAGGCCTGATCCTCCACGGCGGGGTTCCACCAGGGATCCATGTGGATGACGTAATCGGCTGCGGTCAGGTTGAGCCCGACCCCGCCCGCTTTCAGGCTGATCAGGAAGAGGTCGCCGTCTCCCGACTGGAACGCCTCCATCCGAAGCTTGCGTTCTTTGGGAGGGGTGCTGCCGTCGAGGTACTGGTACCGGATACCGGCCTTTTCCACGAACTGCCTGATGATCTCCAGGTGGCTGACGAACTGGCTGAACACCAGGGCCTTGTGTCGGTTTTCCCGCAGTTCCTCAAGGATTTCGGCGAAGGCCGCCAGCTTGGCGCTGGGAATCCTGCTCTCCGGCAGGATCAGGCGCGGGTTGCAGCAGGCCCGGCGCAGGCGCATGATCTCCGCCAGGATCTTGACGTAGGTCTCTCCCTTCTCCTCCACCTTGCCGACCCCCGCCAGGTTATCCAGCACGCTGCGGCGCAGGGCCTCGTAGAAGGAGGCTTCTTCCTCGCCCATGCCGACCTTGACGGTGATCTCGGTGCGCGAGGGGAGCTCTTCCAGTACCTGGTTCTTGGTGCGGCGCAGGATGAAAGGCTGGATCAGCCTCTTCAGCCGCGCCCGGGCTCTCTTGTCCTTGCTCTTCTCGATGGGGGACGCGAAACGGACGTTGAACTGCTTGAGCGATCCCAAAAGCCCTGGGTTGATGAACCGGAAGACGTTCCAGAGTTCACCGAGATGGTTCTCTATGGGGGTGCCGGTGGCCACCATCTTGAAGGCGCCGGTCAGCTCCATGGCAGCCTGGCTGCGCTTGGTCGCCATGTTCTTGATGGCCTGCGCCTCGTCCAGCACGATCGCCTGCCACTTCACCGAGGCCAGCAGATGGCCTTCCTGCTGCAGCAGGCCGTAGCTGCAGATGACCAGGTCGAAGGGCTCAAGCCGCTTGATGGTCGCTTCCCGCTGGTTCCCCCCGAACATGACCACCTTGAGGGTTGGGGCGAACTTGAGCGTCTCGCTCTCCCAGTTCAGGCAGACCGAGGTGGGCGCCACCACCAGCGAGGGGCCATGGGCCGCCATGGCGAGGATCTGAGCCAGCGCCTGCACGGTCTTGCCCAGTCCCATGTCGTCGGCGAGGCAGGCACCGACCCCCCACTGCGCGAGGCGGTTCAGCCAGTTGAAGCCTTCCTCCTGGTAGGGACGCAATTCCGCCTGCAGGGTGGAGGGGAGCTGCGGCCTGAAGTTCTGGGCATCCCGCAGCCTTTTCAGCTGTACCTGCCACTGCTGGTCGGCGACCAGTTGGCCTGCCTCGTCCGCGAACTCCTCGAAGACTCCCGCCGCCAGCCGGTGGAATCGGAACCCCTTGCCGTGCGGGTCGGCAAAGGAGGCAACCTCGTCGATGCGCTTTCTGAGCTGCGCGGAAAGGGCCAGGAACTCGCCGTCGCCCAGCGGGACGAAGCGGCCATGCCCGTCCCGGGCCAGATCCACCAGCAGCTGCAGGTCCAGCGTCCTTTTTTCGTTCAGCCTGACCTCGCCGTCCAGCTCGAACCAGTCCTTGGCCTCCCTGATTCTCAGCGTGCAGTTGCCTGGCGTCGCCTCCTGGCGCACCTTGAACTTCGCCCCATCCGGCCAGGCCAGTCGCACGCTCTCCCCCAGCGCCTGGAGTTGCAAAAGGACTTCCAGTGCGTCCTCCGGGTCCGGGAGCAGCCACTCGCAGTCGTTTTCCTCGCTTTCCGGCAGATAGGGGAGCGCTGCCACGGCATCGGCAGCCCTGCGCAGTTCCAGGCGCAGGTCCCGTCTGGTCTGCACCCGTTTCCCTTCGAGTTCCGCCAGCACCGTTTCCCCGCCGGCGCCGGGCCGGAAATAGGGGCCGGCATCGGAGAAGGGGCGCACCAGAAGTTCCAGCTTGATGCCGGAGCTGTAGGGAAGCAGATGGAAACAGGGGGTGGGGTCGGCCGGGAGCAGGGCGGCGGAGTCGCTGCCGATGTCGGAGTGGACGGTCATGATGGAGGAGAGGGTGTTGATCGCCTCCAGCGCCTTCTGCTTGGCCTGGCCCGGGACCTTCAGGCCGTCTCCCACGATGGCCGAAATCTGCCGGTACTCCTCCCTCGCCTCGAACACCTTCAGGCGGGTCGGGCTCTCTTTAACCACGTGGATGTCGCGGTCCTGCTCGAAGGAAGGATAGATCCTGATCTGGAGCAGGTCCCCTTCGGTAGAGACCTGCAGTTCCGGTTCTCCGTGTACCAGTTCCAGCCGGGTGGTGCCCGCCGGGTCGAGGTAGACGTTCGGGTGGCCGATCATCAGCGGCAGTGCCTTTTCGTTGTCCAGCCGGTAGACCTCGCGGCCATATCCATAGTAGCCGTAGCTCCGCTCGCGTCCCTGGTTGATGCAGCCGCAGATGCGCAGGTCCTGCTCGGTGAGGAAATCGAGCTGGCCGGCCTCCTCGGCGAGCCTTTTCAACGAGATGTTTTTCCCTGAGGTCCACTTGCCGGTCGGCGTCAGCTTCTGTTCGCGCGGCTGGATCTCGATCTGGCGGCCATCCTCCTGGAAGTGCCAGATCAGCCGGGAGTGGGCGGCAGGCTTCTGGGGTGCGTCCTCTTTCTTGTTGAGGCCTATCAGAGCGCTCAAGGCGCTGTCCCAGAACTCGATCCTGTCGATGGTCCGTACCAGCGGCGTCAGCCCCCAGGCCTTGTACCGCTGCTCGGTCTCGCGGATGGCGGGTGTATCGACTCCGCAGGCGAGGGCTGCCAGATCGAACTCGTCCGCCAGCCAGCCGTAACCGGCCTCGCGCGCATTGCCGGAAAGCGGCGGCAACTGCGTCGCCATCTCGGCTGCTTGGGGGGAGTCGCACCAGTGCAGGGCCATGACCAGAAAGAGGGCGTAGACCGGCGACCACGAATAGCGGTGGTTTTCCCTTTCCAGTTCGGCGGCGATGCCGTGCTCACCGCTGCGGTCCCTGATCACCAGTTGCAGGAACCGGTAGATCTCCTTGTGCGGCCACTCCTTTTTCTTGGCTACGAAAGTGCAATGCTCCGCGGCGACCTCGAGGAGCCTTTTATCCCCGGTGCCGACCAGGGCCAGGATGAAGAGGGGGCCGGTGATGTCGTCGAAGAAGGTCTTCCGTTTGCCGGTTTCCTTTTTAAGGCGCAGCAAGCCCGTTTCGAAATGCTCGATCGATTCGGCATGGGAGCCGTGAAGAAGCGCAAGGCAGCCGAGGATTCCCTGCTTCTTGGCGGTCGGGTGCTTTCTCGACCTCTGCCTGGCCTCCTCCAGCCGCCCGCGCAAAAGGAGTTCGAGGCAGAAAAAATCCGAGACTCCAGGCGGTAGCGGTCTGGCGGCCAGTTCGGCGAGCAGATCGAAGGCCGGCTGGGAAGGGGAAAGATCTGCAGATGCCTGGGCGAGAATCTCGGAAAGTGCGGGGAGTTGAACCTCTTCGGGAAGCGTCCGGAACCAGGAACTGTCGAAGGGGGAATTGCAGAGGGCGACGAACGGGTGGTTGTGCGTCATCTCGTAGGGAAACTGCCGCTGGTAGCGCGCCAGCGTCTCGAAAACGAGGTTCGGCCTTTTGCCGTACACGGCGATCCGCAGGTCGCGTAACGCGTGAAGGTGGCTGCGGTAGTAGGTGCTGCCCCAATCGGAAACCATGGGGATTTCGCTCTGTACCGCGGAGACCATGAAGGGGAAGGCGCCATCCTCGATGGCGCTCAGCGTTACCTGGTGCACGATCTCCGGGGCGCAGCGAAAACCGTC
The DNA here is from genome assembly GCA_035255025.1 of Geomonas sp. Taxonomy (GTDB): domain Bacteria; phylum Desulfobacterota; class Desulfuromonadia; order Geobacterales; family Geobacteraceae; genus Geomonas. The sequence continues at coordinate 31,312 of DATFAB010000073.1, forward strand.
GTGGCTTACCCGCACCATCCCGGCAGCCTTCAGCCTGTCGATGGCTTCCGAGATACTGACGCCGTGATGAGGGCGGCCCTCAGCGGTGACCAGGCCGTAGCGCCGGGCGGTATTGAGTATGGCGCTTTTGGAGGCCGGCGCGTAGATCACCGAAAGTAGCTGCAGCAGAGTTTTCTGGTCCGGCTGGAAGCGCTGAAAGACCTGCAGGAGTTTCTTTGCGTCAGGCTGGGGCAAGGTCAGTCCCGGTACCGCTTGACCAGGTCACCGTAGGCATCGATACGGCGGTCGCGCAGGAAGGGCCAGATGCGGCGCACATCTTCGCTGCGGCGACGATCGAGCTCCACGACCAGGATCTCCTCCTGCTCGCCCGCGCGTGCCAGGAACTCCCCCTGCGGTCCCGCGATGAAACTGGTTCCCCAGAACTGGATACCGGCGCCCGCACCGCTGGGATCGGCCTCGAAGCCCACCCTGTTGGCGGAGAGCACGGGAATGCCGTTGGCAACCGCGTGCGCGCGCTGCACGGTGACCCAGGCATCGCGCTGGCGTTCCATTTCCGCATCGGTGTCCCTGGGATCCCAGCCGATAGCGGTAGGGTAGATGAGCATTTCCGCGCCGGCCAGCGCCATCAGGCGCGCCGCTTCCGGGTACCACTGGTCCCAGCAGACCAGCACGCCCAGGGTACCGACCGAGGTGGGGATCGGTTCGAAGCCGAGATCACCGGGGGTGAAATAGAACTTCTCGTAGAAGGCGGGATCGTCGGGGATGTGCATCTTGCGATACCTGCCGGCGATGCTGCCGTCGCTTTCCAGCACTACCGCCGTGTTGTGGTAGAGCCCGGGCGCGCGTTTCTCGAACAGCGAGGTCACCAGCACCACCCCCAGTTCGCGCGCCAGCGCGCCGAACAGCTCGGTGGACGGTCCAGGAATCGGTTCGGCCAGGTCGAAGCATTCGGTGTCCTCGGTCTGGCAGAAATAGCGGCCGGTATGCAGCTCCTGCAGCACGACCAGCCGCGCTCCCTGTTCGGCGGCCTTGCGGACGGCGGCCACGCTGGCCGCTATGTTGGCGTCGCGGTTTTCACGGAGTGCCTGCTGGACGAGGGCGACTTTGAGCTTTTGCATCTTCTTATGCCTCCGGTGGGACCCAGCCTCACCCTGTCCCTCACTTGAGGAGATTGGACGCGGGGAGGGGGATTTCAGCTTAAGGTTTGACGGTACCTTTCGGTAACTGCATGGTCACGCAGTGCAGCGAGCCGTGTTGCAGGATGAGCGGCAGGCAGTTGATGCCCACCATTTCCCGGCCGGGAAAGGCCTGTCCGATGGCTTCCAGGGCGGCTGCGTCGTTTTTGTCGTCATAGGTCGGCACCAGCACCGCGCCGTTGATCACCAGGAAGTTGGCGTAGGTCGCCGGAAGCCGGGTCCCTTCCTCGTCGAACCGGGCGCCCGGCCAGGGGAGGGGAATGGCCCGGTACGGATCGCCGTCGCGGGTGCGAAAGGCCTTGATCTCGCGCTCCATCGCCTTAAGTGCCTCGAAATGCTCGTCCTCGGCATCGTCGCAGGTGACGTAGGCGATGGTGTCGTCCGGGCACAGGCGCGCCAGCGTGTCCACGTGGGAGTCGGTATCGTCCCCGGCCAGGTAGCCGTTGGCCAGCCAGAGGAAACGGTCGCTGCCGAACAGGCCGTGCAGTTCCTGCTCCAGTTCCTCGCGGAGCAGGTGCGGGTTCCTGTTGTCGTTCAGCAGGCACTCCTCGGTGGTCAGGATGGTCCCCCGTCCGTCGCTTTCGATGCTGCCGCCTTCCAGGATCAGACCGATCGTTTCCAGGGGCGCGTTCCAGACTCCCAGCCCCTGCAGCCGGCGGTTGATCCGGTTGTCGAGGTCCGAGGGAAACTTGAGCCCCCAGCCGTTGAAACCGAAGTTAAGGAGCCTCGGGCTCCCCGCGTCCTGAACGGCGATGGGGCCGAAGTCGCGGGCCCAGGTGTCGTTGGTTTCCACCGGATAGATGCGCACCCGCTCCAGGTTTGCACCGCATTTCACCAGCTGTTCCCGGACCGTCTCCGGGTCGGGTGCCGCGATGATGGCGGTCTCAAAACGGGAAATCTCCCGCACAATCTCGGCGAACACCGGCTGCACCGCCTCAAGGTACGGGCGCCAGTCGCTTTCCTCGTGAGGCCAGGCAAGCAGCACTCCGTCTTGTGGTTCCCATTCTGCCGGCAATCGTCTGTTGTCCACCATGGTCTCCTGCCTTTAACTTGGTGCAAAGATTAAAAATGCTAGCATACGCAGTTTATCGAATGCAAGATCAAAACCCTGGCCGGCGCTTTCCAGTCCTTGATGAACAGCAGCGAGGTCCTCTGCCTCTAGCTTCTAAAAAGTTGATTCTGATGGTGGATGCTCGTATGATGCCCCTCACTTTTCGACATTTTGCTGCCATTTAAAAGGCAAATCCACCAAGCGCCCTTTTAATCGGGGAAAAACGCGGGCAACCGTCTCGGCCTTCATAAGGCCGCCATCACTTCAGGAGTCTCCACACATGTACTTTCCGGATACCGTCAACCTTCCTTTTAACGGTGAGATAATCAAGGCCCGTTTCAGCCAGATCAGGCCGGGGCAGCTGGTGACCAACGAAGAGGGACACTGGGCGATCCTGCAAAGAGACGCACTGGTGCTGAATAACGGCACCATCTACCAGGGCGAGCTTCCTGCTTCCCTGGACGCCTCCGTGCGAGAGCCCCAGCTTTTCGGCAGCTGGGACGGCAAGCCGATCCGTGTCTGCACGATCCCTGGCGACCTCCCGCTTCCCGACGGCTTTTGCGCGGTTCCCTGGATGGAACTCCCCGACGAGCTTGCCACCCTCTACGGCATGGCGCGCCAGGTCACCTACTGGGAGCGGATGAGCGCCAACTGCTCCCGCTGCGGCGGTTCGCTGGAGCGGATCGCCTATACCTGGGGGAAAAAGTGCCTAGGCTGCGGCCACGAGCACTACCCGCACATCCACCCCTGCATCATCGTGCTGATCAAGCGCGGGGACCAGTTTCTCCTGGTGCGCAAGCCCGAGTGGGCGCCGGGGCGCTACAGCCTGGTCGCCGGCTTCGTGGATTTCGGCGAGTCGCTGGAGGAATGCGTTGAGCGGGAAGTCCAGGAGGAGACAGGGGTGAAGATAACCAACGTCCGCTACGTGGGGAGCCAGAACTGGCCCTTCCCCAGCCAGCTGATGGCCGGCTTCGTGGCCGATTACGTCTCCGGCGACATCGAGGTCGATGTCAGCGAACTGGCCGATGCCCAGTGGTTCTCGCAGGATCGCATGCCGGACTCGCTTCCTCCTACCAGGAGCATCGCCCGCTGGATCATCGACCGTTACGCACTCGGCCTCTACCCGGTCGGCTCTCCTGCCCCCGAACCCGCTGGCCCCACCGCGGAGAAAAGACCGTTAGAAGAAAAAAACGCTAAAGTAATGTGAAAGGGGCCCGAAAAGGACTCATGAAGCACCTGGGAGTTGCCAACAGTGCTCCAGGGTCTCCTTTTTTAGGGACGGTTAACAGCCGTCCCCTTTTTTTTCTGAGTGGTGTGAAGCGTTCGACAGTATCACCCTCACCCTCCTTTACCCCATCCTCACCCCAACCCTCCCCTTGAAGGGGAGGGGGAGCGGACATCGGCATGAAGAGCGGGTCGCACCAGCGTCTTTTTCCTCTTTAAGGGGAGCGGGCGCGGTACGGCATAGTCGTCTCGCAGCAAGCCTTTCTCCCAAATAGACAGATCCCCTCCGATTCGTTGCCCCGCCACCGGCTGCCCCCTGTCCCCCTTTATCATCCCGTCAGCGCCGTGTGACTGTGCCTTCCGAAAGTCCCCCTTTGAAAAAGGGGGATTTAGGGGGATTTGCAGCTCACGTGTTGCCACTGACCGGCTCTCCGCTACCCCTGGCTTGTCCTCAGCATCCGGGTGCTCTGTGGGTATCGATGCCGGCGCCACTCTCTCCTCCGATGGCTGGTTTCTATCCTCGTGCCGCTTCCGCCGGGAGAGGAGGTGTTTGTGAGAGGGGAGAAGTCGTTGTATTCATGAAAGGATTCTGGTAGCATAGACTGTTCGTTACGCTGCACGTGTGGGAGATCCTGGCAACATGGACCAGTCGCATAATGCGCTGCTGCGGCACCTTTTGGAGATGCCGCCGGCGGTGATATACGCCTTGGCGGACAAGGTGGATCTCTTCAACGGCTTCGAGCTGTGCAAGAAGGAGCCCGTCTCACGGCTGGACTGGAGCGAGGACGGCTCCACTGTCACCATCGAACTGCATGATCACGGCGTTTTCCAGGTCGCCCTCTCCCTTAGCCGCGGCGAGCTCTCCACTACCTGCGACTGCGGAGTCTGGAGCCCGCGCGGCCGCTGCCCGCACCTGGTGGCCGCCATGGCCACGGTCAAGAAAGCCCTTTCTCCCTCATCCTTTCCGATGTTCCAGCTTCCCTCCCGTTACCTTAGCTCCATTCGCAGCCAGCTCCTCAGCGTCTCTTCGGCCGACGCCGCCAGCAGGGCAAATGAGGTCCCCGTGGAGCCGCGTTACGCGCTGGTGGTCGAACGGGTCGACCGCGAGGTCATTATCCGCCTTTGCCGCGGCGGGGTCCCGGTCATCCTGCTGGACCCGGAACTGACGCCGTCGGTGCGGGATTTCCTGAGACTTCTTTACAATCCGGCGCTGAGGGGGCGCTGCGTCGAGGATTTCCTGGTCAGGTTCGGCGGCAGGTATCCCATCCTGTACGCCGGTGCCGGCAGCACGCTCCCGCTCAGCTTCCATCCCGCGGTGCAGCGCTCCATCCTGCTGCACATGGACCTAAGAGAAGACGAGTTGCGGGTTGAAAAGACCCTGGACGACGGCACTCCCCTGGGCGGGGATTCTTTCGTCGGCGACGGCTACTACTTCGATCTCAGCCTTGCCCGCATCCAGAAGGTCGACGACGCCGGGGCTAACCGCTACCTGACACGCCTGCTCGCTTCCCTGCAACTGGTCCGGGAGCCGCAGGTGGCCCAGGCAGGTGATGCCCTGGTCATCGGCAGGGAATCGTTCAACCAGTCCCAGTTTACCGTCGCCGAACAGGAGCTCCCCGCCTTCTTGCAGCGGACGGCACTGTACGTAGCCGGCGAGAAATCAGCTTTCCGGGAGCTGACGCCACGCTACCGGCTCAACATACTGGAATTGACCGACCAGGTGCAGGTGGCGGCAGAGGGTGTTGCCGAAGGAATGGCCTTTCCGCTGTCGCGCGAGGCCTTCTGGTTTTTTTCCGCAACCGGGCGGGCCCAGTTCCCCCAGCCGCTCAGGGCGAAGAAGAGGGTGGCGGCCATCCTGAGCGCCTGCTTTGCCGCCCTCGAAGGGAGCTCGCGCGCGGAGCGGGACAAGATCGTGCGGCACGCACTGGACACCCCTGACTTTGCCAAGCGCGGGATCAAGTCGGAGGCTCGCAAGATCATCGCCGGTTTTTGCCAGGCGGCCGCTGAGCCCGGCCTGCTTCTCCAGCTGCTCGGCAGGCAATGGGTCGGCATCGCCCACGAGGTGGAGCGGCAGGCCGCCCTGCTGCGGGTGCTGTACGAGATCTTCGGGGTCGAGGTATTCTCCGCTGCCGAGGCGCCGGGGGAACTCTCCATCGACCGCAAGCTGTTTATGAGGAACCTCTCCTGGCTGCGGAGCGCGCTGAGAGCGGAGGGGTTCGCACTGGCCATGGGGGGCGAGGAACTGGAGACGGTCTCCTGGACCATCACCCTGGATGCCACCCGCTCCTCCATCGACTGGTTTGAGCTGCGCCCGGAGATCCGTAGCGACGGCGAGCTGGTGGACGAGGGCGAACTCCAGGAGGCGATCAAAAGCGGCGGCCTGTTCCGCAGGGGAGGGGAGATGGTCATGCTCGACGAGCAGAGCAGCCGCGCCCTCGCCCTGTTTGCAACCAGCGCCAAACGCGAGGTGGTGAGGGTCCCGCGCCTGCAGATCCTGGACTGGATCGCCCTCAGGCGCGGCGGGGTGCGGGTCCTGCTTTCCCCGGAGGACGAGCGGATCATCGAGAGCCTCACCCGCTTCGAGAGCATCCCCCAGCGGCGGGTCCCGTCCCGGCTCAAGGCGACCCTGCGCAATTACCAGCGGGAGGGGTACAGCTGGCTCGGCTTTCTCTACGAGCACCGCTTCGGCGCCTGCCTCGCGGACGACATGGGTCTTGGCAAGACCATCCAGGCCATCGCCCTGATGGCAGGCCTTGCCGAGGGGCTGATAGCTTCCGAGCTGGAGCGCTCGGTGCCGCACCTCGTGGTGGTCCCGCCCAGCCTGATCTTCAACTGGGAGAGCGAACTGGCCCGCTTCTACCCCTCGCTCACGGTCGGCGTCTATCGCGGCCAGGGGCGTCGGGCCGACTTCACGGGGCTGGACCTGGTGCTGACCAGCTACGGGGTGATCCAGCGCGACATCGAGAAGCTTGCCGCTCACGCCTTCAACGTGATCGTCTTCGACGAGGCCCAGTCCATCAAGAACATCCACGCCGAGACAACCGGGGCGGTCAGGAGGCTCACGGGGCGCTTCAAGCTCACCCTGACCGGCACGCCGGTCGAGAACCACCTGGGAGAGTACTTCTCCGTGATGGACCTGGCGCTCCCCGGGCTTTTGGGGCCCTACGAGCAGTTCCGCAAGCAGATGGCCCGCGACGACGCAGGCTTCATGGAGACCCTGATCAGGCGCACCCACCCCTTCATCCTCAGAAGGACCAAGGACATGATCCGCGCCGAGCTTCCCCCCAAAGTGGAAACCGACCTCTACCTGGAGATGAACCCGAAGCAGAAGGCCCTCTACGTGAAGACCGTGGCCCAGGTGAAGGCGACGGTCGCCGAGGCCTACAGCCAGAACGCCCCGGGCAAGGCCCGCATCATCGCCCTCACCGCCATCTTGAAGCTGCGCCAGATCTGCCTCTCCTCCCGGCTGCTGTTGCCGGAGGCGGCGGACCGCTCGCCCAAGGTCGAGTTTCTCGCCGAGCAGCTGCAGGAGCTCTTCGATGAGGGGCACAGCGTCCTGGTCTTCTCGCAGTTCACCTCCTTCCTGGACCTCGTGCAGGAAGGGCTTTCCCAGCAAGGGATCCCCTTCTGCAGGCTGGACGGTTCCACCCCGGTTTCGCGCCGAAAGCAGCTCGTCGAGCGTTTTCAGAACTCGCCGGAGCCTTCCGCCTTCCTGTTGAGCCTCAAGGCGGGCGGCAGGGGGCTCAACCTGACCAGGGCCTCCTACGTCTTCCACCTCGACCCCTGGTGGAACCCGGCCGTGGAGAACCAGGCCTCGGACCGCGCCCACCGGATCGGCCAGCAGCGGCAGGTCACCATCACCAGGCTGCTGATGCGGCATACCATCGAGGAAAAGATGATGGAACTGAAGAAGAGAAAGCTGAAGCTCTACCGGGCGCTTCTGGAGGACGCCGAGCACGAGGGGGCGACTTCCATCGGGCGCGAGGATTTCGAGTTCCTGCTGGGGTAGGCTGGAAGGGTGAAAAGACTTCTGTCTGTCAGGCGGTGGGCTGGCAAAAATACCTGCAGAAGGAGAGGGTGTTCCTGCCGTTTTCGGAGCGGTAGCTGACCTCGTCCATCAGGGTTTCGATGATGAAGAGGCCCATGCCGTTTTCGGGGATGGAGCCGATCTCTTCCGGGTCGAACTCCAGGGTGCGGGGGGCGAAATCCTCGATCGCCTTGCCGGAGTCGGAGATCTCGAAGGCGATCCGGTCGTGGTGGAGGGTGATGGAGGTGTCGACCCGGTAGCCAAGCTGGTTTCGGTAGGCGTGGGAGATGGCGTTATTGACCGCTTCCACCACGCAGACCTCCATCTCGCCGTAGGCCTCTTTTTTAAGGGGGGAGCAGGCGCAGACGCCGCGCACCGCGTGCCCCAGCAGCGCTACGTCGCTTAGTTTGCTTTCGATGCTCATGTGGAGGGTCTTGCTCGCGCTCTTCATCCCTGTCTTCCCGTCTCCCGATTACTTAATGTGAAGAAGGCAAACCGTTTGCCACGGAGACACGGAGTACGCGGAGAAAATCGCCAGGGGGAAAACAGGCCGGGGAGGGGACGAGGCATCCTGGTTTCTTTTCTCTTTCGGTCCTGCGCTTTTCTCCGTGGTCTTCGTGCCTCGGTGGCAGATGGTTTTATCCTGCTATTTTCGCTCGGACTGCTCCACCCACGACTGGGTCACCGAGAGGTGTTTCAGGAATTCCGCAGCGAAAAGGAATTCCCCGGCGGGAGCCGGAACGTTGATGCTCTCCTCGCCCCGCTGGATCGAGAAGGCGTACCCCTTCCTGCCGTTTCTCTCGTAGCACTCGACACTCAGCTTGCTCACCGTTTCCACTTCGCCCGCTTCGAACTTGTGGGTCAGCGTCTCTTTACCCCCCTGCGCCTGAACCGCAAGGATCCTCCGGTGCAGTTCGAAGGCTTCCCAAGGCTCCGCCACGAAGCGGAGCTGGTGGCTTTTGCCGGAGAGCTTGAAGAAGCGAAGCAGAACCCGTCCTGCCTCGGGTTTTCCCTGCTGGCTTTTCTCGGTGGGCGCGAACTCGACCCCGGTTTCCTTGGAATAGATGGTGAAGGTGGGGATTCTCATTGGTGACCTCCGGGCAACCCCATAACTTTAGCGTCCAAACTTTCTTTGTCAAACGCTACAGCAGCACTGGGAGCCTTTCTCCGAGGATGATCTCCCCCGGAGTCACCACGGCGCGATAGGCCAGCAGCTCTACGCCTGCCCGGGCCGCTTCCCGCAGCTGCGCCCCGTAGCCGGGGTCGATGGCGTCGGCGGGGGAGAGCCGCTCGCCGTCGGCCCGCTGCACCACGAAGAAGTTCACCGCCCGGTGCCCCTGGCGCACCATCTCCATCAGTTCTCTCAGGTGTTTCTGGCCACGCGCGCTCACCGCGTCTGGGAAGAGGGCGCTGCCGTTTTCCACCAGGGTGACGTTCTTGACCTCGACATAGCAGTGGCCGGCCGCTCCCGAGAGCAACAGGTCGATGCGGCTGCCGGTTCCGTAGGGGACCTCGCCGCGGATTAAGTGGTAACCGGCCAGCTCCCGCACGATCCCCTTTTCGATCCCCTCCCGCACCAGGTGGTTTGGGAGCTGCGTGTTGATACCCACCCAGACACCGTCTGCCTGCACCAGTTCCCAAGAGTGCGGGTACTTCCTGCCGGGATTGTTGCTTTTGGAGAGCAGTACCCGGTTGCCCGGTACGGCGCATCCCTTCATGCTCCCGGTGTTGGGGGTGTGCGCGGTGACCAGGCTGCCGTCGTCCAGCCGGACGTCGGCCAAAAAGCGCTGGTAGCGGCGCAGCAGGGTCCCCTGGTAAAGAGGCTTTGGCAAAATCATACATTCTTCCCCGGTATCAGGAGTTCTCTTTCTCGAGCGGCGAAAGTGGCCTTGGCCGGGGAGCTTACTCTTGGTGCCACGCACTGTCCAGCGCAAAGTACCTGCTGCGGGGTGCAGCCGGGCGGACACGAAAAAACCCCTGTCCTTCGACAGGGGTTTTTTCGTTCCACTTGTATATGACGATCGGCAGAAGCCGGCGGGTTACTGCTTTTTCCCGCTACCCTTGCACAACGTGCAGGGAACTTCTATCTGATCGTAGCCGGTTTGACGGGACGCGGTGGAGATTTTACCTTTCCCTTTGCATTTCGGGCAGACTGTACCGGTGTCCATAACCTCCTCCTTTCTTTGCAATCTTCTTGACTGTATTCTAGCAAAACGGGCCTAAAGTATCTACTGCCTCGCCACTGTCACGGCTTTGGCGTTGAAAAGGGATAGAGGCATGTGTATCCTGCCCTGGACGGTCCTCCTGACTGACTGAACGCGGCGTCCGCCCGCTCAGTCTCAGTACTGTTGGTTGCTGGAGACAGTGGTGAATAAATTGGAAGACACTCTCATGGTCGTGGTGTCAGTCGCTTTTCTGCTGCTGTCCGCTGCCCTGTTTGCCATCCTGTGGTTTTACCCCTCGCTGCCGGTCAAAATGCGCCTGTTCTTTCCCGACCTCCATAAGGGGAGGTCTGAAAAGTGTTGATCCCATTGGCCATTCTGCTACACTGGGGCGTGCATCAAATTTACCCGGAGGGGATATGGCCAAGGGAAGCCAGCTCAACAAGGAACATCTGGCAGCGGTATCTCAGTTCGGCAAGGCCATAGCCAAGCGGGCAGGCTTTCGCTGCGAGTGGTGCGGCGGAGATGCAGGGCTGCGCCTTTGGGAGTACCAGCCCGACCGGGAGCCCGCCGAAGAGAACCTGGCCCTGCTCTGCGAGGAGTGCCGGACCCTTGCCGGCGCGAAAAGCGCCGACCCCAAACGGCTGCGTTCCCTGCGCAACGCCCTCTGGAGCGACGTGCCGGCGGTAGCGGAAGGCGCCGCCATCGTGCTGTCGCGCTGCAAGGAGCCGTGGGCGCGCGAGGCGATCGAAGAGAGCTTCATCGCCGATGCGCTCAAGGAGAGGCTTTTGTGACGGCTAAGATGCCGGATTATGTTTGACGCCGGCTGCTTCGATGTGGTAGGAAATATGGTTCGTTAATGCAATTTCTGCTCTGACAAGAGGGTTTATGGCACAAGGTATCAAGAAGGGGATCGTGCTGGCCGGCGGCGCCGGCAGCAGGCTCTACCCGCTCACGTTGGTGGCCAGCAAGCAGCTGCAGCCGGTCTATGATAAGCCGATGATCTACTACCCGCTGGCCACGCTGATGACCGCCGGCATCTCGGACATCCTGATCATCTCGACACCGCACGACACCCCCCGTTTCCAGGCGCTTCTGGGTGACGGCTCCCGCTGGGGGATCCGGCTCACCTACGCCATCCAGGAGGAACCCAAGGGGATCGCCCAGGCCTTCCTGGTCGGCGAGGAGTTCATCGCCAAGGAGCCGGTCTGCCTGATCCTCGGGGACAACATCTTCTACGGCAAGATGGGGCTGGACCGCCTGGTGGCCAATTTCGACGGCGGCGCCAAGATCTTCGGCTATTACGTCCAGGACCCCGAGCGCTACGGCGTGGTCGATTTCGACGCGGCGGGCAATGTCCTGAGCATCGAGGAGAAGCCGGCCGTGCCCAAGTCCAACTACGCGGTTCCCGGCCTCTACCTCTACGACAGCCAGGTGGTGGAGATCGCCAAGCACATGAAGCCCTCGGCGCGCGGGGAACTGGAGATCACCGATGTCAACCTGACCTACCTAAGGCAGGGTCAGCTCTCGGTGGAAAAGCTCGGCCGCGGCATCGCCTGGCTCGATACCGGCACCCACCAGAGCCTTCTGGAGGCTTCCCATTTCATCGGCACTCTGGAGGCGCGCCAGGGGCTGAAGATCGCCTGCCTCGAGGAAATCGCGCTCAGGATGGGTTACCTGGACTGCAAGGCGATGGCTGAGGTCATCGACGCTACCCCCAAATCTTCCTACCGGGAATATCTGCTGAGGGTTTACAACGAGAGCACGCTGTGCGGGGGAGGAAAGAAGTGATGACTGCAGCAAAGAGCTACACGAAGGGACAGATACACGACGTGACGGTGAAGCCCCTCAGGAAGTTCATCGACGAGCGCGGCTGGCTGGCCGAACTGTACAGAAGCGACGAACTGGGCGCCGACATCATGCCGACCATGGCCTACATCTCCATGACCCAGCCCGGCGTGGCCCGCGGTCCGCACGAGCACCGGGACCAGACCGACTACTTCTGCTTTATCGGCCCCTCCAACTTCAAGGTTTACCTGTGGGACGCGCGCCCCGCTTCCCCCAGCTACGGCGTGAAGCAGGTGATCTACGGCGGCGTGGATGCCCCCCTGATGGTGGTGGTGCCGCCGGGTGTGGTGCATGCCTACCGCAACGTCGGCATCGAGCACGGCATCGTCTTCAACGGCCCCAACCGGCTCTACGCCGGAGAGGGGAAGAAGGAGCCGGTCGACGAGATCCGGCATGAAGAGGCGGTCGATTCGCCTTTCCAGCTCGATTAGCAGCTTGCCCCAAGGGGTAAGGGCGCAATGATGTTTTGACACGATAGGGGGCCAGGGTGCCCCCTAAACCATTTTTGAGACCCGATGAGACAGTTTCTGATCCGCCACAAGCGATTCCTGATTACCGCGCTGTTACTGGTGGCGGCATTTTTCACCTACGCCCTCAACCTCAGGAACAAGGAGCACGCAAACCCCCTGGAGCGGAGCGTGATGGCGGTCACCGGGCCGCTGGCCCAGGGGGTGGCGGTCACCAACGGCACCCTCGGGCACATCTGGAACGACTACATCGACCTGATCGATGTGCGGCGGGAGAACATCCAGCTCCGGAAAAGCGTCAAGCGGCTGAACGAGAGGATCGTGGCCGACAACGAGGCGGTCGCCGCCAATGCGAGGCTCAAGGCGCTGCTCGATTTGAAAGGGACCCTGCCGGACCCTTCGGTGGCCGTTTCCGTGATCGGCGAGGACAGCTCGGCCTGGTTCAAGACCCTGGTGGTAGACCGCGGCAGCTCGGACGGGCTGGAAGAAGGGATGCCGGTGGTGGCCGCGGGTGGGGTGGTAGGCCGCCTGGTCAAGGTGGGCCCCCAAAGCTCCCGCGTCCTTTTGCTGACCGACCACGCCAGCGCCATCGCCGCCATCATCCAGCGCTCCCGTGCGCGCGGCGTCGTGCGCGGCGCGGGGGGCGGCCGCTGCTCCCTGGAGTTCACCGTCAAGGACGATGACGTCAAGGTGGGCGATACCGTGATCACCTCCGGCATCGGCGGGGTGTTCCCCAAGGGGCTTCCCATCGGAGAGGTTACCATGGTAAAAAAAGGTCAGTACGGGGTCTTCCAGACCATCGAGGTGCGCCCCTCGGTCAACATCGGCAGGCTGGAAGAGATGCTGGTGCTGGTCCGCAAGGCGCACGAATAAGAAAGCCATGATACAGTACCTCAAAATAACCGGCTGCGTGCTGGCCGCCCTTTTGCTCCAGATGACCCTCCTGCCGCAGTATCTCCAGGACCCCTTCCAGCCCAACCTGATCATCATCCTGGTCGTCTGGCTGGGCCTTAAATGGCCTGGCGGCTGGGCCGGGGTGGGGGCCTTCGGCCTGGGTCTCCTGCAGGACAGCTTCAGCGGCATCTACCTCGGGCTGAACGGCTTTTCCTACCTCTGCATCTACACCGTCCTCTCCAGCCTGGCGGACCGCCTCTATACCGACAACCGGGTGCTCCTGGTGCTGGTGGTGTTCCTGGCAACCCTGGGCAGCGCCCTTTTGAACGTGCTGATGCTCGCCGTCTTCTCCGTCTCCAAGGGGATCTACGCCTCGGTGCTGCCGGCCCTGGTGCCCCAGGCACTGATGAACGCGCTGGTCGCTTCCCTGCTCTTTTGTATGCGGCTGCCGGTCTCGGAGGAGTCGCGATGAAAAAGCAGCACGAGAACATCATCCCGGACGATGACGGTTCGCGCAGGCTGATCGGGCTCTCGCTGGGAGCCTGCTTCATGTTCTTCCTGATCCTTTCCCGGCTCTGGTACCTGCAGGTGATCGACACCGAGAACCTGCTCGACCAGTCGGAGAGCAACCGCCTGCGCTTCGTGCCGGTGGCCGCCCCGCGCGGCGCCATCGTGGACCGAAACGGCAAGGTGCTGGTCTCCAACACCCCCTCCTTCTCGGTGGCCGTCATCCCGCAGGACGTCAAGAACAAGGAGCAGCTGGTCGCCAACCTCTCCAAGTACCTGAACATCGATCCCGCCGACATCCTGGACAAGTGGACCAAGGGACAGGGGCGCGCCAAGTATTACCCGCTGGTGGTCGCCTCCGGCATCAGCCGCGACCAGATGGAGTTCCTGGAGGAAAACCGCCTGGCGCTCTCCGGCGTCAACATCGAGATGAAGCCGGTGCGTGCCTACAACTACGGCGACCTTGCCGCCCACCTTTTGGGCTACCTGGGCGAGGTCTCCGAGGATGAGCTCAATTCGGACCGCTACAAGGATTACAACGCCGGCGACTACACCGGCAAAAGCGGCATCGAGAAGAGCTGGGAGAGCTACCTGCACGGCACCGACGGCGGGCGCCAGATCGAGGTGGACGCGCGCGGCCGTTTCCTGCGCACGGTGGAGGAGAGCGACCCCGCTACCGGCAACACCGTGGTGTTGACCATCGACCTGGAGATGCAGAAGGCGGTGGAGGACGCGCTGGGAGGACGGGCCGGCGCCGCGGTGGCCATGGACGTCAACACCGGCGAGATCCTGGCCTTCGCGAGTTCCCCCAACTTCGACCCGGCCCTCTTCACCGGCCGTATCCCCAAGGACAAGTGGAAGGAGTACCTGGAGGACGAGCGGCACCCGCTGGAGAACAAGGCGCTCAAGGGGATGTACCCTCCCGGCTCCACCTTCAAGATCGTCACCGCCATCGCCGGCCTGGAGACCGGGCTCATCAACGAGCACAGCTCCGTGGAGTGCCCGGGCTACTACCGGTTCGGCAATTCCACCTTCAAGTGCTGGGACAAGAAAGGGCACGGCCACGTCGAGCTCAGGAAGGCGCTCAGGGAGTCGTGCGACGTCTACTTCTACAAGCTCGCCGAGCGCCTGGGGGTGGACCGGATCGCCGAGTACGCCAAGCGGCTGGGGCTCGGAGCGCCGCTGGGGATCGGGCTCGACAACGAGAAGGGGGGGGTGATCCCCACCCAGGCCTGGAAGCTCAAGCGTTTCGGCAAGAAGTGGTTCCAGGGGGAAACCCTCTCGGTCGGCATCGGCCAGGGGTACGTGCTGACCACCCCGGTCCAGCTCGCCTCCATGATCTCCACGGTCGCCAACGAGGGGACCGTGTACCAGCCCCACCTGGTCAAGAAGGTGGTGGACCAGGACGGCAGGGTGCTCAAGGAATTCCAGCCGCAGGTGCTCAGCAGGGCAGGGCTCAAGCCGGAGACCTACCGGCTGGTCAAGGAAGGGCTGTTCGCGGTGGTCAACGAGCCGCACGGCACCGGCGGCATGGCCCGGCTTTCCGAGGTCAAGGTGGCCGGCAAGACCGGCTCCTCGCAGGTGGTCAAGCTGCGTGCCGGCAAGGGGGAGATTCCCTACAAGTACCGTGACCACGCGCTGTTCGTGGCATTTGCCCCTTATGAGAAGCCGGAGATCGCGGTGGCGGTCATCGTCGAGCACGGCGAGCACGGCGGCAGTGCCGCGGCCCCTATCGCGGGGAGGATGCTCAAGGCGTACTTCGAGCAGAAGGGGGTAATCAAGAAGCCGGTAGCCCGGCCGCCGAAGGAGGGGGGGGAAGGCGATGCCGCCGAGGGCGCTGCCCCCGGGGCGACCGGGACAGCCGCCGGTTCCACGCCTGCGCCCGGCGCTGCCAAGCCCGCCGCAGCCGCTCCTGCCGCACCCCAGGAGAAGCCGGGGGATTAGCAGAGAAAGGCCCCGGCCCATCTTCTTTGGCCAGCTCTTCCCGGGAAAAACGGACAGAGGTCGTTCTCCCCGCCGCCGGCGCAGGCGCTCACCAACATCCTTATACGAGGTTTAGATGTTCGATCGACGGCTTTTCACCAACTTCGACTGGACCCTGCTTGCGGTGGTGCTGCTCATCACTGGCGTCGGGGTCGTCAACATATACAGCGCCTCTTCTTCCTACCGTGAAATCGGCACCCCCTATTTCCTCAAGCAGCTCTACTGGATAGTGGCCGGCCTCATGCTCTGCCTGACGGTCTGCAGCCTCGACTACCACATGCTTGAGGACTTCGCCTACTGGCTGTACGGCGCGGTACTCATCCTGCTGGTCCTGGTGCTGGTGATCGGCAAGGTCTCCATGGGGGCGAAGCGCTGGATCTACCTGGGCTTTTTCACCATTCAGCCCTCCGAGCCGATGAAGATCGTCATCATCATCACCCTGGCGCGCTTCTTCAGCCGCTACCCGGTCTTCAAGGGACTTACCCTGCGGGATCTCCTCTACCCGCTGCTGCTGCTGGGCGGACCGGCGCTTTTGATCATGAAGCAGCCTGACCTCGGCACCGCCATTTTGGTCTCGCTCATCGCCGGGACCATCATCCTCTTCGTCGGCGTGCGCTGGTCGGCCCTCGCCACCATGTTCGCGGCCGCCATTCCCACCGTCTACGTCGCCTGGCGCTACGTGTTGCACGACTACCAGAAGGACCGCATCTACAACTTCTTAAACCCCGACCTGGACCCGCAGGGTAGCGGCTACCACATCATCCAGAGCAAGATCGCGGTCGGCTCCGGGGCCACCTTCGGCAAGGGGTTCATGCACGGCACCCAGTCGCAGCTTCGCTTTTTGCCCGAACAGCACACCGACTTCGCCTTCTCCGTGTTCGGCGAGGAGTGGGGGTTCGTCGGCTGCCTGGTGATGCTGGTCCTCTACCTGTTCCTGATCCTCTGGGGACTGGGGATCGCCAAGAAGTGCAACGACCGCTTCGGCTCGCTTTTGGCGGTCGGCGTCTGCGCCATGCTCTTCTGGCACATCGTGATCAACATGGGGATGGTGATCGGCCTGTTCCCGGTGGTGGGGGTGCCGCTTCCCTTCTTCTCCTACGGGGGGACCTCCATGGTCACCTCCATGATCGGTGTCGGCATCCTGCTGAACGTCAGCATGCGGCGCTTCATGTTCTAAAAGAGGGGGCTGCATGCGCATCACCTTGCTGGAGCCCTACTTTACCGGCTCCCATGCGGCCTGGGCCCGCGAATTCGCCCTCTACAGCCGGCACCAGGTGGAACTTTTAACGCTGCCGGGGCGCAACTGGAAGTGGCGCATGCACGGGGGCGCGGTCACCCTGGCCAGCCGCTATCTCGCCGAAGAAAGAAAGAGCGACCTCCTCCTCGCCACCGACATGCTGGACCTCACCACCTTCCTCGCTCTCACCAGGAAGGCCACCAGCCACTGCCGCACGGCCATCTACTTCCACGAAAACCAGCTCACCTATCCCTGGTCTCCCGACGACGGTGATCCCGTCTTGCGGCGCGACCTGCACTACGCCTTCATAAACTACTCGAGCGCCCTTTGCGCCGACGCAGTCCTTTTCAACTCCTCCTACCATAAAAACTCCTTTCTGGACGCGCTCCCCGGCTTTCTGAAGGGTTTTCCCGATTATGACGAGGCCGACTCCGCGCGGCAGGTCGCGGACAGGAGCCGCGTGCTTCCGCTCGGCCTGGACCTGCGCAAGCTCGACCAGCACCGGCCGCAACCCCTTGCGGTGAGCAAAGCGCCGCTCATCCTCTGGAACCACCGCTGGGAATACGACAAGGCGCCGGAGCAGTTTTTCGAGGCTCTCTACCAGCTTGCCGGGGAGGGAGTGGAGTTCCGGCTGGCGGTACTCGGCGAGTCGTTCCGCAAGGCGCCCCCGGTCTTCCTGCAGGCGCGCGAGCGGCTCTCCTCGCGCATCGTCGGGTGGGGCTACCAGGAGAGCTTCGCCGATTATGCGGGGTGGCTTTGGCAGGCTGACCTGCTGCCGGTCACCTCCCGCCAGGAATTCTTCGGTGCCAGCGTGGTGCAGGCCCTCTACTGCGGCTGCGCGGCGCTGCTCCCTGAGCGCCTGGCCTATCCCGAGCACGTCCCCTGCGGCAAGGCCGCCGAGGTTCTCTACCAGCAGGAGGAGCAACTTGTTGACAGACTGAGGGGAATTTTGACCGGGGAGCTGCAGGTGCCCCAGCTCCATGGTCACGTGGCGCGTTATGACTGGCAAAACATGGCGCCGCTCTACGATGACTTCTTCGAACGGTTGGCAGCGGGAGACGGCCAGGTGCCGCCGGGGCCTACCCTGTAGCGGTGTCCGCAGGAAAAGTGAGCTTTATGGAGGGGAAGTGGCGCTCTTTAAGGCTTTGCCGTTATCGGTCTGTGAGGTTGCTGAGAAAAGTAGGAGAGGGTTGAGACAGCAGGCTAACCTGCTGAAAAAACGCTGGTGCAGCGGGGGGCGGTGCAAGAGGGGAGGGGCGCGTAAGGCGCCCCTGATCCCGACTAGGCTGCCTTGTTGACGGTGATGATCTCGTCGCTCTTCACCAGCCAGATGGTGCCGCAAGAGGAGCATTCGAAGAGCCCTTTGGCGTAACCATCCGAGTGGATGTCGATCTCGATGTGTTTCTTGTTGTTGCAATGCGGGCAAATCATGGTGTTTCTCCTCTGTACGCGGTTGTTGTTATATTAATATATAGAAGGCCCGAGGCGGGTGCAAGTGTAAAATTTTCGAAAAAGTCACCTAAAACAATAGTTTAGAGAACGGTTCCGTTTTCAACCGTAAGCCAATTTTTTAAAACAACCTTCCCGGCGCTCACCTCTGCCGCACCAGTTTCCCTTTTAACCTCCCGAAGTTACGATGTAATCGCAAAAATAAAACAAAGGTATGTCGAAAAAGCGACCTCGGCTTTGTCCTTACGTAAACGTGACGCATGTGTCAGAATTTTTTTTGGGCGTCAATTGCCGAAAACTTGTTTTGATTCTGCCTGCCCTTGCCGTGCCGACTTTTTTGCAGTTTCCGGCATTTTAGCTCTGGAAAATGACATTGCTAAGTGATATCTTGGCCTTGTTTAATATGGTCACGTTACTCGTCCGAAGATAGGAGCCGTTATGAAGGAAGCCATGTTCTACGACAAGCTGGAAGGGGGCCGGGTCCGTTGCCGCCTCTGCCGGTTCCATTGTCTGATCGGCCCCGGCATGCGGGGGCACTGCAGGGTGCGGGAGAACCGCGGGGGCGTGCTGGTTTCCCTGGTGTTCGGCAGGGCCGTGGCTGAGCATGTGGACCCCATCGAGAAGAAGCCGCTCTTCCACGTGCTTGCGGGCAGCCGTTCCTATGCCATCGCCACCGTTGGTTGCAACTTCCGCTGCCTGCACTGCCAAAACTACAGCATCTCGCAGCCTGACGAGGGGAGTATCGAGTTCTCGGGAAACCTGGTGGAACCGGAAACCGTGGTCCAGAGAGCGCTGGCCCACGGCTGCCGCTCCATTGCCTACACCTACACGGAACCTACCATCTTCTTCGAGTACGCCTACGAGACGGCCAAGCTGGCCAGGGCCGCGGGGCTCAAGAACGTGTTTGTCACCAACGGCTACATCACCAACGAGGCGCTAGGCGTGATCGCTCCCTACCTGGATGCCGCCAACATCGACCTCAAGGGGTTCACCGATTCCTTCTACCGCGAGGTGGTGGGCGCTTCCCTCCCTGAGGTGCTCGATTGCATCAGGGAGTACAAAAGGCTCGGCATCTGGCTGGAGCTGACCACCCTGGTGATCCCGCACCGCAACGATTCCGAACAGGAACTGCGCAAGATAGCCGAGTTCATCGTGGGCGAGCTAGGCGCCGGCACCCCCTGGCATGTCACCCAGTTCTACCCCACCTACCGGCTGCAGGATGAAGCGCGCACTCCGGTAGCAACCCTGCGCAGCGCCCGCAAGATAGGGCTGGAGGCCGGTCTGCGCTACGTTTACGAGGGGAACGTCCCCGGCGAAGGTGGCGAGAACAGTTACTGCCCGGGCTGCCAGCAGCTGCTGATCAAGAGGTACGGTTACCAGATCGAGAAGAACCTGCTGGTGGAGGGGCGCTGTCCGTCCTGCAGCTTCGCCGTCGACGGCATCTGGGAGTAGCTGGATGTTCTGCCTGAACAACAAATCGAAGGCCAGCAAGGCGATCATGGACCGCAAGCTCCTCTTCACCGGGCTCTGCCTGATCGTCGTGTACTGGCTGCTGGATGCCGCCCTGGACGTCGCCGTCTTCAAGGAGGCGAGCTTTGTCAACGCCGTTACTGCTCCTCCCCACCACCAGATTGTGGACCGTCTGCTGGTGCTGGTGATTCTGTTGAGCTTTGCCCGCTACGGGCTTTATGCCTCCCAAAGCCGGGAGAGCCTGGAAGAGGCCCTGCAGGACGCCCTGAAAAATGCGGAGCACGAGAGGGCCAAGCTGGTGGCGGTAGTCGAGGCGATGGGAGACGGCATCTCCATCCAGGCACCTGATCTGACCGTCCTGTACCAGAACCAGGTGCACCAGCAGATCACTGGTAGCCATGCCGGGGAGCCCTGCTACCAGGCCTACCGGCATGAGAGCGCGCCCTGCCAGGGGTGCCACCTGCTGGAGGCTTTCCAGGAGGGGGGTGTGCACCGCCTCGAGGTTCGCCGCGAAGGGAGTCAGGGGCCCCGCTGGTACGAAATCCTCGGTTCTGCTGCCAGGGATGAGGCGGGGCGGGTGACCGCCGGTGTCGAGGTTATGCGCGACATCACCGAGAGAAAAGCCGCCGAGCAGGCCGTCGGCAAGCAGGCTGCCCTGCTGCAGCACCTGATCGACACCATTCCCAACCCCGTCTATTACCAGGATGCCAACGGCCGCTTCATCTGGTGCAATTTCGCCTTTGCCGCCTGGCTGGGCAAGCCGCGTGAGCTGCTGATCGGGCGCACCATCGCCGAAGTGGCGCCGGCGCAGGTAAGCCGGGCCTTCCAGGAGAAGGAGCCGGCAGTCCAGGAGACCACCCTGCTGCGCGGCGACGGAGAGCTGCGCGACATCATCTTCTACAAGTCCGTCTACCAGGAGCAGGGGGGAGAGCCGGGTGGCCTGGTCGGGGCCATTATCGACATCACCTTGCGCAAACGGGCCGAGCAGGAGATCTTCGGCCTGAACGCGGCGCTCACCCAGCAGGCGGTTGAGTTGCAGCAGGTGAATCGCGAACTGGAGGCCTTCAACCATGCCATCTCCCATGACCTGCGCACTTCCCTTACCAGGATCTACAGTTACGCCCAGCTCCTCCAGGACTGCGAGGGGACGACGGACCAGGATCGGGCGAGCTACGTGCAGGGGGTGAACGAGGGGTGTCTGCAGGTGGAGGGGCTGTTGAACTCCCTGCTGTCGCTGTCCCGGGCCACCGAGGTGTCGCTGAAAAAAGACCAGGTGGATCTCAGCACGATCGCCTCGCAGATTGCCCGGGGTTTGCAGATGGCTGATCCGCACCGGTCGGCATCTTTCCGGATCCAGCCCGGCCTGCAGGCCGCCGGTGACCAGCAGCTCATGCAGGTCGCCCTGGAGAACCTGATCGGCAACGCCTGGAAGTACACCGCCAGGGCACCGGAAACCTTAATCGAGGTGGGGGCGGTCCATTCAGGCGCAGAGACGGTCTTCTTCGTGAAAGACAACGGAGCCGGTTACGACAGTTCCCAAAGCGACGATCTCTTCAAGCCGTTCCGCCGGCTGCATTCCTCCACCGATTTCCCCGGCAACGGCCTGGGCCTCGCCACCGTCCGCCGCATCATCCGTCGCCACAACGGCCGCGTCTGGGGGGAGAGCAGTCCTGGCCAGGGCGCGACCTTCTTCTTTACCGTCGGTACCTGAAATCCCTCTCTAATGTAAAAGTTGCCCACCGTCCGCAATTCATGCTATACATCGCAGGTTAGCGCTGTAATTCCACCGTGGAGAGGTTTTCTTGAAGGTTTCACTGCTTCGTCGCTCCTGGGTGACTTTTTCGTGCTGGGTGGTCGGTACCTATGCCTCCGGCATCAACCGGTTTGTGGTCAGGGGCGCCGAACGCATCCCCCGCAGCGGCGGCGTGTTGATCGCGTCCAACCATATCTCCGCCTACGACACCATCTTCCTGCCCTGGGCTGTGGCCAGGAGAAATCCCCTGCAGATGATCTGGGCGCCCGCCAAAGAGGAGCTGTTCCAGAATCCGCTGAAGGGATTCATCTACCGGTCCTGGGGGGCTTTTCCCGTGAAACGGGGGCGGGACGTGCGGGCCGGCAAGCATCTCAACGATCTGCTGCTCGATCAAAAGGTCATGCTTTACCCGGAGGGGACCCGCCACAAGGACGGCGTGCTCGGCAAGGGTAACCGGGGCGTGGGCAAGATCATCTACGACGTCCGGCCCCAGGTGATACCGGTCGCCCTCACCGGCATCAACCGCTGGAAGTTCCCCTCCTGTAACGCCAAGGGGGGCGCCTCCTTCGGCTGCGCCATCGACTTCGAGGACCTGTTCCAGCTGCCCGACTGCAAGGAGACTCACCAGCTGATCGTGGACCGGGTGATGGACGCCATCGCCACGCTGCTCAAAGAGGAAGGGGCCTACATACATGCTGGTTGAGATTTTTTCCGACGGGGCCTGCAGCGGCAACCCCGGCATCGGCGGCTACGGCAGCATCCTGCGCTGCGCCGGCAGGGTCAAGGAACTCTCCGGAGCGGAAGGGCTCACCACCAACAACCGGATGGAGATGACCGGGGCAATCGCCGCTCTCGAGGCGCTGACCCGTCCCTGCGAGGTGGTGGTGACCTCTGATTCCCAGTACCTGGTGAAGGGGATGACCGAGTGGCTGCCGGGGTGGGTGCGTAAGGGGTGGGTCAACAGCAAGAAGGAACAGGTCGTCAACCGTGACCTCTGGGAGAAGCTTTTGGCCCTTTCCAAGGTGCACAAGATCAAGTGGGTCTGGATCCGGGGCCACAACGGCCATGCCGAGAACGAACGCTGTGACGAGCTGGCGCGGGGCGCCATCGACGAGTTCCGCAGGCAAACCCTCAGCTAGACGCGTCGGTTCCCCGCGGTCTGACCAGCCCCTGGTCCCGGAGGTTTTTTGGATTATTTCATCATCGAGGTCTCCGAGGAGGAGATCAAGCGCGAGCGCGAAAAGGCCCGCGAATTGCGCAAGAGCCAGTGGTGGAAAAACCGGCTTGGCAAGGGGCTTTGCCACTGGTGCCGGCGGCGCTTTCCCCCCGCCGAGCTCTCCATGGACCACATCGTCCCGGTCATCCGGGGCGGCAAGAGCGGCAAAGGGAATGTGGTCCCCAGCTGCAAAGAGTGCAATAACAAGAAGAAACACATGCTCCCCATCGAGTGGGAGGAGTACCTGACGACCTTTTCCCGTGATGACGGCGAGTAACGGGCGTCGCGGAGCCAACGTGAGTAAAGCAATCAAAGCCGTCATCTACGATTGTGACGGTGTCCTGTTCGATTCCTTCGAGGCGAACTTCGCTTTCTATACGCAGATCATCGAGCGCTTCGGCAAGCCCCCCCTGGACCGCTCCGATGCCGATACCATGAGGATCCTGCACACCTACTGCAACAAGGACGTCCTTAGCTACCTCTTTGCCGGTGATGACAGGATGGGCGAGGTGCGTGCCTTTTCCGCCTCGATCGACTACCGGCAGCTCTTTCCGCTTATGGTGATGGAGGAGGGGCTGCGCGAGACCTTGCAGGCCCTGCACGGCCGGGTGGAACTGGCTGTTTGCACCAACCGGGCCAGCTCCATGGACATGCTCTTGGCCTCCTTCGGGCTGGGCCGCTACTTCAGCTGCGTGATGACGGCGGGCCTGGTGAGCAATCCCAAGCCGCATCCCGAGCCGGTGCTCAAGGTGCTCGACCATTACGGCATCGCAGCAGGGGAAGCGCTCTTCGTGGGGGATTCCGAGGTGGACCGCCAGGCGGCCGATGCTGCCGGCGTTCCTTTTGTGGCCTACCGGGGCGACATGCCCGCCCTGGCAAGAATAGAGCGGCACCAGGAACTGCTGTCGCTGTTGTGAAAGCTGAAGTTCAAAGCCGGTGACAGTCGGTTGAGCGCTTGCAAAATCACCTCCTGGCAGGGGAGTCACTGATGGATCTTTCGACGGAAGAGAGCGAAAAACTTTTTCAGCGGGCATTGGAGGCTCTCTCCGCCGGGGAAACACCCTCTGCTCTGGCGCTTCTGGAACGGGCGCTTAAGATCGCCGACAACCCCTCCTGGCATTCCTACCTTGGGTACTGCATCGCCAAGGAACGGGGACAGTTAAAATCCGGCAGCGACCTCTGCCTCGCCATCCTGCAGCTAGAGCCGGAGAACCCTGTCCACTACCTCAACCTGGCGAGGATTCATCTGATCGCCAAGCACAAAGCCGATGCACTCCGCGTTCTCCGGCAGGGGATGGCAGCCGCGGGAAACAACGCGGAAATAGCCGCTCTCCTTGAGGGGCTTGGCAACCGCAAGCCGCCGGTACTTTCTTTCCTGCCGAGGGAGCATTTCTTGAACAAGTACCTTGGCATCGCCCTGGGACGCCTCCGGCTGCGCTAGGAGCGCCCAGTTGCCCGGACTTCCTCCGGTCTCCCCCCTTTCTTCTGCTGCTCCCCTTGTTGCCTTCTTTTACCCGTCCCTTTTCTGGTCGCTTTATCCCCTTTGGAGTTACTTTTTCTCACCTCGTGAATCGTGTTGATTGGCGGTTGCCTCGCATATAAATGCTGTAATAATTGTTCAGGTACTTGGGTTGTTGACACGCTGCGGATGGGGAGGTGACGCGATGACCGACGAATTCAGGAAGCAGGGTGCTTTCAGCTGGTTTGAGCTCAGCACGACCGATGTACGCGCAGCCGAAGCCTTCTACACCAGACTGTTTGGCTGGACGACCGAACCGTGGACCGGAGAGGAGAGCTATCGCCTTATCAAGGTCGACGGCAAGGAGGTGGGTGGGATCGTGCAGAGCCGTGCCGGCGAGAGCCCCCCCCCCGCGGTATGGGGAATCTATGTCACGGTCACCGACGTCGACGCGACCGCCCGCAAGGCTGCCGAGTTGGGTGGCAAACTGTTAGTCCGGCCGACCGACATCCCGCGGGTCGGCAGGTTCTGTGTGATTCAGGACCCGCAGGGAGGTGTGATTACTGCCATTACCTATGCGCGTGGGTAGGGGAACAATGGGCAGATGAACAGCTGGTATCTCAGCGTACCCAAGGAGGTAAGCCTATGGAGAACGACCATCCGGATCTGAAGTTCAAATCCAGCGGCACAGATGCTGTGTACCTCGCCAACGTCAACATCTTCTTTGGCGTATTGTTCGGTCTCAACGTCTTCATCCATGACTGGCGTGAGGACAAGCTCGGTTCGCAGAGCGTGCTGCAAAAGTGCATCGACTGGTTCCGGCAGATGTACGAAGGCGGCCTGCTCGGTAATCGGCTTCACATCGCAGCTCGCCACACGGCACGAAAAGATCTCGACGTCCAGATCCAGAAGATCCTTCACTACGTTGCGATCTTTGGCGACGAAGCAGACATCACGGCGCTGTTGAACTCCGGCGTCGTCACCCGAAGGAGCAGTAAGAGAACCCGCAAGGTAACCAAGCCTGTGACTACCAACTAAAACCAGCAACAAGCGGTCAGATTTCTCGGCCGCATAGTCAGCCCCTCCCGCTTGTTAACATGGCCCCGGCAGATGCGTCCCCTGCAGATAGGGAAACTCCGCCGGGGCATTTTTATCCACGGCCTTTCCCCTCGATAAGCAAACGGAGGCCATCTTTTGCTTAGTCCACGCCACAGTTAAGCAAAAGAAGGGCTGCATTAAGAGTTATGACTCTACCTCCAGGCAGGGTGCGGCCTGCTTTTAATGAACCATGCCCTCGAATAGCGTCGCCAGCCTTTTAACGCGGCTGTGAAAGCCTATAAAATCTCCATCAGCACCTCCATCTCGTGCTGGTGACTCTCTGCGACTGGTCGTCGACTGGTTCATTTAGTGATGGAAGTATCCTCACCGCATATCTGTGCCCCTGTTGAACCTTGTTGGCGCCTTTCTGAACCTAAAGGTCCCCCTGGTTTCCAAAGGAAGACCGCCCCTTGATATCATGAGCGGATGGTTTTCCTCAGGCACGGTCCTATTTAGCTAAACCAAGACGCGGCCTAGCTTAAGTAAGGCTTCCTTTGGCTTAAGTAAGGCATTGCTTAGCTTACCAAAGGGAATGTTAGCTTACGTCGGGCTGTGGTTCGCTTATCAACGAGATTTTTAGCTTAGGTACGGCGTGGGCCGCCTGACGGCTGGAATGAACGGGATCGTTTCATAGGTGATTGCGGGAGATGGTTGAGGGTGGGAGGCTGGTGCGGATGCGTCGGATTTCATAAAGGGGCAGTTGCAAGATCGTTGCCCCCCTTCATCAACGGGGGGCGTAGTTTCAGTTGATTTTGTAAGGCGGGGGGATCGGCCCTGCAGAAACCGGTTGCTGCTTCAGATGCCCAGGATGAGGGAGAGGTTGTGCAGTTCGTCGGGCTGGCGCTTCTCGCTGACCACGACGGTCTCCAGCAGGGTGGGGACGATGGAGTTGCAGCATAGTCCAACCATCTTTCCTTTCTGCCCCTCCATCAGCAGTTCCACCGCGGCATGTCCCAGGCGGCTCCCCAACAGGCGGTCGAACACCGAGGGAGCGCCTCCGCGCTGGTAGTGCCCCAGCACGGTCACCCGGGTCTCGAAACCGATCACGTCCTTGATGGTGTCGGCGATGTTCTGGGCACGGCCGGCACCTTCGGCGAGGATGATGATGGCGTTGCTGCGCCCTTCCTCATAGCGGCTTCTGAGCTGGTTGCAGAGATCCTCCATGTCGCATTCCACTTCCGGCACTATGGCGTATTCGGCACCCGAGGCAATGGCCGAGGTGCTCGCCAGATACCCTGAGTTCCTCCCCATCACCTCGATCACAAAGGCGCGGTCGTGGGAACTTGCCGTGTCCTTGATGCAGTCGATGGCGTAGATGATGTTGTTGAGGGCGGTGTCGACACCGAGAGCCATGTCCGTGAAGGGGATGTCGTTGTCGATGCTGGCCGGGATACCGATCACCGGGACCCCCATCCGGTGCAGGGCCAGCGCGCCGTTCAAGGACCCGTCCCCGCCGATGATGACGAGGCCATCCACGCCCATCTCCTCCAGGTGACGGACTGCCTTCTCTCTTCCCAGCGAGGTCCGGAACTCGTCGCTGCGGGCCGATTGTAAAAAGGTGCCGCCGCGGTGCAGGATCCCGGCCACCTCCTTGGTCCCCATCTCCAGGTAATCCGGCTTCAAAAGGCCGGCATATCCCTTCCTGAACCCGACCACCTGCAGGCCGTGCCCGAGCGCGGTCCTGGTTGCGCTCCTGATGGCAGCGTTCATTCCCGAGCAGTCGCCGCCACTGGTAAGAATCCCGATTTTTTTCATGTATCACTCCGGAGAATCGGCTGCCGCCCCGGCAAAACCGACTGCATGGTAGATGTCGGACTGCTTGAATATATCATGGTGCCGCACAATTTCAAACACAGCCACAGCGAAGGTATTTGATATTGTGCCTGATCTGCATCGGCCCGGCGTGCCGGAGAGGTGCCTCTCCTTGAAGGTGAGGGGCTGTCGGAGACGGATCCTACTCTGGAGAGGAGACTTTTTCTGCGTTGTAGAACTCGATGCCGACCCGATGGATGTGATCGATGACATTCGGGTTGTCGATGCAGTGGAAAAGGGAGAGATCGAAGGAGTAGGGGAGGTCGAGATCGTCGAGGGTGACGGAGACCCTGAGCAGGAATCGTTTCGGCAGGTCCGGTTCGGTGACCAGGGTCAGGTCGATGTCGGAACCGGGCTTCCAGTTACCTTTGGCTCGGGAGCCATAGAGAATGGCGCTTTTGATCTCCGGGAACCGGGTCAAGGCCGCACGAATTTTAGCTACCACGTCGGCCCTTAAGCCAAATTCTTCACTCATACTGTTCCAGGCGCCGGGTTAAGGCATCCTTCAGCGCAACGAACTCGGGATAGTAGAGCCCGGTGATATCCTCGAGGATTTCGTCTGCCACCTCTTCGTTATAGGCGTGGAGCGTCAGGGCCCGACTCTTGATCATCTGCAACCAGACTTCACCGTTGGAAATAAGGCCACGCCTGAAGGCGACCCTGATGGCGTCACGGCTTCCCTGGATACCCTGTTCCCCCTGGTTCTCGTAAAAATCCTTCAGCACGTTCCAGGCGAGTTCGTAGTTGTACTCGAACGCCTGGATGACCCCTTGTTGTTCAAGCACGGACAGGTCGCGCTGTTGAATCAATTTCATCGCGTCGTCCAATTGCTTGAGCGCCCGAACAAAATTGTCAAATCGCTGGACCCAGCGGATGTCTTCAGTTATCACGAATCCTGTTGAACTGGTAAATAGGCGGCAAAATATATCGGGGCCTGATAGCAATATCGTCGCCAATTTAGCCTAAGACAGACGCCAAGTCAAAAAAACAATGGCTCGGCTGCCCTGAGCGGCCAGAAGCGATCCCCCGTGAGGCCTTACTCCGGTTTTCGCTTCTCGCGCTCGCCCTTGAGCCACTCCATCCGCTCCTTGATGCTCTTCTCGTAGCCGCTCTCCTTGGGCTCGTAGAAGCGCTTGCCGCCGATCTGTTCGGGAAGGTAGCTTTGCCCGGAGTAGCCGCGCTCGTAATCGTGTGAGTAGCGGTACCCTTTGCCGTAGCCCATCTTCTTCATCAGGGAGGTGGGCGCATTCCTGATGTGCATCGGCACCGGCAATGCGCCGCTTTGTCTCACCTCGGCAAGGGCCTCGTTGATCCCCAGGTAGGAGGCGTTCGACTTCGGTGCCGTGGCGAGGTAGCTTACCGCCTGCCCGAGGATGATCCTCCCCTCCGGCATGCCGACCAGCTGGAAGGCCTGCAGCGCGGAGACCGCCATCTGCAGGCCGCGCGGATCGGCGTTACCCACGTCCTCGGAGGCGAAGATCACCATGCGCCGTAAGATGAAGATGGGATCCTCGCCCGCTTCCAGCATGCGGGCGAGCCAGTAGAGGGCAGCATCGGGGTCGGAGCCGCGCATGGACTTGATGAAGGCGGAGATGACGTTGTAGTGTTCCTCGCCCCCTTTGTCGTAGAGAAGCGGCTTTTTCTGCACCGCCTCCCGCGCGGTCTCCAGGGTGATTTCCCCGCCGTGCGCGATGCGCGCCGCGGTCTCCAGCGTGTTGAGGGCCACCCGGGCGTCGCCCCCTGCCTGCTCGGCCATGAACTCTAAAGCCTCCTCGCCGGCGGCAAGCTCAAGCTCACCCAGCCCGCGCTCCCGGTCGGTCAGGGCGGTGGCGAGAATCTGCATGACGTCCTCGCTGGTCAGCGCGTGCAGCACCAGTACCTTGCAGCGGGACAAAAGCGGGGCGATCACCTCGAAGGAGGGGTTCTCCGTGGTGGCACCGATCATGGTGAAGGTGCCGCGTTCCACGTAGGGGAGGAAGGCGTCCTGCTGGGACTTGCTGAAACGGTGGATTTCGTCGACGAAGAGGATGGTGCGCTTCCCCTGGTATCGGAGAATTTCCTCGGCCTCCTTGACCACCTCGCGGATCTCCTTGATGCCGTTCATGATGGCCGAGAAGAAGATGAAGTGGGACTTGGTGGCGTTGGCGATGATCTTGGCGAGGGTGGTCTTGCCGCTGCCGGGAGGACCCCAGAAGATGAGCGAGGTAAGACGGTCGGTTTCGATCAGGCGGCGCAAGAGTTTACCCTCACCGAGGAGGTGGCTCTGCCCGAGGTACTCGGCAATGGTGCGCGGCCGCATTCTTTCTGCCAGGGGGGCTGCTTCGGTGCTCGCGGTGCTGAAAAGATCCAATCAGTGCTCCATTTCTGCGGCGCCCGGGAGGATATCGATCGGCTTGATCCCCCAGATTTCCTGGGCGTACTCCTTGATGGTCCTGTCGCTGGAGAATTTGCCCATCCCTGCGGCGTTCAGGATCGCTTTTCCTGCCCACTCGTCCTGCTGGCGGTACAACTCGCCCACCCGCTCCTGGCAGGCGACGTAGGATGCGTAGTCTGCCAGCAGCATGTAGTGGTCGCCGTGGTTCAAAAGCGAGTCGGTGAGCGGGGTGAAGAGGTCAAGAGTGCCGGGGGAGAAGAAGCCGGAGGCGATCATGTCGATCACCCGCTTCAACTCCCGGTTGCCGTTGTAGTATTCCATCGGGTTGTAGCCGCGTTCTTTCAATTCGGCGACCTCTGTAGCGGTCAGGCCGAAGATGAAGATGTTTTCCGCCCCGACCTCCTCCATGATCTCGATGTTGGCGCCGTCCAGGGTGCCGATGGTCAAAGCACCGTTCAGGGCGAACTTCATGTTGCCGGTGCCGGAGGCTTCGGTGCCGGCGGTGGAGATCTGCTCGGAGAGGTCGGAGGCGGGGAAGATGCTCTCCGCCAGGGTCACGCTGTAGTTGGCCAGGAAGACCACCTTGATCCGGCCGGCCACCTCGGGGTCATCGTTGACCACCTGGGCCACCGCGTTGATCAGGCGGATGATCAGCTTGGCGGCGGCGTAGGCGGGGGCTGCCTTGCCTGCGAAGATGAAGGTGCGCGGCACCACCTCCGCCTGCGGGTTGTCCTTGATCCTGTTGTACAGGGTGATGATGTGCAGCACGTTGAGAAGCTGCCGCTTGTACTCGTGGATCCTTTTGACATGCACGTCGAAGAGCGAGGCCGGGTCGACGTCGATCTCGTTGTGCTTGAAGATGTAGCGGCAGAGCCCTTCCTTGTTTTTGCGCTTAACCTGCTGCCAGCGCTGGACGAACTCCGGGTTTGCGGCCAGAGGCTTCAGCTTGCTGTTCAGTTCGTAGAGGTCGCGCGTCCAGCAGTCGCCGATGTACTCGTCGATCAGGGCGGAGAGGGACGGGTTGGCCATCTTGAGCCAGCGCCGTTGCGTAATGCCGTTGGTCTTGTTGTTGAACTTCTCCGGGTACATCTCGTAGAAGTCGCGGAAGAGCTCCCTCTTCAGGATCTCCGTGTGCAGGGCGGCCACACCGTTCACCGAATGGCTACCCACGATGGCCAGGTGGGCCATCTTGATCTTCCTCTCCCAGTGTTCCTCGACGATGGACATCCGGGAGATGCGCTGCGGGTCGTCCGGGAAGCGCTGCTTGATCTCTTTTATGAAGCGCTCGTTGATCTCGTAGATGATCTGCAGGTGGCGCGGCAGGATCTGCTCGAAGAACCAGACCGGCCAAAGCTCCAGCGCCTCGGGGAGGATGGTGTGGTTGGTATAGGCGAAGGTCTTTCTGGTGATCTCCCACGCCTCGTCCCAGTCCAGCTTTTCCAGGTCGAGCAGCACCCGCATCAGCTCGGGGATGGCGAGGGTGGGGTGGGTGTCGTTCAACTGGATGGCCACCTTGTCCGGCAGCAGCCGGCAATCCTTGTGCATCTTCTTGAAGCGGTACAGGACGTCGTGCACGGTGGCCGAGGCGAGGAAGTACTCCTGCTTGAACCTGAGCTCTTTTCCTTCGATGACGTTGTCGGCGGGGTAGAGGACCTTGGAGATGGTCTCCGACTGCATCTTCTTCTCGACGGCACGGATGTAGTTTCCCTCGTTGAAGAACTTCAGGTCGAACTCGCGGCTGGACTTGGCGCTCCACAGCCTGAGCGTGTTCACCGTGTGGGTCTGGTAGCCGGGGATCGGGGTATCGTAGGCCATGGCCATGACGTCCTCGGTGTCAACCCACTCGCGCACCAGGTTGCCGCTCTCCTTGTCGATGGTGGTGATCACCCGGCCGTTGAACTTGACGGTATGCAGGTGTTCCTGGCGGTCGAGTTCCCACGGATTGCGGTAG
The DNA here is from genome assembly GCA_035255025.1 of Geomonas sp. GTDB lineage: Bacteria > Desulfobacterota > Desulfuromonadia > Geobacterales > Geobacteraceae > Geomonas. The sequence continues at coordinate 62,490 of DATFAB010000073.1, forward strand.
CGCAGCCAGTTGTCCGGGATCTCGACCTGGGCGCCGTCCGCGATGGCCTGGCGGAAGATGCCGTACTCGTAGCGGATGCCGTAGCCGTAGGCCGGTATCGACATGGTGGCCATGGAGTCCAGGAAGCAGGCGGCCAGCCTGCCGAGGCCGCCGTTGCCGAGCCCCGCGTCCTGCTCCTCGTCGAGGATCTCCTCGAAATCGCGTCCCAGGGAGTCGATGGCTTCCTTGAAATCGTTCCAGAGCCCCAGGTTGATCAGGCTGTTGCCCAGGGTCCGCCCCATCAGGAATTCCATCGAGATGTAGTAGACCCGCTTGTTGTCCAGGTTGTAGTAGGCCTGCTGGGTGTCCAGCCAGCGTTCGACCAGGTGGTCCCTGACTGCATAGGCGAGGGCATTGAAACTGTCGTACTTGGTCGCCGAGTATTTGTCCTTGCCGAGGGTATATTCGAGGTGTTCCAGGAAGGATTTTATGATGGTCATCTGCTTGTCGAGTTCTTCGCCGAGGCCGGTCGGTACCTCTTCCGTGATCCCGATTTCGTCTTGAGCCATGCTGGTTTCCTCTTCAGTCAGCAGTCCATCAGTCATAGGTGTCGTTCCAGGAATTTTCGCAGTGGTTTCGCCGCTTGACGGTCGCTGGCAGCGGCCTAAAGGAGAGCTAGTTTTCCGTTGGACATGGTAGATTATATATGCTAGTAAATCCTAGATTACAATACAAGTAAAGAGGTGGTCGTGAAAAAAATCGCCATAGTAGCCAAAGTACACGATCCCCGTTGCCTCGGCGTGGCGCAGCAGTTGACCGAATGGCTGGCAGTGCGTGGCGTCACCGCCAGTGTCGAGGATCACCTCTCCAAACAACTCAGAAGAACCAGCGGCACCGAGACCGTCGAGAGCTCCGCTATCGCCAGTAACGCCGACCTGGTGGTGGTCTTGGGCGGCGACGGCACCCTGATCGCTGCGGCCCGCCTGGTGGGGGAGCGCGAGGTCCCCATTCTCGGCGTCAACCTGGGGAGCCTCGGCTTTCTCACCGAGATCACCCTGAACGAACTGTACCCGGCCATGGAGCGCTGCCTGGAAGGGGACTTCGAGGTGAGCGAGCGCATGATGCTGCTTGCCTCGGTCGAGCGTAACGGCGAGCTGATCGAGCATCACCGGGTGCTGAACGACGTGGTCATCAACAAGGGGGCGCTGGCGCGCATCATCGACATGGAGACCTCGGTGGGCGGCCGCTACCTGACCACCTTCAAGGCCGACGGCCTGATCGTTTCCACCCCCACCGGCTCTACCGGTTACTCGCTCTCCGCCAACGGCCCCATTATCCACCCTGCGCTGGAGTGCATCTCCATCACCCCGATCTGCCCCCACACCCTCACTAACCGGCCGCTGGTGGTCGCTCCCGATGCGAGCATCTCCATCAAGCTGCAGTCGGGGACCGATGAGGCGGTCTTTTTAACCCTGGACGGCCAGGTCGGCGTCAAGCTGGTCTCCGGCGACATCGTGCAGATCGAGAGGTCGGAACATCTGACCCGGCTGGTGCAGTCGAGGAGCAAGGACTACTTCGAGGTGTTAAGGACCAAGCTTAAGTGGGGGGAGAGGTAGAGCTAAAAACTATGCTGCGAGAACTTCAGATAACCAATCTGGCCATCATTGACAGGCTTCATGTCGAGTTCAATGGTGGCCTCAACATACTCACCGGCGAAACCGGCGCGGGCAAATCGATCATCATCGACGCCGTCAACCTGATCCTCGGGGGGCGGGCCAGCGCCGAGCTGATCCGCTCCGGTGCCGACGAGGCCTCGGTGGAGGCGATCTTCGACCTCTCCGCAGCCCCCGCGCTTTGCTCGCAGCTGGCCGAAAACGGCATCGAGTGCGACGGGGAGCTCCTGCTGCGCAGGGTCATCTCCCGGGGTGGCAAGAACCGCGTCTTCATCGGCGGCAGCCTGGGGACCACCTCCATGCTCGCCGAGGTCTCCCGCGCGCTCATCACCATCTGCGGCCAGCACGACTCGCAGTCCCTTTTGAGGACCGACCAGCACCTGCGGCTGCTGGACGGCTTCTCCGGCGCGCTGGAGCTTCGCCATGCCTTTGCCGCCTGCTTCGAACAGTACCAGCAGGCCAGGGGAGAGCTGGAGGCGCTGGAGCAGGGTGAACGGGAGGCTGCCCGCCGGCTGGACCTGCTCTCCTTCCAGAGCCAGGAGATCGCCGATGCCCGCCTGTACGCAGGCGAAGAGGAGGAGTTAAGCGAGGAGAGGACCCGGCTCGCCCACAGCGAGAAGCTCCTGCTCAGCAGCCAGCAGGCCTTCGATGCCCTCTACGGCGGTGATGGCGCGCTGCTGGGACGCCTGCGCCGGGTGATCAGCGGGGTAACCGAGGCGGCCGCCATCGATCATGCGCTTTGCCCGGTCGCGGAAGCGCTGGAAAACGGCTACGCCCAGCTTGAGGATGCCTCGCTTACCCTGCGCGATTACGCGGCCGGGGTGGAGGCCGAGCCGGGACGGCTGGAACAGCTCGATGACCGCCTGGACCTGATCAACCGGCTCAAGCGCAAGTACGGTGCCGACATCGCCGAAATCCTCGCCTACCAGCAGGGGGTGGATGCGGAGCTTGCCGCACTCTCCGGCCGCGAACAGGCCAAAGACGAGCTGGGCTCCCGCATCGCCGATCTGAAGGGTGAGCTGGCCAGCCTGGGGGCGAAGCTTTCCAGGGCCAGAGCCCAAGGGGCGGCAGCCCTCAAGAAGGGAATGGAGCGGGAGCTGGCCGAACTTGCCATGGCGCACGCGGTGTTCGAGACTTCCCTGGAAGCCTCCGCCGAGCCCAAGGCTCACGGTTTCGAGCGGGCCGAGTTCCTGTTTTCCCCCAACCCCGGCGAGCCTCCCCGCCCGATCGCCAAGATCGCCTCCGGCGGCGAGCTCTCCCGGCTGATGCTGGCCCTGAAGCAGCTCCACCCGGAGAGCGAGGTCCCCACCCTGATCTTCGACGAGGTGGACACCGGCATCGGGGGCGCCACCTCGGCCCTGGTGGGCGAGAAGCTGAAGAAGGTGGCAGGGGCCCAGCAGGTGCTGGCCATCACGCACCTCCCCCAGGTGGCCGCCTTCGCCGATCTCCATCTCAGGGTGGAGAAGGCGGTCCGGGAGGGGCGTACCGCGACCTCGGTGCAGAAGCTGGAGGGAGAGGGACGGGTTGCCGAGGTGGCCCGGATGTTGGGCGGGGCGCGGGTGACCGAAAAGACCCTGGAGCACGCCAGGGAGATGATTCAGGAGGCAGCAGCATGATTAGAAAAGCGAAGATCAGCGACGTCAAGGATATCCAGAAACTCCTCACCACCTACGCCAGTCGCGGCGACATGCTGTCCCGTTCGCTTTCCGAACTGTACGATTCGATCCGGGATTTCTACGTCTGCGAGGAAAACGGCCAGTTGCTGGGGACCTCCGCCCTGCACATCGTGTGGGAGGACCTGGCCGAGGTGCGCTCGGTGGCGGTTGCCGAAGAGGCCGGCCGGCGCGGCATCGGCAGCAGGGTGGTGGGCGCCTGCCTGGAAGAGGCTCGCGAGATAGGTTTGAAGCGCCTCTTCTGCCTGACCTACAAGCCGGACTTCTTCGCCAAGTTGGGCTTCGTGGTGGTCGACAAGTCCGAGCTCCCCCACAAGGTGTGGGGCGACTGCATCAAGTGCGTGAAGTTCCCCGACTGCGACGAAATAGCCATGATTCTCGACCTGTAGGAGGTTTCATGGAACTCTCACGCCATGCCGACAGCGTGGAAAGCCTGCTCAAGGGAAAGGAGCTGGACGGCTACGAGATAGCGGTGCAGCAGTCGCGCGATCTTTCCGTGGAAGCGAAGGGGGGCAAGCTCGACGCCTTCAAGTGCTCGGAGCCGCTGGGGCTCGCCATCCGGGTCAAGTGCGGCGACGGCCTGGGCTTCTCCTTCTCCACCGCCCTCGACCCTGCTTCCCTGGAGAGGATGGTGGAGGGCGCGCTGGTCGCAGCCCGCAGCCAGACCCCCGACCCCTGCCACGGCCTGCCGCTCCCCGTTGCCGGTTACCCGGAGCTTGCCGGCCTGTGGGACGAAGGGCTTTCCTTCATCCCGCAGGAAAAGAAGATCGAGCGTGCCCTGGAGCTGGAGCGGCTGACCCTTGCCGGTGATCCCCGTCTGAAAAGGGTCAGGAAATGCAGCTACAGCGAATCCGCTCAACAGTCGCTGATCCGCAATTCTCACGGGCTTTGCGCCTTCTACCAGAGCAGCTACGTCTCCTGCAGCATCTCGGTGGTCGCCGAACAAGACGGTGCCGCACAGATGGCCTGGGATTTCGACTTTGCCAACCGCTTCTCCGATCTCGACCTCCAGGTGGTCGCGCAGCGGGCCGGCAGCAAGGCGACCTCTTTGCTGGGTGCCCGCACCATTGCCACCATGCGCTGCCCTGCCGTGCTGGACAACCACGTGGCGAGCGACCTGTTGGAGGTGCTTTCCGCTTCCTTCCTGGGGGACAACGTGGTGAAGGGGAAGTCGCTGTTGCGTGGCAGGGTAGGGGAGCAGCTGTTTTCCGGGCTTATTACGGTGAGGGACAACGGCATCCTTCCCGGCGGCATGGGGAGTGCTCCCTGCGACGGTGAAGGGGTGCCCCAGCAGGACACCCTGCTGGTGAGTAAAGGCGTGCTGCAGCAGTTTCTCTACGACAGCTACTGGGGAAGAAGGATGGGACAGGCGTCGACCGGCAATTCCACCCGCGGGTCGATCAAGATGCCTCCCCGCCTGGGGGCGCACAACCTGTTCATCGAGACAGGCCCCGACAGCTTCCAGAACCTTGTCAAGAGCGTCGGCAAGGGGATCCTGATCACGGACGTGATGGGCATCCATACCGCCAACCCCATCTCCGGCGATTTCTCGGTGGGGGCGGCCGGCTTCTACCTGGAAGGAGGGGAGATCGTTCACCCTGTCAAGGGGATCGCCATTGCGGGGAATCTCCTGGAGCTGTTCGGCGGGGTCGATATGGTGGCCGATGATCTGCGGTTCTTCGGCTCGGTCGGCTCTCCTGCACTGAGGGTTGCCGAACTGGATGTCAGCGGCAGCTGACCGGACCTCGCGGGATCCCGGCTTTTTCTGCCGGTTGCCGAAGTAAGCGGCCAGTGGTCGCGCGTGGGATGTGGCGCGGGTGGCTTAATAATGCTTGAAACAGCAGAAAGGGGCGGCCTGTTAGGGCCGCCCCTGTTCGTTTGAGGCTTGCGTCAAGGGAATGTGGGTGCCCGTTGCGTCCGTCTCGTGCTGCTGCTAAGGTTCGTTCAGGATGGTCACCAACCGGCGCACCAGGGGGCTGACCACCGCGTAGTGCACTTCCACCCCGTCGCGCGTTCCTTCGATGATCCCCTTGTTCTTCAACAGAGCCAGGTGCTGGGAGACGGTTGCCTGCGGAAGTCCCAGGCATTCCCAGATATGCTTCACGTTACATTCCTGCGTACAAAGCCCTGCCACTATCTTCAGGCGGATCGGGTGCCCCAAGACCTTCAGGATCTCCGCTTCCTTGCCGAATTCCTTGTTTTTATCAAATGCCAACGACTTGTCCTCCGCGTTAGGTTCCGAATTATCTATATATAGGAATGGAATTTTTGTCAACGTGAAGCTTGCGGGGTGCGGTAGATCTCTGCGCTGAAGTGGCAGGCTGCCCGGTGCCCGGGCTCCTTCTCCTCAAGTTCGGGCCGCTGTTCGCTGCAGACCGGCTGGGCATAGGGACAGCGGGTGTGGAACGGACAGCCTGGGGGAGGCGCGACCGGGGAGGGGAGCTCTCCCTTGGCGATGACCCGGCGCCTCCTCTTATCGGGGTCGATGCTGGGGATGGCGCTTAACAGCGCCTCGGTGTAAGGATGCAGCGGCGCGGTGAGCACGTCGTCCCGGCTGCCGGTCTCCACGATGCGTCCCAGATACATGATGGCGATGCGGTCGCTCAGATGCTTCAGGACCGACAGGTCGTGAGTGATGAACAGGAAGGAGAGCCCGAGGTCGCGCTTCACCTCCTGCAGCAGGTTCATGATCTGGGCCTGGATGGAAAGGTCCAGGGCGGAGACCGGCTCGTCGGCGATGATCAGCCTGGGAGAGACCGCGAGAGCCCGTGCGATGCCGATCCTCTGCCGCTGCCCGCCGGAAAACTCGTGCGGGAAACGGGTGAACTGGCCGGCGGAGAGTCCTACCCGCTCCAGGAGCTGGGCGACCCGTTCCCGCCTCTGGCTGGCGTTGCCCATCCCGTGGATGATCAGCGGCTCGGCTATGATCTCGGAGACCCGCATGCGCGGGTTGAGCGAGGAGAAGGGGTCCTGGAAGATCATCTGGACCTCCTTCCGGAAGTTCCTCAGCTCGGGAGCGCTCATCGAGGCAAGCTCCTTGCCCTGGTAGCGGATGGCACCCCGGGTGGGGGGCATCAGGGCGGTCAGCAGCCTGGCCAGGGTGGACTTGCCGCAGCCCGACTCCCCTGCAATCCCCAGGGTTTCCCCGGCGCCGATCTCCAGGTCGACGCCGGCCACCGCGGTGAGGGTCTTCTTCTCCGCAAAGGCGGAGCCCCGCACGGTGAACTCCTTGTAGAGGTTTTCGGTACCAAGGAGCACGGTCATGGCGCTTTCAGGCAGCGGACGGTGTGGCCCGGGCCTGCCTCCTTCATCTCGGTCGGTGTCTCCAGGCAGCTTTGGTCGCCGACCGGGCAGCGTGCGCTGAAAGCGCAGCCGGCCAGGCGCCCCTTGAGGTCCGGAACGGTCCCCGCGATGGTGGCAAGCGGCTCGCCCGGTTTGCCGAATTCCGGGAGCGAGGCCAAAAGGCCGCGGGTGTAAGGGTGGAGCGGATTCTTGAAGAGCTCTTCGGTGGGGGCAAGCTCCACCACCTGGCCGGCGTACATGATGGCGGTCCGGTGGGCGCGCTCGGCCACGATACCCAGGTTGTGGGTGATCAGGATGAGCCCCATCCGGTTCTCCTCCTTCAGCCGGTCCAGAAGTTCCAGGATCTGCGCCTGGATGGTGACGTCCAGCGCGGTGGTCGGCTCGTCGGCGATTACCAGTTCCGGGCGGCAGGCGAGCGCCATGGCGATCATCACGCGCTGGCGCATCCCGCCGCTTAACTGGTGCGGGTAGTCCCTGATCCTCTCAGCAGCGGCGGGGATGCCGACCTCGGAGAGCATCTGCACCGCCTGGCTTTCAGCCTCCTGGCGGCTTACCCCCCGGTGAATGCGGAGCCCTTCGGCGATCTGGTAGCCGACGGTGAACACCGGGTTCAGGGAGGTCATCGGATCCTGGAAGATCATGCCGATCCGGTTCCCCCTCACCTCCCGCATCTCTCCTTCGGAAAGCTTCAGGAGGTCCTTCCCCTTGAAGAGGATGGAGCCTGCCACGATGCGCCCGGGAGGCGGCACCAGCCCCATGATCGAGGCGGCCGTGATGCTCTTCCCGCAGCCGGATTCCCCCACCAGGGCGAGTGTTTCCCCCGGCTCCAGGGCCAGATCGACCCCCCGGACCGCCTTCAGGGTGCCGTCGCGCAGCGGGAATTCGGTGCACAGTCCTGTTATTTCGAGAAGCAGGGACAAGGGTGCTCCTTGTAGATGTTGATCGTCCGGGCCGGCTCAGGGCGCTTTAGCCCGGATCAGCGCGTACATGATTCAAAGCCGTCAGCCTGCTGGCAACCTTTCCAATGTTTCCGTCCCCCGAAAGCTCTCCGGAAGCAAATCCCCCTGTCCCCCTTTGTCGAAGGGGGGGATCCCTTGGCCGAAATGGGTCATCGAGGGGCTCAGGATAGCCGGGCGCGTACTCCGGGCAGAGGGGGATGAAAACGGCGGCAGCTCAGGGGGCGAGATGAACCGACGAAGTCAGGACCTCTAATGACAACGGTTGTTTATAGCATTATTTGTCCTACTGGGCAACGTAGGAGTGGGAAGCCGGTTCGGTGGCGGTCGGGGAGAGGTACTGCGGACGGCCGGTCTGCAGGGACTCAGCTTCGCGCGGGGGGAGGAGACCCGGGGTCTGCAGGAGCTCGATGAAGATCGGTACCAGCGCCGGGTCGAACTGTTTGCCTGCGTTGTCGGCCAGTTCCTTGATGGCGACCTCCATGGCCAGCGCCTTGCGGTAGGGGCGGTCGGAGGTCATGGCGTCGAAGGAGTCGGCGATGGCGAGGATGCGGGATTCCAGCAGCAGGTCTTCGGCGGCCACCTTGCTGGGATAGCCCAGGCCGTCGTAGCGCTCGTGATGCTGTCCGATGCAAAGGCGCACGTCGTGCAAAAACTCGATCGGCTCCAGGATCTTCATGCCGATGGTCGGGTGCATCTGCAGCTCGGCCACGTCGTCCTCGGTAAGAAGCGCCTCTTTGTGCAAGAGGGAAGGGTCGACGCCGATCTTGCCGATGTCGTGCAGGATGGCCGCCCGCTCGATGATCTTCAGCCGTTCCTGGGGAAGCTCCAGCTTCCTGGCCAGCGCCAGCGAGAGGCGGGTGACCCTTTCCGAGTGGCCGCGGGTGTAGCTGTCGCTTGCCTCGATGGCGGAGACCAGGGCCTGGATGGTGTTCAGGGAGGTCTTCTGCTGCTCGTCGTACAGCATGGCGTTCTTGATGGCGATGCTCGCCTGGGCGGCGATGGTGCTGAGCAGTTCCAGTTCCTCGTGGTTGTAGGTGCTGTTGTTCAGCTTGTTGACCACGGTGAGGGTGCCGATGATCTCGTCTTTCACCAAAAGCGGTGCGCAGATCAGGGTCTTTCTCTCGTAACCCAGGGCGCTGAAGCGGTCGAACTCCGGCATCTGGTTGATGTCGGCGATCAGAAGCGGCTTGCGGTGCCTGATTACCCAGCTGGAGACGCTGGTGTCCTTCATCGGGATGTAGCGCTCCCGGGAGAGCGGCTCGCCGTTTCCCAGCAGGTTGATGACCTTCAGGTGGGTGTGGTCGGCATCGTAGAGGATGATGTAGCCGATCTGGGCCTGCAGGGTGTCCATGGTGGTGCGCACCACCAGGTGGTAGAGGCTCTCCACCTCGATGGTCGAGTTGATGGCCAGCCCGAGCCGGTACAGGGTGGAAAGCTTGGCCACCGCCTTCTCGAGGTTGGTGTTCTTGTCCTCCAGTTCACCGGCCAGGTCCGCGATCTTGTAGTTCGCCTCCTCGATCTCCTCGATCCGCTCTTCCAGGGTGATGTTGAGATTCTCTATCTCCCGGATCTGCTCTTCCAGCCGGCCGTTCATCTGGTGGGTTTCCCGGTGGAAGGAGAGCTTTTCCTGGGCGCGGGCAAGTTCGCGCTCGTGGGAGATGGTCCGCTCCATCATGCTCTTCAGCCGCTGCACCATCCTGTTGAAGCTCTCGCACAGGCTGTGCATCTCGACGCTGCTGGTGATCCTGATCTGGTGCTCGAAGTCCCCCTGCTCGACCTGCTCCATGTAGGAGACCAGTTTCCTGATGGGGCGGTCGACGTAGAGAAACAGGAAGACCACGATGGTGGCGAAGGTCAACAGGACCAGGATGCTGCTGGAGATGATGGCTGTGTCACGCTCGCGCTGGATGTAGCTGTTCATGTAGTCGAGCGACAGCCTGATTTCCAGCAGTCCGAGGGTCTGCTTGGAGGGGGTGTGGCATTTGTAACACTGGGGAGCGTTGAAGATGCGTGCGTAGGAAACGAAGAGACCGTTGTCGGGAAGCAGGCTCAGGTTGCGGGTGGCTTCACCCCGGCTGCCCAGGTCGATCTTCTTGCCGATCTCCTCGCGGTCGGCGGAGTTGAGGATCCTGCCGGTGGGGTCGACGATCCGGATCGATTTCACGAACTCGCGCGATTTGATCCGGCTGAAGATACTGCCGACCTCGTCGGAGTGCCCGGACAGCATGGCGTTGCCGATGCTGCTTTTTATTGTCTCGACGAGGACAGAGATGTTGCGGTTTGCTATCTCGCGCAACATCTCTTTCTGTTGGAGGAAGTTCAGATAGGCAACAGACGAGATAACCAAGACCAGGATCACGGTGATCAGTGCCAGGATCTTGATTTTGAGAGAGTTAACCATGAAACATCCGTTGCTTGATTGAGTGGCCGCGTGAATTCACGTGGAGTTCATCAGCGATATAACGTAATTTGACATTTTAGGCAATAGTTATTTCAGGAAAAGGGCACCATTGGCGGGGCCCAATCCTTCGTAACTCCGGCACTTTGGAAGCTTGCCTGCTGCCTGCCTGCGCTGGCGGCGTTTGCTGCCGCTGCCTTCTTAATGAAAGAGCATGCGAAGGGCTTGCCAAACGAGCCGCCAGCGAGCTTTCTTAGAGAGATAAAATTATTGACTTTGCAGGGTGTTCCATGGTTTATATCTAGGTCTTTAGGCGTGGTTCCAGGTCGGTGGTGTACGGATTTGATGAGTTTGTTCAGGACTTTTTTAATTTTGGCGCTTTGCCTGATTGCCGGCGGCAGCGCCGCTGCCTTGCGGCCGGAAACGGTCCGGGTGGCTATCGTGAAGGGGGCCGATACCGTCCGCATTGACGGGGGGATGGCCCTTTTGACCGATAGCCGCGGCGAACCCCTGGCGCTCGACATGCCGCTGGAGGTCAAGCGGGTCAGGGACGGCGTGCAGGTGAACGGCAGGGTGCTCTCCGGGCTGGTCGTCTCGGCGCCGGTCCGGGTGGCGGTGAACGGCAAGGGCTACCGCGGCGTGCTGGAGGTGACGGCAGGCGAGCGGGGGCTTTTGGTGGTGAACGAACTCCCCCTCGAGGAGTACCTGGTCGGCCTGATCAACTGCGAGATCTCCTCTGCCTGGCCCATGGAGGCCATCAAGGCCCAGGCGGTGATCGCCCGCTCTTACGCGATTTACCAGAAGAACGCCCGCCGCGGTGCGCCCTACCAGCTGGAGTCCAGCGTGATGGACCAGGTGTACGAGGGGTGCGACGTCGAGGACAGCCGCGCCGCCCGCGGGGTGCAGGAAACTGCTGGCGAGGTGCTGACCTGGGACAGCAAGGTGATCCAGGCCTTTTACCATTCCAACTGTGCCGGCCATACCGAATCGTCCAAGAACGTCTGGGGGCTCTCCATCCCCTACCTGCGCGGGGTTCCCTGCCGCTACTGCCAGCAGGCGAACCCGATACGCTGGGAGCTGAAGCTGCCCCTCAAGAAGGTGGAGGCTGCGCTGAAAGCTGGCGGTTTCCGGGTGAGCGGGGTGAGGGCCCTGCGGGTCCTGGACCGCAACGAAAGCGGGCGCGTGCAGGAAGTGGCTGTCTTCGAGGGCAGGGGGCGGGTGACGGTGCCGGGTACCGCCTTCCGCAAGGCGCTCGGCTACGGCCAGCTGAAGAGCACCAACTTCGAGATCAAGGTTGCCGGGGATGACTGCCTGATCAGCGGCACCGGCTCCGGGCACGGCGTCGGGCTCTGCCAGTGGGGGGCCAAGCAGCGGGCCGCCGAGGGCTTCGATTACCGCGAGATACTTACTTACTATTATCCGGGCGTGCAGCTTGCCAAGGAGTACGGCCAGTAGATGCGCCTTTCCGATTTTGACTACCATCTTCCACCCGAGCTGATCGCCCAGCACCCCGCCGAGCGCCGGGACGCCTCCCGCCTGCTGGCGCTGGACAGATCGACCGGCGCCCTGGACGAGCTGACCGTGGCCGGCATCGCCTCCCTCTTCAAGGAAGGGGACCTGCTGGTGCTGAACGACACCCGGGTGATTCCGGCACGCCTGAACGGGAACAAGGAGAGCGGCGGCCAGGTGGAGATCTTCCTGGTCAGGAGACTCCCCGGGGAAGAGGAGTGCTGGAGTTGCCTGATCAAGGCCTCCATCTCCCCCAAGCCCGGTTGCCGGGTGCTCCTTCCCGGCGGCATGGCCGCCACCGTGCACGAGAAGGAGGATGGTGAATGGCGGGTCAGCTTCCGGGGGGACGAGGATTTCATGACCTGGCTGGAGCGGACCGGCAGCATGCCGCTTCCCCCGTACATCAAGCGCGCCCCGGAGGGTGACGACCGCGAGCGGTACCAGACCGTGTTCGCCCGGGAGAAAGGGGCGGTGGCGGCTCCTACCGCCGGCCTGCACTTCACCGAGGCCCTGCTGGAGGAGATACGCGGGCGCGGGGTCGAGATAGCGCCGGTTACCCTGCACGTCGGGCTGGGTACCTTCATGCCGGTCCGGGTGGAGGAACTTGCCGAGCACACCATGCACCGGGAGCGCTACCGGATCCCGCAGTCGACCGCCGATGCCATCTCGAGGACCCGCCGGCGGGGAGGCCGGGTGATCGCCCTCGGCACCACCTCGCTCAGGGCACTGGAGCACGCGGCGGCCTCGGGCGAACTGGAAGCGGGGGAGCGGGAAGCGGACATCTTCATCCTGCCGGGGTACCGCTTCCGGGTGGTCGATGCACTAATAACTAATTTTCATCTCCCCAAATCGACCCTGTTTATGTTAGTGTGCGCTTTTGCAGGGAAGGAAACGATGCTCAAGGCATACCAGGAGGCGGTCAGACGCGGCTTCCGGTTCTTCAGCTACGGCGACGCCATGTTCATCGGCTGAATCTAGATAAAGTCCCCCTTTGAGAAGGGGGATTCAGAGGGATTTGCCTTCGGGTGGTCCCCGCAAAATCCCCCTGGCCCCCCTTTGCCAAAGGGGGGTGAAACCGCTACTGATAGGAAGGTTTTTTGCCCGCTTTAACGTTTGAACTGATAAAGAAGGACCAGGGCTCCGCTGCCCGTCTAGGCTCTCTGACAACCACGCACGGCAGGATCGAAACCCCGATTTTCATGCCGGTCGGCACGCAGGCGACGGTGAAGGCGATGACCCCCGAGGAACTGGTCGAGGTCGGCTCCCAGATCATCCTGGCCAACACCTACCACCTCTACCTGCGTCCCGGCCACGAGCTGATCGGACGTTTGGGCGGGCTGCACCGTTTCATGCACTGGGACCGCCCCATCCTGACCGACTCCGGCGGCTTCCAGGTCTTTTCCCTGGGAGAACTCCGCAAGATTAGCGAGGAGGGGGTGAAATTCCGCTCCCATATCGACGGCTCCACCCACTTCATCTCCCCCGAGGTGTCCATCGCCATTCAGGAAGCCCTTGGCTCCGACATCGCCATGGTCTTCGACGAGTGCCCTCCCTATCCCGCGGAATACTCCTACGTGAAAAAGTCGCTGGAACTTACCACCCGCTGGGCCGTGCGCTGCAAGGAGGCCCACAAAAGGAAGGACCAGGCGCTGTTCGGCATCGTGCAGGGGGGGATGCATCCGGAACTTCGGCGCGAGAGTGCCCGGCAGTTGACCGAGATCGGCTTCGACGGCTACGCCTTGGGCGGGCTTTCGGTGGGCGAGGAGAAGCGGCTCATGCACGAGATGATGCAGGAGTGCTCGGACATCCTGCCGGAGGATACTCCCCGCTACATCATGGGGATCGGCGCTCCCGAGGACCTGATCGAGGGGATCAACGCCGGCTTCGACATGTTCGACTGCGTGATGCCGACCAGGAACGCCAGAAACGGCGCGCTTTTCACCGGCACCGGCAGGATAAATATCAAGTCGGCCGTTTTCGCCGAGGACCAGGGGCCGGTCGACCCGGAGTGCAGCTGCTATGTCTGCCGGAACTACAGCCGGGCCTACTTGAGGCACCTGTACCGCAGCCAGGAGATCCTGGCCTCCCGGCTGAACACCTGGCATAACCTGCACTTCTACCTGGACCTGATGGAACAGGCCCGCGCCGCCATCGCGGCGGGGACCTTCGTCCAGTTCAGGAAGGAGTTCTACGCGAAAAGGGGCGAGAACCCGCTGGTGTGAGCTTTTCGCAACCGTTCCTCGGTCCGCCGGGGTGAGGAACCGGTAGCGAAGACGTAAGGCAAATCCCCCCTGACCCCCCTTTGTCAAAGGGGGGAAGCTGGAAGAGCTTTGGAAAGGTACTGGGAAGCTCGGCAAGAGTACCGCTGCCGTTGACAAAAGTACGGTATCGTCGGCAAAAGTTCGGGACCGTTGGACAAAGTTCGGGACCGTTGGCAAAACTGCGGAAGCGGGTGCCTGCCGGTGTCGCGCGGTTGGTAGTAAATGGGGTGAAGCCCGGGTGTCGGGCTGGTAAATAAACGACTGTGCAATGAAGAACCGTTGAACCAACATGGCGTATGTGATCCAACGTACAGAAATTCAATCGAGGAGGTAGCAATATGTTAGGTTTGGCGTTTGCAATGGGACCCCCGGCCGGCGGTGCCGCAGGTGGTGCAGGTGGTGCGATGGCCCAGTTCCAGGGGATGATCCCGCTTATTTTGATGTTTGCCATCTTCTACTTCCTGCTGATCCGTCCGCAGCAGAAGAAGGCCAAGGAGCACCGTGCGCTGCTGGATGCGCTCAAGAAGGGAGACCAGGTGGTGACCGCCGGCGGCATGCACGGCAAGGTGACGGCTCTCGACGATCAGGTGGTGACCCTGGAGATCGCTCCGGGCGTCAACGTCAAGGTCAACAAGGGCTACATCGCAACGGTCAAGAAGGACTAGCATCATCATTCTCCCGAAAGGAGTTTTTCCATGTCGAAGGGTTATACCTGGCGCATCTCCCTGATAGTCGTCTTCATCGTGGCGTCCTGCATCTACCTGGTGCCGACGCTCGTTTCTCCGCTCCCGTCGTGGTGGAGCGGCTTCCTTCCCAAGGATAAGATCCACCTTGGCCTCGACCTGCAGGGTGGTACCCACCTGGTCATGCAGGTTGAGACCCAGAAAGCGGTGGAAGGTTCTCTGGACATGATCGCCACCGATCTCGAGGATTCCCTCAATGCCAAGAACATCCGCTTCAAGAAGGTGGCCAAGCTCGGCTCCGACAAGGTGCAGCTGACCCTGTACGATCGTGCGACTGCCGACACCGTGCAGAAAGAGGTCAAGAAGAAGTATCCCGATCTCGAAGTGCTGCCGGTCACCGAGGAGGGCGGCTTCATCAACATGCAGCTGCGCATCGATGAAAAGGAGCAGCAGGTCAGGAAGGACAGGGCGGTTGCCCAGGCCCTGGAGACCATCAGGAACAGGATTGACCAGTTCGGCGTTTCCGAGCCGGTGATCCAGCGGGAGGGGATCGACCACATCGTCGTGCAGCTCCCGGGCATCAAGGATCCCAAGCGTGCCATCGAGCTGATCGGCAAGACCGCGCGCCTCGAGTTCAAGCTGGTGGACGAGAACGTGAACGCCACCACCGCCACCGCCTCCTCGGTCCCCGAGGACGACGAGCTCCTCTTCGAGAAGCGCACCGATCCGACCACCGGCGCGGTCTCCGAGACCCCGATCGTGGTCAAGCGCAAGGCGATGATCACCGGCGATCTGTTGACCGATGCCCAGGTCAGGATCGACTCCCAGTACAACCAGCCCTACGTCGGCATCGAGTTCAACTCGACCGGCGCAAGGCTCTTCGACCAGGTGACCGCTGCCAACGTCGGCAAGCGTTTCGCCATCGTGCTTGACAACAACGTCTACTCGGCACCGGTCATCCGCGAGAGGATCTCGGGCGGCAGCGCCCAGATCTCCGGCTCCTTCACCGAGAAGGAGGCCTCCGACCTGGCCATCGTGCTGCGTGCCGGCTCGCTCCCCGCTCCGGTCAAGATCCTGCAGAACGTCACCGTTGGTCCTTCCCTGGGTCAGGACTCCATCAAGAAGGGCCTGGTCGCCGGTCTGATCGGCGTGGCACTGGTGATCGTCTTCATGGCCATCTACTACCAGGCAGCCGGTATGGTGGCGAACTTCGGCATGGTCTTGAACCTGGTCTACCTGATGGGTGCACTGGCCGCCCTGGGCGCCACCCTGACCCTGCCGGGCATCGCCGCTATCGTCCTGTTGGTCGGTATGTCGGTCGACTCCAACGTGCTCATCTTCGAGAGGATCAGGGAGGAGCTCAAACTCGGCAAGACGCCGCACGCCGCGGTCGATGCCGGCTACGACAAGGCCTTTTTGACCATCATGGACTCGCACGTAACCACGCTGATCACGGCGGCGGTCCTCTTCCAGTTCGGCACCGGTCCGGTCAAGGGTTTCGCAGTCTCCCTGAGCCTCGGTATCATCATCAACCTGTTCACGTCGCTGCTGGCAACGAAGGTGGTCTTTGACGCCTTCCTTGACCGCGTCCACGTGAAGAGACTGAGCATATAAGGGGGGCGACAATGGAACTTATAGGCAAGACCTCAATAGATTTCATCGGTATGCGCAAGGTCTCTTTCATCATCTCCGGGATCTTCGCCATCATCGGGTTGATCGGGATCATCCAGATCGCCCGGGGCGCCGCCAACATGGGTATCGACTTCTCCGGCGGCACCGAAATGCAGCTCAAATTCGCCCAGCCGGTGACCACCGAGCAGGCCCGTGCAGCCCTTGCCAAGGAAGGGATCAAGGACGTCGACCTGCAGGAGATCAAGGACGGCAACAAGCTCCTGATCAAGATGCGCAAGAGCAACATCTCCACCGGGAAGGTCGCCGACACCGTCGAGGCCGCCCTCAAGAAGGAGATGCCGGCCAACCCCTACTCGGTGGAGAGTTCCACCGAGATCGGCCCCTCCATCGGCGACAAGCTGAAGAACGACACCATGATCGCGGTGATCGTCTCCATGCTCGGCATCGTCCTCTACATCGCCTGGCGCTTCGACTTCAAGTTCGGGGTGGGCGCGGTGGTGGCGACCCTGCATGACGTGCTCTTCGTGATCGCTGCCTTCTATGTGCTCCACAAGGAGGTCAACCTCCTGCTGATCACCGCCGTTTTGACCATCGCCGGCTATTCCCTCACCGACACCGTGGTCGTGTTCGACAGGATCAGGGAGAACATGCACAAAAGCCTCAAGGAGCCGATGGCCTCCGTGTTCAACCGGAGCATCAACGAGGTGCTTTCCCGTACCATCGTTACCTCGCTCACCGTCTTCCTGGCGGCCGGCACCCTCTGGCTGTGGGGGGGCGAGGTGATCCACGACTTCGCTTTCGCGCTTTTGTGCGGGGTCTTCATCGGGACCTACTCGTCCATCTTCGTGGCCAGTCCGATCGTGGCGCTTTGGGAAAAGACCCCGGTCGAGACCAAGGCTTAAGGAGGCCCTTGTGAGCAAGGATAATATTCTGCTCATCGTCGTTGCCCTGATCGTGGGATTCCTCGGTGGGTTCCTGATCGTCAACTTCTCCGGGCACAAGGAAGAACTCCCCGCCAACGTTTCGGTGCCGCAGGGAGCCGGCTCGCCCATGGATTACCAGCGGCGCATCGCCGAAGAGGAGAAGATGGTCGCCCAGGACCCCAAGAACGCCCAGGTCTGGAACCAGCTCGGCAACGACTACTTCGACACCGACCAGCCCCAAAAGGCGGTCAACGCCTACTCCAAGGTGCTCGAACTGCAGCCCAAGAACGTGAACGTGCTGACCGACCAGGGGATCATGTACCGCAAGTTGCGCTGGTACGACAAGGCGATCGAGAACTTCGAAAAGGCCCAGGAGATTCAGCCTGGCCACCTGCAGAGTCTCTACAACCTCGGCATCGTCTACATGGCCGATCTCAAGCAGCCGGAGAAGGCCCGCGAGGTGTGGACCAAGTACCTGCAGTTCGATTCCACCAGTCCGACGGCCCAGCAGATCAAGGCTGATCTGGCCTCCATCCCGAAGGATATGGGGAAATAGACAGTCATGGCAGAAGGAAAAAACCCGCTTCGGCGGGTTTTTTTTTAACCGCGGCTCCGGTGGCCTCTCCGCTCTCCCTGCTCGGGGCTAGGCCGGGACCTCCCGGAATGCTAAGGGTGGGAGCTCCCGTAAGACAGGGGACCGGAAGCTTCCAGAACTTCTGCTGAACATTAACGAGAAGCATGCTATCTTTTAACGTATTTGTTGGCAGCGCTGCACAATAACCATGGAGTACCGATGCAACCAGTTACCGAGCGCATATGGCGCCTGCGAGAGGCGAAACCCGAGGTGGTCGAGGCGCTGACCCGCTCCGGCATCCCCCAACTCCTCGCACGCCTGCTTGCCAACCGGGGGATCTGCGAGACGCAGGCCGCCTCCGCCTATCTCAGCCCGACCCTCTCAACACTCCATGACCCGATGCTGCTCTCCGGCATGGAAGCCGCGGTCGAGCGGCTTTCTCTCGCGCTCTCCCGCGGCGAGCGGGTCTGCGTGCACGGCGACTACGACGTGGACGGTGTCACCTCCACGGCACTGCTGATCTCCTTTTTCCGCGCCGTGGGGCTCGACTGCTTCTCCTTCATCCCCAAGCGGCTGACCGAGGGGTACGGCCTCTCCAGCCACGGCGTGCAGGCCGCTACCGCAGGCGGGGCCAGCGTGCTGGTCACCGTCGACTGCGGGATTACCTCCCATGCCGAGGCGCTGCTTTGCCGCCAAGCCGGTATCGACCTGATCATCACCGATCACCATTCGCCTCCCGAACCGCTTCCGGAGGCCTACGCCATCATCAATCCGCTGCAGCCCGGTTGCCTTTTTCCCTACAAGTCGCTGGCCGGGGTGGGCGTCGCCTTCCACCTGGTGATCGCGCTGCGTGCCAGGCTGCGTGCCGAGGGGCGCTTCTCTTCCCTCGCCGAGCCGGATATCCGCGCCTACCTTGACCTGGTTGCCCTCGGCACGGTGGCCGACGTGGTGCCGCTGGTGGGCGCCAACCGCGTACTGGTGAGCTACGGTCTGAAGCAGCTGACCACGGGCGGCAGGGTAGGGGTGCAGGCCCTGAAGGAAGTGGCGGGTGTGGCGGGCGAGGTCGGTTGCGGTGCGGTCGGCTTCCGGCTGGCGCCGCGCATCAACGCCGCCGGCAGGCTGGAGGATGCCGCAGTAGGACTGGAGCTGCTGCTTACCTGCGACCCCGTGCAGGCCAAGGCCATCGCCGCCCGGCTGGAGGAGAGTAACGCCGAGCGGCAGGCCATCGAGCGGGCGACCCTGGAGGAGGCGCGAGCCATGCTGAAGGAGGGGGCCTGCCGGGGACGCACCAGCATCGTACTCGGTTCCAGCGAGTGGCACCCCGGCGTGGTGGGGATCGTCGCCTCGCGGATCGCCGAACTGTTCCACCGGCCGGCCATCCTGTTCGCCCTGGAGGGAGGCACCGGCAAGGGGTCGGGACGCAGCATCCCGCGCTTCCACCTGCTGGACGCCATCCGCAGCTGTGCCGATCACCTGCTGCGCTACGGTGGCCACAGCCACGCCGCTGGCCTCTCCATCGCCGAGGACGAGCTGGAACGTTTCGCGCTCAGCTTCGATGAAGCTGCAGCGGGTGCCCTCGATGCCGAAGCGCTCATCCCGGTGCTCCCCTACGACGCCGAACTTACCGCCGCCGACCTCGTCGAATCGCTTCCCCTGGAACTGGACCGGATGAGGCCCTTCGGCATGGGCAACCCCGAGCCGCTCTTCTTGCTGCGGGGGGCGAAGGTGTGCGACTGGCGCGAGCTTAAAGGTGGACACCTCAAACTCTGCGTCTCCACCGGCGGGCGTACCTTCGACGCCATCGGCTTCGGCCTCGCCGATAAGGATGTCTCCGGCCCGCGTGTGGATCTGCTGTTCTCCCCCTCCATCAACGTCTGGAATGGGAAGCGTTCGCTGCAACTTACCATCAAGGATCTGCGCCAGGAGGAACGATCGTGCTGAGAGGGGAGCGCTTCAACAGGGCGGACCGGGTGATCAGGGTCGGTTTCTGGATCAACCTGTTGCTGATGGTGATGAAACTTGCCGCCGGCTATTTTGGCCATTCGGAAGCGGTCTTCGCCGACGGCCTGGAAAGTGCCTGCGATATGGTCGGCATAGGGATGACCATTATTGCCCTCAAGGTGGGCCGCAAACCGTTTGACGAGGATCACCCCTACGGGCATGGCAAGGTCGAGAGCCTCTCTGCCATCTTCATTTCGCTTTTGATCGGCGGGACCGGGGGATGGATCCTGTATGCCGCCGTGGAGACCGTGATGGGCGGCAGTTACGAGGCTCCCTCCCTGATGGCGGTCGCTGCGGCCGCTGCCACCATCGTCATCAAGGAAGCGCTCTACCGTTATTCGGTCAAGGTGGGGGACACCCTGAAGAGTCCGGCGCTGCTGGCGATAGCCAAGGACCACCGCAAAGACGCCATCACCTCGGTGGCCACCCTGGTGGGCGTGGGCGGCGCCTACCTCGGCGCCAGGATGATGGATCCGCTGGCGGCGGGACTCACCTCCTTCATCATCTTCCATATCGGCTACCAGACCTTCCGCACTTCCGCTCACGAACTGATGGACGGACTGCCGGAACAGGAGATGGTTTTGGCCATCGCCGATTTGGCCCTCACCGTGGAAGGGGTGGACAAGGTCCACGAGATCCGCGCCCGCCACTCCGGTCAGTTTGTCATCGTCGACCTGAAGCTCGATATGGACCCGATGATGACCGTCAAGAAATCCCACGACATCGCCACCGAGGTCAAGCGCCGCATTTTCGACAAGTTCTCCAACGTGGGCGACGTCATGATCCACATCAATCCCTCCGATGAACCTCACGACGACTTGATCCGTCTTTAGTCCTTCTTCCTCAAGTTTCAGGCTGTGAAACAACTGGTTGATCCTTTCCGGCCAGATTGTTACTTGGTGTGCCGGACGCTAGTAGTGGCGGATAACGCATGAAAGACGGTAGATGACAGCTCCGTCTCGTATGAGGGACTGAATTTTACCTGTAATGATGCACAAACTCTTGACAGACCGTTTACGAAGGTAGTATTAAGGTCAATCGAGTTTTAAAGAAAACAATGTGATAGAGGAGGAGAGATGAAGAAAAGAGTATGCCTTCTGATTGGCGCTCTGGCTCTGGCTGCGTCCACCGCGTTTGCTGCCAAGCTTGCGACCGTCGACATCCCGGTTAACGCCCAGATGTACGCCGCCACCCCGACCCCGCTGCAGCCGTCCCAGTGCGCACAGTGCCACACCGGCCAGTTCGGCGCCCTCAAGGAGAACGGTGGCAAGCACCGCTTCGACTGCCAGCAGTGCCACAAGGTGATCCACGCGTACAACCCGAACAAGGCCAACTACGCCGAGATCATGCCGAAGTGCTCCAACTGCCACACGGAGATCCACGGACCGGCCAACAAGGACTGCTCCTCCTGCCATACCAACCCGCACACCCCGCGCAAAGTGGCGATGACCGACAGGCTGATGAACACCTGCCAGACCTGCCACCCGGGTCCCAAGGCGGACCTCGTGCAGTTCCCGAGCAAGCACTCCCTGCTGGGCTGCCAGCGCTGCCACACCAGCCACGGCTTCAAGCCGTCCTGCGAGAAGTGCCACAAGACCCACTTCGCTGGCCAGAGCTATGACACCTGCACCAAGTGCCACTCCGTCCATAAGCCGAAGCAGGTAACCTACGGCTCCGACGCTGACACCAAGAACTGCGGCGCCTGCCACAAGGTGGAGACCGAGAAGATCGCCAAGACCCCGAGCCGTCACCACAACGTGAGCTGCGCTCAGTGCCACCACAACAAGCACGGCTACATCCCGCAGTGCACCGAGTGCCACAAGCAGCCGCACCCGGCTTCCATCCTGCAGAGGTTCCCGAAATGCCTGGGTTGCCACCTCGACGTACACAACCTGCCCAGCATGAAGTAGCGGCAGAGGCGAGGCTGGTATAATCGGCTTCGCGATAGAGAAAGAAAAAAGCCCCGGGGAGCTACTTCCCGGGGCTTTTTTTATAGGCATCGAAGGGGATACATAAACACCCCCTTTGACAAAGGTGGGCTGCGGGATTTGCCTTTTCCGGTTCGGCTGGTTCCGGATCTGCTTATGCCTTTGCCATGGGCGGACTTTCCTCACCCGGCCTTCGGCCACCCTCTCCC
>DATFAB010000074.1:0-53058 GCA_035255025.1 Geomonas sp.
GCCGGTCAGGCGACACAATAAAAATTCTATATAGAGAATATTCTGGGGATTTATTGCGAGCTCCATTTTCACAGGATGTCCAATATGACCTGAAAAAGAGCAGTACCATCGGGTTTAAAGGTGCAAGAATAGAGGTCATAAATGCGACTAACGTCAAGATTCAGTACCGGGTGCTCAGCAGCTTCCCTGACAGATTATGATGCTTAACTAGCGGCGGCACACCGTCTCCGCTACGCTCCGCCGGTGCGCCTTGTGACGTTGAGAGAAGCCGTAGAATGTCCTTTGAAATTTGGAGGTGTTTTTGGAGGTATAGCTGAAAAAACGAGTTGGGAAAAGCGTGATATAACAGATGGATGCATCATCTGTTCAATGGCCTGCACCCCATTAAAATAAAAAGCCGCGTGACTTTGAGTTACGCGGCTTTTTTGCGTTTGTCTCCCGTCCCGGTGTCCCAAAGGTTCCGGTGCGACAATTTGACGGCAGTCATAGCAGCCTGCATCTCGGATAATGATTCTCAGATTGACACTTCTCCGGAGTGCCGACCCAACTCAGCTGAAGCCTGGACTCGCCGGAGGTTCGAGGTGAAACCACAGCGCCTGGAACAGAGAAATTGCCGTGACTTACCTAAAAAGGTTCAGCCGAGGCTGATTTTACGTCATCTGCTACCAGTCCAGCCCCCTTATCTCCAGTACCATTTAAGTGTTGACGGCGAAGGAGGAGGGGGATTGGCACAGCGTGGGCAAAAGTATACAGGAAATTGGTCATTATCCCTTGCATGTCCCCAAAGAAACATTTATAGTCCCCAAACAAAAAAAATTAATCAAATCTCTCTCCAGCCTCGACCCCTTGTTCGGCCCGGAGGGCGGGCCTCTTCTCGATACGAAGGGAGCGCAGCAGGCAATGGACCAACTGCTCAGTCCCTTCTGTTCACCGGCCTTTCCATAAGTTGGACGGGATAGCAAAGAGAGTCCCTGCGTCGTGTTACATCTACCAAAACAGTGGGGAAACTGTATGCGGCAATGCTGCGGTACTCTATTCCGGCATAGTGAGCCACATTATCTTTGCCGCTACGGCCTGGCGGTGGCAGCATGCCTTGTTTCCGGCTTGCTCCGCTGGGCAATGCCTGCTGTATTTGTGCCCGCTCCGTATCTTGCATTTCTTCCGGCGGTAGTGATCGCGGCAATCTTGGGCGGTTTTGGTCCGGGGATCACCGCATCGGCCATATCCCTCCTCTTAGTTCAGTTCGTATTCCCGTTCAGCGAATCTGATCACAATTCCTTGCTGAGATCGCTGATTGCGGTCGCAAGCTGTATCGCCATCTCCCTTTTAGCTCAACGACTGCGTGTTGCCACCAGACAAGCTGAACGGGAAACCGAAAGGTTTAAAGAGGCCCATAAAGCTCTGCAGGAAAGCGAGGGACGTACCCAAGCCAACGAGGCAATACTCGAAGCGTTCTTTCAAACTGCACCCTGCTACCTGGCGATCTTGGATGAGGACTTCAGGTTTTTAAAGACGGACCCGATCACACCAACCTTTTTCGGACTGGATCGGAATTCTGTTCTTGGCAAGTCGATGGCGGATCTGGCTCCTGATTTCACAAGACTGCGTCCCGTGTTGGAGCGTGTTCTCGAAACGGGGGAACCTGCCATCAATCAGGTCGGCGAGAGCCCATTACCGCTAGCCCCCGGCGAGACACTCCACTGGCAGGCCTCCTTTTTCCCGGTTATTTTGGGAGGAGGCAAACGCGGCATAGGTGTTATTTGTGTGGATGTTGGCGAGTTACATCGTGCCAAGGCAGAACTCCGAGAAAGAGCTGCAGAGCTTGAGACGGTTTTAGCTGCTGCACCAATCCCGATTTATATTGCCCATGGCCCGGAGTGTCTTGAGATTACCGGTAATGCGGCGGCAGACCAACTCCTGCGGTCGTCCCGCGGCTCAGAGGCCTCCCTCTCCGCCCCCATTGAAAGAAGGCCCCGTCACTTCAAGGTGATGCAGAATGGCCGCATTTTGGACGAACAGGAACTGCCCGCCCAGCGTGCGGCCCGTGGCGTTACGGTGCAGGATTTCGAGTCGCAACTTGTCTTCGATGATGGTTCAGTCGTCCATCTGTTAAACTACGCCACACCGCTTTGGGACGAAAAAGGGCGTCCAATGGGGTCGGTCACCATCGCGGTCGATATCACCGACCGCAAGATTGCAGAGGAAAGCATACGCCAACT
Source organism: Geomonas sp. (assembly GCA_035255025.1). Classification (GTDB taxonomy): domain Bacteria; phylum Desulfobacterota; class Desulfuromonadia; order Geobacterales; family Geobacteraceae; genus Geomonas. The sequence continues at coordinate 2,220 of DATFAB010000074.1, forward strand.
TAACAGCGAACTTGAGCTACGTGTCCAGGAGCGAACAAAGGAACTGGAGATCTCCAACCGGGAGCTGGAGGCTTTCTCCTACACCGTCGCCCACGACCTGAGGAGGCCGTTAAGAAGTATTAGTGCTCATAGTTCAATCCTCCTCGAAGACCACGCCGGCGAACTGAGCGAAGCCGGCCAGGACCGTCTGCATCGGATGAAGGCGGCGGTCGGCAGAATGGGAAATCTGATCGATGATCTTCTTGAACTGTCCCGGATAAGTCGTGTGGCAATCAAAAGGGAACCTGTCCGGTTGAGCCTACTCGCAGAAGAACTCGTTGCCGCATTCCAGGAGGCGGATCCTAGGTCTGGAATGGAGGTCGAAATTTCAGACGGTCTCACCGCTCATGGCGATCACGGGCTTCTCAGGCAGATGCTGGAGAACCTCTTGGGGAACGCATGGAAGTATAGTTCCCTGCAGGAAAATCCCAGGATCAATTTCGGGAGCAGCACTCGCGAAAATGAAACAGTATATTTTGTACAGGACAACGGCATCGGCTTCGATCAGGCCCACGCCGCACAGATGTTTATGCCTTTCGAAAGATTACATGGGGCAGGCGAGTTCCAAGGCAACGGCATCGGCCTTGCCACTGTTCAAAGGATTGTTTCCAGACATCATGGAAGTATCTGGGCCGAGGGGGAGGAGGGTAAGGGGGCAACGTTCTTTTTCACTCTAAGCGCAATGAGGTAGGCTGTCGGCAAATGTGAAAATCAAAACGCTGGTGGAGTCCGGCCGGACTGGATCATCGGTGCCGTTGATCCTTTCCAGAGGCGACTTCGTCGGCTCTTTCGTAGTAAAATCCAGCAAAAAAAGCCGCGTGACTTTGGTTACGCGGCTTTTTGCATTTCAGGTCCGAACCGGTCACCGTGCGCGACGGGGTGCTAGAGCGAAAGGCCCCGCTTTGCGGCCGCCTCTTTCAAAAGATCGAGAGCCTCGTCGAAGCTGAAATTCCTGATGGCTTTGGCTACGGGATCGAAGTCCGGTCCGAGCACGGTGCTGAAAAGCTGCTCGCTTTCCTCCAGAACTTCTCCGGCCCTGGGATCATCCTCTGACAGCAATGCCCCAAGCTTTGCCAATGTTTCGCGCACCGCATCTTCGTGCGGGTGCACGGCTGATGCTTGCGGATGAAAGTCCAGCAGCCTGCCCGCAATGCTTTCGATCAGTTCCGCAAGCCTGCCGGCAACCGCGCTTTGCAGCCCGGCGAGCCGTCCGGTAGAGCGGTTGCGGACGGCCTCCTCCAGCTGCGTTACCGCCTCATGCAGACCGGCGGCACCGATCTGGGCGGTGCTCCCCTTCAGGGTGTGGACCAGACGCTCGGCGTGACTCCAGTCCGGGCCTGCTACGGCCTCCGCCAGGCGGCGCGGAAAATCACGCTGGGTACCGACAAACCGCCTGACGAGTGAGAGGTAGAGCCTTTCCTTGCCCATGGCAAGGCTCAGCCCTCTGCCAACGTCAAGCCCGTCGATCCCGTCCAGGACCGCAGCGGCTTCCTCATCGCGCCATCCTTGCCATGGGGAGCTGGCGTTGCCAGCTTGGCGCGGCTCTATCCAATGCAGCAGCTTGTCCCACAGTTCCTCCGGATTGATCGGCTTTCCGACGTGATCGTTCATCCCTGCTTCCAGGCAGCGCTCCCTGTCCTGCAGCATGGCGTTGGCGGTCATGGCAACTATCGGGAGCCGGTCCCGGCCAGGCAGAAGGCGGATCTTGCGGGTGGCCATCAGGCCGTCCATTACCGGCATCTGAACATCCATCAGGACCAGGTCATAGTCGTTGTCCCTGACGGACTCCACGGCGATGGCGCCGTTGGCGGCCAGATCGACCGCGAAACCGGCCCCCTTCAGCAGGTCCAGGGCCACCTCCTGGTTGATGTCGTTGTCCTCGACCAAAAGGAGCCTGGCGCCGGCGATGGCGGAGAGGTCCGGTTCCGCTGTCCGCTGTTCGGCCGTCTGCCGCGTCGAGGCGGAACTGCCGAGCAGGTTCACCATCGAGTCCAGCAGGGTGCTGGGGGTGACCGGCTTGACGATGAGCTCCCCGATCCCGGCCTCCTGCGCCTCGCTGGCCAGCTCTTCATCGCCGCAGCGGGTGATGATGGCCAGCTTAGGTGGCGGATCGAGTTCCAGACCCGAGATGCTCCCGGCGAGGGGGACTACATCCATCTCTGGCATCTCCCGGTCGATCAGCACCACGTCGAAGAGGGTGCCACCCCCTTTGCCCCGGGCGAGCTCGTCAAGGGCGGCGCTGCCGGAGGAAACGGCCGTGACCGCGAAGCCCAGGTTTTTCAGCATGCCGACCAGCACCTCGCAAAGGCGCCGGCTGCTTTCCACCACCAGTATCCGTTTGCCGCGCAGATCGGGAGCTGGTGCCGGAGCAGGGGCTTGCGACGGGACGCGGCGCAGGCAAGCGGTAAACCAGAAGGTGGAGCCGGCGCCCGCTTTGCTGCCCACGCCGATCTGGCCCCCCATCAACTCGGTGAGCCCTTTGGCGATGGCAAGGCCCAGTCCGGTGCCGCCGTACTGGCGCGTGGTGGAACCGTCGGCCTGCTGGAAACTCTGGAACAGGAGCCCCTGCTGCTCTTTGGTCAGGCCGATGCCGGTGTCGCGGACCAGGAAGCGCAAAAGCAGGTCATCCTCCTTCTCGCCGGCCAGTTCGACCCTGATCTCGATCTCCCCCTCACCGGTGAACTTCACCGCGTTGGAAGCCAGGTTGAGAAGCACCTGTCCCAGCCGCAGAGGGTCGCCGATCAGCTGGAGCGGCACCTTGCGGTCGATGTCCACGATGAGCTCCACCCCCTTGGCGGAGCATTTCTCGACGAGCTGGGAGGTGACCGTCCCGAGTACGGTCTCCAGGTCGAATTCCAGCTGTTCGATGGTGACCTTGGCGGCGTCGATCTTGCTGTAGTCGAGGATGTCGTTGAGCACTTCCAGAAGGTGGCGCGAGGCTGCCAGTATCTTCTGCTGGTGGTCGCGCTGGCGCGCGGTGAGCTCGGTCTTCAGGGTGATGTGGGTCAGGCCGATGATGGCATTGAGCGGGGTCCGTATCTCGTGGCTCATGTTGGCGAGGAAATCGGACTTGGCGCGGCTCGCCGCCTCGGCCGCGTCCCTTGCCTCGCGCAGCTCTTGCTCGTTCTCCTTGCGCCGGGTGATGTCGACCCCGAAAACGACCAGCCGGGGAGGATTCCCCTCCTTGGCTTCCTGGTAGTAGACGCTCATCTCCACGGGGAAGGTGCTGCCGTCTTTGCGCAGGTTGGTGGTGTCGAAGCGCATGAAGCCCTGCTTGCGGATCTCCTCGTAGATGGGGGGGAGCGCCTCGGCGGGATAGTCGGGATCGATGTCCGGCACGCTCAGTTCCATCAGTTCCTGCTGGGTGTAGCCGAGGGCTTCGGCGGCATGGCGGTTGGCAAACAGGATGCGTCCGGTGGCGAAGTCGACCCAGAAAACGGAGGTCCCCACGCTTTCCAGGGCGAAGAGGGTGTCGTTCAGCTTGTTGTTGGCCTCCTGCAGCGCCTGGGCGGCCGCGCGCTCGTCGGTGATGTCGTCGATGATGGCAACGACTCCCTGGTCGAGGTCGGCAGGATTAACGGCGCGCATCGAGGCATGTACCCAGAAGGTGCTCCCGTCCTTGCGCAGGGCGTGGTGGTCGGCGTGGTAGGTCTCGCCACGGCTAGCGACCTCCGCAAAGCGGTCCTCCTCCTCGCCGGCGCCCCGTTCATGGGCGGCGCACAGCTGCTGCGTGGTAACACCTGCCATCTCGCCGGGGAGGTAGCCGTACATCTCCTCCATGCGCCGGTTGCAGCGCAGGATGGTGCGCCCCTTCAAAAGGACGATGCCGGCGCCGGCCGAGTCCAGAATGGCCTTCTGCTCCTCGTTGGAACGGCGCACCGATTCCGCCAGGCGGGTCAGCTCGGCCGTCCGCTCGCCGACCAGTCTCTCCAGCTCCTCCTGGTGGGCTGCCAGCTCCTCTTCGGCCTGCTTTCTTCCGGTGATGTCCCGGATGACGCTCATCATGGCGGGCTGGTTGCCAAAGAGGATCTTGACCACCTTTACCTCGACCGGGAAGGCGATCCCCATCGCGTTGCGGTGCCGCGACTCGAAGAACGCCTGTCCGTCCCGGAAGACGGCGGCGATACGCTCCGGTGTCTGTTCCGCTTGCTCAGGGATGGTGAGGTCGGCGATGGTCAGCCTCTGGAACTGCTCCAGCGTATAGCCGTACTGCCTGCACGCCTGGTTGTTGGCGGTGATCACCCGGGCGCCCATGTTGCAGATGATGACGGCATCGGCCGCGTGCTCGAAGAGCAGCCGGTAGCGCTGTTCGCTGTCGCGCAGCTGCTCGGTCTGGCGCCGTACCGCGTTCCTGGTGCTGCGAAGCCAGCACAGAAGAGCCAGCGCCAGGATGCCCAGCACGGCGGCGCCGGTGGCGAGGTAGTGGAACAGCCGCTGGTAATCCCGTGCGGGGGGATTGAACCACTTCTCGCGCAGGGCGCGCTCCTCGTCGGCGCTGATGGCCGCGGCCCCCTCCTCTACCAGGCGCAGGGTGGCGAGGTCACCCTTGCGCACGGCACGGTGGAACTCCCCCTGGTAGAGCTGGAAGGCCTTGACGAAGGCCTTCTGGGCCTGCTGCTGGTAGAGGTAGTAGTTGGCCGGGTACTCGTCCATGCAGAAGAGCTTCACCTCTTCGCTAAGCGCGGCATGGATGAGCGCCGAGTAACTCTGGTAAAGGCGGAAGTTGCCGATCCCCTGTGCCTGCAGCATGTCCACGCAGGCGTCCCCCTCCATGGCTCCCACCTGGAAGCCGCGCAGCCCCTTCACGTCCTTGATGCCGCTAATGGTGGCGTGGGTGAAGATGTCGACCGGGACCCTGGCGTAGGGGGGGGTGAAATCGTAGAGCTGCTCGCGCTGCGGGGTCCTGAAGATGTTGTCGATGACGTCGGCCTCGCCTTTCAGCAGGCTGTGCTGGGCATCGGCCCACCTGGTGGCCTTCAGCTCGACCCTGACGCCGGTTTTTTTCTCCCAGAGCGCCCACCAGTCGGCGACGTAGCCCACGGAGCGCCCCGCTTCATCGCGGAACAGGAAAGGGGGGTAGTTGTCGTCGCCCACCACCCGCAGCACCCGTCCGGGTGCCTGCTCCGCCGCCGCGGCAGGCAGTGTGCCGAGCAGGCAGCCCAGCGCCAAAAATAGCAGTGCGATGATGCGCCGTGTGGGGGTTGTGATCAAGATCATCTCCTGGTGTCCCGGCAGCCCGGCACCAGCCTGCACCGTTCAGGCTGCCACCTCATCTCCGGCTGATCCCGTCGGAGAGCCCGTTTCGCACCACGTAACTGGTCAGCTCCGCGTTGTTCTTCATCCCCATCTTGAGCAGGATCCTGGTGCGATGGGTGCTGATGGTCTTGACGCTCAGAGAGAGCCGCTCGGCGATCCCGGAAACGCTCAGCCCCGAGCCGATCATGCAGAGTACCTGCAGCTCCCGGTCGGAGAGCAGGGTGTGCGGCTCGGCGCCGATCGGGTTGCTCAGTTCGCTGAAAAGCCGCTCGGCGAGGCTCTCGCTGAAGTACTTGCCCCCTCCCTGCACCTTCCTGATGGCGGCGACCAGCTCGTCCGCCGCCGCATCCTTGGTAAGGTAGCCGGAAGCGCCCGCCTTGATGGCACGCAGCGCGTACTGGTCTTCCGGGTGCATGCTGAGCATCAGCACCGGCAGTTTGGGATACTGGGCCTTCACCTGCTTGAGCGCATCGAGCCCGCTGCGCCCGGGAAGCGAGATGTCGAGCACGATGACGTCGCAGCCTGTGGTCTCCAGCGAGTCGAGCAGGTCCTGGGCGGAGCCGGTTTCCGCAACGACCTCCATATCCTCGCTGTCGTTCAAAAGCCGCTTCAAACCGTCACGAAAGATCCTGTGATCGTCGGTTATGTGCACCCTGATCATCGCGTCCCCCCGCTTGTCTTCATGCCTCACCTTCCTGCCCCGCCGCCCCAGGCATGGGAATGGTGGCCCGCACCGTGGTCCCGAATCCAGGTGCCGCGGCGATCTCGACCCGGCCTCCCCAGCGCATCGCCCTCTCGCGCATCACGATCAGCCCGAGCGACTTGCTGTCGCGGGCATCACCCGGGTTCATGCCGCGGCCGTTGTCGCTTACCTGTAGTACCACCCGCTTCAAGCTGATGTCGAGCAGGATCTCCACCCGGTTTGCCTCAGCATGGCGCAGGATGTTGGTCATGCTCTCCTGGAAGATCCTGAAGATCGACAGACCCCTTTCGCTGTCCACCTCGATGTCGCGCCGCGGCACCTCCAGGCTGTACTCGATCTCCCGGCAGGCGAGATCCTTCAGATGGGCCTCGATGGCCGCCACCACTCCCAGTTCGTCCAGGATGCGGGGGCGCAGCCCGAAGGTGATTTTCCTGACGCTGGCGATGGTCATGCCCAGCACCTCGTTCATGGCGTCCAGCCTTTCCCTGAGCTCGCCCGTCTCCGCGGTCCGTTTCATGAGCCAGCGGAGGTCGAGCTTGAGGCTGGTCAGCATCTGCCCGAGTTCGTCGTGCATCTCCTGGGCGATCGACTTGCGCTCCGCCTCGGCGACCGTCTCGATGCGCACCGCCAGCTGGCGAAGCTGGTGGTTGCTGAGCTGCAGCGACTGGGTCCGCTTGGCCACTTCCTTCTCCAGGAAGGCGTTCTTGTCGCGCAGGAAATCCGCGGCGGCTTTCAGGTCGAGGTGGGTCTTGATGCGGGCCAGCACGATGGGGGGGCTGATCGGCTTGGTGATGTAATCCACCGCCCCCAGCGCCAGCCCGCGCCTCTCGTCCTCGGGGTCGCTGCGGGCGGTCAGGAAGATGACCGGGATATCCCTGGTGGAGGGCGCTTCCTTCAGCCGCTGGCAGACCTGGTAGCCGTCCATGCCCGGCATCATGATGTCGAGCAGGATCAGGTCGGGAGGCTCTTCGCCGCCGGCGATCCTGAGCGCCCTTTCCCCGTTGTTGGCCACCCGGACCCGGTAGCTGTCCCGCAGGATGCCGCCCATCAGGGCGAGGTTGTCGGGGGTGTCGTCCACCACCAGGATGGAGGGGACTTCCTTGTTGGGGTCTGCGTTGCTCATGCCGTGACACCTCGCGTGTTCTTGGTAGTGGCCGCTGAGCCCTCCTTGCCGCCGCCTGTCCGGGACGGGGCGGCAGGGGGCGAGTGCGGGTGCCCGTGGGCGGGGGGAAGATCGGCGTACTGCGTGGCAATCTTCCGGAAGGTCTGCTCGATCTCCGCAAAACAGTCGGCGATGTCAGGATCGAAATGGCTCCCTTTCCCTTCGCTGATCATCTTAACCACGGCTTCGTGCGGCAGGGCCGGGCGGTACACGCGGTGGCAGACCAGGGCATCGTAGAAGTCCGCCAGCGCCATCAGGCGTGCGGAGATGGGAATGGCGTCCCCGGCCAGGGCTTGCGGGTAGCCGCGGCCGTCCCACCTTTCATGGTGGGAAAGGGCGATCTCCTTGGCCGTCTTCAGAAATCCCACCTCGATGCCGAGGTTCTTCTCCGCCTGCGCCAGCGCGTCGCGCCCGATGGCGCTGTGGCGCTTCATGATCTCGAACTCCTCGGGCTCCAGCCTGCCCGGCTTGAGGAGTATGGAGTCCGGTATCCCTACCTTGCCGATATCGTGCAGGGGGGCCGACTTGCAGAGCATCTCCACGTTGTAGTCCGTCAGGTAGTGCCGGAAGCGGGGGTGCTCCTTGAGCCGTAGCGCCAGGGCCATCACGTACTGCTCCGTTCGCTTCAGGTGATTGCCCGTGTCGTTGTCGCGGGTTTCGGCGAGCGAGGCAAGCGCGTGGATGGTCACTTCCTGCACCGCCTGCACCTCGTGGGTGCGCCTGGCTACCTCCCGCTCCAGAAAAAGGTTCTGGTCACGCAGGAAATCGGCGGCCGCCTTAAGCTTCAGGTGGGTCTGCACCCGCGCGAGCAGGATGGCGGGCGAGACCGGCTTGGTGATGTAGTCGACGGCGCCCAGCTGCAGCCCGCAGGTCTCGTCCACCACGTCGCTGCAGGCGGTCAGGAAGATGACCGGGATGTCGCTTGTTTCGGGGGCGGCTTTCAGCTGGCGGCACACCTCGTAGCCGTCGATGCCCGGCATCATGACGTCCAAAAGGATCAGGTCCGGGGGCGCCTGGGAGCGGGCGATCTTGAGCCCCTTGTCCCCGGCGTTGGCTACCTTGACCCGGTAGCTCTCCTTGAGAAGCTCTGCCATCAAGGAGAGGTTGTCGGGGGTGTCGTCCACCACCAGGATGGTGGGGCGGGTGTAGACGGTTGTTTGGCTGTCCATGGCTATCCTCGAGCAAAAGGGGTGCTCCCTTTTTCGGGGTGAATTCCGAAAAAGGTCGCTTTCATCGTCTTCTTCACCAACGGTTAAACTCTTCCCCGGCCGGGCTCCCGTAACCCCGGTTCCGACTGGCGGAGGCGGTCGAGCATGGCCAGCGCCTCGTCGAAGCGGTACTGGCTGACCAGGTGCCCGAGCAGGGCTGCCGTCTCGCCCAGTGCCGCTGACAGGGCTGCCTCGCTCAGCTGGTAGCTGTTCACCGCCTCGATGTCGTCCTTCTCCAAAAGTAGGCGCAGGACTGCCAGGCGGTCGCGGACCTCCGGCCAGTTCACCGCCGGGGCGGGCTGTGCTCCCCCGGCAGCAGCGCCGCCGTCAGGCGCCGGCAGCCAGCGCAGGAGGATCTCGTAGAGCGCTTGCGGCTCCACCGGCTTGGTGATCAGGGCGTTCATGCCGGCCGCGCGGGCCAGTTCGCCTTCCTGCTCCACGGCGTTGGCGGTGATGGCGAGGACCGGGGTATCGCGGTAACCCTCCATCCGGCGCAACTGCCGGGTGGCCTCCGCTCCGCCCATCACCGGCATCTGCAGCTCCATCATGATCAGCTGGTAGCGGGTGCGCGCCGCCTTTTCCAGTGCGGAGCGGCCGTCGGAGGCAAGATCCGCCTGCAACCCCACCCGGCTCAGCAGTTCCAGGACCACCTCCTGGGTGATGGGATTGTCCTCCACCAGCAAAAGCCGCTGTCCCCGGTGGAGCCGCAGGAGCGCCTCGCTGTCGCCCGGTTCCGCCGGCGGCAGGCTTGCCCCTTCAGGCTCCCTCACCTCTTCGAACAGGGCCTCGAACCAGAAGGTGGAGCCGACCCCCGGCACGCTCTCCACGCCGATCTCCCCCCCCATCAGTGCGGCCAGCCGCTGGCAGATGGCGAGGCCGAGCCCGGTGCCGCCGTACTGGCGTGTGCTGGAGCGGTCCCCCTGTTCGAAGGGGAGAAAGATCTTGTCAAGCTGCTCCGCGCTGATGCCGATGCCGGTGTCAGTCACGCTGAAGCGCAGCCGCTGCCGGATCCCCTCCCGGCCAAGGCGCTGGACCCGCAGCAGGATCTTCCCCTTTTCGGTGAATTTCACGGCGTTGGCGGCGAAGTTGATCAGGATCTGTTCCAGCCGCAGATGGTCGCCCCGCAGGCTATGGGGGATGTCGTCCACCTGCACGCTGAGCTTGAGTCCCTTGGCCTCGGCCATTTCCGCCATGAGCGACGCCACCTTCTCGACCAGCACCGCCGGCGACAAACTCTCCGACACCAGGGTCATGTTGCCGGACTCGATCCTGGAGAAATCGAGGATGTCGTCGATGATCTCCAGCAGATGCCGGGCCGCCGTATCGATCTTTTCCAGCTGCCTGCGCTGCCTGGGCTGGGCTTCCCGCCGCATGAGGTAGCTCAGGCCGATGATGGCGTTCATCGGCGTGCGTAGCTCGTGGCTCATGTTGGCCATGAACTCGTTCTTGGCGATGTTGGCGGCCTCCGCCCCCTCCTTGGCCATTTTCAGTTCCACCGTCTGCTCGGCCACCTTGCGCTTGATCAGGGAGGCGCGGCCGGTCATGGCCAGCATCATCACCTGCAGCAGCGCGGCGAAGAGGAGACCGAGCACACCCACCGCCCAGGGGAGCACCGAACGGTGCTGCCGCAGGTAGTCGGCGGTCGGGAAGACTTCCAGCTCCCACTCCCGGTCCGCCAGGGAGAGGAGGGTGCTCCACGAAAAGGGCCCGATGGGGGAGGCCTGCCCGTTATCGGACTGGAAGAGGGTGCGCCGCCCCGGGCTCGCCTCGGGATCGCTCAGGTGAAAGACCAGACCGGCCGGCAGCTTGCCGCGGGTGGCGATCTGCACCAGTTCGTCGACCTTGAAGACCCCCACGGCAAAGCCGGCCAGTTGCCGCTCCCCGGCTTTGCCGACGCTTCGGTAGGCGGGATGCAGCACCAGCACCCCCGGCCGCCTGCGGTTCTCCTGCACCAGCTGGATCGGTTCGGTGGCCGCCGGAAAACCGCTGCGGCGCGCCTTGTCGATCGCCTGCCTGCGCACCGGTTCGGAATTGATATCGTAGCCGAGCGCCGGCCGGTTCCCCTCCAGCGGCGCGATGAAAGCGACCGAGACGTACTCCGGGCGCTCTCCCGCTGGCACCAGTTTCCCGCTCCGGTCGCGCTCGGTGACCCGGAAGGGGAGCCCCGGGTACTGGTTGGCCATGGCACGCTCGAAGGAGGCCCGCTCCTTCAGGGGGAGGTAGGCGTTGAAGCTCAACCCGAAGATGTCCCGGTTGTCCTGCACGGTGATGTTGGTGAAGTGCGCGAACTGCTGGAAGCTCATGCGCGGGGTGACCTCCACCAGCCGCCTCAAGGAGGTGAGCGCCTCCTGGTGAGCCACGAAGCGGCGGTCGAGCAGCTGGGCGATCCTGCTGCCGTACTCCTCCACCCGGGCCAACTGCTGCTCGCGGTCCCAGTGCGCCACCGCCAGGTAACAGGCGGCCACCACCCCCAAAGTCACCAGCATCGGGCCTGCCACGCTCAGCAGCCGCTCCTTCCAGGGGGTGCTGTCGCGCAGGAGGAAGGCCAGGGTGAGCGGTGCGAAGATCAGCACGCCGATGGTATCGCCGCTCCACCAGTTCCACCAGGAGTAGAGCAGCTCGTTTTGAGGGACCAGGCCGGCCAGGTAGAGGGTGCCGGCCCCCGTGGTGGCGGAGACCAGGCAGGCAAGCGGGGCGCACAAAAGCAGGAAGAGGGAGATCTCCTGCTCGGTTTCCAGCCGGCGCCACTTGTCGCCCAGCCAGCGCCGGACCATGGCGCAGGCGCCCCAGGTCTGCAAGGTGGCCCCGCAGGCCAGCACCGGGGCGAGCGCCGCGCTGGTTGGTGACAGACCTCCGTGCTGCCACGCCACCGCCAGGTTGATGACCAGGGAACCGAGCCAGACCCCGGCAAGGAGCTCGCTGCCGCAGCAAAGGACCACCGCCACCGCGAAACCTGCCGCCGGGAAGACCGGGCTCGCGTAGCCCGGGGGAACGGCCAGGGCAAGCCCCAGCACCCCGAGCACCGCGTAGCCGGCTGCGGCTGCGAATATTCTAGTAGACCGGGGCATGGCCATGGGCAGTCCTTTCGGTGCAGGCGCGCTGGCGCCGGAGCCATTCAAGCAGGGTCTCGTAGAGGATCTCCGGTTCCACGGGCTTGGAGATGAAGCCGTTCATCCCGGCCTTCAGGCAGAGCTCCTTGTCCTCGGTGAAGACGTTGGCGGTCATGGCGAGGATGGGGACCTCGCTGCCATTGGCAAGCGACCTGATCCGGCGGGCCGCTTCGATGCCGTCCATGTTCGGCATCTGGAGGTCCATCAGGATCAGGGCATAGCTGCCGCTGGCGGCCAGCTGAACCGCCTCCGCACCGTCCCGGGCGGTGTCCACGGCGAGCTGCGCGTCGCCCAGCAGCTCGCAGGCGATCTCGCGGTTTATCTCGTTGTCCTCCGCCAGCAGTATGGAAAAGCCGGCAAACTCCCTCGCCAGGCTCCTTTCCGCCGAGAGCGGGGAGGGCGCGAACTGCCGGGCCAGGCTGCCGTCGTGCCGCAGCCGGGCGGTCATCCAGAAGGTGCTTCCCTGGCCGGGGGTGCTGGCCGCACCGGCTTCGCCCCCCATGAGCTGTGCCAGCCTGGCGGCCAGTTCCAGCCCGAGGCCGGTCCCGCCGTAGCGGCGCGTGGTCGCGCTGTCCGCCTGTTCGAACCCCTTGAAGATGCGGGGAAGCGCCTCGGGGCTGATGCCGATGCCGGTGTCCTGGACCTCGAAGAGGATCACTGCCACCTCCCCGTCGTCCTCCAGGGTGCTGGCCCGCAACACGACCCTGCCGCTTTCGGTGAAGGTGACGGCGTTGGCCGTGAAGTTGATGAGCACCTGCTTGAGTCGGGTGGGGTCTCCCAGCAGCTGTTCGGGGAGGGCTCCCGTTTCCAGCTCGATGGTGATCCCCTTTTCCGCCGCGCGGTCCTCCAGCATGGCCGCCACCTCGCCCAAAAGGCCGCTGACCTGTAGCGGCAGCTCTTCCAGCACCAGCTTGCCCGCCTCGATCTTGGTCAGGTCGAGCAGGTCGTCGATGGTGGACAGCAGGTGACGGGAGGCGTCGGAGATCTTTTGCAGCCGGTGGGCCTGCTGCGGGGAAAGGGTTTCCCGCTTCATCAGGTGCACCATGCCGGTGATGGCGTTCAGGGGGGAGCGGATCTCGTGGCTCATGTGGGCGAGGAAGGAGGTCTTGGCCAGGTTGGCGCTGTCGGACTTCTCCTTGGCCTGCTGCAGTTCGTCGAGCGCCTGTCCCAGTTTATTCTCGGCCACCCGGCGCTTGTTGATTTCGCGGGTGAGCTGCACGGTGCGGCTGGCGAGCTTGTCGTACATGCTCATCACCGTGTCGATCATCACCCTGGTGGCCCCCCTCATCTGCTGGTCCGCCAGGCTGCGGGCCTCCTCGAGGGTGAGCCCCTCCTGCATGGCGAGATACACCTTGGCCAGGTATTTGTCCGCCTCGATGATGTGCAGGGCCAGCCAGTGGGTGAGAAAGCCGACCAGCTCCTCGACGGCATGGTCGAAGGGGTGCCGGTCGATCTCATTCTTCATCCTGGTGAGGTCTTTCACGAAGCTGCCGTGCGCCCGCCGGTGCTCCTTCTCGAAGTCGGTGCCGGGGAAGGCGCGCTGCCAGAGCTCCTCTTCGGTCCGGAAGTGCACCGCCGCGTAGCCGGCGAGCTCATCGAAGATGGGGTCGATGGAGGTGAGGTCGGAATGGTGGACCAAGTGGGCTGCCAGCAGGTTGAGGAGATTCACCAGCTGCATGTGCTGACGGTCGATCTCCCCGATCCCTGTCTCGAAGTTGCTGTTCCAGGGGAAGATCTCAATTTCTTCCAGCATTGACGATTCCTTCTGTTTAATTGCGGCCGTCGGGGCCGGTGGGAGCCGTGAGCTTTGCCAAACCCGCGGGCATCGACTTCTCCAGCGCCGCCAGAGCCGTCTCGTAGTTGAAACCCTGCACGGCTGCCGCGATCAGGGGGTAGTCGTCCGGGAAGACGGCCCTGAAAAGGGGCGCCTTTTCCTCGATAAAGGCGGCGGCTGCCGCATCGTCGTCGGCAAGGAGCGCCGCCAGTTTCCTGCAGGCGGCCTCCGCCTCCTCGCGCCCGGGGGGTGCGGGGAGAGTATCGGGCTCGGGCTCGAGCTTTCCCTGCAGGTCTTCGGCCACCTCGGCCAGGGCCGCCTCCAGCTGCAAGAGCGTTCCCTGCAGCTCCGGATCCTCGCCACCACGCTTCCTCAGTGACTGCTCGACGGCTGCGGCCACCCTCTGCACCCGGATGGCCGCCAGGTTGCCGGCTACCCCTTTCAGGGAGTGGGCGATGCGCTCGGCGCTTTGCCAGTCGTTTCTGGAGATCGCCTGCCGGATCTGCCCGGCGCAGTCGCGGTACTCGGCGACGAACTTGCGCAGCAGGCTGAGGAACAGCCGCGTTTTTCCGCGCACCCTGCTGAGGCCGAGCCTCAGGTCGAACCCGGCGATCTCGGCGGGAAGCTCGGGTTCGTTGCCGGCAGACGCGGGGGAGGGCCCCGGCTTCGGTTCCCTGCCGGCGGGAAGGGACGGGTCATCCCGCAGCTGACGCTCCTCCGGGAGGCCTGCTGGCGTGGGCTTAAGCCATTGCTGCAGAACCGACCACAGCCGCTCCGGCTCGATCGGCTTGGCGATGAAGTCGTTCATCCCGGCGGCCAGGCAGTCGTCCCTTCCCTGCTGCATCACGTTGGCGGTCATGGCGATGACCGGCAGCGTCGCCCAGCGGGGATCCCTGCGGATGCGGGCGGTGGCGCTCACTCCGTCCATCACCGGCATCTGCATGTCCATCAGCACCAGGTCGTAGGTCGCCTCTGCCAGTCTCTGCAGGGCGACCTCGCCGTTTTGGGCGGTGGTTACCTGCATTCCCCCCTCGGTAAGCAGGTCGACGGCCACCTCCTGGTTGATCTCGTTATCCTCCACCAGGAGGATGCGGGCGCTGGGAAGCCGTGGCGGCACGCTCTCCACCGGGCAAGCCTCCACTTCCGCCTCGGCTTGCCGGCCAGCCCCCTCCTTCATAAGCCGCAGGGCCGTCTCGAAGAGCACCGACGAGGTGACCGGCTTGGTGAGCACCTCCTCGATGCCGGCCGCATCGGCCCGGGTCAGCAGCTGTTCGGTGCCAAAGGAGGTGAGCAGTACCACCGGGGCCGTCTCCCCCCCCTCTGCCCGCAGGCGCAGTGCGGTCTCGATGCCGTCCGGATCGGCCATCTCGCAATCCAGGAAGACGATCCGGAACGGGTTCCCCCGGCGGCGGGCGGCTGCCGCCTCCTGCAGGGCCCAGGCTCCACTGCAGCCGTCGGTGACCCGGAAGCCGTGTCCGGCCAGCGCGGCGCGCAGGGCCTGGCGCGCGTGGTCATGGTCGTCGACCAGCAGCACGGGAGAGCCGCTCAGCTCTTTCTCCAGCAGCGCGTGGGGTGCCTGGGCAGGGGCGATCTCCAGCCTGGCGGTGAACCAGAAGGTGCTGCCGCTGCCGAAGCGGCTCTTCACCCCCACCGTGCCCCCCATCAGCTCGGCCAGCCGCTTGGAGATGGCGAGCCCCAGTCCGGTGCCGCCGTACTTGCGGGTGGTGGACATGTCGGCCTGCTGGAAGCTGTTGAACAGGGTCTCCTGCTGCTCCGCGGTGAGGCCGATGCCGGTATCGGTCACCTCGAAGCGGAGCAGCACCTCGTCTTCCGAGCGGTGCTGCAGCCAGGCGGCGATGGAGATCTCACCGTGTTCGGTGAACTTCACCGCGTTGACCGCGTAGTTGAGGATGATCTGCCCGATATGCAGCGGGTCCCCCACCAGGGTGGCCGGGATCTCCGGGTCGATCTCGAAGAAGATCTCCAGCCCCTTGCCGAAGGCCTTCTCGTACACCACCACCGACACCGTTTCCAGTACCTGCTCCAGGGTGAACTCCTGGCGCTGCAGGTTGAACTTGCCCGACTCGATCTTGGAGAAATCGAGGATGTCGTTGATGATGCCCAGCAGAAGCTGCCCGGAGGCCTGGATCTTGGAGAGGTAGCTGCGCTGCCGGGGGGTCAGCTCGGTCTTCAGGGCGAGGTGGGCCATGCCGATGATGGCGTTCATCGGGGTGCGGATCTCGTGGCTCATGTTGGCGAGGAAGGCGCTCTTGGCCTGTGAGGCGGCCTCGGCGGACAGCCGGCGCGTGCGGTCGTCGAGCGTGGCGATGCCGAAGGCGAGGTTGACGGCGAGCTCTTCCAGCAGGGCGATCTCGTCGGCGCTGAAGGCGTTGGGCTCGCTGGCGTAGATGGTGAGCGCACCGATCACCTCTTCTCTCACCATGATGGGGAGGGAGATGCTGGAGCGAAGGCCGTGCCTGAGCGCCTCTGCGCGCCAGGGTGCGAAGGTGGGGCTGGCCGCGATGTCCGGCATGACCTGGGTTGCCGCGCTCCTGATGGCCGTGCCGGTCGGCCCCTGTCCGGCGGGAGCCTCGGCGTTCCAGGACACCGCGATCTTCTCGAGGTATCCCTGCTCATCCCCCCAGCTGGCGACCGGCCGCACGGAGCGCGCCTGGTCGTGCTCCCTGAATCCCACCCAGGTCAGCCGGTAGCCGCCCGCCTCGCAGATCAGCCGGCAGACCTCCTGCAGCAGCGCATCCCTGTCCTCGGCATGCAGCAGGGCGAAGTTGCAGTCGGTGACCATGCGCAGCGCGCGGGTCGCCTTTTTGCTGGCCTGTTCGGCATGGTAGCGGTCGGTGACGTTGCGGGAGATGACGATGAAGCGCGGCTGCTCGGCCGTCCCCCTCTTCTTGGCGACCGAGATCTCGAACCACGCCTGCCCCTCCGGCAGGGGGAGGGAGATGATCCTGCCATAATCGCTGCCGTTGCGCGCGGCCGCGGCCAGGGCGTCCAGCACGGTGGTGGCCGCCTCGGCAGGGAGCCGGTCGGTCACCTTCTTGCCGAACAGCTCGTGGGTGGGGGCGATCAGCAGATGTTCCCTGGTGGTGCGTATCTGCAGGTAGGTGCCGGCCTCGTCCATCTCGAAGAGGAGATCGGGGATGGCGTCCAGGGTGGAGCGCAGTTCCTCGCGATGCTGGTCGGCCTCGAGCTTTGCCTGCCGCAGTTCGGCGAGCGTGCGGGAGAGACGCTCTTCCCTTTTCAGGCGCAGGGTCAGGTAGGAAGCGGCGGCCAGGGTCAGCAGCAGCCCGGTCGCCAACGTGATGAAGGGGGTGAGGGTGCTGTTGGCCTTCAGGTAGTTCTGATCCGCCTGGTAGTGCACCAGCCAGTTGAGCCCCCCCAGCTGGATCGCTTCGTCGCGGAACAGCGAAGGGGACGGGGAGGCGTTTGCTTTGGAACCGGCGGGGAAGCTGAAGAGTTGCCGGCCGCCTGGGGTGGTCAGGTCGTAGACGGTCACCGAGAGGTCGTTCAGCGCCGCATGCAGGGTCGGCGCGACGATGTCCTTCACGGTGAAGACTCCCACTGCGAAGGATGGTTCCTCCCTGCGGCGTGCGGTCACCGGTGCGAAGACGAGGAAGCCGAATTCGTCGGCAGGGGTCTGCGCCAGGTGGAGGGAGGGGGTCGCCACCGCCCTTTGCAGCCTGGCCGCCTCCTCCAGGGCCTGCCTGCGCAGCGGATCGGAACCGAGATCATACCCCAGGGCCCTCTCGTTGCCGGCCATCGGCAGGAGGTAATCAACCGGGTAGTACCGGGAATGCCGGGAAGCGGGAGCCATGCTGCCGCCGGGCCCCATCTCGGTGATGGAAAAGCCGGGCAAGCCCTGATCCCGTACCTGTTGCTCGAAGCTCGCCCTTTGCTCAGCGGAGACCGTGGGAATCCACTCCAGGGCACGGATGCTGCGGCGGTCCTCGAGAAGCGCCCTGCAGAAGGAATCAAAGGCGGCGCGGGAAATTGCATCGTGCTCCAGATAGGCCCGCAGGGAGGAAACCACCTGGAAGTTCACCGCGATTTCCCGCCTGAGGTATTCGGCGTGCGAGCGCGCGGTGGCGGCAAAGCTCCGTGATGCCTTGATGTTTTCCCAGGAGCGGGCCTTATTGAAGAGGTATCCGGAACAGGCACAACCCAGGATCAGTACGGCCACAATGGCTATACGTTGCGACAACAGGAGGCTGCTTGGTCTGTTTTTAGCCGGTTTGTCTGTCACAATGGAATCCTGCTTCGATGAGTCCCTGGCATGGAAAGGATCCGTGCGGGAGTTATGGGAACTGCTACCTACTTCCTGGCAAGGTCATGACATCTGCGCGCGCCATTTCTCACCGGCTCAAAGGTGCTGGAATACTATCATGTTTAGAGGAAATCAAAAATAGGTCGTTGTCCTGTCTTCCTTTAGGATTTTATCCTACAAATAAGAAATAGTTCAGGGACGGCGGCTGACGGCAGCGACTTTCTCCTGTTCCGTTCTGCATTCATGTTTTTTTGTCGCCGGGAACTGCTAACTTTGCAGCGGAAATCGGGAAAAGGCTGCCCCTTTGTTGCAGCAGCAGGGGGCGCAGGGAGAGAAAAGCCGCTCTCTGCAGGCGGTAGGCGTTAATCCCAGCCGAAAATAGGAGTAAAGCTGATATACAGCGCCTGGCTCTCCGTGCATGATAAGTACACCAAAAAAGTGGTGGTTGGCGGTGAATTGTTCAACGAGTAGGTCAGGGGGGAAGGGAAGTCGTGAAATTAAAGGTATGGCTGTTCATTTTACTGCTGCTGGCGTCCGCGCCACGCTTTAGCTGGAGCGAAGACAAGTACGCCGTCACTAGCTACCGGGGGGCAAAAACAGGACTGGTGATGACCGATTACGGCGGGACCACCTACGAGCTGATCGAAGAGTCCGATTCCCCCTACAAAAGGCACACGCTGATCGGGATTACCATGATCATGGATCTCCCTGTGGAAAAGATGGACCAGAAAGTGCTGGACTGTTTTTCGGAGGCGGGCAGGAAGGGAGCCTATGTCAGACTGTCCGGAACCATACAGAGGGCCGAGTCGGACGGCTCGGAAGGGTTCAAAGAGATAACCGGCTGCAGTGTGGTCACCGAAAGAAACTGAGTAGATTTGCCCGGCGCCTCTTCCCTGAAGCCCACCTCGCATGGTTGGAAGAGGTCCGGGATTGGAGAAAGAAATGAGAGAACTACTTCCCGTCAAGCTCCTGTATGTGGAAGACGATTACGGATGCAGGGAAGCGATGACCCGGTTTTTCGCCAGCAGCTGCCAGAAGACGGTCGCTGCGGAAAATGGCAGGCAAGCCCTGGAGCTTTTGCTCGCGGAGCGTCCCGACCTGGTGGTAACCGATCTCGACATGCCCGAGATGGACGGCCTTACCATGATTGCCAACATGCGCGAGAGAGGGATCTTTGTCCCCACCATAATACTCTCCGGCTCCATCGGCAGTGATCTGCGCAAACGCGCCGCCAGCCTGGGGGTGTTTGCCTTCATCAGCAAACCGTGCTCTTTGGTGGAGCTATGGGCTGCCATGACTGCGGCGGTCTCGCCGGAGATTGCCGGCACGCCCTCCGCTTGGGCGGGGCAGCAGGCACCTCGCAGGTTTATCTCGTTTTGAGGTTGGCTCGGCCCTGGAACCGCGCCGGTAGCCGGAGCGGCCGCCACCGGCTTTCGGCGAGATCCGGCGCTTTGCGGGCCGGCGCTACAGGATGACCACGAACAGTGCGGTGGTTGCCAGTACCAGGAGCCGCTGGCAGTAAAAGGCGGTTCTCGTTTCGATACTTCCCAGCTTCTGCAGCTTGCCGATCGTGTGCCAGGAGAACGCCCCGCCTGCCAGGATCAGGGGATAGTACAAAAGGCGCAGGGTCCCCAGCTCGGGGGTGAGCCGGGCAGGGTCCAGCAGCCCCGACACCCCCAGCATGAGCAGCAGTTCCGGGACCAGTCGTGCCCCGTAGTCCACCAGGGGGCGGAAGTACAGCATGAACAGCCCGGCGGCCGCCAGCGGCAGGTAGGCCGGTCCGCAGCTGGCGAAGACGCTTCTCCTGCGCTGGGCCGGGCCGGGGAGGGAGCCGGCCAGCACCAAGGAGGGGTATGCCGACACGATCGCCAGTGCCAGCAGATACTCCCGCGTCCCCCAAAGCAGTGCGTCAGCCGCTCCCGCCGTCATCCCCGCCATGAGAGGCACACCCTTCAGCGCTATCACCAGTCCCACCAGCATCACGCACATGAGCGCCTCGCTGCCGCCGCGCCGGGTGCGCTCCAGCATGCCGCAGGAAGGATGACGCAGGTCAAGCTGCATGGAGCGGTGCGGGCAGTTGCGCAGGCACTCCATGCAGAGAACGCAGTGGTCGGACCCGTCCAGCCCGGAAGGGTGCAGCCCCATGGGGCACCCCTTCTCCTTGACGCACTCCTCCACCCGGCACCTGCTCAGGCAGACCGTGTGGTTGCTGTGCATCTCCAGCAGGGAGAGCCGTGCCAGCAGCCCGACCAGGCGCCCCAGGGGGCACAGGAACTTGCACCAGCCGCGGGCTCCCAAAAGCCGGTCGGCGACAGCGGTGGCAGCCAGGATGCCGGCCAGCAGCAGGCCGGTGGCCCGGGGGCGGGTGAACATCCCGGCCCCCTGTTCCAGTAAAAGGATCAGCACGAGACCGGCAAAGCTCAACGGAGCCCCCCACTCCCGCAGGCGGCGCCCGCGCTGGTGCACCACCGAACTGCTGCGTCCGGTGAGGGTGCCGATCGCCTCCAGCGGGCAGATGCTGCACCAGCTGCGGGCGAACAACAGGGTGCAAAGCACCAGGCCGGGCCAGCCAAGGGTCCAGGCGGCCAGATTGGCGGGATTGTCGTGGCGGGGACCCAGGAGCAGCAGCACGAGCAGTACCACAAAGAGCGGCACGGTGATCCAGCGCAGGGTGCCCGGCAGGGCAGGGGAGTTGGCCAGCCGTTCGACCGAGGGAAGGGCCAGCAGGTTGAAGCGCCCCTCTCCCGCCTGCTGCCCGTGCAGGGAGATGTGCTCCGGATGGATCTCGCCACCTCCGCAGACCAGGACGGCGCGGCTTAGCACCTGGTAAAGTTCGGTGCCGTTTAGAGGCCAGTCGTGCTCCACCAGGAGGTTCAGTGCGTCCTGGGAGAGCCTGGGCACCCTGGTGCGGTGCTTGGCGCTGATGGTACGGAGCAGCTCCCTGGCCACCCCGGGTATCTCCTTCTTGCGCTCCCTAAACGGCACCAGCCGTACCGTTTCGCAGCTCAGCCTGGCTAAGAGGGCGGGGTGCAATTTCCCCGGCTGCTCCAGCTCGGAAAGCGTCTTGGCGCTGCTGGCGATGATCCTTACCCGAAAGCTCCGTGCCCGGCTGTCCCACCCCATCTTGAACTCGCCGGTTTTCAGGAAACCGGCCAGCGCCTCCTGCACCTCGGGCGCCAGCCGCTCCACGTGCCTAAGAATCAGGTCCCCCCCGTTGGCCATCTCCACCATCCCTCTTCTGTTGCGGCGCGAGGAGCCGCCTCGCTGCGAGCCAGTTCCGAAGAGCGCGGTCATCTGGGAAAGGGATAGCTGCTCTGCCGCGCCGGCGCCGGGTTCCGCGCTCGCGGGGGGCTGGGCCGGCGCGCCGCAGTCCAAAAAGAGCACCGGGCAGGGGGAGCCGCTATGCTCGTGGATCAGGCGGGCCGCCAGGTCCTTCCAGGTTCCGGTCTCCCCCAGTATCAGCACGTCGCGGCGGCTCGCGCCCACTGCGGCCAGGCGCTCGTTGAGGGAGCGCACCCAGGGGGAGTTGCCCGGGTAGCGGTCGTACTCCGGGAACAGGCGGCTGCCGATGATGGAACTCATCAGCTCGCGGCGCTCGCTCTCCTCGCGCTGGTGGCGCTGGGCCCAGCTGCCGAGCTCCATGGCGAGGATGCGGCTCAGATTGGCGTAGAGCGCGGGGATCTCGTCCAATAGATCCTGGAAGTCGTCCCGGGTGAGCCGGGCGGCCACAAGCGGCGAAATGGCCCGCACGTCGGCCGTGCGGCTTTGGTCGGTCAGCATGGCCCGCTCACCGATGACGCGTCCGGGTCCCAGCTCGGTCAGGTTGATGACCTGCTCCCCGCCGGCCGGGAGTTCGATCCGGGCGCGCCCCTCCAGGATGATGAAGAGTTCCTGGGGGGACAAGCCCCGGGCCAGAACCAGCGCCCCGGCCGGAAACTCCACTTCCTGCAGGCGGCTCGCCACGAGCTGCAGCTCGTGCGGGACCAGGCCGGCCAAAAGCGGGATTTCATATAGATGCTGGCTCAGTTCCATGTCGGTACGGTCCCTGGGGGGGCTGGTCAGCCCGGCAAGCCGGAGCTTGCGGCAGGCTGCCGCTGCCGGTTACGCTGGCGCGGCGAGGGGCGGCGGTCGTTTGGGGCCGGGCGAAGCTTCGGCGGACGGGATGTTAGCGTATTAGGCGGCGGAAATCCAAACTGTATACCGTGGGGTGGGCGGCAGCCGGAACCTTTTCTTTGTGGAAAGGGGATCGTTCCGGTGCCGAAACGGGATGGCTGGACGCGACGGTCGAGGTTGAAGCGTACCGGTCACGGGGAAAAGGGCGGCTTCATGGTGAGGGCCAGCGGGACCAGCTGGGAGCGCGATGATACGTTCGCCTTCCTGAAGATCCGGCCGATATGGGTCTTTACCGTCTGCTCGCTGATGTTCATCCGCTCCGCGATGCCCTTGTTCTTCAACCCCTCCGCAATGCACAGCACGATGTCGCGCTCCTTCTTGCTGAGCGTCTCCCTGCTCCGGTTGGACGAATAGCGCAACAGGCTGTTCATCAACACCTTCAGCTTGCCGTTGTCCATCCAGACCTGGCCGTTGAAGATCGCCTGCAGAGCCTTCCGGAACAGCTGCTGGTCGGTGTTGGTCGAGATCACTCCATCTATCTTGTGGTTAAGCAGCAGGAAAATCAGGTCGTCATCGCTAAGACCGGTGTCGATCAGGATCACCTTGGCCTGCGGCCAGCACTGTTGGTAGTCGGCGTTCATGCGGTTGGCATCGACCAGTATCTCGTCGGGGATGAAATCGGTCAGCGCATCGAACTCAGAGGCGATCCTGGTGCAGTAGCAGGCGGGCTCATCTTCCAGTAACTCCTGCAGCCCTCTGCAAAGGAGCCGGCTTCCCAGATGGATCAGGATCCTGATCGGCGTCCTGTAGTCATGTCCTTCGCTGCTGTTCATAGAGTTCCGGTCTCCTCAGTCAGAAGCTTGTGTCATGGCGAGTGCCGCTCAATCAGTAGTTGTCTAAATGAATACTAATAAATACCCTACTTCTTGAAAAAAGCCAGCCGGTTTCCGGCCGGCGTCAGGCCGCGCCGGTGGCAGCTACCGCCGGCGATGTCTTGCCACTTTGCCGGCTCTTTCGGGGGAACCCCGGGGCGGCTGGCCCCCGATTCTCCCGGCCTCCTCCCCGCCGGGTATTAATACCTCCGCTCGGATTTTTTACCCCCCCGGTACCATCCCTTAAGTCCCCGTTTTAAATGTACTACCGGTTGATTTCCCCCACGGCGAGAGCTGTTAGCCTCGTTGAATGGATTTTGGGCGGCGCTACTTCCCACCAGGACCCAAGCGAAGCCGCGCCACCTTCTGGGCGGACGCCGCTTCGGCACCAGGTCCCCGGTACTTTGGCCTATGAACGACGAACCCTTGAACGTCACAAGCGAGCTGGATGAAGAGCTCTGGGACTCCTTCGTGGCCGGCTCCCCCCAGGCGAGCGCCTACCAGCTGTACGCCTGGCGAAGGGTGATCGAGAACAGTTTCGGTCACGCCTCCCACTACCTGGCGGCAGTCGGCCCGGCGGGAGAAGTGCAGGGAGTGCTCCCCCTTTTCCACATCAGGAGCGCCATCTTTGGCAATTTCCTGGTCTCGCTTCCCTTCGTGAACTACGGCGGCCTGCTCTGCCGCAGCGAGGGAGCCCAGGCGGTGCTGCTGCAGGAGGCCGAGCGCCTGCGCAGATCGCTGGGGGCAAGCTACGTGGAACTGCGCCACCTGGGGCACGCCGTGCCAGGGCTCCCCACCTCAAGCCGCAAGGTCACCATGCTGCTCCCCCTGGCTGGCAGCGAGGAGGAGCAGTGGGCACGGCTGGACCCCAAGGTGCGCAACCAGGTACGCAAGGCGCAAAAGAGTGGCCTTCGCTGGACCATGGGCGGAGCCGAGCTCCTGGACGAGTTCTACCGGGTCTTCGCCCGCAACATGCGCGACCTGGGCACCCCGGTCTACCCCAGCGGCTTTTTCTTGCAGGTGGCCTCCTGTCTGGCCGAGGGGGCCAGCGTGGTGCTGGTGGAAGGGGCGGGGGCCACGGTTGCCGCCGGCATCGCCACCTGCAGCCGGGACACCATGGAGATGCCCTGGGCCTCCTCGCTCTCGGAATACCGGCCGCTCTGCCCGAACAACCTGCTCTACTGGGAAACCATCAAGCTGGCCATCAGCCGGGGGCTTACCACCTTCGACTTCGGGCGCTCCACGATAGGCGAGGGGACCTACCGCTTCAAGAAGCAGTGGGGGGCGCAGCCGGTCCAGCTGTACTGGCAGTACCTGATGGACGAGGGTGAACCGCTCCCCGAGCTGAACCCGGGCAATCCGAAATTCCGGCTGGCCATCAAGCTCTGGCAGCGGCTGCCGGTCGCCGTGACCAGGCTGATCGGTCCCCCCATCGTGCGCAACATCCCCTGAGGCCGACACCATGATAGACGACCGTCTTGCCATAGCGTTACTGCTGCTGCTGGCCTACAGCTACCTCGGGTACCCGCTGCTGTTGCGGCTCCTTGCCCGGCTCTTCCCCAAGCCGCACCGCTGCGAGCGGGACTATTGCCCGAGCGTCACCCTGGTGGTCTCCGCCTACAACGAGGCCGCCGTCATCGAGGAGAAGCTCGTCAACTCGCTCGAGCTCGACTACCCGAAGGAGAAGCTGGCCATCCTGGTGGTCTCGGACTGCTCGGACGACGGCACCGACCAGGCGGTGGCGCGCTACGCCTGCTCCGGCATCCGGCTCTTGCGGGCCCCGGAGCGCCGCGGCAAGACGGCGGCCCTCAACCTGGCCCTGGCGCAGGTTGAGAGCGAGGTGGTGGTCTTCTCCGATGCCAACGCACTCTACCAGCCGGACGCCATCCGCAAGCTGGTCGGGCACTTCGCCGACCGGACCATCGGCTACGTGGTCGGCTACGCCCGCTACCGGGAAGAAACGCGGAGCGCGGCAGGTGGCACGGAGTCGCTGTACTGGGACCTGGAGACGCGCATCAAGCTGTGGGAGTCGGAGTTCTCTTCGGTGGTGGGGGGGGACGGGGCGATCTACGCCATCAGGCGCCCGCTGTACGAGCCGCTGCTGGAGACCGACATCAACGACTTCGTGAACCCCCTGCAGATCGTGGTCAAGGGGTACCGGGGGGTCTTCGAGCCGGGTGCCGTCTGCTTCGAGAAGCCGGCGGGCTCCTTCGAAAAGGAGTACGCGCGCAAGATCCGCATCGTCAACCGCAGCTTCAACGGCGTGCTCAGGGTCCGGCAGGCGCTGAACCCCTTGCGGGTCGGTTTCTTCTCCTGGCAGCTGCTGTCGCACAAGCTGCTGCGCTGGTTCTCTCCCTACCTGGCAGCCCTGCTCCTCGCCCTGCTGCTGCAGCAGGCGCTGGCCGGGCGCAGTAACCCCGTCACCGCCGTCACGCTCTGCTTTGCCGCGCTGCTCTTGCTGGCGGCCGGTCTCGGCTGGCTGCTCAGGGGGCACGCGCAGGGGGGGAAGCTCTGGTTTGTCCCCTGCTATTTCGTGCTGATGAACCTCGCCTGCGCCCTGGGCATCTACCACCGCCTGCGGGGGCGGACCATCAGCACCTGGTCCACGGTGCGCGTCGAGGCGCCGGCCGGCTTGCGGCGCCCCTGGGAGGGGGAGTGATGTGCGGGATAGCGGGTTTCATGCTGAGCTGCGTTCCTGAGGGGGACGGCAAGCTGCTGCGCCGGATGGGCGAGGAGATCCGGCACCGCGGCCCCGACGCCGCCGGCGAGTACCTCGACCCGGTGATCGGCCTGTGCCACCGTAGGCTCAGCATCCTCGACCTCTCGCCGCTGGGCGACCAGCCGATGAGCTCCAGCTGCGGCCGCTACCTGATCGTCTTCAACGGGGAGATCTACAACTTCAGGGAGCTGCGCAAAACCCTGGAAGAGGCGGGCGAGAGCTTCCGGACCAGGACCGACACCGAGGTCGTCCTCGCCCTCTATGCCAGGCATGGCGCCGCCGCCATCGGTATGCTGAACGGCATGTTCGCGCTCGCCATCTGGGACCGGCAGAGTAAAAAGCTGCTGCTGGCCCGGGACCGCATCGGCAAGAAACCGCTCTACTACTACCACGCGGGGGGCGACCGCCTTGCCTTCGCCTCCGAGATCAAGCCGCTCCTCTGCCTGCCGGGGATGCGCCGGGAGCTGGAGCCGACCGCCCTCGCCGATTACTTCAAGTACCTGTACATCCCGGCGCCCAAGAGCATCTACCGCAACATCTACAAGCTGCCGCCGGCACACCTTTTGGAGCTGTCCGCCGGCGGGGAACCCCGCCTCAGCGAGTACTGGGACGTAAACTTCGCCGCCAGCCCGTCGCTCTCCTGCCATGAGGCGGGCGAGGCGCTCCTGGAACTGCTGCAGGATGCCACCCGCTGCCGGATGGTGGCGGACGTGCCGCTCGGTGCATTCCTGAGCGGCGGCATCGACTCCAGCGCCGTGGTCGCCCTGATGTCGCGCGACACCGGCGCTGGGGTGAAGACCTGCTCCGTCGGTTTTGCCGACCGCCGGCACGACGAGACCGCCTACGCCCGCGAGGTGGCCCTCTTGTTCGGGACCGACCACCACGAGTACCGCGTGCAGGAGTCGATCGCCCAGACCGTGGAGCTGCTTCCCCGCTTCCTCGACGAGCCCTTTGCCGACTCCTCGGCGCTCCCCACCTACCACGTCTCCCGGCTGGCCCGGCAGGCGGTCACCGTGGCCCTGGCAGGCGACGGCGGCGACGAGAACTTCGCCGGTTACCTCAAGTACGCCACCGAGATGAAGGAGGACCTGGTGAGGCGACTGGTGCCGGCGCCGCTGCTGTCGCTCGTGCTCTCCTCCGTCTCCGGCTCCCGGCAGCCACTCCTGCGCAAGGCCGGCTCGCTCGCGAGGAGCGCCCTCTCCGAGCCGGGGCGGGCCTTTTACCGGACCAACACCTTCATCGAGGACACCCGGCTGGAACAGCTCCTCTCCGACCGGGTCAGGCGGGCCCTGGCCGGCTACGACCCCGGCAGCTACACCACCGGCTTCTGGAAGCGGACCGCGGGCGCCGACCACCTGACCTCCATGCTCTACACCGACCTGAAGACCTACCTCCCCGGCGACATCCTGGTCAAGGTGGACCGGATGAGCATGACGCACTCCCTGGAGGTGAGGGCACCCTTCCTGGATTACCGGGTGGTCGAGTTCGCGGCCAGGCTGCCCAGCGCTCTCAAGCTCTGCCGCGGAGAGCAGAAGGTCATCCTCAAGAAAACGCTGGGCGCGCTGCTCCCCCGGACCGTGCTCA
This sequence comes from Geomonas sp., assembly GCA_035255025.1. GTDB lineage: Bacteria > Desulfobacterota > Desulfuromonadia > Geobacterales > Geobacteraceae > Geomonas. The sequence goes on from DATFAB010000074.1 coordinate 29,042, forward strand.
ACCGTTCCAAGCAGGGGTTCACGGTGCCGCTTAGCGCCTGGCTTCGCCACGACCTGAAGGCGCTGGCCGAGGAGAACCTTTTGCGGCGTCCCGAACTGGCGGAATTCCTCTCGCTGCCGGCGCTGACAAGGATCTGGGACGAGCACCAGGGAGGCCGGGACGACCACGGCACCCTTTTGTGGGCCCTTTTGATGTTCGCGCTCTGGCACCGGGAGTACCTGGGAGGTGGTCATGTTTGAGCTGATCAGGGCAGATCTCAAGCGGCTGCAGCATCCTTGCTCCTCCTCGCTGCGCACCCTGGCGGCCGGGCTGGGCTCGCAGGGGCTGCAGGCCGTCCTCGTCTACCGTTTTTTCAGCTGGCTGGACCGCCAGCGCATCCCCAGCCAGCCGCTGCGCTTTTTCTGCGAGCGCTTCATCGAGGTCACCACCGGCATCTCGATCCCGGCCGCCTGCCGAATCGGCAAGGGGTTCAGGATCCACCATTTCGGCGGCATCTTCTTCCACCCCACCGTGGTGCTGGGGGAGAACTGCACCATCTACCAGGGGGTCACCATCGGCGACCGGGGGGGAAGCGGCCGGGCGGCGGTGATCGGCGACCACGTGCTGATCGGGGCGGGGGCCAAGATCATAGGGGAGATCACCATCGGCGACCGCTGCATCATCGGCGCCAACTCGGTGGTCACCAGGGACCTGCCGGCGGGGACCACCGCGCTGGGGGCCAAGTGCCGGGTCAAGCTGCCGGACGGGAGGATCGAATGAGCGGCGCCGAACCACGCGCCCCGGGGGGAGGCATCCGGGTCCTGGACCTGCGGGGGACCTACAAGGGGGGAGGGGGGCCGGACAAGACCGTGCTCAACTCGGCCGCCCGGCATGACCCCGAGCGGGTCCGGGTGCTGGTGGTCTACCTGCGCCAGCCCGGGGACCGCGAGTTCGCCATCCCTGACCGGGCCCGGCGGCTGGGGATCGACTACCTCGACCTGGAGGACGCGCGCCTTTTGGACCTCGACTGCCTGCGCCGGCTGGCGGGACTGATCGACCAGCACCGGATCGAGGTGCTGCATGCTCACGACGACAAGACCCTTTTGTACGGCTGGCTTTTGGCCCTCTGCCGCCCCAGGCTCCGCGTCCTCTGCACCTGCCACTCCCACGCGGTGGCCCGCCGTGCCGACTTCCGGTCGCTGGCGGCCTTCCTCGCCTTCAAGGCGCGCCAGCGGGCGCAGGTCTTCCTGATGGGGCGCTTCCTCAAGCCGGTGATCACCGTTTCCAACGACACCAAGAGGCGCCTGGTGGCAAGCGGTCTGGCGGCGGCCGAGGTCGCGGTGCTCGCGAACGGGGTGGACACCGTCTCCTGGAGCCGCAGCGAGGCGAGGCCGGTGCTCAGGGAGGAGCTGGGCATCGGGGAGCACAGCTTCCTGGTGGGCACCGTGGCCCGCATCACGCCGGAAAAGGACCTGGCGACCTTCTACCGTACCGCGGCCGCGGTGGCCAGGGAGCTGCCGGAGACGGTCTTCGTGGTGGTGGGGGACGGCTACGGCGACGAGCTGGCACTGGCCAGGCGCGAGGTGGCGGCCCTGGGGCTGGAAAAGGTGGTCCGCTTCACCGGCCACCGGACCGACCTAACGGACGTCTACGCCTCCTTCGACGTCTTTTTGATCAGCTCCTCCAGCGAAGGGATGCCCAACACGCTGCTGGAGGCGATGTCCATGGGGGTGCCGGTGGTGGCCACCGCGGTGGGGGGGATCCCGGAACTGCTGGAGCACGGAGTGCAGGGATGCCTGGCCCCGGCCGGGGCAGTCGAGGCGCTGGCCGATCACGTGGTGAGGCTTTTGCGTTCGCCGGCGCTGCGGCAGCGGCTGGCGGCCTCTTCACGGCAGAGGGTGGAGCGCGAGTTCAGCTTCGACGGCCGGGTGCGACGGCTGGAGTGCTATTACGCCTGGTTCGCCGGCAAAGGCCCCCTGCCGGGCCCGGCGACTGCGGGAGATGCCCATGAAAGCGAAAGAGATCTGGATCATCGAAAGTGACGGGAAGGGGCGGGCTGGCGAGCCGGTCACCGTCTCGGTCCCCATTGCCAGAGGTGAGCTCCCCCCGGACGGGGGGGTGCGCCTGCTCGATGCCAAGGGACGGGTGTGCCCCGTGCAGTGGGAGGTGGTGGGGCGCTGGCCGGACGGCTCGGTGAAGTGGCTTCTCTGCGATTTCGAGGCCTGCGCGCCTCCTTTGGGCCGGGCGGTCTACCGCCTGCTCCCGGACCCGGCACCGGCCCCCCTGCCGGCCGGCATCGAGGTCGCCCCGTCAGCCGACGCCTGGCGGATCGACACCGGCGCCGCCTGCTTCCTGGTCGACACCAAGAGGCTGCTCCCCTTTGCCGCCTCTAGCGGCCCCGGCCAGCCGGAGCTGGCGGGAGGGGAGGGGCTGCAGCTGACCCTGATGGACGGACGGCGCTGCCCGGCGCTGGTGGAGGAGGTCGGTCTGGAGAGGCGCGGCGCGCTGCGCACTACGCTCCGGCTGACCGGCCTTTTCCAGGCGCCGGCCCGGGCCCTCTTCAACTGCCGTCTCCATTTCTATGCCGGCCGCAGCTCGGTGCAGTTCGAGCTGGCCCTGCGCAATCCCAGCGCCGCCCGGCATCCCGGCGGCCTGTGGGACCTGGGGGACCCGGGCTCCCTGGTGTTCCGGGAGCTTGCCTGGGGCTTCCCGCTGCCGCAGCGGCCCTCCTCTGAGTTCGTGCTGATCCCGCAGGACGGCGCCGCGCCCATCACCGCCAATGCCCCCGGGGGGCTCTCCATCTGCCAGGTCTCCAGCGGAGGGAGGCTGCGGCTTAGCCCCAACCACCGCACCGCCGACGGCCGCTGCTACGCCTCGCCCCACGGCTACCTGGTGCACCAAGGGGAGCGCCTGCTCCGCGAGGGGGCGCGTGCCACCCCCTCCCTTTGGTGCGGCAGCGGCGGAACCGGCATCCTGGCGGTCATGCCGCGCTTCTGGCAGGAGTTTCCCAAGGGGCTCTCGGCCGCTGCCGGCCTGCTGAGCGTCGGGCTCTTCCCCGCCTGCTCCGCGGCCCCCCACGAACTGCAGGGAGGGGAGCAGAAGACCTCCTCCTTCGCCATCGACTATGCCGCCACCGCCGAGGGTGAGCCGTGGCTGCGCGCTCCCCTGTGCGCCCTGGCCTCGCCCGGGAGCTGCCGGGAAGCGGCCGTGCTGGCCGACCTGCCCCCGCTGGCGGGGGAGGGGGAGGACCCGGTGGACCGCTTCCTCAGCTCGCCCGAGGCGCTCATCAACCGGCGGGAGGAGATCGACGAGTACGGCTGGCGCAACTTCGGCGAGGTGTACGCCGATCACGAGGCGGTCTACCACCGGGGCGACTCCCCCTTCGTCTCGCACTACAACAACCAGTACGACCTGTGCGGCGGGCTTTACCGCAAGTTCCTCGCCACCGGCGACCCGCGCTGGCAGGAGCTGGCCGCCGACCTCGCCCGGCACGTGCTCGACATCGACCTCTACCACACCGACGACGACCGGGAGGAGTACAACGGCGGCCTGTTCTGGCACACCGAGCACTACCTCCCCGCCGGGCTCGCCACCCACCGCACCTTCTCCCGCGAACACCTGCAGACCAGGGAGCCCGCCCGTTACGGCGGCGGGCCTGCCGCCGAGCACTGCTACACCGGCGGTCTTTTGCTGCACTACCTGCTCACCGGCAACCGGGACTTCCGCGACGCCGTGCTGGAACTTTCCGACTGGAGCTACCGGGCCCTGGCCGGCGGCACCGTCTTAGGGGCGCTCCGCAAATCGGTTGCCTACTTCTCCTGCCTGCGCAGCAACAGCGGGGTCCCCTTTCCGCGCTACCCGCTCACCCGCGGCACCGGCAATGCCCTCAACGCCGCGCTGGACGCCTTCCTGGTAGAAGGCGAGGCGAAGTACCTCGCGCGGGCCGAGGAGCTGGTCAGCCAGGCGCTGCACCCGGAGGACGACATCCACGCCAGGAACCTCTTGGAGCCGGAACTCGCCTGGTCCTACACGGTGCTGCTGGCGGCGGTGGCCAGGTTCCTGGACGTAAAGCGCGAACTGGGGCAGTTCGACGCCGGCTACGCCCATGCCCGGCAGGCGCTTTTGGCCTACGCGGCCTGGATGGTCCCCAACGAGTACCCCTATCTGCGCTGCCCGGACAAGCTGGAGTACCCCAACGAGACCTGGGCCGCCCAGGAGCTGCGCAAATCGGCCGTGCTCCATCACGCCGCCCGTTACAGCGAAGGGGAGGCCAGGGAGGCCTTCCTGGCCAAGGCGCGCGAGCTCTTGTCCGAGGCCGCCTCCGACCTGGCCCGCTTTCCCACCAGCAGCTGCACGAGGCCGCTGGCGCTCATGCTGCAAAACGGCTGGGTGGCGCACGCCCTGTCGGAGGGCCGCCTGAGCCCCCCTCCGCCTGCCCCCCGGCTGGGGGCGCTGGGGGCTCCCTCCCCGAGGCTTGGTCCGCTTTCGGTGACCCGCAGGATCCTCTCCGAGCTGGGCTCCGCCTGCAAGGAAACCTCCTGGAAGCGGGAGGCGGCCTGGCTCAGGTCGAGGCTGAGGTCGAGGCTCCAGTCGAGGAGGGGGAAATGAAGCCCTTTCTTGCCAGCGCCTTGTGCCGGGCATCGGTGGGGGGAGGGGTCGATGCCCTGTTCCGCTACCTGAACCGCAACCGGCTGCTGGTGGTCATGTACCACGGGGTTACCCGCGCTGAGTACCACCCCCCGGTCTGGACCCAGCTTCCCCTGCCGGTGTTCAGGCGCCAGCTCGAGTTCCTGCGCGAGCACTACCGGATGGTCACCCTGCCGGAGGTGGTGGCGGCCTGTTCCGGCGGCTCCCTTCCCGAGCGCGCGGCGCTGGTCACCTTCGACGACGGGCTGATGAACAACTACACGGTCGCCTTCCCGGTGCTCAAGGAGCTGGCGGTTCCCGCCGCCGTCTTCCTTACCGTCGACCTGATCGGCACCGACCGCGTGCTGTGGTTCGACGAGCTCTACCTGCTGATGGTGGAGGGGTACCGGCGGGGCGGGGCGCTCACCCTCCCCGAGCCGCAGGCCCAGAAGGAGTACCGGGCGGGGCGGCTGTGGGACGCCTACTTCACCCTGGTGGAGAGCCTGAAGCTGGTCGGCGAGAGGGTCCGGGAGGAGGTCATGGAGATGCTGCGCAGCACGGTGCCGCTGGAGAGGAGCCAGGTCCCCGCCGATTTCGACCTCCTGGGGTGGGAACAGGTTCGCCAGATGCAGCAGTCGGGACTGGTCAGCTTCGGGGTCCATACCGCCACCCACCGCATCCTGAGCGAGTTGGAGGACGAGGGGCTGGAGGGGGAGCTGCTGGTACCCAAGGTGCGCTTGGCCCGCGAGCTCGGCTACGAGCCGCATGCCTTCTGCTATCCCAACGGCCGCCCCGGCATCGACTTCCACCTCGCCCACCAGGAGTTCCTGAGGGAATGCGGCTATCTCTGCGCCTTCACCACCGAGAACGCCCTCTTCGACTGGCGCCACGGCGACAGCCTCGGCATCGGCAGGATCTCGGCCGGAAACGACACCACCTCCGAAGAGGGTTACTTCCGGATGAATACCTCGGGCGCCCTGCATTTCCGGGTGGCGGCGCGCATGATCTCGGCCCGGCTGACCGCCCCGCTGCGCTTTCTGTCGAAAAGCGGCCGGCCGGGCCCCAGCACGGCATGTCGGGGGACGTCATGGGTCCTTTAGCGGTCGACCTGGTCCAGGACCTCGAGGGGCTCCGCCGGCTGAGGCCCGCCTGGGATGATCTCCTGGCGCGTCTCGCCGGAAAGTGCTCCCCCTTCCTGAGCCATTACTGGTACCTCTGCTGGTGGCGGCACTTCGCGGCCGGGGCCACCCTGCAGCTGATGGTGGTACGGGAAGGGGAGTCGGTAGTGGGGATCGTGCCGTTCATGAAGAGGCGGCTCGTGCTGCACGGGGTTCCGGTCAGCTGCCTGGGCTTTCTGGAGAACGGCAACTCCCTGCACAACGACCTGCTGGTCATCCCTGGGCGCCGGGAGGAGGTGCTGCACGCGCTCTTTTACTTTCTGCAGGTGGCCGACAGCTGGGATGTCATCCAGCTCAACAACATGCCGCTCTCTTCCCCCAACCGCGCCGCGGTGATCGATCTGCTCCTGGAGAGGGGCCTTCGCCACCAGTTCCGCCCCTCCTTCACCTCACCCTACCTGGAGGTGGACCAGGGGGGCTGGGAGCGGTTTCTGGCCGGGCGCTCCGCCGCCGTACGCAAGGGGCTGCGCCGGGTGGCCCGGCTGCTGGACGGGGCCGGCCCCTGGCAGGTGCGGGAGGTGGTGGACTGGTCCGGCTTCCTGACGGCCTGGGACGCGGTGCGCCAGGTGGCGCAGCAAAGCTGGACCCACGCCATCGGCGATTCCCTGGCCACCCCCGCTAACGCCTCCTTCTTCCGGGCCCTCGCCGAGACCGCCGCGGCCGAGGGTGCCCTTTCCCTGTGGCTGCTCGAGGTGGCGGTCAGCACGGTGGCCTTCGAGTTCCACCTGAAAAGCGCAGGCACCGAGTACGCCATGCGGGCCTCCTACGACCAGCGCTTCGCCCAGCTGTCGCCGGGAACCTTCCTGGAGATGCAGATCGTGAAATCTCTCTTCGAGCGTCAGGGCGCCATCCGGCGGCTCGACTTCGGCGGCAGCTTCGACGCCTACAAAAGGCGTTGGTGCGAGAACGGCGTCCCCCATGATTGCCTGACCATATTCAGCGACCGCCCCTACGGCAGGATCACGGCCTTTCACGAAATGGAAACGGTCCGGGTGCTGCGGGAGCTAAGAGACCGGCTGAGAAACTATCGACATCAGCACGTGAAGACGGAGGAGCCATGAAGAACTACCTGAGGATGGCGGCGGGAACCGTCAAGAGGTGGCTGTACCGGTCGAACAGCGCCGTCTGGTTTTGCTGCGCCTTGACCCCCCGGCAGGATGCGCTGCCGGCCGGCTGCAGCATCGAGTTCAACGACTTCGAGGGGGCGCTCGCCTTCCTGAAGCGCCAGGCCGGCCAGTTCCCCTGGATCCTGGTCCCCAAGGAGGTGGACGCCGCCAGGCGCTGGGGCCACCACTACGGCCTGATCTGCAGTGCCGGCCAGGTAGCCGGCTACATCAAGGTGGCCAGGCGGCGCGCCTACGTGGAGGACTTCGACCGGGAGATGCCGCTCAAGGAGGACGAGGCCTTCATCTGCGACACCTACATCGCGCCGGAGTTCAGGGGGGAGGGGCTTTCCAAGGTGCTGGCCGGGGCCACCGCCTCCTGGCTGCAGCGGCACGGGGTGCGCTACCTCTTTTGCCACATCCCGGAGTGGAACGCCGCCTCGCTGGCGCTCTACCGCGGGCTTGGCTTCCGGGAGATCCGCAAGATCAGCCACGTCAGGATGTGCGGCCTGCGCTTTTACAGCGCGCGGCCGGAAGCGGCGCTGACTGCCGGGAGGTCCCTGCATGGCTGAAAGGGGCCGGGCTGCCCGCCCGCCCTTTACCGGGGGCTTCGGGCATGGGGGGGCGGCCCGGGCTGCGGCTCTTTGTCTCCTCACTACCTCGCCGCCGCTCTACCGGCGGGCCCGGCCGCCGGCCGGCCTGGCCTTGGGAGATGAGCGGCTCGCTGCGGAGGACGTCATGAAACTGTTGGCCGGGATGTGCAGGGAGTTGTCCAGCGAGGCCTATCGGGAAATCTGCCACCGCCGGGTGAGGGCGCTCGACGCCATCTGCTTCCTCACCTACCGCTGCACCAGCATGTGCCGCACCTGCACCATCTGGCAGCGCACCGGCTCCGGAGAGGACGAGCTGTCGCGCGGGCAGTGGCTGGAGATCTGCGCGAAGCTCTCCGCCTACGGGATACGTTCCTTCGAGATCTTCGGCGGCGACGCCCTGCTCAGAAAGGACGCCATCTTCCCGCTCACCCGCTACCTGACGGAACAGGGGATCGCGAGCTACTTCCCGACCAACGCCAACCTCTGCGATGCCGACACCGTGCAGAAGCTGATCGAGGCCGGGCTGGGCACCGTCTACCTCTCCCTGGACGACCTGGCCGGGGACCAGGACGAAGTGCGAGGGGTGGCGGGGAGCTTCACCCGGGTGCGGGAGGCCCTGGAGAACTTCGCCCGCCTGCGGGGAGCAGGCGAGCTCCCCTACATCATCGTCTGCAGCACCCTGTCGCGGCTGAACTTCCGGAACTTTCCCCGGCTGGTCAGATTCCTGGAGAACTACCCGGTCAACGCGGTCTACCCGCGCCCCTTGGGGGAGTTCTCCCGGCAGGGGATCGAGGCTTCCGGGCTCGACGGTGTGCTCCCCGAGCCGTACTTCACAAGCTCCGACGGCGACTCCCACCTGATGTCGCAGGCGGAGCTCTCCGAGATGTACCAGATGATCGAAGAGATGCAGAAGAATCCGCCCAGCATCTACGTGAACTGGCGGACCTACTACAGCACCACCGACGACACCTTCCTGCTGGGCGAGTACCCCTTGCAGGAGTGCCGGATCGCCAGCACGGTGGTCACCGTGAATCCCAACGGCGACCTGGTCCCCTGCCCGTTTTTCAGAAGCTACGTGATCGGCAACCTGCAGAGCGCGGAGCTTGGGGAACTGTGGGGCAACGAGCGGCACCAAAGATTCCTGGCGGCCCAGCGCTCGGGATGCCTCGCCATCTGCAGGAACTGCAACTCCCGCACCTACTACACCTCCCTGGCCGAGACCCTGGAGTACTACCGGAAGAGGGCCTTGGAGCGGGTCGGGCTGTTCCGGCTGGGGGGGCGGCAGCGTATGCCGCTCTCCTGACGGTCCGGCGGCAGGAACTACAAGGAGCTGTCGATGCCAGCAAAGGAGCAGCACATTCCCAAGGTTATGCACGTGGTCCTCTCGCTGGGGGCCGGTGGCGGAGCTGAAGCCATCGCCTACGAGCTGGCCCGGGACCCGCGGCTGGAGGGCAACCGTCCCATCGTCTGCTGCCTGCAGCTGATCGGGGGGCTGGGGGAGCTGCTGCTGCAGGACGGCTTCCGGGTCTTCTGCCGGGTCAGGCGGGACGGCTTCGACCCCTCGCTGATCGGCTGGCTGGCCGAGATCATCCGCAGCGAGCGGATCGACGTGGTGCACGCCCACCAGTACACCCCCATGTTCTACAGCGTGCCGGCCGCCCTTTGGGCGGGGGGGGTGCCGGTGATCTACACCGAGCACGGCCGCCTCTATCCCGACCGCAGGATCTGGAAGCGCTCGCTGGTGAACCCGCTGCTCGCCCTCGGCATCAGGCACCTGGTCTCCATCAGCCACAGCACCAGGCTGAGCATGGCCCGTCTGGACCGGATGCCTGGCCGGCGGATCGAGGTGATCCACAACGGCGTCGATCCCGGCAAGATGATGCTCCCCTTCGACCGCGCGGCCAAACGCGCCGAACTGGGGCTGCAGGCGTCCTGGAGGGTGGTGGGGATGGCGGCGAGGCTCGAGGAGATCAAGAACATCGACCTGGCCCTGCGCGCCTTCACCCTGGTGGCGGCCGCCCGCCCCGACTGCCGTTTCGTCATCGCCGGTTTCGGCTCCCGCCAGCGGCAGCTCGAGGAGCTGGCCGCCCAGCTGGGGGGCGCCGGCCGGGTCATCTTCCTGGGGCTGCGCCATGACCTGCCCGATCTGTACCAGCTGATGGACGTCTTCGTGCTCTCCTCCTTTACCGAAGGGATCTCGGTCACCCTGCTGGAGTCGATGGCGAGCGGAGTGCCGGCGGTGGTGACCGCGGTGGGGGGCAACCCCGAGGTGGTGGTGGAGGGTGAGACCGGCTACCTGGTGGAGCTGGGCGACCAGCAGGCCATGGCGGAGAGGATCCTGCGGCTTTTGGCCGACCCCGCCCTGGCGCGGCGCTTGGGGGAGAAAGGGCGCCAGCGGGTCGAGAGCCTCTTCTCCATACAGTCGATGCGCAGCGCCTACCGCCTGCTCTACTGCGGGGGGGAGGCAGGCTCCACGCCGGCGGAGGGATGAGCATGCACCCGTGGATCGCCAAACACCTGGTCTGGACACCGACCCTTTTGCTGCGCGGCGAGCACATCCGGCCGCTGCTTCGCCGCTACGAGAAAAGCCAGTACCTCGACCGGGATCGCCTTGCCGAGGCCCAGCTGGAGAGCTTCCGTGCGCTGCTGGAGTATGCCTTTCGGCAGATTCCCTTCTACCGGGACAAGTACCGGCAGGCGGGCTTTTCCCCCTCGCAGCTGCGCTCCCCCGAGGATGTGCGGCTGGTCCCGGTCCTGACCAAGGCAGAGGTGAAGGGGGCGGATTTCACCCTCCCCGGCTACCGGGGGATGAGGTTTCGCCGCAGCACCAGCGGCTCCACCGGCCATCCCCTGATCTACTACAAGGACCCCGAGTCCATGAAGCACATCGATGCCGTGCTCTACCGCAACTATGCCTGGTACGGCATCGACCTCGGCTTCCGGCAGGCCCGCTTCTGGGGGATGCCCCCCGCCGGCATCAAGCGCTACCAGACCCTGGCCCTGGACATGCTGCTCAACAGGGTGAGGATCTCCCCCTTCGAGCTGGAGGAGAAGAGGTACCTCGAGTTCCTCAAGACCCTGCAGCGCTTCAGGCCGCAGTACATCTACGGCTACGCCCAGTCCGTCTACCAGTTCTGCAACTACTTCCACTCCCGCGGCATCGACCTCACCTCTTTGCGGGTCGGCTGCGCCATCGTTACCTCCGAGATGATCTTCCCCTGGCAGCAGCGCATCATCTCCGAGGTGCTCGGCTGCCCGGCGGTGCAGGAATACGGCTGCACCGAGGTCGGCATCATCGGCTTCCAGTGCCCGCAGGGGAGCATGCACCTGATGGAGAACCTGCTGGTGGAAACGGTCCCCATGGAGGAGGGGGGAGGGGAGAGCATCCTGGTCTCCGAGCTTAGCGGCCGGCTGTTCCCCTTCATACGCTACCAGCTCGGCGACCGGGGCGAGATCTCCAGCAGCCGCTGCGGCTGCGGCAGGGAGCTGAAGGTGCTGGAACAGCTGGGGGGGCGCAAGGACGACTTCATCCGCTGCCAGGGGGGGAGGCTGGTCGACCCCTACCTGGTCGAGTACCTGGTCTCCGACATGCCGCGCCGCCTGGGCACGGTGCACCAGTTCAAGATGGTGCAGCCGGAGCTGGCCTCGCTGCGCCTGGTCATGGTGGCCGACGGCGACCGCGACGGCATCCGGCGCTACCTGACCGGGAAGATGTCGGACATCCTGGGCCCGGGCATGGCCATTACCCTGGAGTTTTTCCCCTCCATACCGAGGGAAAAGAGCGGCAAGCTCAGGTTCTTCACCTGCGAGATCGCCCCTCCCGAGGAAGGAGGTGCGCCATGAGGTTCGAGGACCAGGCAACCCTCAACATACTCGCCAAGACCAGCGGCTCGGTGCTGCTGCTGGGCTCCAGCATTATCATGACCCGCTTCCTCAGCAAGGGGGATTACGGCCTCTACCTGCAGGCGATGCTCCTGCTCAATACCGTGACCCTCCTTTCCTTCGTCGGCATTGGCCAGAGCATCTACTATTACTACCCGCAGGTGGACGACCGCCGCGCCTTCATCAGGAACAACCTGCTCCTTGGGCTCGCCGTGGGCGCCGTCAGCGCCCTGCTCATCTACCTGGGCAAGGGGCTCCTCGGCCACCTGTTCCGGGACCGGGCCATGCTGGAGTATCTCCCCTACCTGTGCGCCCTGCTCCTTTTGCAGGGACCGACCAACCTGAAGGATCCCATCTTCCTCTCCTCGGGGGCGCTGGTCCCCAACTCCGCCCTCACCGTGGTCTCCAGCGCCATCGACTACCTGCCGCTCTGCCTGCTGGTGATGGCCCGGGTGGGGCTGCACTGGATCTTCGCGGCCGCCGTGGCCGGCCGGGTCCTCAACCTGGCGATCTTCGCCGCCGTGACCAGGCGCTACTGCTGCCAGCCCGGCCCCGCCTCCAGCGAGCACCCCGGCCGGCGGGTCTCCCTCATCGACCAGTTCCGCTACCTGCTGCCGGTCAGCGCGGCAGGCTACGTGAGCACGGTGGGCAAGCAGATCGACAAGTACGTCATCGCCAACGGCTTCTCGGTGGCGCAGTTCGCCACCTACTCGCGCGGCGCCACCGATATACCGTTCATCTCCACCATAACCTACATGATCAACGACATCACCCTGCCGAGGTACGTCGAGTCCTACCAGCGGCGCGACATCCGGTCGCTGGTGAAGATGATGCATACCAACATCGACAAGGTGGCCAAGATCAACTTCCCCGTCTTCGCCTTCCTGTTCGTGGAGGCCCGGCTCTTCATGGAGATCCTGTACACCAGGGCGTACCTGGACAGCGCCCCCATCTTCCAGGTCTACCTGCTGTCGCTGCTCACCGGGGTCACCGTCTACAACATGATTCCGACCGTGTCGGGAAACACCAGGCTGTTGCTGGCCGCCACCACCCTGAGCGTCTGCACCACCGTCGTTTCGGCGGCGCTCTTGCTGCGACTGCTGGGGCCGGTGGGGGTGGCGCTGGCGACCTTCCTCGGCTCCTTCAGCTACATGCTTTTCCTTTTGTACCGCTCGCTGGGGATCCTGTCGCTCGGCTGGCGGGAGATCATGCCCTGGCGAAACCTGGCCAAGATCTTCACGGCGGCCCTGGGCTCCACCGGGGTGGTGGCGGTCTTCCACGCCTTGCTGCGCTTTCTGGAGATCGGCGAGGGGGCCGTCACCTTCGGCCTCGCCTTCGGGGTGTTCGCCTACTGCTACCTGGGCGCCCTTACCCTGATGAACCTGCTCTGCCGTGAAGACCGCGCGTTCTTGAAAAGGTGGCTGCGTTTCGACCTCTTCGTCCTGATGCCCTGGGTCCCCAAGCTGGAGGAGACGGCCGGAGCCGGGGAGGAAGGGGAGGCCGCCAAAGATCCGGAGGTGCCATGAAGAGCGGAAGCTTTCGGCGCTGGCTGGTCATCCCCCTCCTGGTAGCCGCCTCACCGGGCGCCCTCTGGAAAGCCGAAACGGCCTTGCCGCGGGAGGCCGCCGCCGCGACCGATGCACGCAGCGCGGCCCTGCGCGCCGCTTTCCGCTACGTGGAGACCTTCGACGATCTCCAGGACTGGAGCGGCAACGGTGCCGCTCCCAGCAGCGCCGACGACCCCGTCTCCTATGAGCGGCGCTTGCTCCCCAAGCGCCTGGACGGGTCGTTCTCCTTTTGGGGGTACTGGGCCAACAAGGGGCCGACCTGCATCGCCAGGGTCACTGCCGGCAGCTTCCTCGCGGGGGAGACGGTGACCAGCGAGTCCGGGGCCTCGCTGGTGTTCGAGAAACGCTGGGAGCTGGAGGGGAAAAGCTACCTGCAGTTCGCCAGCAAGCCCGCCCGGGGGAGGTTCCGGCCGGGGGAACTCCTCAGCGGGGAGAGCTCGGGGGCGGCGGCGGTGATGACCGGCTGGCCGCCGATCATCGCCTCCCACGGGGAGTACAGCCTGGGGGGGCGCGGGAAATCGCTCATGATGAACCTGGGCGACAACGACAACGAGGCCGGGGCGATGAAGGGGATCGGGGCGCAGCGGCTCGGCTTCTTTTTCGGCGACGGGGTGTCGGGCAAAAGCGGCCTCAAGAAGGCCCACCTTTTCATGATGCTCCGCTTCAAGCCGAACTTCTTCCCGGAGACCTCCCCCGGCCGCTACGCCTGGCTGGGCATCGTGAAGATGTGGGACATGTGCCCGGGCTTCACCGCCATCAATTTCTTCGGCACCCCCGCCGAACACGCGAGCGTCTCCCGCAACCCGCAGAACCTGGTCGAGTACGGCGCGGCAGGGGGCTCGCTGGTTACCCTGACCGGAGGCGGGGCCTCGCTTGGCTCCAGGATCTTCTTCGACAACCACCCCTCCAACACGGTGGCCAAGGACGGCTACTGGCAGTACCGAAACGGCGACAACCAGCGGATGAGCTCGGGGGACAACGATATCCAGCACTTCTACAGCAAGGGTGAATGGTTTGCCGTCGAGTACGCCCTGGACATGGGGAGCCTGGGGCGCCGCGACGGCACGGTCGACTTCTGGGTCTACGACCGAAACGGCAAGGAGCGGGGGCACTTCTCGGCCACCGGGCTCGAGAACTCGACCCACTTCGACCACTGGATCAACAAGATCGTGCTGGGAGGCAACCGGCGGACCCGTTCGCAGCTCACCTCCGGGACCGACGGCAGGTTCTTCATCGACGACGTCATCGTGGACCCGGGGCGAATCGGTCCCAGGTACTTCCAGATCACACGCCGGTTCGACTCCGGCGCAACCGGGGGGGAACCCGCCGGAGGCGACTATGGAACAGCCGCGCAACGATAGGCTCCTCATGGTGTCCTACTACTACCCGCCGGCCGGCGGGCCGGGGCTGCCGGGGGCGCAGCGGGCGGTCAAGTTCGTCCGCTACCTGAAGAACCACACGGTCTCGGTGCTCACCGTGGCGGCGGAGGAGTATCCCCCCTCGGTTACCTGCAACTTCGACCGGGCCCTGCCGGTCCGGGACGAGCAGATCTACCGCACCCGCTGCTACGACCTCTTCGAGCTGCTTTTGAAAACGAGGGTGTGGCTGCGCTCGCTGTCGCCAGGCGGGGCAGCGGCCGGGGCGGCCCCTGCCCCGCCTGCTGCACCGGCTGCCGCCGGCAGCGGGGAGCGAGGGAGGCGCTCGCTCGCCCAGTGGCTGAAGGACCTGGCCTACGACCTTTGCTACTCCCCGGACGGCGCCAGCGGATGGATCCTCCCCGCTTTTCTCTGCGGCTGCCGGATCGCCAGGAAGGAGCGGCCGCGGGCGATCTTCGCCAGCGGCATGCCCTGGTCGGCGCTGGTCATCGCCTGGCTTTTGCACCTCGCCACCCGCATCCCCTTCGTGGCCGACTTCCGCGACCCCTGGATCGGCAACCCCTTCCACGCCAGCAAGGGGAGGGCGCTGGACGCCCTGGGAAGGTGGCTGGAGCGGAGGGTGGTGAGCTCGGCGGCCCTGGTCTCGGCCAACACCGACCAGCTGCGCGACGAGTTCCTGCAGCGCTACCCGGAGCTCGACCCGGCCAAGTTCGTGGTGCTTGGTAACGGCTTCGATCCCGACGACTTCGCCCAGCTCTCCTCGCCGGGCCAGCCCGAGGAGTTCCGTCAGCGGCTGGTGATGGCGCACGCGGGCCAGTTCTACGGCCGCCGCGACCCGGCACCCGTTTTGGCCGCGGTGGAGCTTTTGGTGCAGCAGGGGCGCTGCCGTGCGGATGATTTCCTTTTCCTCCAGATGGGAGCGGTGCAGCTTCCCTACGACTTTAAGGAGCGCTACGGCCGGCTGATCGAGCTGGGAGTGCTGCAGGATCTGGGGCAGCTCCCCTTCCAGAAGTGCCTGAACGAGCTGCTCAAGGCGGATCTGCTGCTGCTGATCCAGCCCGGCACCAAAACCCAGGTCCCCTCCAAGCTGTACGACTACCTCTGCCTGGAGCGCAGCATCCTCACCATCTCCCCGCTGGACGGCGCCCTGGGGACCCTGGTCGCTGCCCACGGGTTCGGCGAGGTCTTCGAAAGCAGCGACCTCGCCGGCATAGCGGCACGGCTGGAGGAGCTGCTGGCCCGAAAAAGAGCGCTCGGCCAGCTTCCCTGCCGCTATTCGCAGCGGGAGCGCTTCAACATCGAGCGGATCGCCTCCGCCCTCGACGGCCACCTGGCCCGTCTGGGCACACCTTGACAGCGGGGAGACCCCATGCCCTCTTATTCGGCTCTTGCCTACCTGGTCTTTTTCTTCTCCGGCAGCCTGGCCACCCTCTACATCTCCCCCTTTTTCGGGGTGCTCCTCTACGAGGTCCAGTACCTGGCCAATCCTCCCGGGCGGTGGTGGTATGGCGACCTGATGGATCTGCGCTACTCGCTGGTGATCATGCTGATGACCTGCCTCAGCTTCGCCCTGAGGCGGGAGCGTTTCACCCGGAACCGGGTCTTCGAGGCACCACCGGCCAAATGGCTGCTCCTTTTGACCCTGGTGATGCTGCTCACCTCCCTGTGGGCCATCAGCCCCGCCGTGCACGGCCCGGAAATGCTCAGGTACCTGAAGGTGCTCGCCTTCATCATGATCGCCTACAAGACGGTGGACACGGCGGCGAAGCTGGAAGCCGTGCTGGCCCTCTACGTGGCCGCCATCAGCTATCTCTCCATTCTCGGATGGGAGTCGGGGCGCTCCGGCGGAGGCAGGCTGGAGGGACTGGGCTGCGCCGACGGCTCCGACGCCAACGGCACGGCCCTGGTGGTGGGAACCGTCATCCCGCTGCTGATCTTCTACCTGCTCTTCGGCAAATCGCGCTGGGCGCGGATTGCCGCGCTGGCAGCCCTGGTCTTCAACCTGAACAGCCTCGTGCTCCTCAACAGCAGGGGAGCGCTGCTCGCCTTCCTGGCCAGCAGCGGCTGGATGGCCCTGTCCGTCTTCCGGGAGAGCTCCCGGCGCGTTCACAAGCTCCAGATCATCGCGGGATTGCTGCTGGGCGCCGGGCTTTTCTACTACCTTGCCGACGAGACCTTCCTGACCAGGATGGCCACCCTGCACAGTCTCGACCCCGATGCCGAGGAGATAGGGACCCACCGGGTGGACTTCTGGATGGCCACCTTCCAGATGCTGAAGGAATACCCCTTCGGCGGGGGGGCGCGCACCTTCCAGCTGCTGAGCCGCTACTACCTCCCGGCCGAGTGGCTGAGCGACGGCAGCAGGGTGGTCCATTCCATGTGGTTCGAGGTCCTCTCCGAGTACGGCTACCACGGCTTGTTCCTCTTCGTCGGCTTCGTGGTCTCCAGCTTCGGTGTGCTGGCCAGGTGCAAGAGACAGTTCCGGGAAACAAACGACAGCTATCACCTCTTTCAGGCGACCACCCTCCAGGGGACCTGGCTCTCCCTGCTGGTGGCATCGAGCTTCGTCAACAACTTCTACGGCGAGCTGACCTTCTGGCTGCCGGCGTTCATTGCTGCCTTCGGGAGCATCCATCTCAGCAAGGAGGGCGACAGCCACGCTTATGACCAAGTCACCTAAGAAACGCCTTTCGGCACGCGCTTTGGCAATCATGGCGGCGGCAGCCGTCATCGCCCTTTCGGTTGGCGTCACCATGCTCATCTACCGGCCGCCCCTCGACCATCTGCCGCGGCTGCTGGCGAAGAAGCTCCTCACCCCCGTTTTCAACATCGTCTACGGCGCGGACCTCGAGCGGGCACAGGCGATCTCGCGCACCTACTATCACGGCGCGGCCGGCAGGGGGAAGCCCGCCTCCGAATGGAGCGCCCTGGCCCGCCAGGAAAGCGGGTTCCGCCTCCTCGGCGGCAGCGGCCTCACCCCCTTGTACCGGGGCGCCAGCTTCGTCTTCGAAAAGCCCGGGGCCCCCCACCTCACGGAACTGGCCGAAGGGCGGCATCTGAAGGAAATGGTGGCGAAAGCCGGCGGCGACGAATACCTGCAGATGCTCACCCTGTTCCGCTGGCTGGGCACCCGCTGGGACCACGGCGTGGACACCGTCCCCGGCAGCCAGATGTGCTGTTCCCCGCTGGCGATCGTCGCCGCCGGGGAGAGCGGTGCGAAGTTCTGGTGCGAGGTGTCGGCACGGGTCACCGCGGATGCGGCGACCGCGCTGGGATGGCCGACCCGGGTGGTCACCGCCTCGCGGGACGGCTACATCTGGGAGCACGCCCTGGCCGAGGTCTGGTCGAACCGCTTCGCCAAGTGGTTCGTGGTCGACACCAACTACAATCTGATCTACGAGGCCGGCGGGGTTCCCCTCTCCGCCTACGAGATCTGCCACCAGGGACCGGCGCTGCAGCGCGCGGGACTGCTCACCGTGCGGCGGATCGCCCCCCAGAAGCCGAGCCTGCGCAAGGACGTCGACCTGGTCAAGTACTACCGCTATGTGCATATCGACCTGAGAAACGACTGGTGCACCCGCCCCCTGCATCCCGGCAGTCCCGCAGGCGGGGACCGGGCATCGTGGTGGACGGCCCGCGCCGACCTGGGGCCCGTCATCACCTCCAAGATACGGGTGGACGACCAGAAGGTGTTCGACTGGCCGGTGAACGTGGTGGAGATTCACGCAGCCTCCCTGCGCAAGGAGGCGGGGGGAGGTTATGGCCTGGACGTGGAACTTGCCGGCTACAGCCCCTATTTCGACCATTTCGAAACGAGGATGGATGGAGGTCGCTGGGTAGCCAGCGCCGGATATCGCCGGCACTTCACCGTGCGGGCCGGCCAGCACGCGGTCGAGGCCAGGGTGGTAACCGCCAGCGGTGCCGCCGGTCCGGTAAGCTCGGTCCGCTTCCTGCTGGCGCCGCCTGCCGGTCAGCCAAGCTGAGCAGGCGCAGCCCCGGCCCTTCCTCGACCCCCGTCAACCATTAACCAACACGAGGTATGCCATGAATAAATTGAGGTCCTGGTTCCATTTCCATGCGCCGGAGCGGCGTTTCCACCAGCTGTCCTACCAGCTCGCGGAGCTCGCCCCCCGCCTCAACCGCCTGAACGAGCGGCGCCGCGTCCTGCAAAGAAACATCTCCGGCTTGGGAAGCCAGAGCGACCAGTGCCGGATCTGCCCGGGGCGGTGCTGCAGGGGAGCCTACAACCATTTCACCCCGGTCGACTGTATGATCAGGATGTTCTCCGACTGCCCGGTCCCCGGATACGGGGAGATCTGGAAGCCGGAGCCGATCTCCTCCCTCTGGCTCAGCAAAAGTACCGTGGTCTGCGGGGAGGCGGGGGGGGCGCTGCCGGAAACGAACTGCCCGGAACTTTCGGAGACCGGCTGCCGGCTGGAACCTGCCGAGCGGCCGGTACGCTGCATCCTCTGGACCTGCAGGGCTTTCAGGGAGTCCCTGCCGGAGCCGACCCTGGAAAAGATCGGCACCCTCAACAAAGAGCTCGAGGAACTCGCCGGGCAGGCAGTGGCGCTCTTCAACCCGAAGCAGTGCGGGCGCCGCAACCGGTAGTTCCTCCATGAAGAGGCTCCCTATGCCAGCGACCTTTCACAAACCGGCGGTGTCGGTGGTGATCCCGGCCAAGAACGAGGCAGGCACCATAGGCCAGTGCCTCGAAAGCATCCGGGCCGCCTCGGGGTGCCGCCGGGTCGAGATCATCGTGGTCGACAACGGCTCGGCCGACGACACCAGGGAGATCGCACAGGCCCTGGGAGCCTTGGTGCTGGCCAAGCCGGGCGTCACCATCTCCGAGCTCAGGAACTGCGGCGCCCGCCTGGCCAGCGCACCGGTGGTGGCCTTCGTGGACGCCGATATCGTGGTGTCGGAGAGCTGGCTCGACAGCGCACTCGCCGCCCTTGGCCAGCCGGGGGTGGTCTGCGCGGGGTGCAGCCCCGACATCCCCGCCCAAAGCACCTGGATGCAGCGGGCCTGGCACTACGACATCGTCTCCTCTCCCTCATCATCGAAGCGCCAGTGGCTGGGCTCCGCGAACCTCTTGGTTGCCCGGGACGTCTTCGAAAAGGCCGGTGGCTTCGATACCGCCCTGACCACCTGCGAGGACGTCGACCTGGGCTACCGGCTGGGGCGCTACGGCACCATCGTGGCCGACAAGTCCATCAAGGCTGTGCACCTGGGGGAAACGAGGACCCTGGCCGAGTTCTTCCGCAAGGAAAGCTGGCGGGGGATCGGCAATTTCGACGGCCTGCTCCGTCACGGTCTGGTCACAAGCGAGATACCCAGCCACCTGGTGGCGTTTTTCTACCTCTCTCTCTACCCAATGCTGCCGGTGCTGCTCCTGCTCGGCAGTTCCCGCCTCCTCCTGGCGCTTTTTGCGCTGTCGCTACTTCCCCCCCTGGCCAAGGTCTGCCGTCTGGACGGCATCCTGCAGAGCCCGCTCACCTTCTGCCAGGTCTACCTGGTATGGCTCGTTTACTGCTGGGCGCGGGGGTATGCCGGCTGGCGCTGGCTCAGGCGGCTGTGGCAGGCTGCCTGGTAACTCCCCTTAATGCCGGGCAAAAATCCGGTTTTTGTGATCTGACGCACATCTTGTGGAGCGAGGGTCGAGTAAGATGACCCAAAAGTTGGCCGACTTTTTAACCACGAGATAGACGATAATACTAAACCACCTGCGAGGGTGGGGCGGAAAGCCCACGGGTCTCCCTGAGACAGCCGGGTTGCCGAAATATCTGATTGAAGCAGATCAAATATTTACGGGACCCGGCTTTTTTGTGCCCTGAATCCGGGGGACCCAGGCTGGTCTCACCTGCCGGCACGACCGGCATCACTACAGACGGTGTCGCACGATACCCGAAGCAAGCAGTGGAGGAAGCATGTGTAAGATGTTCAAGACTGTCAGCGTCCTGCTGGCGGCAGCGGTGTGGCTCACCATGGCCAGCACCTCGTTTGCCCAGAGCTGGCAGTCGGTACTGGAAACGAACTTCATGAAGGCGGAAACCTTCGACGACCTGCAAGACTGGACCTGTAACGGGCAGTACCCGAGCAGCGCGGACAACGCGACTGCCTACAACGCCACCTACCTTCCCAAAAAAGCGGACGGCTCCTCCTCCATGTGGGGCTACTGGGCCAACAAGGGGCCGACCCCCCAGGTGACCATGGTCTCCGGCACCTTCGTGTCGGGTGAGACCGTGCGCAGCAACACCGGCGCCACCTATCCGTTCCAGAAATCCTGGACCGTGGGCGGCAACACCTACCTGCAGTTCGGCATCTATCCCACCAGCGGCCAGTTCAATCCCGGCGACACCCTCACCGGCATGTCCTCGGGCGCGACCGCCAAGATGGTGGCCTGGCCCAAGATGATCGGCGACCACGGCGCCAGCTATGACTGGGGCGGGGGCGGCAAGTCCCTGATGATGGACCTGGGCGACAACGACAACGACGCCAACGCCATGAAAGGGATCGGCGCCCAGCGGCTTGGCATGTTCTTCGGTGACGGGGTCACCGGCAAGAGCGGCCTGAAGAAGGCCTACCTGTTCATGATGATGAAGTTCCCCCCCAATTTCTTCGCCATGACCAGTTCCACCAACTACCAGTATGTAAACGTCTTCAAGGTTGCCGACCTCTTGCCCGGCTTTACCGCGATCAACTACTTCGGCCCCCCAACCGAGCACGCCACGGTATATCCGAACCCGCAGAACCTGGTGGAGTACGGGACCGCCGGAGCGATGATAGACCTCGCCGGCGGGGGAGCTTCCAACGGCCCCAATCTCTTCTTCAACAACTTCGCCTCCTATACCACCTACAGCGGGGGGTACTACCAATACCTGAACAGCACGACCACCGCCATGACCGACGGTGCCGGCAGCAGCGACCTGCAGAGCTTCATCAGTTCCGGTCAGTGGTTCGGGGTGGAATGGGCCCTGGACATGGGTACCCTCGGCAACGCCGACGGCACCACCGAGATGTGGATCTACGACCAGACCGGGGCGCAGAAAGGGTACTTCATCGTGAAGGGGCAGACCAACATGGTCCACTTCGATCACTGGATCAACAAGATGACCCTGGGCGGCAACCGCCGCACCGGCAGCACCTGGACCTCCACCACCGATGGCAGGTACTTCATCGACGACGTCGTTGTGGACGGCAACAGGATCGGCCCCAAGTACTTCCAGCTGCTGGCCACCAGCGCCGACACCACCGCCCCGACCGCCACCATCAGCAGCCCGGCCGGGGGCGCCACCGTCAGCGGCACCAGTTCCGTCGCCGTTTCCGCCTCCGACAACGTGGGGGTCACCAAGGTCCAGCTCTACGTGGACGGCAGCCTGGTCGGCACCGATACGGCAACCCCCTACAACTTCAGCCTGAACACCACGACCCTTGCCAACGGCGCCCACTCCCTGACCGCACAGGCCTACGACGCGGCAGGCAACGTCGGTAAATCCGCAGCGGTGTCGGTGAACGTGAACAACGTGACCGATACCACCGCCCCGACGGTGGCGATCTCCTCGCCGGCTGCTTCCGCGACCGTGAGCGGCACCACCACCGTCTCCATGACCGCCAGCGACAACGTCGGCGTGAGCAAGGTCGAACTCTACGTGAACGGCAGCCTCTACAGCGTGGTGGGGAGCTCCCCGTACAACTGCTCCTGGAACACCGGTACCCTCTCCAACGGCTCCTGTACCCTGCTTGCCAAGGCCTACGACGCCGCCGGCAACGTGGGGCAGTCAGCAACGGTGACGGTGAACGTGAGCAACAGCAGCACCAGCACCAGCAGCGGCAGCACAAGCACCAGCACCGGCAGCACCGGGCTGGTGGCAGCCTACTCCTTCAACGAGGGGACCGGTACCACGGTGGCAGACAAGTCCGGTAACGGCAACAACGGCACCCTGAGCAACACCACCTGGACCACCGGCAAATACGGCAACGCCTTGAGCTTCAACGGGACCAGCTCCAAGGTGACCATCAACGACTCCGCCTCCCTGCACCTGAGCAGCGGCATGACCCTGGAAGCCTGGGTGCTCCCCACCAGGATAAGCACCGCGTGGCAGGACGTCATCTACAAGGGGGCCGACATCTACTACCTCGAGGCGACTTCTCCCTATTCCTCCGCCCCGGGCGGCTCCGTGAAAATCAACGGGACGAGCTACGGCGCCTTTGCTCCCTCGGCGCTCACCGCCAACACCTGGGCCCACCTCGCCGTCACCTACGACGGCAGCACGGTCCGGCTGTACGTGAACGGCGCCCTGGTCTCCAGCCGGTC
This sequence comes from Geomonas sp., assembly GCA_035255025.1. GTDB lineage: Bacteria > Desulfobacterota > Desulfuromonadia > Geobacterales > Geobacteraceae > Geomonas. Next base: position 51,664 of record DATFAB010000074.1, read on the forward strand.
CATGAGCGGAACCATCGGCTCCTCGACCTACCCGCTGCAGATCGGCGGCGACAGCCTGTACGGCGAGTGGTTCTCCGGCAAGATTGACGAGGTACGGGTCTTCAACGTGCCGCGCAGCCAGTCCCAGATCCAGAGCGACATGCAGACTCCGCTCTAAGCAAGGCGGGGGCACGACAAGCCTCCGCACCTGACACAAAGAAGCCCGGGAAGCTGGCATGGCCTCCCGGGCTTCTTTTATGTCCCGCGCTGGGCAGAGTGGCTGTCTCGGCTATCGCAAGGAGCGGTTCATCTTCTTTCCCCGTTCAGCACCTGCCAGATCCGCTCGGAGGTCTTCCCGTCCCAAAGCGGCGGCACCTGCGCCCTCTCACGCTTGGCCAGGCTCTCGCGGTAGCCGGCGAGGATCGCCCCGGGGGAGGTCCCGGCCAGCACGTTGGTCCCCATCTCCACGGTTACCGGCCGCTCGGTGTTCTCCCGGATGGTGACGCAGGGGATCCCCAGGGCGGTGGTCTCTTCCTGCAGCCCTCCGCTGTCAGTCAGCACTGCCTCGGCGTCCTTCCACAGAAACAGCGCCTCCCGGTAGCCAAGGGGCGGCAGCAGGATCACCTTCTGGGAGAGCTGCAACCCGTAGGACTCCATCATCCTCCTGGTCCGCGGATGGACCGGAAAGAAGATGGTCCGGTCCCTGGCCAGTTCGTTGAGCGCCTGGACGATGCCGCCGAAGGTCTCCGATGAGTCGACGTTGGAGGGGCGGTGCAGGGTCAGAAAGAGGTACGGTTTGGCCGGTTTGAGCGGGAAGGTGGAGAGCTCGGTCTGGTCGATCTCGGAGAGCCGGTTGAGCTGGTGGAGGAGGTTATCGATCATGACGTGGCCGACCTGGTGGATGGCGGTTGCCGGCTTCCCTTCCCGCAGCAGGTTGGCGACTCCGCTCTCTTCAGTCACGAAGAAGAAGTCGGAGATGGCGTCGGTCACCATCCGGTTGATCTCCTCCGGCATCGCCAGGTCGAAGCTGCGCAGTCCGGCTTCCACGTGTGCCACCCGGATACCGCACTTCTTGGCCACGATGCTGCACGCCAGCGTCGAATTGACGTCGCCCACCACCAGCACCAGGTCCGGTGCCGCTTCCCTGCAGACCTCCTCGAAGCCAACCATCACCCGCGCCGTCTGTTCCGCATGAGTTCCGGAGCCGGCACTGAGTTGGTAGCGGGGCTCGGGTATTTCGAGCTCCTCGAAGAAGGTGCGCGACATCTCCTGGTCGTAGTGCTGTCCGGTGTGGACGATGCTGCAGCGAACCGTGCTCCACAAGGTGGAGGCCCGGTGAATGGCGGCGATCTTCATGAAGTTGGGCCTTGCCCCGGCTACCAGTAAAACGTCCATGTCGGTGTCCTTCGCTTTTTT
>DATFAB010000075.1:0-14829 GCA_035255025.1 Geomonas sp.
CGGCCTCCTCGAAGGAGAGGGTCCCGGCCCGGACGGCGGCCTCGACCGTCGCCCGCATGCGGTTGGACAGGTCGTTCGAGGAGTACTGCATGAACTGGAGGACTTCCTTGATGGTGTCGCCCTTGACCAGCTGCTCGATCATGTAGCCGCCCTCGGCGTCCAGCCGGACGTGGACCACGTTGGTGTCGCCGAAGAGGTTGTGCATGTCGCCCAGGATCTCCTGGTAGGCGCCGATCAGGAAGAAGCCGATGAAGTAGTCGTCATCGCCGTTGATCTTGTGCAAGGGGAGCGCCTTGGTCCTGCCGTTTTGGCCGACGAAGCTGGTGATCTCGCCGTCGGAGTCGCAGGTGATGTCCGCGATGGAGGTCAGCACCTCCGGCTTCTCGTCCAGCCGCTGGATCGGCACGATCGGGAACAGCTGGTCGATGGCCCAGGAGTCGGGAATCGACTGGAAGAGCGAGAAGTTGGTGAAGTAGGTCTGCCTGAGCGAGAGCTGGAAGTTCTGCAGCTCGTCCGGGATCGGCTTGATCTTCTCGACGATGGAGTTGATCTTCCGGATGATCTTGGAGCAGATCCACTCGGCGTTGGCACGCTCGTTCATGTTCAGGTAGCCCAGGTTGAAGAGGGAGACCGATTCCTGGATCAGCTGAATGGTGTCGTGGTAGTCCTCCCTGAGCGAGTGGCGGTCGATGCTCTTGTAGATGTCGACCAGCTTCTTGACGGTGGGAGAAAGCGCGGCGAGCTTCTCCGGGTCGGTAAGGATCGAGTCGAATTCCGGCAGAAGCGTGTTGGGGTTGTTGTTGAGCACGTTGGTCACCAGCACCGAATAGTGGGCAACCGTGGCGCGCCCGGATTCGGAGATGATGTTCGGGCAGGGGACGCCCGCCTCGTCGCAGATGTTCTTCACCTGGTAGATGACGTCGTTCGCGTACTCGTCCAGCGAGTAGTTGACGCTCGAGAAATAGCTCGATTTGGAGCCGTCGTAGTCGACCCCCAAGCCCCCGCCGATGTCCAGGAATTCCAGCCCTACCCCGAGCTTCCTCATCTCCACGTAGATCCTGGTTCCCTCGATGAGGGCGTTCTTGATCTTGTCGATCTTGGTGATCTGGCTTCCCACGTGGAAGTGGAGGAGCTTCACGCTGTTGATCATGTTGTTCTGCTTCAGCATGTCGATGGCGGCGATGATCTCCGAGATGCGCAGGCCGAACTTGGCGTCCTCGCCGCCGGAGGTGGCCCACTTGCCGATCCCCTTGGAGGAGAGCTTCACCCTGATGCCCAGCTTGGGGATGATGCCGGTCCGCTTGGAGACCTCGACGATCTTCTCCAGTTCGAAGAGCTTCTCCACCACGATGGTGATGTCGTAGCCGACCCTGGTGGCAAACAGCACGGTCTCGATGAACTCGGTGTCCTTGTAACCGTTGCAGATGATGGGGAGGTTGCTGCCGGTGGACATGGAGATGGCAGCCACCAGCTCGGGCTTGGAGCCTACCTCGAGGCCGATGTTGTACTTCTTGCCGAAGTTGGCGATCGCCTCGACCACCTGGCGCTGCTGGTTCACCTTGATCGGGTAGAAGGTCTGATACTTCGCCGGGTAATTGTTGTCCTGGATGGCGTTTTTGAACACGCGGCTGATGGAGGCGATGCGCCCTTCCAGGATGTTCATGAACCTGAGCAGGATGGGGGGCTTGATCTTCCTCTTGATCAGGTCGTCCACCAGCATGCGCAGGTCGATGGAGTATTTTGAGTTGGGCGACGGGTGCACGCAGACGTGGCCCTTCTTGTTGACCGAGAAGAGCTCTGCGCCCCAGTTGTCGATGTTGTAGATCTTTGCAGAATCGTTAATGGTCCATTTCGCCATGTTCAGTTCACCCGGTCACTGTTTGATGTTGCCGCTCACGAAGTTCATTGCGTTCTTTTTTACCAGCTATTCCCGACGCCCCCTCTCACCGTGGGAGAGGGCTGGGATAGGGGTACTTTCCAACGAGCATGACGCCTCCCTCACCCCGACCCTCTCCCGGCGGGCGAGGGGGTGCTGGGAAGCGTCCATGGGAGTCGGGGAAAACTCCCCAGCGTCAAGGATGCCGAGGTCTCCCTAGGACAGCCTGCTCTTGAAATCCTGGTAGCCGAAGCTGCGCACCACCTTCAGTTCCCCGGTCTGCGGCTCGAAAGTGCAGATGTGCGGGTGCTGGATGCCGTTGAAGGTGGTGGTCTTCACCATGGTGTAGTGCGACATGTCCAGAAAGGCCAGCCGGTCGCCGGGCCTGAGCGGTTTCTCGAAGGTCCAGTCGCCGATCACGTCGCCGGCCAGGCAGGACGGGCCGCCCAGCCGGTAGCCGTACCGCTTCTCGCCGGGATCGAAGCCCCCCTTGATCTCCGGGCGGTAGGGCATCTCCAGGATGTCCGGCATGTGACAGGTGGCCGAGACGTCCAGGATGGCGATATCCACCTGGTTGTGCACCACGTCCATCACCTCGGAGACCAGGATGCCGGTGCCGATGGCGATCGCTTCGCCCGGCTCCAGGTAGACCTCCAGGTCGTACTTCTTCCGGAAATACCTGACCAGTTCGACCAGGGCGTCGATGTCGTACCCTTCCCGGGTGATGTGGTGCCCGCCCCCCAGGTTAAGCCACTTCATCTGCGGCAGGAACTCGCCGAACTTCTCCTCGAACGCTTTGGCGGTCCGCTCCAGGGGATCGAAGAGCTGCTCGCACAGGGTGTGGAAGTGAAGTCCTTCCATCCCTTCCAGCGATCTTCCCTCGAACTCCGCTCGCACGATCCCCAGCCGCGACTTGGGCGCCGCCGGGTCGTAGATCGGCGTGTGCCCCTCGGAGTGCTCCGGGTTCACCCGGAGCCCCACCGACACGCGGCCGGCTGCCGTTTCCCAGAGCGGGCGGAAGCGCTCCAGCTGGTTGAAGGAGTTGAACACCAGGTGGTTGGAGGTGGCCAACAGCTCCTCTACGTCTGCTTCCTTGAAGGCCGCGGCGAAACTGTGCACCTCGCCGCCGAACTCCTCGCGCCCGAGCCTCGCCTCCCAGGGCGAACTGGCGCAGACCCCGTGCAGCGTCTTGGCGATGATCGGGAAGACGCTCCACATGGAGAAGGCCTTCAGCGCCATGAGGATCTTGGCCCCGCTCCTTTTCTGCACCTCGTCCAGGATGGCCAGGTTGTGACGCAGCCTCCCCAGGTCCACCACGAAAGCGGGGGACGGGGCAAGCCGGGTCATCTCGTCGACGTGCAGGCGGGTCACGTGAGCTCCAGCCAGCCGTCCTCCTCGACCACCACGTTGGGGAGGCCGTATACGGAGAGGGTTTCCAGGAACGGCTCGGGATCGAACTGCTCCATGTTGAAGACCCCTTCGCCTCTCCACTTGTTGGTCAGCATCATGAGCGCGCCCACCACGGCGGGAACGCCGGTGGTGTAGCTGATCGCCTGCGACTTGACCTCGCGGTAGCACGCCTCGTGGTCGCAGATGTTGTAGATGTAGATCTGCTTCTTCTTGCCGTCTTTATACCCCTTGGCGACCACGCCGATGCAGGTCTTCCCCTTGGTGAGCGGGCCGAGGCTGCCGGGATCGGGGAGCACGGCTTTCAAAAACTGCAGCGGGACGATCTTCTGGCCGTTGAACTCCACCTCGTCGATGCGGGTCATCCCCACGTTCTGCAGCACCTCCAGGTGCTTCAGGTAATTGTCGGAGAAGGTCATCCAGAACTGGGCCTTCTTGATGGTCGGGATGTGCTTGACCAGGGACTCCATCTCCTCGTGGTACATGCGGTAGATGTTCATGGGGCCGATGCCGTCCGGGAAGTCGAAGCTCCTCCTGGTGGCCAGCGCGCCGCTCTCCACCCAGTCACCGTTCTCCCAGTGACGGCAGGTGGCGGTCACTTCGCGGATGTTGATCTCCGGGTTGAAGTTGGTGGCGAAGGGCTGGCCGTGGCTGCCGGCGTTGGCGTCGATGATGTCGATCTCCACCACCTCGTCCAGGTACTTCTTGGCCGCCAGCGCGGTGAACACGTTGGTGACCCCCGGATCGAAGCCGCTCCCCAGCAGCGCCATCAGTCCCTTCTCCTTGAAGCGGTCCTGGTAGGCCCACTGCCAGCTGTACTCGAACTTGGCGGTGTCCAGCGGCTCGTAGTTGGCGGTGTCCAGGTAATCGACCCCGGTGGCCAGGCAGGCGTCCATGATGGTCAGGTCCTGATAGGGGAGCGCCACGTTGATGACCAGCTTCGGCTGCTCGCGCTTGATCAGCTCGATCAGCTCGGGCACGTTGTCGGCATCCACCTGCGCGGTCTTCACCGGGAAATCCGGGATCTGCTCGGCGATGGCGCGGCACTTGGACTCGGTGCGCGAAGCGAGGGTGATGGCGGAAATCACGTCTTTGGCCTGCGCGCACTTGTGGGTGACCACCCCGCCGACGCCGCCTGCCCCTATGATCAGTACTTTGCTCATATCTTTCTCACTCTCCTTATCTCAATAGTAAAAAGTCGGCGGCGTCACCACCCACAGCAGCATCGCCGCGCTCTTACCAACGTTTTTGACTGCGTGCTTGCGGTCGGAGGCAAAATAGAAACACTCCCCCTTGCCGACGGTATAAAGCTTGTCGTCCAGCCTCAGCTGCACCTTGCCGGTGATCACGTAGCCGAACTCCTCCCCCTCGTGGACCGGCTGCTCGTCCATCTCGCCACCCGGCTCCAGCGTCACCAGCACCGGGTCCATGTCCCGGTTCTGGGCCCCCGGCACCAGGAGCTCCACCTTGATGTTGTCGCCGTCGTCGGTCGCCTGCACGCGGGCGTCCTTGCCGAAGACGATCTCCTGGTCGGGCTCCTCCGAGAAGAACTCCTGCATGCTGATGCCGAAGACGTCCACGATATCCTTCAGCGTCGCGATGGAAGGGGAAGTGGCATCGTTTTCCAGCTGCGAGATGAAGCCCTTGGTAAGGTCGGCCCGGCTGGCCAGCTCTTCCTGAGTCAGGGAATTAACCATCCTCAGCCGTTTCAACCTCTCACCGATCTTCAAACGGAGCCTCCGAGTTTAGGAATGGTAAACATTCTGTATAACCAGCGCACTTTAGCATTTCCCCCCGCAAAGTCAACGAAAAGTTTAGTGACAGTATACTTCCTGTTTAATATTTAAAACTTGTTAATTTTAATTATTGGCGCTTTTCCCTGCCGTTCCGGCAAGTTACCAGGCGGCATGACTTTCCGTGGCGACCGGGCAAACCGAGCCGATCCGGCGGGCAAAGCAAAAAAAAGGGCGGGTCCGACCGCTGCACGGTCTGCAACCCGCCCGCAGGGCAATTTCCGCCGAGGGATCAGGAGTTAATGATGCCCATGCTCACCCCAGCCGCCACCGCCACCCCTGAACCGGGTCTCCCTGGGCCAGCGGTCCCGCGGCAGTTCGCGCCAGGGTCCGCCCCTCGACCTGGCGTAGTGCCAGCGATCGTCATGGTAGTAGTAGTGGTAGCCGCCGTGGAAGTAGTAGGGATCGTCGCCCAGCACCACTATGCCCGGCAGTGGCGGCGCCACCTCCACTTCGTAACCGGCCGGCGGAGGCGCGACGATGCAGCCAGAAAGTGCGGCCGAAGTAAAAAGCGCCGCCGCCACGGCCGTCAGGATCCTTTTCATCTCTTCCTCCTCTGCCTCGATGACTGCTGCCAATCAACAAGAGAAAGCTTCGAGAGCCGATTCTCTTCGTGGTCAGGCCATGCCTGATCCTGCGGAGGCTTACGCCTCTATAGTAGCTCTTTTCGCAATTCCAGATAAGAGGCATCGGTCGAGGCGATGAGTCCATCCGGCGGGCTCGCAGCAGCTCACACAAAAAAGACCGGCGCCCAATCTTGAGGCGCCGGTCCAGGCGTTACGGGAACTGCAGATGATATCAGCAACTGAGATTCAGGCAGGCCACCATGGAACTCTGCACGTTCCTGACATGGGCCATCAGGCCGTTCAGCCCGTCAGAGGCCTGGCCGCTGCAGACCTCGTCCACGTGGGTGAAGAGTTCTTCCAGCTCCGGCAGGGCACCCTGGTCGTCGCTGTCGAGCAGCATGAGCATCTTCATGCCGATCAGCAGGTTTTCCATCCTGAGCTTGGTCAGGGCATCGATCCTGGAGGCTTTGAGCGTGCTGAGGCAGCGGTTGATCACATTGTAGTTCATGGCGTACCTCCCTTTGGACGTTGCTGGCGACCTCGAACCCTCCCGGCTATATCCAAGCTTTGTGCCAAAGTCGGCCTGTGGGGATAGCCGTCAGATCAGCCACTTGCGCGGCTGGCCGCAACGAGCGGCCAGGAGGCTGCCTGTGAATTTTTTAACGCATCACCGGTTAAACGCTGGTGTCACTTGCAATAACGGCAGGTTAGCGGCCACAGTAAAAAAGTGGACTGTGAATTTTTTTACAGTTCCCCTTAAAGGGAAGCCCCTCGGTCCCCTCCCCTTCAAGGGGAGGGCCAGGGTGAGGATGGGTTTGCAGGCCGCAGGCAGTCAGCAGGAAAAAAAAGGCCGGCACCGCGGGGGGCCAGCCAAGGAAACTTCAAGGGAGCTCTCTAATCAGCAGCTCAGGTTGAGGCAGGATACCATCGAGGTCTGCAGCTTCCGGACATGTTCGATCAGCCCGTTGACGCCTTCCGCGGATTCGCCGGTGCAGACCTCCTTGACACGCCTCAGGAGTTCCTCGAGGTCAGGGATGCTGTCCTGCCCGGCGATGTCCACCAGCATGAGCATCTTTATCCCGATCAGCAGACTCTCCATCCTGAGCTTGGTCAGTACGTCGATCCTGGAAGCCTGCAGCGTGGCGAGGCAGCGGTTGATCAGATTGTATTCGTTCATGGCGGTACCTCCCGTCGCAACCTGCGCTGGTGAACCTGGACACCTCCTTCTCTATCCAAAGGACGTGCCAAAACGGGTCGGTTCTTTAAGGGAAGGAAACCAGCTACTTGCGCAACGGGACCGGGCACCTCCCAAACCGTGAACGTGTGAATATTTTTTAGTCAGGGCCTCCCGGCGACTGCTGGGCCTGTAAGATCAGGCGGTTACGTATTCCCGGTAAAAATGGGAACTGTGAATATTTTTACAGCCTCGACGGCTACTCGAACCTCCGCTCGTCGAAGAGCCTCTTGGTCTTACGCTCGGAGCGCGGCATGGTGCCGTATTCCACCAGCTCCACCTCGCAGGAGACCAGCAGGGTGTGCTTGATACCGGAGACGATCTTCTTGCCGACCTGCTCGTCCGGCACCCCCTCGCCCTTGGCGCGCTCCACCTTGATCAGCATATAATCGCGCCCGTCGTCCTTGTGCCCCAGGTAAACCTGATACTCGCTGCCGATGCCCGGCACGCCGTTTAGCACCTCGTCAACCTGGCCCGGGTAGATGTTCACCCCGCGGAAAATGACCACGTCGTCCGAACGCCCGAGGATCCGGTCGTGGCGGGGCAGCGTGCAGCCGCATTCGCAATCCCCTTCGATCAGGCGGGTGAGGTCCCGCGACCGGTAGCGGATGAGCGGCGCCCCCTGTTTGCCGAGGGTGGTATAGACCATTTCACCCACCTCGCCCGGCGCCACCGGCTCCAGGGTGATGGGGTCCAGGATCTCCAGGATGTAGTGATCCGCCCAGTAGTGGATGGCGCTGCCGTGCCCGCAGGAAAGGCCGGTGCCGGGCCCGTAGAGCTCGGTGAGGCCGGTGATGTCGTAGATGTCTTTAACGCCCAGGCACTCCCTCATGGTATCCAGCATGGCGGAACTGCTCCGCTCGGCACCGAGGATGATCTTCTTCAGGTTCAGCTTGTTGCGCAACCCGCGCTTGAGCACCTCCTCGGCCAGCAGAAGCCCCATGGAGGCGGTACAGCAGAAGACGGTGGTCTGCAGGTCGATCATCAGGCTGGTCTGCAGCTCCAGGTTGCCCGGGCCGACCGGGATGGCCAGCGCGCCGAACTTCTCGCAGGCCTGCTGAAAGCCGATGCCGGCCGTCCAGAGACCGTAGCCGACCGCGATCTGCACCCGGTCCTCGCGGGTGAGCCCGGCCAGTTCGTAGCAGCGGGCGAACATGGTCTGCCAGTCGTCGATGTCCCTCTGGGTGTAGCAGAGCACCTTGCGCTTGCCGGTGGTTCCGGAGGAGGCGTGGATGCGCACCAGGTCGGTGAAGGGGACGCAACGCAGGGCAAAGGGGTAGCCGGCGGCGAGCTCCTGTGCGGTCAGAAACGGCAGCCGCCGGATGTCGTCCAGGGATACGATGCTCTCCGGGGTAACCCCGGCCTGGGAGAGCTGCTCACGGTAGAAGGGGGAGTTTTCAAAGGCATGCCGGACCGTCCATTGCAGTCCGGCGAGCTGGTGTGCGGCGAGATCGGCGGAAGAGGAAGCTTTCGAGGGGAATCTGGTCAGCATCTGGGTCAATCCTCCTTGCTTTGGCCCAGGCCCGCCCTGAAAGCTGCAAGTGCTCGCGCCAACTGTTTGTCTTTGCCCGCCATCTTCTGCTTGATGACCTCGGCAACCTCGGCGGCCGTGCAAAAGAGCCGCCCCTCCTCGGCCAGGGCTCGCCCGAGCACGATCAGGTTGACCGCCTGCGGGTCGCCCAGGGAGAGGGCCAGCTGGTCGGCATCGATGGAGACGGACGGATAGGAATCGGCCTCGGTCACCGTCTCCCTGGCGTTGGTGGCGATGAAGGCATCCTTCTTCAAGAAGTGAAGGTGCAGGGGAACCGTCTCGGGCTTCAGTGACAGCAGTGCGTCCGCCTGCCCCGGCCGCACCAGCGGACTGGTGAAGCCGCCCACCTTCAGGTGGGAAACCACCACGCCGCCCCGCTGGGCCATGCCGTGGGTCTCGCTGGTCAAAACCGGCAGCCCCTTGGCGATGGCTGTCTCGGCAAGCAGCCTGGTGACGAACAGGATGCCCTGGCCTCCCAGACCGCAGATGATGATTTGTTGCTCTCTCATGGCGTCTCCTCCCGTTCAATTGCCTTGATGGCGCAGACGTCGAGGCAGACACCGCAACCGCTGCAGATCATGGGGTCGATGACCACCCGGTTGCTCCCCGGGGGCATGGTGAGGGCGGGACACTCGAAGCGGTCGATGCAGACGCGGCAGCCGGTGCAGGCCCTGGTGACCTTGGGCTGCTGGCGTTTCTGGCGCGGCGCGCTGCGGTCGACCAGGCAGGGGCTCTTGGCGATGACGACCGAGACCCCCACCGTGTGGGAGAAGGCCAGGGCCTCCTTCAATAAAGCGGTGAAGGCCGGCAGCTCCAGCGGGTCCGCGGTCTTCACGAAGCCGACGCCGCATCCCTTGACGATGCTTTCGATATCCACCGGCCGCCCTGCCGGAGTGCCGTGCGCCGGAGTCGGCTGGTTGCCGGTCATGGCGGTGGTGACGTTGTCGAGGATGACCAGCACGAAGCGCGCACCCTGGGTAACCGCGTCGATGAGCGGCGGGATGCCGGCATGGAAGAAGGTTGAATCGCCCACGGTGGCGATGATATCGCGCTGCTGCCCGGTGACCCGGTAGGACTGGTAGAAGCCGGCCGCCTGGCTGATGGAGGCGCCCATGCAGAGCACGGTGTCGACCCCGCCCAGGTTGATGCCCAGCGTGTAGCAGCCGATGTCGCTCGGATAGATCCCCTTGGGGGCCGCCTTCTTGATGGCATAGAAGCTCGCCCGGTGCGGACAGCCGGGGCAGAGCGTGGGACGCCTGCCCCCTTGGGCCGGAACCGGCAGATCGGCACGGGGAGGAAGCCCGGCAAACTGGCCGACCACCCTCTCCACGATCTCCGGCAGCAGTTCGCCCGCCTCCGGAACCATGCCGGACAGCTTCCCCTTCACCTTGTAGCGGTCCCTAAGCTGCATCTCGATGACGCCGGTAGTCTCTTCCAGCACCAGGATCTCGTCGAAATCGTTGAGGATAGCCTCGGCAAAAGCGGTGTGCAGCGGGTACGGCTGGATCACCTGGTATAGGGAAATGGCATCCCACAGGCCGAGGTCGCCCATGATCTCCTGCACATAGCTTGCGGCCGGCCCCGAGGCAACCACCGCCTGGCGGCCTTTTACCTGCGGGTTCAGGCAGCGCGGCGCGGTCGGCTGGTAGGCGGCGATCTGGGCGAGTTTCTGGTTCAGTTCCAGGTGGAGCTGATAGCGGAACTTGGGAGTGGCGGCCCAGCGGGAGGGATCCTTCTTGAAGTCAGCGGCACGTTTGAGATCCTGTACCGGCAAAAGTTCGACGTCCTGGCAGGCGTGGCAGACGCGCGTGGTCGGACGGAGCATGACGGGTACGGAGAACTTCTCGGAGAGTTCGAAGGCGCTGCCGGTCAGCTGCCGGGCCTGTTCCGGGGAAGCGGGATCGAGGACCGGGATCTTGGCCAGCATGGCCATCAGCCTGCTGTCCTGCTCCGTCTGCGAGGAGTGCGGGCCGGGATCGTCGGCACTCACCACCACGAAGCCGCCCACCACGCCGAGATAGGCCGCGCTCATCAGCGGATCGCTCGCCACGTTCAACCCAACCTGCTTCATGGCGGTCGCGGCGCGCAGGCCGGTCTGGCTGGCGGTGTAGGCGATTTCCAGCGCCACCTTCTCGTTGACCGCCCATTCGACGTGCATCTCCACGCCTTCCTGCTCTTGCCAGCCCTTGACGGCGGACAGTATTTCCGAAGCAGGGGTTCCCGGATAGGAAGCGGCCACCACGCAGCCGTTTTCAACCAACCCCCGCGCCATGGCTTCGTTTCCTTGCATCAGCTTTTTTTGCTGCTCGTCAGTAGACATCTAAACCTCACTGCAAGTTACGTGAATGAAGGGGGCATTTTCACGTCAACGGCACAGATTGTCAACCCCAAAGCTCTCCGACCCGTTCCGCCGACGGCAAACCGGCAGCCGTTCGGCATCGATCGGAGAGCTCCAATCCGGCCCGCTTCCCCTCCCCTATCTCAGCACCCAGCCCTCCTTCGCCCCGCGGGCGATGCGCTATCGAACTTGCTCGATACTGCGACGAGATGGCGCAAAAAAAAGGGGAAAGCCAATCTGGCTTCCCCCCTGTCGACACCCACTTCTAGGGTCTCATCCACGCTCACGCCCGGGGTCATGCCCCTGACCGGGTCCCCGATACGGTTGGGGACCGTGCCCGCGAAAGTCGGGCCGATGCATCCGCCCCTGGTAGTTCCGCCGGTCGCGAAGATAGCGGTTGTACTCCGCTTCCCGGAAATGCCGGATCCGCTCCATCCGGTATCTTGCGAAGGCGGGCGGATAGGCCGACCGGGGAGTATAAACCCAGGGCCCGGTGTAATAGCGGGAGCGGTACCAGTTGCCGCCGTAGAAATAGAAGTAGTCCCTGCCGTTGTAGACGAGGTCGTACGGTACGCCCACTGCCACGTACATCCCCAAGTCAGGCGAGTAGAGGAACCGGGGAGCCTCATCCAGGTAGAGATCCGGCGCCGCGGCATAGGCGGGATCAGGAGCCATGACCGGCGGAGGCACCTGTTCCACCACCACGGTGCGCTGCGGACGCTCCACCACCACGACAGGCGGGGGCTCCTCCACCACTACCGTACGAGGCGGGCGCTCCACGATCACCGTACGGGGTGGAGGCTCCACGATCACGGTGCGGGGCGGAGGTTCGACAACGACGGTGCGGGACGGCTCGGCTACCGCGACCGGGGCCGGTTCCGCGACAGGGGGAGGCGGAGGCGCAGCGGCCCGGGCGGCTCTCTGTGCCGCGTGCTGGCCGGGAATCTGGTTGCCATAGGAGTACATGCACTGGACATACGCGTTGTCATACCGATGCTGCGCCTCGCGAGCGGAGGCAGCACCCGCGTCAGAGCCGATGGCGCTTCCGAAGAGGAGGCCGGTAGCAGCGCCGATGGCGGCGCCAGCGCCTGTATGGCCTGAAGCGGAGCCAAACAGCGCTCCCACCCCGGCACCGACCGCGGTACCGGCAGCAGCTCCGGTAGCGGTGCTCTTTTCGTAGGTCTCCTTGACCGGCACCGACAACTGCCGCTCAGCCCACTGCCGGCAGCTGCCGTCCTCGGTCTGGAACTGCTCGAACGATTTCCCCTTGGCAGGAAGAACCGTCACGCTCGGCCCGGCTGGCAGGGTGGCGCATCCGGTGAGCGCCGCGAGGATGAGAAAAGGCGCAATCCTTATCAAATGCTTCATAGGTCTGGGAACCTCCAGAGGTCGCTAAATTCATTAGACCTTAAACCAGTTGGGAAAGGTTTTTCAAGGCCTTTTTCCGGCAGAGACGGCCTCTCCCGCCGCAACTCTGTCGGCAGCGATCCGGGGGAGCACGCGCAGAGGCGAGAAGAGCAGACTACGCTCATGAAGAGGCTCTTTAGCCACTATGGCAGGCTTTCCCGCCTGCGCGACCACCGAGCCTTTACGGCACAAAAAAAGCACCCGTGGATTTTCCACAGGTGCTTTTATTCACTACTGGTGCGAGAGAGGGGACTTGAACCCCTACGAGTTACCCCGCCACTCTATCTGTATGTATTTCAACCCTTTAGCTGTATCTACCATCCTGCATAGCTATCCTTTTTTCATAGTTCTGTGGCATAGTTTGTGGCATAGCAAAAAGGCCATTACAGCCCGTAATATAGCATAATTGCCCATGCTGGACATGGACAAAATGGGACATAAATCTCCAATCAAGGTTCCAGTACCGTTACCGCATGTACCAACTTATCGGGGTTCAGGTGAGCATATCGCTCCGTTACCTGGATCGTGCTATGACCAAGCCACTCCTTAACCGTGTACAGGTCTATGCCCTTGTCTATCAGTCGCGTGGCGGTGGTATGCCTCAGTGCATGTAAGACGAACTCAGGATCACCTTCTAATCCCATCCTCTTACGTGTCCAACTCCATGCCCTTTCTGCTTGATCCCTTGTAATAGTGAACGGTTTCATCTCATTGGCAGTCCTACGCTGCAAGATGGTCCTGGCTCTCGTGGTCATGGGTATACTCCTAGGCTTGTCTCCCTTGTTAATCCAGATACTTATCAGATTCGCGTTCCAGTTGATGTCCTCATATTTCAGGTTCAGCACCTCTGACAGCCTACATCCGGTGTCAACTAAGACCTCCACCATGTCAGCCACCTCGGGGAAATATGATATCTTACTGGTTTGGTCCTGGTCCCGTAGCAGAGAAACCACCGTCAACTCCTCTTCCTTGGACAGCACACGTAACCGGCCCTTGCTCTCCTTCTTTAGCTTGATATGCTCCCACGGCTGCTTATGGTACTTGAGAACGGTTTTCAATCCTGCCAAGCTCCGGTTGATGGTCGCTGGCTTGTTACCCTTCCCTTCCATCATCAGCACCAGATGAGCAACTATGTCCTCGTCAATCTTGCTGATCGGCAGGTCACCTATCAGGTCCATCACCAGCTCCATGGTACGGTAGGACTTCAGACCGTCCTTGTTGTTCTTCCACCGTTCATCATAGACCTTCTTTATTGCCTCGGAGAACTTCATACGTGCCCTCTTCTCCCTGGGCGATAGAGCACCGTCTACCATCATCCTCTTCTTTTCTACTGCCTCTACTAACTTGGCTTCTTTCTTGGTGAACTTACCTGTGCTGCGGGTAACCCGTACTCCTTCTACTGTGAAGTTCATGTAGAAGACTCCCTTTGCTCCTCTCTTGTAGACTGCCATGGTGATACCTCCTTGTTGGATTCCAGGCACAAAAAAAGAGCCATTATGGCCCTTGGTTGTCCTGGTCTGGTTGATAGTGAAATTAATGAACACTTAAACTACTTGTTAGGCTGCGAAATTAGGCTTCTGGCGGGACTTTGTTACATGAGACAGGTAATGACATGGGTTTGCTTAGTTGGATTAGTAGGGGCTTACTTTGTGAGGGTTTGCTTGATTGGTGGTGGTGCGAGGATTATCTTACTGACTTGCAGGTAGCGATAAGATGTTGAAGAGCTTGCTGACTTTCCCGTGGTAACATGGCTATGCTCTGGATCACCTTGTATCCGTTCTCCATGCTTGCCTTCAGTTCAGTGTACATTTTGAAGATCACAGGGTACTTGAGCTTATTGTGGTCGAGGTAGCTGTAGACAATCTGGTTGACCAACATACCGCAGTCACCGCATATCACCGTTACGGCTGAATCCTGTGCTGCCTTGAATCCGGTGGTGGTCAGCGTACCATACCTGATCCCATTGATCGCGTCTCCTTGCCTCAATGTCCTGCCGCAGTATTCGCATTTCATGGTGATCCCTCCTAGTAAAGGTAGTCCATCAGCTTCTCAACGATGGCTTCTGGCGGTAACTGTTCCCACTCATGTCCAAGATGGTCGATGATCTCTTGAGGAGTGTTCATGTAGACACCGTTCAGTGCATCCGGTTGCGGCACCATGTATGCGCTCAGTGCCATGTGTCCGAGCCCCTTGTGGATGGTGAGCACGTAGATGGCAATGCTCTGCGTGAAAACATGAATGGTTGCTCCGGTTCCTCCCTGTAGGTGGTAATGGTTACCTCTGTACATGATGATGAGGCTGTCAATGTGGATGCTCGTGCTGTCGGTGTCCTGGTGAGTGTGCAGCTTCAGTTCTGGTGTAATCGGTGTCATAGATGGTCTCCTTTGAAATGCAGAAAGGGACAGGACCGGCATGGTCTCTGTCCCTCTCTGGTTGTGATGCAATGTGTTGGTTTGTCAGTTATATCAGGCGGTTAACACCTTGCCCGCCCCTCTTGATTTATTGGTGGCTGTGGAGGAAAATGTTATAAGGGAGAAGTTGGTCATGATGGCTGGCCCGTTGCGGCTTAATGAGCATAGTAACGACAGGGAAGGACTCTGCCGACCAAAGGAGGAGACCACATGGCAAAACCAATGCCAATATCAATTTTGATAGTCGACAATGACGAAATAACTAG
>DATFAB010000076.1:0-31111 GCA_035255025.1 Geomonas sp.
ATGGATCTGCTCGCGCATCATCAGGAAGATCAACTCCATCGTGGAGAAGATCAAGCCGATCCCGGACGAGCTGCAGAATTTCCAGTTGAGCCTCAGGCAGACCTACTTCGCCAACTTCTCGCTCTTCCAGTCGATCCCGGACTCCTGGGCGATCGACCAACTCTTCCCGGTGGTGCCGATCCAGCGGCTGGACGAGAAACCGGACGTGCTCGCCTCCATCGCGGACATCACCTGCGACTCCGACGGGGAGATCACCAGCTTCGTGGGAGCGAACGGCAGGACCAAGGCGCTGCCGCTGCACAAGATCTCCGGCGACGAGGACTACTACATCGGCTTCTTCCTGATCGGCGCCTACCAGGAGATCCTGGGCGACATGCATAACCTGTTCGGCGACACCAACGCCGTGCACATCACCTTCAACAAGAAGACCAACTACAAGATCGACACGGTCATCACCGGCGACGCCACCTGGGAGAGCCTCAAGTACGTGCAGTACGACGCTTCCGAGATCCTGAAACGGGTGCGCAACAACCTGGAGACCAACGTGGCGCTGCAGAAGGTTTCCATCGAGGAGAGCAGCCATTTCCTCGAACTTTTGGACAGGACCCTGCAGTCCTACACCTATCTTGGTGAATAACGCGTAAAATCGCGGGAGCTACAACTGAAAATGCCGTCCTTTCTGTTACGGAAGGGACGGCATTTTTTTTGATCGGCCGCATTGCTTCAGCCCCGTTCATTGGCTGGACGCTCCCCCCTTTGGAAAAGGGGGGCGGGGGGGATTTCTTCAGGCCACGACCAGCTTCAAATCCCCCTGAATCCCCCTTTTCAAAGGGGGACTTTGAGGGCGGAAGGTTGGCGGCGGAGGGTCAGAGCTCGTGCAGGTTGCTGAACTCCCGCCACTCCAGGAAGTATTTCGGCCGCAACAGGAAGTCGCAGACGTTTTCGATGATGTTGTAGTGTTTCTTCTCCTCGTTGGCGATCGCCAGGTAGAGCTGGACCGTATCGGGATTCGCCTCCCTCTTCGCCATTTCCTCGTACAGCTTGATGCTGTCGGCCTCCATCTTCAACCCCACCTTGTAGGCCTCCAGATCCTCGTGCAGTTCCTTGTCCATCCGCTCCCTGGCGGAGATAAGCTCGTCAAAGACGGACCGGGCATGTTCCACTGCCCGCGATTCGGCAGCCTGGAAGGTCCCTCCTGCTTTAAGTTCACGGAAGATGTCGTAATGCTTCTGCTCGTCTGCGGCTAACGCGGTGAAGATGGTTCGAAAACCGGGAACCTTGGTGGAAGCGGCGAGATTCTCGTAGCATGCCTTCCCCTGCAGTTCCATTTTCATGGCGAAATCGAAAACGTTCATCGTGCATCCTCCCTTGACAGTCCAGTCCCGCACTGGACATTCCTGTGAATTCTCACACAGCGCAAGTCATTGTCAAGGAGCCACTGTCATAGTGATGAGCTTCACCCAGAGCTCCGTCCTTTGCCTAACCCCTGGTACTGTTATAGGCCCGCGTCCATAGACAGCAGGCACCTCGGTGGTATCATCCAACAAGGCACAGCCGTTGGAGTTCCTTTGCGGTCGGCAGTTAATGATTATCTCTTAAAAAGGAGAACAGGATGAAGAAAGCGTTCATGACATTTGCCGCGGCGGCTATTCTTGTGTTGCCGGCCATTGGACAGGCCTCAACCTGGAAGATCGATCCTGATCATTCCAATGTCGGGTTCAAGGTCCGTCACATGATGGTCTCCAATGTCAAAGGGGTGTTTCACAAGTTCAGCGGCACGGTGAAGCTGGACGAAAAGGATATTACCAACTCCTCGGTATCGGCAGCCATCGACACCGCCTCCATTGATACCGGGGTGGGGATGCGTGACAAGGATCTCAGAAGCGACCACTTCCTGGACGTGGCGAAGTACCCCACCATGACCTTCGTTTCCACCTCGGTGGCCAAAAGCGGCGCAGAGGGTTTGAAAGTGACCGGCAACCTGACCCTGCACGGCGTTACCCGCCAGGTGGTGCTCGACGTCGAGGGGCCCAGCCAGGAGGTCAGGGACCCCAAAGGCACCCTCAGGCGCGGCGCCTCCGCCTCCACCAGGATCGACCGCAAGGATTTCGGCCTTACCTGGAACAAGGTCATGGAGGCGGGCGGCGTCCTGGTGGGCGACGAAGTCGTCATCAGCATCGAGGTGGAGATGGTGAAGCTAAACGACAGGAATTGACTTAGGTCAATTATTTTCCCGGATAAAAGCCAGATTATAAGGAGCCGTTTCATTAATCAAACATGCCGCTCCCCCCGCGTTGCAGGGCGGTGGTGCCGGCTGGAGGTGAAGATATGCCGATCTCGGGTGTCCTGGTTACCTGCCATCCGCAAAAGTGCTCCGCCGCTGCCCAGTCGATCTCGGCTCTCCCCGGTGTGGAGGTGCACGACATCCTGTCGCTGGGACGCCTGGTGGTGGTCATCGAGGCGGACAACGTGGAGAGCGAAGTCGAACTGGTTTCCAGGATGCACGAGATCGACGGGGTAAACTCGGTGCGTCTTGCCTACCATAATTTTGAGGACCTCTGAGAGGGCCAGCCGCTACTCGGAGAACAGGAGGGGATTAATGGAAGTCAGCAGGCGTAATTTTCTCAAAGCCAGCGCGGCAGCCGCGGCCTTGGCCGCTGCCGGGATCACCTCGCTCGATGCCCTCAGTCCGGAATCTGCCGGCGCCGACGAAGGCGGGATCACCTGGGGCAAGGCACCCTGCCGGTTCTGCGGCACCGGCTGCGGCGTGCTGGTCGGCGTCAGGGGCGGCCGGATCGTGGCCACCAAGGCGGACCCTGAGTCCCCGGTCAACAAGGGTTTGAACTGCGTGAAGGGCTACTTCCTGGCCGAGGTGCTCTACGGAAAGGACCGGCTCACCAAGCCGCTGATCCGCAAGGGTGACCGGCTGGTGGAAGCGAGCTGGGATGAGGCCATGGCGCTGATCGCCTCCAGGTTCAGGGAATCCATCGCCAAGCACGGTCCCGATTCGGTGGCGATCTACGGCTCCGGGCAGTGGACCATCTTCGAGGGGTATGCGGCCAGCAAGCTCTTCAAAGGGGGGATCGGCACCAACAACATCGAGGCCAACGCGCGGCTGTGCATGGCCTCGGCGGTCACCGGCTTCATGACCACCTTCGCCAGCGACGAGCCGATGGGATGCTATGACGACCTCGACCTTGGCAACACCTTCTTCCTGTGGGGAGCCAACATGGCGGAGTGCCACCCCGTGCTCTTCTCCAGGATCCTCGATAACAGGCAGAACAACCCCGAGGTGAAGATCATCGACTTCGCCACCCGCCGCACGCGCACCTCGCTTTTGGCCGACCGCTACGTCCCCTTCAAGCCGCAGACCGACCTAGCCCTCCTGAACGCGATGGCGCACGTGATCATCCGCGACGGGCTGCACGATCCCCGCTTCATCGAGAATCACGTGGTTTTCAAGAAGGGGAAGGAGAAGATCGGCTACGGGCTGCAGGACAAGTTCAAGTTCGCCGACGAGCCGCAGCTGATCGACTTCCAGGCCTACCGGGAGTTCCTGAAACCGTACACTCCGGAGCACGCCTCCTCGCTCTCCGGAGTGCCGGCCGCAACCATCGTGGAACTCGCCCATCTCTACGCCGACAAAAACCGCAAGGTCGTCTCGCTGTGGACCATGGGCTTCAACCAGCACACCCGCGGCACCTGGGTCAACAACCTGGTCTACAACCTGCACCTTCTGACCGGCAAGATCTGCCGGCCGGGCGAGAACCCGATGTCGCTGACCGGGCAGCCCTCCGCCTGCGGCACCACCCGCGAGGTGGGCACCTTCACGCACCGGCTGCCGGCCGACATGGTGGTCATGAACCCCGAGCACCGGGAGAAGACGGCGAAGATCTGGGGCATTGACGCCAAGAAGATCCCGACCAAGCCGACCTATCACGCCACCGAGATGTTCCGCGCTTTCGACCGCGGCGACATCAAGGTGCTCTGGAGCCAGGTGACCAACCCGTTCCAGTCTCTCCCCAATCTAAACCGCTACCGCCAGGGTGCCCGCAAGGGCGACGGGCGCTTCCTGATCGTCTCCGATATCTACCCGACCCGCTCCACCGAGCTTGCCGACGTGGTGCTTCCTTCCGCGAGCTGGGTCGAGAAGGAGGGGGCCTTCGGCAACGCCGAGCGCCGCACCCAGCAGTGGTTCAAGCTGGTGGACCCGCCCGGCGAGGCGAAGAACGATCTCTGGCAGACCATGGAACTCGCCCGTCGCCTGGGCTACGGCTCGCTCTTCCCGTACAGCTATCCCGAGAAGGAGATCTGGGAGGAGTACCGCAAATTCGGTGAGGGGCAGAGCAAGGATCTCGCCCCCTACGAGGAGTACGCGAAGCACCGCGGCCTGCGCTGGCCGGTAGTGAACGGGAAGGAGACCCGCTACCGCTACCTCGAGGGGGAAGACCCCTACGTGAAGAGCGGCGAGGGGATCAAGTTCTACAAGAACAAGCCGGACCACTACAAGGCGGTGATCTGGGCGCGTCCCTACGAGCCTGCCCCCGAGGTCCCCGACCGCGAATACCCCTTCTGGCTCTGCACCGGCCGGGTGCTGGAGCACTGGCATACCGGTACCATGACCGGCAGGGTGCCGGAATTAAAACGGGCCTATCCCGAGGCGGTCTGCGAGATGCACCCGGATGACGCGCAGAAGCTGGGAATCCGCCACCTGGGCAAGGTGAAGGTTACCTCCCGGCGCGGCAGCCTGGTGCTGACGGCCGACCTGCGCGGACGGGGGAGGGCGGAGAAGGGGAACGTGTTCGTGGCTTTCTTCGACGAGGGGAAACTGATCAACGCGCTCTGCCTGGACGCCTACTGCCCCATCTCGGGAGAGCCGGACTACAAGAAGTGCGCAGTGAAGCTTGAGAAGGCGTGACGCCAGGAGGCGAGGATACATCGAGATTAAGGCTGAGATGGAGATTAAGAAGACCTGCCGTTCCTAAGTCTTAATCTCAACCTGTCTTTAGGAGGCTTACCATGAAGATTTTTGCCAGCTGCGCGGTGCTGTTCGCCCTGCTCGCCGCGGCGGCCGTGCCGGCGCTTGCCGCCGAAGCGTCCCAAAACCTGGATTCCGACGCACGCTTTGCCGAGGGGAACCCGCCACTGATCCCCCACCGGGTCGAGGAGGGGATGAAAGCCGCCCAGTGCCTGGCCTGCCACTGGCCGCCCGGCAAAGCGCCGCTCTGCTCGCATCCCGTCCGGATCGCCTGCACCCAATGCCACGTCCCTTCCGTCACCGGCGCTGCGCCTCAGCCATCCTCGGGTGCAGGTGCGACCAAGGGGCACAAGTGAACCTGAGCCGCAAGCAATTCCTGCGGCGGGGCCTGTTCTCCCTGGGGAGCGCCGCGCTGGAAGTGGCAGCAGGCCTGCGGGTGAGGGAAGCGGCCTCCGCTGCCGCTGACCCGCGGGAGGCGGAGCCGGAGCTGCGCCCGAGGCCGGATATGGTGGCACAGTCCCGTGCAGGTCTTTGTCTGGCCCGCAGTTGCGGCTGCCTTGCCTGTGTCGAGCGCTGCGAGGCCGAGGCCATTACCCTGGTGCCCGGAAAAGGAATCGAAATCAACCCCACCCTTTGTACTGGTTGTGGCAGCTGCTGTTACCTCTGCCCGACCACCCCTAAGGCGGTTGCCCTTGCCGCTCGGGACGTCCCCCCGGCTCCCTGAGCGGTACGGGCAGCCGCCTTGTTTTGCCACCCGCCGATCCGAAAGGGTCACCGCTAATCAGGCTGTGTATGGCAACGGTATGCGCCGCCCCGAGACCACCGCATGGCGGCTTATACACCGGCCCTCTGCCTGAAAACCCCTGCTCTAACAGCTGGTTAGCACGTTAAGCGTCCGTTTGCCGCTACCTGTGGCAGGCGGGGTGTATGCCGGCGTTATACAACCCTTTCCGCTTCCTTCCCGGCACTCTTCCCTGGTTCCATGGTGAATACCGCAATTACGGCATGTTACCTGGCAGCGACAATATTCCCACGCATCCGGCACGTTTGATGCTAGCAATGGAGCATCGAGCTGTAGATCACTTAAAACAAGAGGAGGATGTCATGAAAGGACCTATCAACGTACTTATCGCGATGGCCACCTCGGCAACGTCGGCATTTGCCGCAAACGGTGCGCAGGCCGATGAGCCTGGCATCCTCTGCTGGGCCTTTATGGGCTTCTGCGCCGTTATCGTCGCCGGCCAACTGGTTCCTGCCGCCATGCTGGTATTTGGCGCCGCCAAAGCTCTGCTTGGGAAGCAGGAGGCGGTCAGGGGGAGGGCAATAGGCAGCTAGCCTCTCCCGCAAGACAGGCAAGAGAAGCCGCTTCGCAAGAGCGGCTTTTCTTTATCTCCCCCCTTGGCATCAGCAGTCCTTTCCACTCTCCCTTGTAAGCCCTCCCGCGACAGACCCACCTCCCGGATCGGATCTCTTTTTCGTACCACGTTCAGGCTGCCAGAGTGGTGAGCCCGCTTCAGCCATATCTCCCTCAAAAAAAGGACAGGGCTGAGGCTGCTGGCACCCACGCGTTCTACCCCTTTAAATAATTGGTAATACACCCGACCTGAACCGTATCTTGCCTAAGAGCCGTAGGGCGTCCGCTTCCGTTAAATCCACATTTTACGAGAAGGAAAAGCTGTTTTATAAGAGTTGGCCACTTTGGAGTGAAAACAAGAAATGCCGCTCTGGCCGGGGCTGCCGTTGTTTTATCGCAATTTATATGACCAGCAGACAACGGTACACCACCGACAAAAAGTACCGAAACATAGGCTCTATTCACGGCTCAGAATAAAAAACTTGACACCGTTTTAAAAACAAGATAATTGGTCATACCAGAATTGTTTTGTCCATGGCTATGCTCCGACGGCAAGGTCGATGGAGGCCGCACAGAAAATCCCACCTGTCCCGCCCGGCAAGGGTGGCGGCATGGTTTATTTGAAACCCCATTGTGAAGGAGAGAAACAGTCATGCCATGGATCCAGAGCTACACCCCCGTCGGAGGAAGTCTCGGGATGTCGGCCCTCGTCGCCGCCATTCCTCTCGCGGTCATCTTCATCGGCCTTGCCGTCCTGAAGATGAAAGCGCACAAGGCAGGCCCGCTGGCCGTTGCCGTGGCGATCGCCATCGCGGTCGTCTGCTGGCAGATGCCGGTCAAGCTGGCAGCCCTGGCCACCTTCCATGGCGCGGCCTTCGGCCTCTTCCCGGTCTTCTACATCGTGGTGACGACCATTCTTCTTTACAACATCACGGTAAAAGGGGGGCAATTCGAGATCATCAGGGCCTCGCTGGCCGGCCTGACCGGTGACCGCCGCCTGCAGGCGCTGCTGATTGCCTTCTGCTTCGGGGCCTTTATCGAAGGGGCCGCCGGCTTCGGTACCCCGGTCGCCATCGCCGGCGCCACCCTGGTGGGGCTCGGCTTTCGTCCCTTCTACGCCGCCAGCGTCTGCCTGATCGCCAACACCGCCCCGGTCGCCTTCGGCGCCATCGGTATCCCCGTTGTGGCACTGGCCGGTGTCATGGGGTACGACGACGCAGGCCTCATGAAGCTCTCCACCATGATCGGCCGCCAGCTTCCCTTCGTCTCCGCCTTCATCCCCTTCTACGTGATCATGATCATGGCAGGCTGGAAGAAGACCATTGAAGTGCTTCCCGCCATCATCGTCTGCGGCGGCACCTTCGCCCTTTCCCAGTGGGCCTGCGCAAGCTACCTTGGGCCGCTGCTCCCCGACATCATCGCTTCCCTCTCCACCCTGGCCGCGCTGGTCATCCTGCTCAAGGTCTGGCAGCCCAAGACCATCTGGACCTTCGATCACGAGCCGGAGTTCAAGGCGACCGAGAAGCACGCCTACACCGGCGCCCAGGTCTTCCGCGCCTGGGCTCCCTACCTAGCCCTGACCGCGATGGTGCTCATCTGGGGCATCCCCTCCGTGAAGGACTCCCTCGACAAGAGCAAGATCATGATTCCTGTGGCGGGCCTTGACAACGCCATCGTCAAGAAGGTATGCAAGCCGGAAGACGGCATCAAGAAGATCGCCGTCATCAACGGCGAGATCGTCAAACAGACGGCGCTGCTCTCTTCGGCTGATCCCAAGCAGGCTAAACTCTGCACCGCGCTGGCCGAGTTGCAGGGTTCCGAACAGAAACTCCTCTGCGTCGAGCAGGCTCTTCCCGGCCAGAGCGTCGTGCTGACCCCGGAAAGGGGCGCCTGCTTTGACACCGTCGAGAAGAAGCAAAAGGACGTGCAGAAGCTTGCCAAGGAGCTGGTCGCCGCCAAGGTGATCAGCAAGGACCAGTTCAAGGCGCTCGATAAGGCTGTCGCCGATCAGCTGCCGGCCAAGGTAGCCGCCAAGTTCGCCTTCAATTTCATGTCCGCAGCGGGAACCGCCATCCTGATCGCCGCCATCATCTCCGCCCTGCTCTGCGGGGTAGGCATCGGCGACTTCTTCCAGGTGCTCGGCAAGACCCTTTACGACATGCGTTTCCCTGCCATCACCGTGGCCTCCGTGGTCGGTCTCGCCTTCGTGATGAACGCCTCCGGCATGACCACCAGCATGGGTATGGCCTTCACCAAGGCGGGCGCCTTCTTCCCCTTCCTCTCCCCGTTCCTTGGTATGCTGGGCGTCTTCCTGACCGGCTCCGACACCTCCAGTAACGTCCTGTTCGGCGGACTGCAGAAGGTGACCGCCGAGCAGCTCGGCATGAACCCGGTGCTTACCTGTGCCGCCAACACCAGCGGCGGCGTCATGGGCAAGATGATCTCCCCGCAGTCCATTGCGGTCGCCTGTGCGGCAACCGGCCTGGTCGGCGAGGAAGGGAACCTGTTCCGGTTCACCATCAAACATGCCCTCTTCCTGACCTTCGTGATGGGGGTGATCGTGGCCCTGCAGGCCTACGTGTTCCCGTGGATGATACCGTAACTCCTCCGCTCGCCTGAGGCTTTGACGGCTTTCCCTCAGGCCCGGCTGCTTCACCCGGTCGGACCGCTTCACCCGGTCGGACCGCCTCACCCCCGGTCGGTCCGCCTCACCTCGTCGGACCACCCCTCCACCCGAACGGGGGGAGGCTGGGAGGGGGGGGGCACCGTCCCGAAACACGGGGCTGCATCCAGGTGGAAGCTTGAGTTCCCCCTCCCTAACCCTCCCCCGTTCGGGGGAGGGAACGTCGGGCCACGGCGCGGTAGGATGGCAGGATAGCAGGATGGCAGGATGGCAGGATGGCAGGATGGCAGGATGGACAGGGCGAACAGCAACAGGCGGCCAGGTTTCAGCAGGTAACGGACATACTTCAAAAGGACAGAACTGATGGACACTAGCTTCAAAAAAGCACTGGCGGAGATCGTAGGGGAAGCTCACACGCTGACTGACGACGACTCGCTCGCCTGTTACGGTTACGATTCCACTCCCGAGCTGCAGAGCAGACCCGGGGCCGTGGTCCTTCCCGGCAGTACCGAAGAGGTGTCGCGCCTCATGGCCCTGTGCGCCGACGCCGGCGTCCGGATCACCCCGCGCGGGTCTGGGACCAACCTCTCCGGCGGGTCCATCTCCTTCGACAAGGGAGTGGTGCTGCAGACCAGCCGCATGAACAGCATTCTGGAGATCGACGAGGAGAACCTGACGGCGACCGTGCAGGCGGGGGTGATCACCAGCACCCTGCACCGGGAGGTGGAGGCGAGGGGTCTCTTCTATCCGCCCGACCCGGGGAGCATGAACATCTCCACCATGGGGGGCAACGTCGCCGAGAACTCCGGCGGCCTGCGCGGCCTCAAGTACGGCGTGACCGACGACTACGTGATGGGTCTGAAAACGGTGCTCTCCGATGGCGAGGTGCTGAAGACCGGCGGCAAGGTGGTCAAGGACGTGGCCGGCTACAACCTGAACCACCTGCTGGTCTCCTCGGAAGGGACGCTGGGGGTCTTCTCCGAGATCACGGTCAAGCTGATCCCCAAGCCGCAGGCCAAGAAGACCATGCTGGTGCACTTTCCCCAACTGACCCAGGCCGCCCTTACCGTGTCCAGCATCATAGCGGCCAGGATCATCCCCGCCACCCTGGAGTTCCTGGACCGGGTCACCATCAAGTGCGTGGAGGATTATGCACACGTCGGGCTGCCGCTGGACGTGGACGCCGTGCTGCTGATCGAGGTGGACGGGCATCCGGGGCAGGTGGAGGAGGATGCCGCCGGCATCCGGGTGATCTGCGAGCGGCACGGCTGCTCCTTCTTCCAGACTGCCGCCAACGCCGAGGAAGCGCTCAAACTCGCCACCGCACGCCGGGTGGCGCTCTCCGCCCTGGCGCGGCTGAAGCCGACCACCATCCTGGAAGATGCCACCGTTCCCAGAAGCTGCATCGCGCCCATGGTCAAGCTGATCCAGGAGACCGCCAACAAGTACGATCTCTTGATCGGCACCTTCGGACACGCGGGCGACGGCAACCTGCACCCCACCTGCCTGACCGACGAGCGGGACCAGGACGAGATCGCCCGTGCCCACAAGGCCTTCGGTGAGATCTTCGAGGCGACCATCGAGATGGGCGGCACCATCACTGGCGAGCACGGCGTTGGCGTTGCCAAGAAGAAATACCTTCCCAAGCTGGTGGGCGAGTCGGGTCTGCGGGTGATGCGCGGCATCAAGAGCGCCCTCGACCCGAAAGGGATACTGAACCCCGGCAAGATCTTCTAAGCCATTATTTCCTCGCAGTCACCCCTCGCCCTACGGGAGAGGGGCGGGGGTGAGGGAAGCCGGCATCGCCTTCCAAGGTCGCGTCGGCGTCTCCCTCCTGAGCCACAGAAGAACTTGAGCCGTTCACCCTGAGCCTGTCGAAGGGCACGCGGAACTCCCACGGCTTCGGCCTTTCAAGAGTTTCGGGGCTTCCCTCACCCTAACCCTCTCCCGGGGGGAGAGGGGACATAAAAAGAGAAAAACATATGGACTACCTAAAACTTATAAACTGCATGCGCTGCGGGATGTGCCTCCCGCACTGCCCGACTTACAAGGAGACCTTCCTGGAAACGGCCTCCCCGCGCGGACGCGTGGCGCTGGTGCGCAAGTTCCAGGAGGGAGAGCTCCCTGCCAGCGAGAAGATGCTGGAGTACCTCTCGCTGTGCCTCGACTGCCAGGCCTGCGCCTCAGCCTGCCCCTGCGGAGTCAACGCGGGAGAACTGGTGGCGCAGTTCCGTTGCGAGAAGAAGGAAGGGGAGGGGCTCTCCGCGATGGAGGACCTCATTCTCAGGAAGCTGGTGCCGCATCCTGACCGGCTGGAGGCAGCCACCGCTCCCCTTCGCCTCTACCAGCGCACGGGGCTCCAGAAGGTGGTCCGCTCCCTGGGCGTCCTGAAAATGTTCCCCCCGCCGCTCTCCCGGATGGAGGGGCTCTTGCCGGAGCTTCCCGCCGCCCCGCTTCGTCAGACCCTGAACGAGATCACCCCGGCGGTAGGCCAGGAGAAAGGGACGGCAGGTTTCTTCCTGGGCTGCGTGATGAGCCTCGTTTTCAGCGAGGCGAGCCTCGCCACCGTCAAGCTCCTCTCGGCACTCGGCTACCGTGTGATCACTCCCAAGGACCAGAAATGCTGCGGAGCCCCCAACATGCTCGGCCATGACCGGCAGGGGCTTGTCAAGGCGGCGAGCTACAACACCGAGCTGTTCGAGGCGCACGCTCTCGATTTCGTGGTCACCGACTGCGGCGGCTGCGGTGCCGAGCTTAAGAAGTACGGGCATCACCTGAAGGGAAGGGAGGATGCCACCTCCTTCAGCGCCAAGGTGCGCGATATATCCGAGGTGCTGGCCGGCGAGGCGGAAGCGCTCAAGCCGCTGCTGAAGCCGCTGCCGCTCAAGGTCACCTATCACGACCCCTGCCACATCTCGCACTGCCAGGGGATCCGCAGCGAACCGCGCGCCCTGATCAAGATGATTCCCGGCATCGACTTCCGCGAGCTTCCCGAGGCCGATTCCTGCTGCGGCTCGGCGGGCACCTACAACATAGAGAAACCGGAGATGTCGGACCGGGTGCTGAACCGGAAGGTGGCGAACGTTCACAAAACGGGCGCCGAATACCTGGTCACCGGCAATCCCGGCTGTCTGCTGCAGTTGAAGAAATCGCTGTCGGAAAGCTCGCCTAAGGTGAAGGTAATTCACTTAACCGAGCTTTTGCAGATGAGCATCGACGGCTAAAACCTGCTGCCACGGAAAAAATCTGAGAAAGTCGGAGAAGTTCTTTCCTATGATTTGGCTTGTTCAGAACCGCTTTCATTTTCTCTTTGGCAGCTCTTTTGATTTAACATGGCTCGCCAGCAGGGTCTCGGGACGGTTTAGCCACGGATCATTTCCCGGGGGGGGGCCGCGCCGAGAAACGATGGTGGATTTCTCAGAAGTTCTCCGAATTTCTCCGTGGCTATGGTTTAGACTTTTCAAAAAAAGCTGTTGCCAACACAAAGCTAATATAGTATCCGTGCAGGTCATGAAGTTTACGCCAATAAAGCCGAAGAAGGTTTCCACCCAGATTGCCGAACAGATCCGCGCCTCCATCCTGGCCGGCGAGTTCAACCCGGGTGAGAAACTCCCCCCTGAACGGGAGCTTGCCGAGATGTTCGGCGTCTCCCGCCCGTCGGTTCGCGAAGCCCTCAATTTTCTTGCCTCCACCGGGCTGGTGGAAACCTACCAGGGTGGCGGCACCCTGGTTCGCTCGCTGGTGGAGACCACCGCCGCCATGCCGCTGTCGGAGCTCATCCGCATCGACGGCGACCGCGCCCTCGACGTCATCGAGGTCCGCAAGGGGATGGAATCCTGGACTGCCTGGTACGCCGCGAGCCGGGCCCTGCCGGAAGACGTCCGCCGTCTGGAGGCGATCGTGGACGGCATGGCCAAGAACCTGGAGGAGCTCAAGCACTCCGAGGACCTGGACGCCCACTTCCACACCCTGATCGCCAAGGCGACCCACAACGTGGTCTGGTTCCACATGATGCAGAGCATCTTCGACGCCATGCAGGAATTCCAGCGCGACGTCTGGCGTGCCGTCTACCTCACCGAGGAGGATCACAAGCTCCTCTACAGCCATCACCACAAGATCTATCAGATGATCCGGGACCGTGACGCCGACGGTGCGCGCGACGCCATGATGGAGCACCTCACCTTCGCCCAGAAGCGCTGTTCCGCCTACGTCTCCATGCGCGGCGGCTCCGACCTGTCGGGGGCGTAGAAGGGGCGGGGGCAAGATCCAGATTAAAATTAAGATTAAGATTTGAGATAAAGAGAGACTGGAGGCTCGGCTTTGTGCCGGGCCTTCGGCCGTTCAGGGGGCATGCCCGCTTTTTACACCTGCTGCCGACTCTCCCTCTCCCAGCGGGAGAGGGCCTGGGTGAGGGAAGCCGGCAGTGCCCCGAGATACCATCCTCCCTCCCCCTGACATCCTCAGCAAACGATGGGGCCTTGCCGGGCTGGGCCTGTGTGATATCAGCTGGTTACCTGTGATTGAGCTTTCCGGGGAGGGTGTCGATGCAGGCAGGCGGGCTGCGGAGAGCTGGATGTCCGAGGCAATTGCCCCCTATCCCGCCGTCGCGGCTGTTTTTGGTTGAAGCAGGTTTTCTTTTTCGGTATAGTTACCCGATTTATCGGTATAGATAAAACCAAGGAGGGTTTTTAAATGATAGATTTCCTCGGCGATTGGAAGAGGACCAGCTACTGCGGCGAGCTGAGAGCGGAAAACGTGGGGCAGGAAGTTGTCCTGATGGGATGGGTTGCCAAACGGCGCGACCACGGTGGCCTCATCTTCGTCGACCTGCGCGACCGCGACGGCATCGCCCAGGTGGTCTTCGACCCGGAGCGCTCGGCGCAGGCGCACACCAAGGCCGAAGGCGTCAGGAGCGAATTCGTGCTGGCCATCAAGGGCATCGTCGCCAGACGTCCCGAGGGGACCATCAATCCGAAGATGAAAACCGGCGAGATCGAGGTCGAGGTTACCGAGTGCAAGCTCCTGAACCCCTCCAAGGCTCTCCCGTTCATGCTGGACGGCTTCGTCGACGTCAACGAGAACCTCCGTCTCAAGTACCGCTACCTCGACCTGCGCACCAACCAGCTCCAGTCGAACATCATCCTGCGCTCCAAGGTCGCCCAGGTGACCCGCTCCTACCTGACCGACAACGGTTTCCTGGAGATCGAGACCCCGTTTTTGACCAAGTCCACCCCGGAAGGCGCCCGCGACTTCCTGGTCCCCTCCAGGATCAACAAGGGTGAGTTCTACGCGCTGCCCCAGTCCCCGCAGCTCTTCAAGCAGATCCTCATGGTCTCCGGCATGGACCGCTACTTCCAGATCGTGCGCTGCTTCCGCGACGAGGACCTGCGCGCCGACCGCCAGCCTGAGTTCACCCAGATAGACTGCGAGATGTCCTTCATTCAGAGGGAAGACATCATCCGGGTAATGGAAGGGCTGATGGCCCGCATCTTCTTTGAAGCCAAGGGGATCGAGGTGCCGCTCCCCATCGAGCACATGACCTACGCCGAGGCGATCCGCCGCTTCGGGGTCGATAACCCGGACCTCCGCTTCGGCCTCGAGCTGGTGGAACTCTCCGACATCGTCAAGGACTCCGGCTTCAAGGTCTTCGCCGACGTCACCAAGTCCGGCGGCATCGTCAAGGGGATGAACGTCAAGGGGGGCGGCTCCTTCTCCAGGAAGGAGATCGACGACCTGACCGCCTTCACCGCCATCTACGGCGCCAAGGGGCTTGCCTACGTCAAGATCACCGCGGACGGCTGGCAGTCGCCGATCGCCAAGTTCTTCACCGCCGAAGAGATCGCCACCATGGACAAGGCCTTCGGTTCGGAGGAAGGCGACCTGCTCCTCTTCGTGGCCGACAAGCCGAAGGTGGTTAACGACTCGCTCGGCCGCCTCAGGAACCACCTGGCCGCCAAGATGGGGCTCACCGATCCCAACGAGTACCGCTTCGTCTGGATCACCGACTTCCCGCTGCTCGAGTGGGACGAGGAAGCCGGCCGCTGGGCTGCGGTGCACCATCCCTTCACCGCTCCCATGGACGAGGACCTGCAGTACGTGGAGAGCGACCCCGGCCGCTGCCGCGCCAAGGCCTACGACCTGGTATTAAACGGCAACGAGATCGGCGGCGGCTCCATCAGGATCCATCAGCAGGAAGTGCAGTCGCTCATGTTCAAGATGCTTGGCCTCTCCGAGGAGAACGCCCGCAGCAAGTTCGGCTTCCTGCTGGACGCGCTCGAGTACGGCACCCCGCCGCACGGCGGCATCGCCTTCGGTCTGGACCGCCTGATGATGCTGATCACCGGCTCCGACTCCATCCGCGACGTGATCGCCTTCCCCAAAACCCAGAAAGGCGCCTGCCTGATGTCCGAGGCCCCCTCGGGGGTCGATAACCTGCAGCTGCGCGAGCTCGGCATCCGCCTGGCCGCCAAGTAGCGTCGCCCGCTTGAGGCTGACGCGCAACCTTATAGCGCTCTTGCTTGTCTGCGCCTTGGCCGCCTGCGCCACCGAACCTCCCCGTTACCGGCAGGCGGCGCTCGGCACGGTGATACGGGTCTATTCCGAGGGAGGAGAAACCCTGCTTCCCGGCGAGTACCGCAGCACCATGGAAGCCTACCGTAAAGCGGAGTCCTTCCTGAAAGAGGGGGAGCGCGACGAGGCCGAGCAGTACTACTACCTGACCCTGCTCAAGGGCGATCTGCTCGAGAAGGAGATCGCCCGTCTGAAGGCGCAGCAGCGTGAGGAAGAGGCCAAGCGGGTGGCTGAGCAAAAGCTGGCCGAGCTGGCCCGCCAGGCTCAGGAAGAGGCCAGCCGCCTGGCGCGACTGCAGGCCCAGGCTCAGGCGCAGAAAGAGGCGGCGGAGGCGGCACGCAGGAAGGTGGCGAGGCCGCCCAAGGAGCGCGTCAACCTGGTCTTCTCCTACACGGTGCGCCGCGGCGAGTCGCTCCCCTTCATCGCGTCGCAGCCCGAGGTGTACGGAGACCGGCTGCTCTGGCCGCTGATCTACAAGGCAAACCGCGCCCAGATCCGCGACCCCCGCCACATCTGGCCCGGGCAGGTGCTGAGGATCCCGCGCAACCAGGGCCGGGACGATATCGCGGAGGCCAAGCGCTACGCGCAGGAGCACCCGCTGCACTAAACATCAATCCAAGAGAGCGAACACCGCAAGGGCGGACCACAGTGGTCCGC
This sequence comes from Geomonas sp., assembly GCA_035255025.1. Lineage (GTDB taxonomy): Bacteria > Desulfobacterota > Desulfuromonadia > Geobacterales > Geobacteraceae > Geomonas. The sequence goes on from DATFAB010000076.1 coordinate 16,183, forward strand.
CCTTTTTCCGTACCACACATTTCCCCGCCACCCCCCCCCTCAATCTATCACTCGTCCGATACTCCTCCCACCGAACGGGGGAGGGCGACAGGGGGGAGCCGTGCCCCGAAACGCAGGTCTGCATCCATGGGAAACCTTGGGTCCCCCTCACTGGTCCCTACCCCTCCCGGAGAGAGGACTGCCGGACTGTTCTCCCTCTTCCGGGAGAGTGGCCTCATAAAGCAGGATGGCGGCGAGCTAAATGCAGTAGCCGCAAGCAATTATAGGTGTCTAACACGGATGCTTGCTGTCGCTGAATTATTTTTCACGAAGTAAAGATTTGCTGCTAGAATTTACCCTTGACACTCAATTTCGATTTGTATACTGTATACAAAATTTTATTCAGGATAGGCGGCCACTCTAACATCCCGGAAACCCTCCGAAATGAGGCAAAGGGATGAAGGGAGCGGTCTCGCTGTTTCTTTTGTCCCTTTTCGGCAAAATCGGGCGGTTGCGGCTTGTCCCGACGCAGATGACCAATTGCGAGAGACCTTTCGTTAAGCCTGTAGCGATCTGGCATAAAAACTAAGGAGAGATCATGACAACATCAAAGATTATCTGGACCAAGATCGATGAAGCACCCGCACTGGCGACCTACTCTCTGCTCCCCATCGTCAACGCCTTCACCAAGGCTGCCGGCGTCGAAGTCGAGACGAGGGACATCTCCCTCGCTGGCAGGATCATCGCAAACTTTCCGGAGAACCTGACCCCTGAGCAGAGGATCAACGACGAGCTGGCCTACCTGGGCGAGCTGACCCAGAAGCCCGAGGCCAACATCATCAAGCTCCCGAACGTCTCCGCCTCCATCCCGCAGCTGAAAGCCGCCATTGCCGAGCTGCAGAGCCAGGGCTACAAGATTCCGGACTACCCGGAGGATCCCAAGACCGAAGAAGAGAAGGCTCTGAACGCCCGTTTCGCCAAGGTGCTCGGTTCCGCCGTCAACCCGGTGCTGCGCGAAGGCAACTCCGACCGCCGCTCCGCCAAGGCCGTCAAAGAGTACGCCAAGAAACACCCGCACAAGATGGGCGCCTGGAGCTCCGATTCCAAGAGCCACGTCTCCCACATGAACGCCGGTGACTTCTACCACTCCGAGAAGTCCGCCGTCGTGCCGGAGGCCGGCACCTACAAGATCGAGTTCGTCGACAAGGCCGGCAAGGCCACCTGCGTGAAGGAGCTCAAGCTGCAGGCCGGCGAGGTGATCGACGGCACCTTCATGAGCGCCAAGGCCCTCAGGAAGTTCATCGCCGAGCAGATCGAAGACGCCAAGGCCAAGGACGTGCTGTTCTCGGTCCACCTCAAGGCGACCATGATGAAGATCTCCGACCCGATCATCTTCGGCCACTTCGTCTCCGTCTTCTTCGAGGACGTCTTCAAGAAGCACGCCGACACCTTCAAAGAGATCGGCGTCATCGCCGACCTGGGCCTGGGCGATCTCTACAAGAAGATCAAGACCCTCCCCGAAGCGAAGCAGGCCGAGATCGAGGCCGACATCCAGGCAACCTACGCCAAGCGTCCGCGCCTGGCCATGGTCGACTCCGACAAGGGCATCACCAACCTGCACGCCTCCAACGACATCATCATCGACGCCTCCATGCCGGTCGTGATCCGCGACTCCGGCAAGATGTGGGGCCCGGACGGCAAGCTGCACGACGTCAAGTGCGTGGTTCCCGACACCTGCTACTCCGAGTGGTACCAGGTCTGCATCGACTTCTGCAAGCAGAACGGCCAGTTCGACCCGACCACCATGGGCTCCACCTCCAACGTCGGCCTGATGGCTCAGAAGGCCGAGGAGTACGGCTCCCACGACAAGACCTTCAAGGCTGCCGCCGACGGCAGCTTCCGCCTGGTCGATCCGGCCGGCAAAGTGGTGTTCGAGCACCAGGTCGAAGAGGGCGACATCTGGAGGGGCTGCCAGGCCAAGGACCTGCCGATCCAGGACTGGGTCAAGCTTGCCGTCAACCGCGCCCGCGCCACCGGCTCCCCGGCCGTCTTCTGGCTCGACAAGAACCGCGCCCACGACGCGAACCTGATCGCCAAGGTCGAGAAGTACCTGAAAGACCACGACACCAGCGGTCTTGAGCTCCCGATCATGGCTCCGCCCGAGGCGATGCTCTACACCTGCAAGCGCGCCAAGGCCGGCCTGGACACCATCACCGTCACCGGCAACGCCCTCAGGGACTACCTGACCGACCTCTTCCCGATCCTCGAACTCGGCACCTCCGCCAAGATGCTCTCCATCGTGCCGCTGCTGGCCGGCGGCGGCCTTTTCGAGACCGGTGCGGGCGGTTCCGCTCCCAAGCACGTGCAGCAGTTCCAGCAGGAAGGCTACCTGCGCTGGGATTCTCTGGGCGAGTTCCTGGCCCTGGCCGTCTCCCTGGAGCACCTGGCCGCCAACTTCAAGAACGAGAAGGCGCAGCTTTTGGCCGACACCCTCGACCAGGCCAACACCAAGTTCCTCGACCAGAACAAGAACCCGGCGCGTAAAGTCGGCCAGATCGACAACCGCGGCTCCCACTTCTACCTCGCCATGTACTGGGCAGAGGCGCTGGCCGCCCAGACCAAGGACGCTGATCTCGCAGCCAGGTTCGCCAAGGTCGCCAAGGAACTGCAGGCCAACGAGGAGAAGATCAACGCCGAACTGATCGGCGCCCAGGGCAAGCCGGTCGACATGGGCGGCTACTACCACCCGGATGATGTGAAAACCGAAAAAGCCATGCGTCCCAGCGCAACCCTGAACGCTATCATCGACGCTATCGCTTAAAACAGTTGTTCCACGTACCTGCAATAACAACTTAATTACGGAGGAAGAAAAAATGGCACGTAAGAAAATCGCACTCATCGGTGGTGGTCAGATTGGTGGCGTCCTTGCTCAGCTCTGCGCTCTGCGCGAACTCGGCGACGTCGTGATGTTCGACATCGTGGAAGGTCTTCCCCAGGGCAAGATGCTGGACATCGCCGAGGCAGCTCCGGTTGACGGCTTCGACGTCTGCCTGAAAGGGACCAACACCTACGAGGACATCAAAGGCGCCGACGTCGTCATCGTCACCGCAGGTCTCCCGCGCAAACCGGGCATGAGCCGCGACGACCTGATCGAAGTCAACTCCAAGATCATGACCTCCGTCGCCGAAGGGATCAAGGCCAACGCCCCCAACGCCTTCGTGATCGTCATCTCCAACCCGCTGGACGCCATGGTGACCCTCTGCCAGAAGATCACCGGCTTCCCGCACAACAAAGTCATCGGCCAGGCCGGCGTGCTGGACTCCGCCCGCTTCAAAGCCTTCATCGCCTGGGAACTGGGCGTTTCCGTGAAGGACGTCAACGCCATGACCCTGGGCGGCCACGGCGACGACATGGTGCCGCTGATCCGCTATGCCTCCGTGAACGGCATCCCGGTCATGGAACTCCTTGAGAACAAATACAAGGACAAGGCCAAGGCCAAGGAAGTCATGGACGCCATGGTCAAGCGTACCCGCGGCGCGGGCGGCGAGGTTGTCGCCCTGCTGAAAACGGGTTCCGCCTTCTACTCCCCGGCTTCCTCCGCCATCGCCATGGCCGAGTCCTACCTGAAGGACTCCAAGCGCTGCCTCCCCTCCTGCGTGTTCCTGAACGGCGAGTTCGGCGTGAAGGGCTACTACGTCGGCGTGCCGACCATCATCGGCGCAGGCGGCGTCGAGCAGATCCTCGAATTCAAGCTGGATGCCGAGGAGCAGGCCATGATGGACAAGTCGGTGGCCGCCGTTAAAGAACTGGTTGGCTCCATGAAATAAGGGTTTGGCATAGCCGAACCAGGGGCAAGGAGGTGTCCCCTCCTTGCCCCTTTTTTGCGAGAAGAGATCTTAAAACCATGTTCTTCCGGCAACGCCGGGCTTGCGTTTTGTATACAGTATGTGCTATAAAGCAGCCTTATTTCCAGCCTGAAAGGGCATTTCAGTCAAAGGAGCTACGTGGATGGAGAAAAAACTGCCGACAATCGAGATCATCGAAAAGTACTGCAAAGGGTGCCACATCTGTGTGGAGTTCTGCCCGACCAAGGTCTTGGAGATGAAAGGGTTCGTGGCGAGCGTCAAGAATCTTGAAGCTTGCATCAAGTGCATGCAGTGCGAACTGCGCTGCCCTGATTTTGCCATCAAAGTGACAGCTTAAATATTTTTTAGGAGGTAGTTAAAGTGGCTAAGAAAGTTGCATTCCTTCAGGGGAACGAGGCTGCCGCGCAAGGAGCTCTTTACGCCGGCTGCACCTTCTTCGGCGGTTATCCGATCACCCCTTCCACCGAGGTGGCCGAGGTGATGTCCGTTGAGCTGCCGAAGATCGGCGGGAAGTTTATCCAGATGGAGGACGAGATCGGTGCGATGGCTTCCGTTATCGGCGCCTCGCTGACCGGCGCCAAGGTACTGACCGCGACCTCCGGCCCGGGCCTCTCGCTCAAGCAGGAGCTGATCGGTTACGCCTGCATCGCCGAGACCCCGGCTGTCATCATCAACGTGATGAGGGGCGGCCCCTCCACCGGTATGCCGACCGGTCCTTCCCAGTCCGACGTGATGAGCGCCAAGTGGGGCACCCACGGCGACCACCCGGCCATCTGCCTGACCCCGGCTTCCGTGCAGGAACTCTTCGAAGAGACCGTGCGCGCCTTCAACCTGGCCGAGAAGTACCGCACCCCGGTCATGGTGATGCCGGACGAGATCGTGGCCCACATGCGCGAGCGCATCGTGTTCCCCGAGAAGGGTGAGCTGGAAGTGATCGACAGGACCGCACCGAGCGTGCCGCCCGAGCAGTACAAGCCGTACGACACAAGCTTCGGCGACGTCCCGCCGCTGGCCGCCTTCGGTTCCGGCTACCGCTTCCACGTCACCGGCCTCAACAAGGGCCAGGACGGCTTCCCGACCACCAAGGCCGCCTGGGTGCAGGCCGAGGAAGAGCGCCAGGTGCGCAAGGTCGATGCCAACGTGGACGACATCGTCCAGTTCGAAGAGTACCTGCTCGATGACGCCGAAGTAGCCGTGGTTGCCTTCGGTTCCACCTCCCGCTCCGCCCGCTTCGCGGTGAACGAGGCGAGGAAGCAGGGCATCAAGGCCGGTCTCTTCAGGATCAAGACCTTCTGGCCGTTCCCCGACAAGCAGATCGCTGCCCTGGGCGCCAAGGTGAAAGGTATCATCACCCCCGAGATGAACCTCGGCATGTGCACCGGCGAAGTGAAGCGTTGCGTGGAAGGGAAGGCTCCGGTGGTCGGCATTTTCCGTGTTGACGGCGAGCCGATCAACCCGACCCAGATCCTCGATAAGATCAAGGAGGTCAAGTAACATGTCTTTTGATTACGATAAATACATCCGCCCTGGCAAGCTGCCGCACATCTGGTGCCCGGGCTGCGGCCACGGCATCGTCATGAAAGGCCTGATCAGGGCCATCGACACCCTCGGCCTCGACAAGAGCAACACCGCCATCGTTTCCGGTATCGGCTGCGCTTCGCGTCTCCCCGGCTACCTCGACTGCTGCACCCTGCACACCGCTCACGGCCGTGCTGCCGCTTTCGCCACCGGCGTGAAGATGGCAAGGCCTGAGATGAACGTGATCCTGTGCGGCGGCGACGGCGACGGCACCGCCATCGGCGGCAACCACTTCATCCACGCCTGCCGTCGTAATATCGACATGACCTACATCATCATGAACAACAACATCTACGGGATGACCGGCGGGCAGTTCTCCCCCTGCACCCCGACCGGCGCCAAGGCATCCACCACCCCTTACGGGAACCCGGATCCGGCCTTCGACGTCGCCAAGCTGGCAATCGGCGCCGGCGCCACCTTCGTGGCCCGCGGCACCGCTTACCACGCGACCCAGATCGACAAGCTGATCGTGGAAGCGATCCAGCACAAAGGCTTCTCCGTGGTGGAAATCCTCGACGACTGCCCGACCACCTACGGCCGCCGCAACAAGTTCAAGTCGGTCATCGAGATGATGAACCGCCTGAAAGAAGTTGCCGTCCCGGTGAAGGCCGCCGAGAAGATGACCCCGGAGCAGCTGGAAGGCAAGATCATCACCGGCGTGCTGCACAAGATCGAGAAGCCGGAGTACACCACCGAATACGCCAAGGTCATTGAGCGGGCTAAGAAATAATTCAAGGAAGGAGAACCCAAGATGTCTCAGAGATATGAAATCAGATTTTCCGGGGCTGGCGGGCAGGGTCTCATCCTTGCCGGCGTGATCATGGCTGAAGCCGCTTCCATCTACGACGGGAAGCAGGCCGTTCAGTCCCAGAGCTACGGCCCTGAGGCCCGTGGTGGCGCTTCCAAGTCGGAGGTTGTCATCTCCGACTCCACCATCGACTACCCGAAGGCAACCGTGGTTGACGCCCTGCTGGCGCTGACCCAGGAAGCTTGCGACAAGTACTCGCACGACCTCAAAGAGGGCGGCGTGCTGCTGGTCGACTCCGACCTGGTCAAGAACCTTCCCAAAGGGAACTTCAAGACCGTGTCCTTCCCGATCATCAACACCGCCAAGAACGAAGTCGGCCGCGAGATCGTCGCCAACATCGTGGCACTGGGCGCAATGGTCGCCCTGACCGGCGTGGTCACCAAGGAATCGGCCGAAAAAGCCGTTCTTGCCCGCGTTCCGGAAGCTTTCATGGAGCTGAACAAGAAAGCCTTCTCCATGGGCTATGAAAAGGCCACCGCAGCTTCGGCCTAACCAGGCTTCGGCTGACAAGCCAAAACTTCGGAAATTGCAGTAGAAAGCCCGGCGGGGTAACTCGCCGGGCTTTTTTTATGCTGAGGACCGGGGGAAAGCATGACCACCGAGGACGCAGAGGACACAGGGGGAGCGGCGGTTGAGACCTGCCACTGATCGAAAGCTGCAAGGATGGTGCTTGAACGGTGCCCCAGGATGGTGCTCCTGAATAAGGGACGCCCTCCGCATCTCCTTTCCCCTATAAGGGGTGGGACAGGGGGAGGTGTTACCGTCACAGGGTAAATGGCGCAAACATTGAACTTCACCCTCCTCTCGGTTATAAATTTACTCTGTCATCAGTTTTGCCATTTAACTAAAGGAAAAAACCGCATGTCCCTCGAACTCTGCCACATGGCCCTCCGACAGACACTCGATCTGATCGACTTTACCGACGATACTCTGCGCGGATTCTCCCGCAGGCACTTCACCAGCGACGAACTTTACAACAACGTACTCGGAAAACTCCTCGGGGGGAAAGGGAGAAGGGGGCCGTCGGCAATTTTTATCGCTGCCGAACGGCCGGACTGCTCGTGCTGCTCCGGCAGGCTCTTTCACCTGAGGGAGGGACAACTTGTTGAAAGGTCCGAGGTGATTTCCATCGACGCGAACTCCAGCTTTGCCGTGAGCCTGATCAAGATCGAAGGGGGAAACGAAGTAGTGCCGGTCAACTGGAAGGATTTCTCTAGTTCCGTGGAAGAGTTCCAGAATTTTTTCGATTCCCGCGTCGTTGATGCTGTAGAGGAGCCCATCGTCAACTTCGTCAGTTGCCGGATCAGCGGCGAATCTCCCGGTGTCATCGTTGCCTTCAATTACCCAGGTGGTGCCACCGAATACGATGCCGATGTCCTGAGAAGCGCCGCAGTCGTGATCGGCTCGCTCCTCACGGTTTCCGATTTTATGCAGGAAACGGAACGGGCCTTCGGCTATACCATTGAGGCGCTGGCCAGGGCCTGCGAAGCTGCCGAACCGGAAACCGGCAAACACGTGGTGCGGGTCAACAAGTATGCGGGCGCCCTGGCTGCCAACATGGGATTCAACACTGCCTTCGTGGAGGATATGTCCATCTCCGCGCAGATGCACGATGTTGGAAAGATCAGGATCCCTCCCGCCGTTCTTTTAAAGCAGGGAGCGCTGTCGCATAAGGAGATGCAGCTTATGCGTCAGCATCCGGCGTTCGGCCTGGAGATACTCGGTGATTCGCCGAGGCTCAAAGTGGCGAGAGATATCGCGATTTCCCACCACGAGAACTGGGACGGGAGCGGCTACCCGAAGAGGCTGAAGGGCGAGCGGATCCCGATCGCCGGTCGCATCGTCAGGGTAGCCGACGTCTACGATGCACTGCGCTCGCGGCGAAGCTACAAAGGGCCCATGACCCACCAGGAGGCGCTGGAGGTATTTCGGCATGGAGACGAACGGATCAACCCGCAGGGGCACTTCGATCCCTCGGTGCTGGCAGCCTTTTTCAGCATCGAGCACATGTTCGAAGCCATTTACGACAGCTCGGTGCCCAAGATCGCCATGAAGAAAAAGATGAAGGCCAAAGGCGTGGAACAGGGATAGACAGGATAGACGGACACGATAAACAGACAGGACAAACGGACAGGACAAACGGACAGGACCAAACGGACAGCGGCCGTCGCTCCTCCCCACCGAACGGGGGGAGGTTGGGAGGGGGGAGCGCTGCCCGGAACCGCACATCTCGCTCCATCAGAAACCCTGGCCGCCTCTCAGCCCTCCATCTCCGGGAGAGGGGAGGGCGCTCCAGTCTCCTTCAACTTCTCCTTCAGAAGCTCCACCCGCCGCTGCATGATGATCTGCTGGCAGCTTCCCGGCGGACAGGACGGGCCACTGAACACCGTGGGGTCGAGTCCCAACTGGGCGGCGTTCATCGATGCAATCCCCAAAGTCTCCTCCCACCCGGTCATGACACCTCCGCTATCGGAACTGACCACCATGGGAAGGATCGATTCGACTCCCCCCTTCATCGCAGCCAACGCCACCTTGATCTTGGTGGATTCCCTGAGTTCCTGCCACCTGTTACCGTTGCCATGCAGCCTGCAGGTCGCCTGCAGAGCCCGCTGGAAGGAGGCGGGGAGCCTCAGTTTCCTGCAGAAAGCACCGGCAGCATCCGCTCCAGCGTTCTCATGACCGTGATGTTTCGGATACTCATCCTCCGGGGTTACCAGTTTGCCGAGGTCGTGGAAAAGAGCGCAGAACCGTGCCTTGATGTCGGCCGATTGCAGCGACATCCGTTCCAGGGACTGCAACGAGTGCGCAAAGAGATCACCCTCCGGATGGTACTGCAGGGGGCCCGCCGGCACCTCCGGCATCCGGAAGATCTCCGGCAGGTAATTTTTTCCCACCTGAAGTTCCAGCATGCGCCGGAAGAAGCGGGCCGGCTCATCCTTGGCCAGTGCCTTCAGCATCTCCTGTGAAAAACGCTCGACAGGCACAGCCCTGAGATCCTCTGACCAGTCATGCGACAGGATTTGTGCCTCGGCCTCACCGTCGAGCCGCCACCCCTCGCACTCGAAACGGAGGGCGCGAAAGATCCTGACGGGATCGTTGTGCAGACTGTCGGCGCTGCAGGCGCGGAGGGCTTTGCTTGCCAGGTCGCTGCGACCGTCCAAAGGGTCGATGATGTGCCCTTCGAAGGTCATGGCTAGGGCATTTATCGAGAAGTCGCGGCGCTGGAGGTCGGCTTGGAGTTCATCGGGGGAGTCAAGCCTGGTCACCTCGAGCTTGCCCAACTCCCGGTGGAAGAAGAAATAGATGTTCGGCGTGCTTCTCGACTCGACCAGCCGGAAACCGAGGCGGGTGAGTTCAGCAGGCGGGACTATGGCAACCAGGTCGATGTCCTGGCACTCGATGCCGAGCAGGATATCCCGCACCATGCCGCCAACCATCAGCAGGCGCTCGTGCAGGGGGGCGGGGAAGAAGGCCTTTATCTTTGCAATGACATCGCTCATCGATGACCTTGAGATCTGTGGCAGATAAACCATGGTGGACGGTTTTGAGGCCAAAAAGGTGCAGATCAGTGGCCCCGTGAGTGGCCCTTCTCCCTCAAGGAGAAGGACAGGATGAGGATGGGGTTACCGACCCTCTCCTCGATGGAGAGGGTGCAGTTTGCTTAACGGTAGGTCGTCGCCAATCAGCACTGTTTGCAGTTACCGGTCCACCCTTTCCAGTAGCGCCACATCCTCCACGTGCACTGTCTGCGGGAACATGTCGACCGGTTGCACCTCCAGGGTGCGGTAGCCGAGTCTCGACAGGATATCCAGATCCCGCGACAGGGTATCCGGAGAGCAGGAAACGTAGATGAGCCTGGCAGGCTTGATGCCGGCCACGCTGCGCAGCACCTTCTCGTCGCAACCTTTCCGGGGGGGATTGAGCACGATCAGGTCGGCTCCGCCGTCCTCACCAATCTCATCGATCAGGTGGGCCGCGTCTCCCGCCTCGAAGCTGCAGTTATCCGCGCTGTTGAGGGCCGCGTTCTCGGTAGCGTCGGCAACCGCTGCCTCGACGAACTCAATGCCTACCACCTCACTTGCCTGATCAGCGAGGTACAGGGATATCCCGCCGATGCCACAATAGACATCTATTACCCGCTCTTCTCCGGTCAGCTTGGCAAACTCGCGCACCTTTTCGTAGATGATTTGGGCTGCGCCGCTGTTCACCTGGAAGAAGGAGTGAGGCGACAGGTTGAAGGTCTTGTCCCCGACGAAAGCACGCAGGGTATGCTCTTTGGTGATGAAACGGTCTTTGTGGCCGAAGATGACGTTGCCGGTCGAGGCGTTTATATTCTGCGCCACCACTGCAACTTCGGGGACCGCCTGCTGGACGAACTTCGCCAGGTGGTGGATTTCGTTGTACCCCTGCTCGCTGGTGACGAACACTACCATCACCTTGCCGCTTTGCTCGGCCACACGAACCACCAGGTAACGCAGCAGTCCCATCTCGCTCTTGGCGTTGTAGATGGGCACCTTCCCCTTCTTTATGCCTGCCTTGGCTGCCTTGACCACTTTGTTGATGAGCGGGTGGTGCAGGGCGCACTCATCGATCTCTAAGACATCATGGGTATTGCGGCGGTAGATCCCGATTACCGGATCGGAATGCTTGCCGGCGACCACGAGCTTAGCGGTATTCCGGTAGTTGAGCCGTTTGGGAGAAGCGATGGTGTCGTGGATTGCCACTTCGGCCAGCGACGGGAACTTCCGTATCTCCCTGGTGACCAGATTCTTCTTCCACGCGAGCTGGGCGGGGTAGCGCATCTGGATCAGAGGGCATCCATCGCAGGCGCGGCCAAGCGTGCAAGCGGGAGCCAGTTCGCGGTCGGGCGATACCTTCAACGTTTTCAGCGCATTGGCAAAGGTTTCCCGGCGTCCTACATAGGTGATCCTCGCCACCAGCACTTCACCAGGCAGGCCGCCTGCCACCAGCACGCGCGTCCCCTCATAAATGGCGACGCCGAAGCCGTCATTATCAGTCGAGAGGATGTTAAGCTCCACCGTCTGCCCCGAGTGCAGCTTAGGCCGGCGCTCCTCACCACCCTTGGGCTTAACACCCCTTGTAGCAAAGCCCTTCGCTTCCCCTCTGGCAGATCCTTTAGCAGGAAAGCCCCTTTCCGCTTTCCCCTTGCTGAAGCCCTTTTCTTCGTCCCTCTTCGCGAAGGTCCGGTCTTCCCCCCCCTTTGTGAAGGTCCGCTCTTCCCCCCCCTTTGCGAAGGCACGTTCTTCTCCCCCCTTTGCGAAGGCACGCTCTTCTCCCCCCTTTGCGAAGGGGGGCCGGGGGGGATTTCTCTTTGCCTTTTCCCCCTCTTTAGGGAGCTCTTTGCCGGCAGCCTTAGAAGCAGTACCTTTCCGGTCAGAGTAGGTCATTTCTTCCTTGGAGAAGGGGCGCGCACCCTCACCTTTAGCTCCCCGCTTTGCGAAGGTCCGTTCCTCTTCACCCTTTTTGAAGGCACGCTCTTCTCCCCCCTTTGCAAAGGGGGGCCGGGGGGGATTTTTCCTTCCGGAACGTTCACTGTCTTTATCCCTCGAGCGGGAGTGCGCAGGGGCAGTGGCCGCAGAGTGATCCTTAGCCGGCTTTTGGGGAACACCACCTCTCTGCGATCCTGTTTTGGGAGCATGTGTGGAAGAGACGCCGGAATCTTTGCGGGGACGATTGTTACTATTGGCAGGGATTTTATTTTTCATCCCTCATACTTAAATGTAAAAACCACTCCTGTCAACCGCCGAATGGCGCGTCTGCAGTGCTTGCGCAGGATGCCAGCGGCAGTAGACTATAGCGTTGTGAATCTGGAGAGGGAGGCAGATCGTGAATAGAGTTAACAAGACGGGCTTGTTGTTGTTTTTCATGCTGTTTGTGCTGGGTATCTCATCCCTCTATGGCAAGGAGGTAAGAAAGATGAACCTGACCAGTCCCGACTTTCAGAACGGAAAGCCGATCCCGGTAAAATTCAGCTGTAAAGGTGACGACGTCAATCCTCCCCTGGTCATCGAAGGGGTGCCTGCCGAGGCTAAATCCCTTGCCCTGATCATGGACGATCCGGATGCACCGGCCGGAACCTGGGTGCACTGGGTGATGTGGAACGTCGATCCTGCCACCAGCCAGATCGCGCGGGCAAGCGTTCCCGCCGGCGCGCAGCAGGGAACCAACAGCTGGAAGCGCAACAACTACGGCGGCCCCTGCCCCCCCTCCGGGACTCACCGCTACTTTTTCAAACTGTACGCGCTGAAAGAGCGGCTCAACCTGCCACACTCCACCACCAGTAAAGAGCTCGAGCACGCCATGCAGGGCAAGGTCCTCGCCTCCTGCGAGCTGATGGGAACCTTCAGCCACTAGGCCTCCACAAGTTCCACCTCGCTTCAGCTCTCCCTCTCCTTCGGGAGAGGGCAGGGGTGAGGGTGGCCTGAACCCCGCAGACGGTTTCGCACCTTCATGGCTTCCCTCACCCTCACCCTCTCCCGCAGGGAGAGGGGACTGTCGCACGACAATCCTTTCAACTCCCGCGTTCCAGCTCGCGCCTTCTCCTGCAACGGCCGATCACTCCTTGATTTTCGGGGCTGATTTAGCTACTATGTCCCGCTATGAGAAAATTAACCAAGCAGATCCAGATAGGGGACGTGAAGATCGGCGGCGGGGCTCCCTGCGCGGTCCAGTCCATGTGTTCCACCGACACCAGGAACGTTGAAGCGACCCTCGCCCAGATCGGGCGTCTTGCCGAAGTCGGCTGTGAAATCATCCGCTGCGCGGTGCCCGACATGGACGCCGCGGTGGCACTGGCCTCCATCAAGGCCGGCAGCTCGATGCCGCTGATCGCTGACATCCATTTTGACTACAAGCTCGCCTTGAAAGCGCTGGAGTCCGGCGTCGACGGCCTGCGCCTCAATCCCGGCAACATCGGCGAGCGCTGGAAGGTTGCCGAGGTGGTCAAGGCCGCTTCCGAGCGCAAGGTTCCGATCCGGATCGGCGTGAACGGCGGTTCGCTGGAAAAGGACCTGCTGGTCAAGTACGGTCATCCCACCCCGGAAGCCATGGTCGAATCGGCGCTGGGCCACGTACGCATCCTTGAAGATCTGGGTTACGACCAGATCAAGGTCTCCATCAAGGTTTCCGACGTGGTGCGGACCATAGAAGCCTACCGTCTCCTTTCCGAGGCCATCGATTACCCCCTCCATATCGGCGTGACCGAGGCCGGCACCGTTTTCTCCGGCACCATCAAATCCTCCGTCGGGCTCGGCATCCTTCTGCACCAGGGGATCGGCGACACCATGCGCGTCTCCTTGACCGGCGACCCGGTCGACGAGGTGCGGGTCGCCTACGATATCCTGAAATCCCTCGATCTCAGGAAGCGCGGTATCAACTTCGTTTCCTGCCCAACTTGCGGCCGCTGCCAGATCGATCTCATCCCGGTAGCCGAAGAAGTCGAGCGCAGGCTGGGCTTCCTGGATAAGAACATCACCGTTGCCGTCATGGGGTGCGCCGTGAACGGCCCGGGTGAGGCACGCGAAGCCGATTTTGGCATAGCCGGCGGCCGGGGCGAAGGTCTCCTCTTCAAAAACGGGGAGATCATCAGGAAAGTTCCCGAAAAGGAAATGGCCGACGCCCTGGTCGAGGAAGTGCTGCGCTCGGCACAGGAACAAAAGCAATAACCATTTGAACCGCAAAGACACAGAGCTCGCGAAGAAATCATCAATCCAGAATCTTGCCTTTGGGTGTTGATTCCTCTGCGACCTGTGCGACTCTGCGGTAAAACGCTTTGGTTTTTACGATACTAAAAAGACAAGAGGCTCTTCATGCGTTATTCACAGTACTTTATCCCGACCGTAAAAGAGACCCCCTCGGATGCCGAGGTGATCTCGCACAAGCTCATGCTGCGCGCCGGTATGATCAGAAAACTTGCCGCCGGTATCTACAATTACCTCCCGCTGGGGCTGCGCTCCATCAGGAAGGTCGAGCAGATCGTCCGCGAGGAGATGAACAGGGCTGGCGCCATCGAACTGCTGATGCCCGCGGTGCAGCCGGCCGAACTCTGGAAGGAGTCGGGACGCTGGGACTTCTACGGCAAGGAACTGCTCCGCTTCAAGGACCGCAAGGACGCCGAGTTCTGCATGGGCCCCACCCATGAGGAGGTCATCACCGACCTGATCCGCAAGGAAATAAGGAGCTACCGGCAGCTGCCGATCAACCTCTACCAGGTCCAGGGCAAGTTCCGCGACGAGATCCGCCCCCGCTTCGGCCTGATGCGCGGCCGCGAGTTCATCATGAAGGACGCCTACTCCTTCGATGTGAACGAGGCCGGTGGTGACAAGTCCTACGAGAAGATGTACCGCGCCTACCGCCGCATCTTCGAGCGTTGCGGGCTGAACTTCCGCGCCGTCGAGGCCGATACCGGTTCCATCGGCGGTACCTCTTCCCACGAGTTCATGGTGCTGGCCGACTCCGGTGAGGACGCCATCGTTTCCTGCTCCGCCTGCGAGTACGCGGCCAATATGGAGAAGGCTGAGGCGAAGAAGAGCGGCTCCTGTGAGCACGCCGATCCCCGCCCGCTGGAGCACGTGTCCACGCCGGGACAGAAGAGCATTGAGGATGTCGCCAAGTTCCTCGGCGTGAACACTACCCAGATCGTGAAGACCCTGGTGCTTTTGGCCGACGGCGAGCCGGT
>DATFAB010000077.1:0-35407 GCA_035255025.1 Geomonas sp.
TAAGGAGCGGCCATGGCCAAAAGGAACATCATACCGCTCGGGCCGCAGCACCCGGTACTCCCCGAGCCGATTCACTTCGACCTGGTCACCGAGGATGAAAGGATCATCGACGCCATCCCCTCGATCAGCTACGTGCACCGCGGGCTGGAACGGCTGGTGGAAACGCGGGACTTCATCGACTTCGTCCATGTCGCCGACCGGATCTGCGGCCTGTGCAGTTTCATGCACAGCGTGGGGTACTGCCAGGCGGTGGAAGAGATCATGGGGATCGAGGTGCCCGGGCGAGCCCTCTATCTGCGCACGATCTGGGCCGAACTCTCCCGTCTGCACAGCCACATCTTCTGGCTGGCGGTGGCCGGCGACGCCTTCGGCTTCGAAAGCCTGTTCATGCAGGCGCTCAGGCTGCGGGAACAGGTGCTGAACATCTTTGAAGAGACCACCGGGGCACGGGTCATCCTGGCGGTCTGCAAGGTGGGCGGCGTGCGCAGAAACATCGAGAACGACACGCTGCAGGGGATCGTCAGCCGGCTGGCCTCCCTCAAGGTGGCGCTGACCGAGCTCTCCAGCGTCTTCATCAACGACTACTCCGTCCAGCACCGGCTGTCCGGAATCGGCTTTTTATCAAAAGAAGACGCCCACGCGCTCGGCTGTGTCGGCCCCATGGCCCGGGCGAGCGGTCTCTCCCTCGACCTGCGGGCGACCGGATACGCCGCCTACCGGCATCTCGAGGTGGAGCCGGTGGTGGAGAGGGGGGGAGACTGCTACGCCCGCTGCCTGGTCCGGATCGGCGAGATGTTCCAGGCAATCGACCTGGTCCGCCAGGCCGTGGCCGGGATCCCGGAAGGGCCGACCGAGGTGAAGGTGGCCGGCGCCCCCGACGGCGAATGCTACTCCCGGGTCGAGCAGCCCCGCGGCGAGGTGATCCATTATGTGAAGGGAAACGGCTCCCGCTTTCTCCAGCGCTTCCGGGTGCGGGTCCCCACCTTCAGCAACATCCCGGCCATGATCAAGGCCCTGAAAGGGTCGGAGCTCGCCGATGTGCCCACCATCATCCTGACCCTCGACCCTTGCATCAGCTGCACGGAACGCTGACATGAAGATTTTCACGATGGCGAAGATCGTAAGCTGGAACCTCCTCCAGGGCCCGGCCACCCTCATGTACCCCCAGAGGGAGCGGATCTTCACCGCCATTACCCGGGGCAGGATCGAGAACGAGATCGGGAAATGCATCTTTTGCGGCCTGTGCGGCAAGCGGTGCCCAACCGCCGCCATAGTCGTGGACAGAGAGAAGAAACAATGGCAGATAGACCGTCTAAGGTGCTGCGTATGCAACCTCTGCGTCGAAGTCTGCCCGGCCAAATGTCTCTCTACCGGCAACCGTTACGCCCCGCCGGTCACCGCCAGGGAGATGGCCATCCACACCGAATCGGCCTGATGGTTGAAGATCCGGCAGGTGGTGATCCGGTTGATGGTTACCCAACCGCCTGACGGTTAAGGATGGGGGTGCTGTTTGCCAAAAAAATCCGTTCGTGCTGAGCCTGTCGAAGTACGAACGCAAAGGGTGCTTCACAATTCTCTTCACCTTGTCATTCGAGGTCAGCCATGGAGATGTGTCAGAGGGTTCTGCTGGTCGATACGGCAACCGGATTTTACCGGATGAAAAGGTACGGCTTCGACCGCTACTTCGGTCCGGTGGACCTGGGCATCCACCTGGTCAGGGAGCTTGGCAGTCTCAACTTCGGCGTCGGCGTTTTTGCCGGCTCCATCTTCCCGGGCTCCAACCGCTTGGTGGTCACCGGCTTTTCCCCCTGCTGGCAGGGGAACTACATCAGTTCCATGGGGGGCGCCGGGCTGGTCTTCAACAACCTCGGCATCAACATGCTGAGCCTGGTGGGGAAAGCCCCCACGCCGTCGGTGCTCTACCTGAACCGAAAGCACGGTGAAGAGATCGAGGTGGAAGTGGTCCCGGTCGACGTGGAGGCGATCTGGCGAGCGGGGCGCACCGGAGTCTATTCCCTCACCGACGCCGTCTACGAGATGTTCGGCGGCCGCTACGAAAACAATCCTCGCATCCTCGCCAGCGGTCCGGCCGCCATGCACACCGACATGGGCGGAATCATGTCGGTCCCCATCGCCAAGGGGCGGATCGGCCTGGTCGACACCTGGGCGGGACGCGGCGGCCTGGGCAGCGCCATGGTGCGGGAGCATGGCATCGTGGCCATCATCTACGGCGGCACCGTGGTGGAAGAGGATTTCCGCGACCGCACGGTGGCCGACCAGTGGTTCGAGAACAAGTACCGGCAGCGGCTGATGCAGAAAGACCTGGAGGTGACCACCAAGTACCGCTACGACGAAAAGCTGCAGACCGGGGGCACCTTCGGCGTCAACTACATCACCATGGGGGGGAGGATACTGGCCTTCAACTACCGGACCGTTCACTGGAGTGAAGAAAAGCGCCAGGCCCTGCACCGGGATTTCGTGATCGGCCACTATCTCAAGCAGTTCAACGAAGAGACCATCGCGCCCGGACGGCAGGCGACCTGCGGGGAACCGTGCGCCGCCGTCTGCAAGAAGATGAACGGCGAGTTCAAGAAGGACTACGAACCGTACCAGACCATGGGCCCCTTGTGCGGCATCTTCGACCAGCGGGCGGCGGAAAAGCTGAACCACCGCTGCGACGCCATGGGCTTCGACGCCATCTCGCTGGGCGGGGTGCTCGCCTGGCTGATGGACCTTTTGGACGCAAAGCAGCTCACCTGCGACGAGCTCGGGGTGAGGAGCCTTCCCCGCTGGGAGATGGCGGACTTCGACGTGGTAGAGGATTCCCTGCACAACGCGGAGCTTGGCTGCGAGCTGATCGATGCCATCCTGGAGAGGCGCGGCATCCTCGATTTCAGCGAGGGAGTGCGCAAGTGGAGCCGGATCCACTCGCGGGAGAAAGGGGTGGCCTTGCACGACCGCCTGCTGTACGTCGCCTTCAGCCGGCGCGGGTGGATGGTGCCCAACCAGTACTGGGTTCCCGGCGTGCTCACCCCCATGGCCATCATGGGGAAGTACTACATGGTCTACAGCTTCGATTTCCTCCCTCCCCGCACCCTGGGGAGGATGTGCGCGGAGCGCATGAAAAAGGAGCTGGTCCTCGACAACCTGGGGGTATGCCGATTCCACAGGGGGTGGGCGGAGGAGCTCCTCCCCGAGGTGCTCGGGAACCTGTACCACTGCCAGGAAAGCTTCCAGCGGGCCATCGAGGTGCTCGCCAGCCGCCTGCACAGCAGCAACAGCCCGATCTTCTGGGAATCGGAGCAAAGCATCGGCTTTGTGCACGGCTTCCTGAAGCGGAAAAAGGAGATCGAGGGAGACGGCAGCAGCGAGTTGGCCAGCTGGCTGGGGAAGTTCGACCGGGACCCGTTGGAGGCGGCACGGGAATTCTGGTACGAAATGCTCAAGGGGATCGACGAAAGCCTGCGGGAATTTTTCTGACAGAGTCCGCGGTATAGGCTGCCGCTGGCACGCACGCAAGAAAGCCCCGCCTCACAAGAGGCGGGGCTTTGCATTTTACAGGTACCAACCGTGCTGGCTATAGCCGTTTACGGTCGTACGCTCCCCAGGTAGCTGGCGGCAGCATTGCTGTCGAAGACCGGGGTAACACCGCCATAACCGTCGGAGGCGCCACCCGGGATCGCACCGACGTTGATGCTGCCGGTCATGCTCCCGTTTTGCAGCCAGTCGATGGCGTCGAAGATCAGCCGCTTGGTGTAGTACCGGTTGTGGGCGTAGGCACCCGGCTCCCTGGTCAGCATGTTGAGGTTGAAGGCGGCACCCATGTTGTTCTTGCCCAGGGCATCGCTGTTGGTACCCAGCGTCCAGTCCGTGACGGCCGTGGTGTACGCGGCACTGGTGAAGAAGTACGGATAGGTGGCGCTGGTGGCGCGCAACGTGTGCAGACGGTCGTAGATGAAGTCGTTTTGTCCCTGGAGAGGGTGGTGTGCAGGGTACGGTGGGCGAGCAGGTACATGGAGGACGACATCAGCAGCGCACCGAGCATGAAGAGAAAGCCCAGCCTAAGCTTTAGCGAAGTCTTGTCGAGTATCCCGGTGAAAAACATTCCTGTTTCGCTTCCCTGTTGACTAAATGCCGTCCACCTTAGAAATGATAAGCCATTCCGATCCCGGTTGTGAAATAACTATCTTCGATGATGTGGTACTGCAGGTTGAGGAGGGCCCCCCATTGCTGATCTAGGGCATATTCCGCGCCTGCTCCGATCACCGCCCCGACTCGAGTCGCGCTCTCTGAAGGAAACCCCGCCGCGGCTGTCCAGTGATCGAAGCTGACTTCCAAGGCCCCCTGTCCGTAGGTGACCAGGTTGGGGTCCAGTTGTCTGACGGGGTACAGGTACCTGATACCTACATCTACCGGCACGCGGGTCCCGGTGACGTTCATGTCGTCCACAGTCGTGCTGGACCGGAAGTACGAGACATCGACCCGCCCCTGGAAATTACTCGGCAACTCGTAGCCAAACCCCGCGGTGACACCAATTTGCCCGCCGAGACCGTCGAAAGCCTCAGTCCCGTAGTCAAGGGTAGCCTCAACCGTCTTGCCGCCCTCCTTGGCAGATGCACCAGTTGCCAAGGCCATCACCAGTATTGCCGTAAGAGCGGCATCTCTCATCTTCATGGCAGCCTCCTCCTTCCATATCATCATATCTACAGGGTTCTTCCTTGTCAGTGCTCTTTCACTTCCAGCGGAATCTCTGTGTCGCCTGCTGAATTCCGGCCCAGCTTGTCCGTCACATCCCAGCGCACCTTGACCGGCATGCCGGCCTTGAAAAGCGCGGGATCCTTGGGCTTCATCACCCCGGCCATGTCGAAAACGGACTGGTAGATGTCTCCCCGGAACGGCTTGCCGTCCGGGCCCGCCAACCGAAGGGTCCTGATGTTGACCGGCCGGTCGAAAAAGGCATTCACTTCCTCGACCTCCCTGGCCCCTTTCTCCTTCATGGCTGTGACACTCAGCAGCCTTGGCTGCGACGGCTGGAGGACGTCCTGGTCGGTCGGCTGCGATACTTTGCCCGCAGGGAACTCCTTGCCGTCGGCCTGGATACGCACGTCGCTTACGCCGCCGAACTGCCTCAAGGTCAGCACCAGGGCATTGACCACGGCACGGTCCGAAGATTCGTTCCCCTGCAGGCCAAATTCGGTGCTGAAATTAACCGTGACGACACCTGCCGTTTCGGTAATGCCGAGCAGATGGGTGCCCGCCGGAAACGGTTGCAGGATTTCTCCCTGGTAGCTTTTCACATCGGACATCCCGCCAATGAGCCGTTGCACCGCTACCTTTTTCAGACTTGCCTCGTCGAAGGTAAAAAACGGGAAAGGCACGACCTTTCCCGGAAACTTCGCTGAAGGGAAATAGATGACGAAAGCGTAGCAGGTTCCCTTATCGGTGGTCGGTGCAGCTCCGAAGTATTTTTCGAAGGATTTGGTAGCCGATACACGGGCAGCCTTGGCGGCGGGAAACTCCTGCTTCTTGTTGCAGGAGAAGAGCAGGGAACAAGCGATGAGCCCCACTGACAGCAGCACTATCTTTCTCATAGGGACCTCCGGCATTAAATGGGGCTGACTCTCTCAATTGACGCGCAACGAAAACGCCCTCCGTCGCACCGGAGGGCGTTTCAACCGCAACCCGTCCTACTTCACGGTGTACCAGAACTTGGAGGAGCGCACCTTGCCGTCTTTGACCTGGAACTTGCACATCACGCCGTACTTCCCTTTTTTGGAGAGGTCGAAGTCGGCGCCGAAATGCCCCTGCATCCCCATCATGGCCTTGGTCTGCTCGACCTTGTCGGGCCCGATCACCTTGACCTTCACCTCGCCCTCGGTCAGCGCCTTGCCGGTCTTGGCGTCCTTGAACTCGACGGCGATGTGATGGGTCTCCTTCATCCCCTTCGGCATCTCCATCTCCTTCATGTGTTCTTTCATGCTCATGACCCTGAAGGTCGCCTTCACGCCGTCCACCACTTCCTGGTGGGCGACGCTGCCGTGGTCCATCTTCATGGAGCCGTGGTCCATGCCCCCCATGGAGTCGTGGTCCATGGCGAAGGCCGCCATGGGGATGGAAAGGGCCAAAACAGCTGCGATGGTAAGGATCTGTTTCTTCATTGCTGGTGCTCTCCTTGTAATTTAAGGGTTTACTTCCTGTCCTTGACCAGCACAGGATGTGCCAAAGACACAAGTTGCTGTTTTACCTGTCCGCCGGGCAGCAGAAGGCTTCGGTGGCTGTGGAATATTCAACGCCGTGCGTCGTATATTCTTCGCCGCCTCCTGCCGGAGTAGCCAAAGAGTAGCTAGTGCTTCATCCCCGAGTACTTCAGTTTCCCCTTCTTCAGATCGTGCTTTTTCATCAGCACGAAGATCACCGGCGTCATGATCAGCACGTGCACGGCCGAGGAGATCATGCCGCCGATCATCGGCGCGGCGATCGGCTTCATGACGTCGGCGCCGGTGCCGCTCGACCACATGATGGGGACCAGGCCGATCAAGGCCACCGCGACCGTCATCAGCTTGGGGCGAAGCCTGAGCACCGCACCCTCATAGGTCGCGTCGTAGATATCCTGCTCGGTCACCGGCCCCTTGATCAATTTTTTATCCAGCGCCTCGTGCAGGTAAATCACCATGACCACGCCGGTCTCCACGGCGATACCGTACAGGGCGATGAAACCGACCCACACCGCCACTGACATATTGTAGCCCAACGCCTTCACGAGATACACGCCTCCCACGAGGGCGAAGGGGACCGACAGCATGACCATGCTCGCCTCCAGCGCGGAGTGGAAGGTGAAGTAGAGCAGTATGAAGATGATCAGCATGCCCGCGGGGACCAGGATCTGCAGGCGCTCCTTGGCGCGGACCTGGTTCTCCCACTGACCCGACCAGGCCACGTAGTAGCCGGGAGGAAGCTTCAGGTTCTTCTCCAGCACCTTCTGGGCGTCGCCCACGAAGCCGCCCATGTCGCGCCCGCGCACGTTCAGGTAGACGAGCGAGCGCAAGAGCCCGCCTTCGGAGGCGATTTCCGGTGCCCCGGTGGTCACCTTGGTCTTGGTAACCAGCGACAGCGGGATCTGGGCGCCGTCCTTGGTCATCACCAGCATCCGCTGGATGGCGGGGATGCTGTCCCGGTAATCGCGCAGGTAGCGGATCCGGATCGGGAACCGGTCGCGCCCTTCCACAGCGGTGGTCAGCTGCATCCCCCCCAGCGCGGTCTCGATGATGTCCTGCACCATTCCGACGTTCACCCCGTAGCGGGCAGCCGCCTCGCGATCGACGTCGAGGTCGACGTAGTTCCCCCCGGTCACCCGCTCGGCCACCACGTCCGCCGCCCCCGGCACCGTCTTCAGGATACCCTCCGCCTGCACGGCGAGATCCTTCAGCACGTTCAGGTCCTTGCCGAAGATCTTCACCCCCAGGTCGGTCCTGACCCCGGTGGAGAGCATGTTGATCCGGTTGATGATCGGCTGGGTCCAGCCGTTACGGACCCCCGGGATCTGCAGCTTGGCATCCAGCTCCGAGACGATGTCCGCCTTGGTGATGCCGGGGCGCCACTTGTCCTTGGGCTTCAGGATGATGATGGACTCGAACATGGAGACCGGCGCCGGGTCGGTGGAGGTCTCGGCTCGCCCCACCTTGCCCAGCACGTAGTCGACTTCCGGCTGCTGGCGGATGATGTCGTCCTGCACCTGGATGATCCGCTTCGCCTCGGTGATGGATACGTTGGGGAGCGTCACCGGCATGTAGAGGAGGCTTCCCTCGTCCAGCGGCGGCATGAACTCCGAGCCGATCGACAGGAACATCGGGATGGCGATGCCCAGCGCGATGAGATTCAGCAGGATGGTGGTCTTCTTGTATTTCAGCACCCAGCGGATCACCGGCGAGTAGAGCTTGATGAAGAAGGAGGAGACCGGGTTGGCGCTCTCCGGCGGCATCTTGCCGCGCATGAAGTAGTACATGAGCACCGGCACCAGCGTGATGGCGATCATGGCCGAGCCCACCATGGAGAAGGTCTTGGTGAAGGCGAGCGGGTGGAACAGTTTCCCCTCCTGCCCTTCCAGCATGAAGACCGGCACGAAGGAAAGGACGATGATGGCGAGCGAGAAGAAGATGGCGCGGCCTACCTGCTTCGCGGAGGTGATGATCACCTCCAGCCGCTTCTCCTGGCGCTCCTCGGGCGGCATCTCCGAGAGGTGGCGGTAGCAGTTCTCCACCATGATGACGCCGGCATCCACCAGGACGCCGATGGCGATGGCGATCCCCCCGAGCGACATGATGTTGGAGGTCACCCCCATCAGCTTCATGGTGATGAAGGAGATCAAGACCGCGATGGGGAGGGTGAGGATGATCACCAGGGCGCTCTGGAAGTGGAGCAGGAAGACCAGCACCACCAGCGAGACGACGATGGATTCCTCGGTGAGCGCGTGCTTGAGCGTGTGGATGGCGCGCTCGATGAGGTCGGAGCGGTCGTAGCGGGCGGTGATCTTCACCCCCGGCGGCAGCCCCTTGGAGAGCGCCTCGATCTTCTCCTTCACCCGGTCGATGACGTCCTTGGCATTCTCGCCGTAGCGCATGACCACGATGCCGCCCACCGCCTCGCCCGCCCCGTTCAGGTCGAGCATGCCGCGCCGGATGGCGCCTCCCAGCTGGACCACACCCAGGTTCTTCACGTACACCGGCGTGCCGCGCGGGTCGGAGCCGACCACGATGTTCTCCAGGTCGGCCGGCGTCTTCACGTAGCCGGTCCCCCGGATCAGGTACTCCGCGTTGGCGCTGTTGATCAGGCCGCCCCCCACGTCGTTGTTGGAGCGCTTGACCGCGTTCATGACGTCTTCCACCGAGACGTTGTAGGAGAACAGGCGGTTGGGATCGAGGTCGATCTGGTACTCGCGGACGTAGCCGCCGATGGAGGCGACCTCGGCCACCCCGGGCACCGTGTTCAGCTGGTAGCGGACGAACCAGTCCTGCAGCGTGCGCAGCTGCTCGAGGTCGTACCCCTTGCCGTCGATGGTGTACCAGAAGACGTGCCCCACGCCGGTGCCGTCCGGCCCCAGGGTCGGCGTCACCCCTTGCGGAAGCAGCGAGGCCGCGTAGTTCAGCCGCTCGAGGACGCGCGTCCTGGCCCAGTAGATGTCGGCCTTGTCGTCGAAGATCACGTAGATCATCGAGAAGCCGAAGGCCGAGGAGGCCCGCACCGCCTTCACCATGGGGAGCCCCTGCAGGTTGACCGCCAGCGGGTAGGTGACCTGGTCCTCCACCACCTGCGGCGAGCGGCCGGGGTAGTCGGTGAAGACGATGACCTGGTTGTCGGAGAGGTCCGGGATGGCGTCCACCGGCGTCTTGTAGACCGCCCAGATGCCGGTGGCGATGATCAGCGCGAACACCATCAGCACGATGATCCGGTTCCGGGCGGAGTAATCTATTATCTTCTCAATCATGGCGATTCCCCATTACATCACATCTTCATGTCGTTCATGTCCATGCCGCCACCCTTTTTGGGGGCGGGCGCCGGGGCACCCTTCTGCTGGTCCATCTTCATCCCCGGCATCGACTCGTGACCGCCGCCACCGCCGCCTCGCAGCTGGCTCTCGGAATCGATCAGGTAACCGCCGCTGGCCGCGACCCTGTCTCCTTCGGCGAGGCCCGAAACGATCTGTACCCGGTCATCGACGCGCGCACCGGTCTGGACGTCATGGGGCTCAAAGACACCGGGGCTCTTCTCGACCCACACCACGTGGCGGGTGCCGGTCTCTATGACAGCCGAGGCAGGAACGGAGAGCACCTGGCCCAGCGGCGACTTGATTACCGCATTGACGAACATGTCAGGTTTCAGCCGCAATCCCGGGTTCGGCAGCTCGACCCGGACCTTGACGGTGCGCGTCTTGGGGTCCAGGAAGGGGTAGATGAAGGCGACCCGCCCCTTGAAGGTCTTGCCCGGGTAGGACTGTGAGGAGATGGCCACCGGCTGTCCGAGCTTGATGGAGGGAAACTCGTTCTCGTACACCTCCACATCCACCCAGACCCGCGACAGATCTGCGATGGAGAACAGGGGGTCCCCCATGTTCACGTACTGCCCCTGCTGGACGATCTTCTCGATCACCACGCCGGAGAGCGGTGTATAGATCGGGATCCGGATGTTGGGCTCGCCCGCTTTTTCCAGGGAGGCGATCTGGCTGTCCTTCACGCCCAGGAGCTTCAGCCGCTGCCTCGCGGAGGAGACCAGCCCCTCGCCCCCCTGGGAGATGGACTGGATGGGCGAGTTCTTGAGCTGCGCGCGGCTCTTCAGGGCGAGGAGGTATTCCTGCTGTGCGGCGACCAGGTCGGGCGAGTACAGTTCGGCGACCGGCCTTCCCTTGGAAACGTAGGCCCCTACCGTGTCGATATTGAGACGATCGATACGACCTGCCACCCAGGCGGTCACCTTCGCCTGCCGTGACTGGTCGTACTGGACGATGCCCACCGCCGCGATCTCCTTGCCAAGCGCCCCCCGTGTCACCGCTACCGTCTCCACGTTGGCCATCACCTGCTGGGTCGGGGAGAGGGCAACCTGGCCAAGCTGCGCGGCCTGCTGCTTCTGTTCCGGAGTCTGGGCGCCGGCGGTTTCCGGCTGCGCCACCTTCTTGATCAGCTGCATCCCGCAGATCGGGCAGCTCCCCGGCTTGTCCTTTATGATGAAGGGATGCATGGCGCAGGTGTAGAGCACCTGTCCCTGCGCCGCCTGGCCCTCGGTTGCGGCCTTCTTATGCTGCCACAGGTAGTACCCCCCGCCTGCCGCTGCGGCAATCACTATCAGCACGATAGGCACTGCGACTTTGACACTTCGTTTCATAGTCTTACCTCACAGATATATGGTATTGCATTCGAAGTTCTCATCCTGCTGCATCCGTATCTGGACTTACTGCAGCGTCTTTCCTATCAGCGCCTCAAGCTGGGCGAGTTTCATCTGGTAGTCGGCCATCGAGTCGTAGTACTCCCTTTCGTAGTTGAAGAGCGTCACGCGACTGTCCAGCAGGCTCAGGAAGTCGACCTTGTTGACCCGGTAGCTGATCACGGCGGATTCCAGAGACTGTTCGGCCTGGGGGATTATCCCGGACTTGTACAGCTCCACGAGCTTTCTGCGCCGCTCCATCTGGGCCAGCAGGTCGGCGATGCCGGTGGTTATCGTGTTACGGGTGGCGTTCAGCTCCTCCTGGGCCATGGTGACCTCGGAGTTGGACTCGGCCGCCATGGCTTCCCTGCGCGCCTTGTGAACCGGTAGGTTGAAGGTGACCCCCAGCGAATACATGTCGGAGCCGTCGCTGCCCGGCGCGCGATCGCGCTGCATGTACTCGAAGGAGACGTTGAAATCGGGGTACCATTCCTTCCGGGCCAGCTCGTGGCCGGCACGCCCCTTCTCGATTTGGGCGTGGAGGCTTTTCAAAAGCGGGCGGTTCTCCTGGGCGATCTTGCCCAGCTCTTCGGCGGTCAAGGGCTGCTGCGACATCGGGAAATCGGCGATGGCCCCCACCTTGGTGGAAGAGGGGCGGTACAGTAACGAGTTGAGCGTTATCTCCTGGCTCCGTCGCTGCTGCTCGAGGGTGATGCGCATGTCGAGCATGCGGGAGCGCTCCACCTGGGCCTTGTAGATGTCCTGCTGCGTCCCCTGCCCCACCGAGTACTTGGTCTGGGCGATGGTGATGAAGTCGTCCATCAGCTTGATGTTCCTGTCCACGATCTCCAGGGACCTGTCGGTGAAGAATATCTGGTAGTAGGTCTCCTTCACCATGCGGGTCAGCTCGAGCTTTCTTTCCTCCACGCTCCAGAAATTCGCCTCGGCCTCCCTGGAGGCCACCTCCTCCTTGAGCTTGCGCTTGCCGAAGTAGGGAATCTGCTGGCTGATGCCGATCACCTTCTGCGTCATGCCGTCCCGGGAGAAGTTGAGCGGGTCCTCGACGATGCCGTTCTGGATTTTCAGCATCAGCATGGGGTCTTCGAAGCTCCCCGCCTGCTTGATGCGGTTTCGGAACATCTCCCAGCGGGCGACGGAGGACTTCAGCTCGGGATTGTTGGCAAGCGCGCTACCGACCAGCTGGTCGAGATGCTCGGCGGGAGCTGTTTCCTGGGCAGAGGCGAGTGCAACGGAATAAAGGAAAAGCAGAAGAAAAAGAAGCACAGCTGACCGGTATTTCATGGTGACTCCGCGAGATCGAGTTTTCACAGGCACTACATGGATCGTGCCCAAACCGTAAGGTGTTGATTTACTGGAGGGAGGCGAAGTGCCGGGGGCCTGGCCAGGTGGGATATTCGGCACCAACTGTTGAATATTATACACACTTTAGCCGTTGTTGCTTGTCGTTCTCTGGGCGAGGGCAGCTTACAGGAAGATCCGGCGCAAGGAGAAAAGCCCCCGTTGCCGGGGGCTTGTTCACGAGAGAGGCCGATGCTTCCCACTTTCTATCTTCCGCCAGCTTTTTCCAGGCTCGCCAGGGTGGACTGGGCGTCTTCCAGCTTCTGCTTGAGCTGGGCCAACTGGTCGCGGGTGTAGCTGTCTGCATGGTTTTTGACGGCGTCCTGCAACTTCTGGATTCTCTGCTGGATGCTGTCCACCTGGGTGCGGCAGTTTTTGACGAGCATGTCGCAGTCCTTCTGGCATTGCGCGTCGTGCTGCGACATATCCATCTGGCCGTCGCCCATGGCCATTGCGCCGTGGTCCATGGCCATAGCCGGGACAGCTGCGGTGAACAGTGATGCTGCAAGCAAAGCGATGATGGTATTTTTCATTTCGATGACCTCCGTTTATGGTGGTGCTGCTTATGCCATAATCTTTGCAGTCATCGTGCCAATGCGTATATACCTGATTTTACTTGGTGAAGCAAGTCAATCCTCTATTTTCGGCAGAGGACTGCGGATTATTCAACAACAGCAATGTCCTATATCCAACAGAAGGAAGCAAGGGCAAACGGCACTGTAGCTGCGCAAACACCCTGCAGGCGGGCAAAGGGCACTAGAGGGTGCCATTGTTAATGACGGCGTGACTTCAGATGAGTAGCTTGAGGGAGGTAAAGAGGGGGAAGGAGAGCGAGAATGATTCCCGTTGCCCGGGCAACGGAGTCAAGCCGGCAAGGAGGATGGCTATGGACACCGTATCCCGTACTTCGCGATCCGGTAGATAAGAGTGTGGCGGGGTATTTTCAGGAAGCGTGCGGCGGCGGTCTGGTTCCAAAGGTTGCGCTCCAACGCCTCCACGACGGCGTCGCGTTCCAGCTCCAGCGAGTAGCCACCGGAGGGAAGCTGCAGCACGGAGCCGGCACTGCCGGCTGAAGCATTGCGGCCCGCTATCTTCTCGGGCAAATCGTCCAGGGAAATGGTATCGCCGTTACGCATGATCATCAGGCGCTCCACCGTATTCTCAAGCTCGCGCACGTTGCCCGGCCAGGGGTACCGGACCAGGGTTTCCAGGGCCGTCTTCTCGAACTGCACCCTGGAGCCGCCGTGCTTTTTGCAGAAGTACCTGATAAGCTGCGGGATGTCGTTTTGGCGGTCACGCAGCGGTGGAAGGTGGATCGGAATCACCGCCAGGCGGTAATACAAGTCCTCGCGGAAGGTTCCCTCCCGCGTCGCCCGCTCCATGTCGATATTGGTGGCCGCCACCACCCGCACATCGATTTTCTGCGGCTTAACCCCGCCCACGGCCTCGATCACCCTCTCCTGCAGCGCCCTGAGCAGCTTGGGCTGCAGTTCGACAGGGAGCTCACCCACCTCATCGAGGAAGATGGTTCCGCCATCGGCCAGGGCGAATTTCCCGGCCTTGTCCTTGATGGCGCCGGTGAAGGAGCCTTTCACATGGCCGAACAGTTCGCTCTCCAAAAGATCGCGGGGAATGGCGGCGCAGTTGATCGCTACAAAGGGACCGTTTCGCCTGGAACTCCCGGCATGCAGGGACCTGGCCACCAACTCCTTGCCGGTGCCGGATTCACCGGTGATCAGGACCGAGGCCTCGGTATCGGCAACCTTGCGGACGACCTCGAAGACCCTCTCCATCTCTTTGGAGCTGCCGACGATGGTGCTGGCATCGGCCTTGTCGGAGAGCTCGCTCTTCATCCGCCTGTTTTCCTCGCTCAGGCCCGCGAACTGAAGCGCCTTTTTCACCGTCAGCTTGAGCTCGTCCCGGTTGAAAGGCTTGGTGATGTAGTCGTGCGCTCCGGCCTTCATAGCCTCGACGGCAAGGTCCACCGTGCCAAAAGCGGTGATCATGATCACCAGCGTGTCGGGTGAACGCTCCTTGATCGACTTGAGCACCATGATGCCGTCCATCCCCGGCATCTTCATGTCGGTGATCACCAGAGAGGGCTGGCACTGCCCGAACTGATAGAGCCCTTCCTCTCCCGAAGAGGCTACCCGGACGTCATACCCCTCCTGCTGCAGGTTGTATTCCAGGACCCTCCGCAGGGAACTGTCGTCATCGATGACCAGAATCGTGTTTTTCATCGCTTTCTCCCTTGGGCGCGTTTGCCGGCAGGGTGATGGCAACGGCGGTACCATCGCCCGGTTCGCTGCCTACCAGCGCGGGACGTCCCCCGCATTTCCATGATCGCCGGCCACCATAATCACCCGGTAATCGCCGGGCATGGTGGCTCCAATTGCCCAGGCTCTGCCGGCATCTGCGACCTGGTGGGAAGTTCGGCGCGGCAGCTGAAAAAAAAGCGGTACACCGAGCAGGAGAGAAGGGGCTCGTATGGTGTACCGATAACAACGGGTTTGTTCATCCACCTTCGCCACCGGGGGTGGAATTTCTGACGGCTTTAAGGATCGACTGCACGGATTTTTCCATGCTCTGCTCAAGTAACTCCCTCTCCCTCGCGCTGGCTGCCGGCTGCCGGGGTACGGCCTCCTCGGACGCAACTTCCACAGCTTCCTCTGCACCTGGCCGACCGCTCGGGATCTTTTCGAAGTGGACGTGGGGACCGGTAGACCGGCCGCTGTTGCCCGAATACGCGATCACGGCCCCCGCCTCGACCAGATCGCCACGGTGGACTGCGACGACGGAGTTGTGCCCGTACAGCGTACGGTCTCCGTTTGCGTGTTCAACGATGACTGCCGCCCCATAGCCATGCCGCTCGCCGGCAAAAACGACACGCCCTCTGCGCGTTGCGTGCACGGCAGTCCCGACCGGTACCGCAATGTCGACGCCGCGGTGAAAGACGAGCTTGCCGCTGCCAAAGGGATCCACCCTCCAACCTACTCCAGAGGTGATCACTCCCTTGACCGGGAGATCCAGATCGGCGGATGCTGCGGCAGGTAAAAGGGCGGAAAACAGGACTGCTATGACAAGCGACTTCACCTTCTGCCGGGAAACCACGATTACCTCGTCTACATGAACCGCGGGAAAGGGGCGCTGCCACGTGTCCCGCTAGGCAGCGTGCCCCGTGACCAGGCCGTCCTTCAGGCTGATGGTCCTGTCCGAGTAGGCGCCATTTTCGGGGTTGTGGGTGACCATGACCACCGTCTGGCCGGCGTCGTTGAGTTCGCGGAAGAGCGCCATGACCTCCTCGCTCGTCTTGGAGTCGAGGTTGCCGGTCGGCTCGTCGGCCAAGAGGATATGAGGGTTGTTCACGATGGCGCGGGCGATGGCGACCCTTTCCTGCTCGCCGCCGGAGAGCTGGCTCGGCAGACGATCCAGCTTCTGGCCCAACCCCACGCGTTCCAGGGCCCGGCGTGCGGCGCCCTTTTTGGCGCTGCCGGTCATTTTGACTATCGCCAGCGGCAACATGACGTTCTCGATGGCCGTCAGGTACGGAATCAGGTGGAAGGACTGGAAAACGAAGCCGAGGTTCTGGGCCCTGAAGTCGGCCAGCCTCTCGCCGGAGAGTTCATAGATTTTGACCCCGGCCATCTCGACATCGCCGCTGGACGGCTGGTTCATACCCCCCAGGACCGAGAGGAGGGTACTCTTGCCGGAGCCGGACTGCCCCATGATGGTGATGAATTCTCCCGCCTCGATGCTGATGTCGACGCCGCGCAGCGCCTCCACGACATCGGAGCCGCTCGTGTACTGCTTCTTCAGGTTTTTAATCTTGATCAGTGCCATGATGTCCTCACCTTATAATGCCCTAAGCGCTTCGGTCGGGTCCAGCTTGCTCGCATGCAGAGCAGGGTACAGGCTGGCCAGCAGACCGAGCAGCAGGGCCAAAGCCACGGAGCCTGCCGCTATGCTGGAGTCCCACACCAGTTGGGCGTTCTTGGCCTCGGCCATGAACGGCAGTGCCAGCTTGGCGCCTCCCATGCCGGCGGCGTAGCCCAGGACTCCGGCCAGCAGGCTGACCAGGGCGGCCTCCAGCAGGATGATGCGCATGATGTGGCTTTTCCGGAAGCCAATGGCGCGGAAGACGCCGATCTCGGTGGTGCGCTCGTTGACGCTCCCCATCATGGTGACGAAGACGATCAGCGAGCCGATAAAGACCACCACCCCGGCCATGGCGTAGGAGAAGCGCTTGAACTGGTCCAGGGCCTTCAGACGCCCTTCCACCACCTGCTGGATGGCCGACACCTTGGAATCGGGCAGCTTCTCGGCGATCTGGTTAACCATGTCCGCTATCGGGCAGCCGGAGCAAAGGGCCGCCACCTCGACCATGGTGATCTTCCCTTGCTTACCCAGCAGCTGCTGGGCCTTGGGCAGCGAGACGAAGACCAGCGAGTCGTCCTGGGAACCGGTCTGGTCAAGCACGCCGGACACCTTGAAGGTCTCCCCCTTGATCTGCAGCACCTCGCCCTGGCTCACGTTGAGCACCTTGGAAGCCTCGCTCCCCAAGAGGAGCTCGCTGTCCGCCTTGGGCGCCTCCCCGAAGATGTTCCACCACTGCTTCATCTTCAGCTCGCTGGCGAAGTCGACCCCCACCAGCATGACGTCGTGGGGACCGAGCTTCACGCTCCCCAGCACCTTGGGCGAAATGGCGGAGATGTTCCTGCTGTTCTTGATGGTGCGGATTTTCGCCAGATCCTCCTGGCGGATCTCCCGCTGGTCGAAGGTCACCCCGCCCAGGGAAATCCCCCCGTAGTTCATGGCGAGCCCGTTACTCTGCGGGGTTACCAGGATGTTGGCCCCGAACTCGTCCATCTTCCTTTCGATGTCGCCGGACATCGAGCGGGTCAGGGTCACCAGGGTGACGATGGTGGCGATGCCCACCATCAGGCCGACCGTCAAGAACGCCATCTTGGCCTTGCGGCGCCTGAGGTTGTTGATCGATATGTTGTACAGTTTCATGTCGACTCCGAAAGGCTCGCCCTCCTGCGGCTGAGGGGGCGGCAGCTTTCCCGTTTTTAGAAGAATCGGCCGCCAGCTTTGAGATCGCCCGCCGCTATCGCGATGTTGTTCCCCTTGAGCTGGCTGGGGAGGTAGGAAGGATTGCAGCCGCCGACTTCATGCGGACCGATGCGGTCGATGGCGAACTGACGCCGGCAGTTCTGGCAGACCAGCGCTTTCCCCTGCTGCTCGTACCCCTTTTTGGCGTGGAAGCAGGTGTCGCAGGCATCGAAGGCCGTCTTGAAGCTACCGTCCGAAGCCTTCACGACCACGAAGTCGATATCCTTGCTCCCGTCGCTGAACCGGTAGAAATGCGCCTTGCCGTCAGAGACCTTGGCGACCGGGATAAAGACCTGGCCTGCCGCCGCCTTGACCTTCTCGTACTTGCCGAGAGAGAAGGCGAAAACGCCCGCCACACCTACCAGCAAAACACCAATGATGACCGCCACCCATACGACGCGCTTCGTGTTGATCCCTGCCATTGCCAATCTCCCCTTTCGTCTAGCTTGCTCTGTTTCCGCCGCAACCGCCGCCTTTGCCGCAGCACCCCCCACTGGAGGCTGCGTTCTGCCCGACCGCCCGGCCGGTAATCTTCTTGAACTGCTCCGGGGTCAAGACTTCATCGATCTCGCTGCCAAAGCCGCTCGCCCTCACCTTCTGCGCGATCAGCTCGGGCTTCAGTTTCTTGCTGTCGTAGCCTGCGATGACCCATCCCCTCTCGGTGTCGACTTCGGTCGCCGCGACCCCCTTCACCGACTGCACGGCCTCGTTGATCCTGCTCGCGCAGCTCCCGCAGGTGATGCCGGTGGTCCTCAAAACTACCACCGAATCCGCGGTAACCCGCATCCTGACATGAAAGGCAAGCAGCACCAGAAGGGAGACCGCGCTTAGCACCAGCATGCTCGTGATGATTTTGTTCCGTGACATCTCTTGACTCCGTGACGTTGCGGGGCACAGCCCGACAGACAGCAAGGATTTTTTTCAACTTGCATGCCAACTGGAAGCTGGGCGTCAAGATGCCGATTTGACAGGGATTGTGTTCGGGAGGACGGGAGACAGGGGGGGGAAAGTGGAGAATATTCCAAGCCGCAGGAGAATATTCCACAACATCCTGCGTGGCAGGGGGCATCAGGACGTCCGGTCGGCATCCCGGTAGCGCTCGGCTACCCGTTGCAGTTCCTCCGGGGGGATGGCGAGGAAGGCGGCGACCACTGCCGGGTCGAAGTGGCTTCCCCTCTCGCTGGCGATTTGAGTCACGGCATCTTGGTACGGCAGCGGCGACCGGTAGGGGCGGAGCGAAGTCAGCGCGTCATAGGCATCCGCCACCATGAAAAGCCGGGCGCCCAGCGGGATCTCGTTCCCCCTCAGTCCCCGCGGATACCCCTTGCCGTCGTAGCGTTCGTGATGGGAATGGACCATGTCGGCCGCCTGCACCAGGAAGCTTATTTCCTTCAGCATCCGGTACCCCTTCTCAGGGTGCTTCCGCATCTCCAGCCACTCCTCGTCGGTCAGGGGCCCTTTCTTCATGAGGATGCGGTCCGGCACCGCGATCTTGCCGACATCGTGCAGCAGCGCCCCGAAACCGATCTCGCGCAGCGAATCTTCGCCGACGCCGAAACGGCTGGCCAGGAGCTCGGTGTACTCCCGTACGCGCTGGGAATGGGAACCGGTATGCTGCTCCCGCATGTCCAGGGCCGACACCAGCCCGAGCAGGGTCTCCTCGTTGGCGTGGGCAAGCTGCCGTAGCAAAGAGCGCTGCCGGTCGAACAGCCAGCCGGGGACGACGGCGGCCAGCCAGAAGCCGGCCAGTTCCCCGACCTGGTTCGCCTGCTCCATGTAGTTTTTGGGCCAGTCCAGGAAGGCGTGCATGATGAAGAGGATGCTGACGGCCAAGGCGGTGGCGCAGGCGCCTCTCAGCCCGAGCCAGGCGGCGGCCATCACCGGCGGCAGGAAATAGAGCTTCCTAAGGACGATGTGGATCTTGTGGTAGTTGTGAGGCTCGGTGGGAGTGAGATAGTGCACCAGGGCGATCAGCGCGGTGAGCGCCACCAGGATTATCACCTTATTTCTTCTGCTTTTCGAAGTGATCACGTCCCCCCCGCTTTTCACCTGCTTCCCCTTCCTTGCCGTGCCGTTGCCGTCCCCGGCCGGCATGGCCGCTTTCCTGCCCCATTTCCCGCATCATGTCAGGTCCGCCGGTGACGAAAAAGCGCCAAACCATGAGCGCGGCGATGACCAGAAAAATGATATTGAGGATGGAGGTGTAATCAAGCTTTATGGCCTCCTCCGCAATTCCTTTGCCGCGCTCATGGGGGACGAGCCCCCACCACTGGAAGAGAAACTCGATGGCCAGGGCCGCGGCGACCATGGAAGCGTAGAAGGCTGCCACGATGAGGGCCGTCACCCGCCAGCCGTAATATTTCCGGTAGATGTTCAGGATCGGCAGCACGAGAAGATCGGCAAAGATGAAGGCGATGACGCCGCCAAAGCTGATCCCCCCGTTCCACAGAACCGTTGCCAGCGGGATGTTGCCGACCGAGCAGACGAAGGAAAGAATGGCGACCACGGGTCCCACCACCGGCCCCCAGAACTTCGCCAGCTGGGGATGCCCGGAGAGGAAAAACGCACTCCAGAAGGTGCGCGGCACCCAGGCGGCCAGGGCCCCCGCGATCACCACCCCGCCCACGATATCCTTCCACACCATGGCCCAGTCCATCACGAAGTAATGGCTGGCGGCCGTCATCCCTTTTACCGAAAAAACCCTGCTGAGCAGCGGGCCTTCGGTCACCGACATATCCATCGCCGCATGCCCTTCCATCTTACCCACCGCCCCCTTCTCCGCCTGTTGCCTGGCAGAGTCCTGAAGGGAGGGGGGGAGAAACAGCCGGAACACGATGGCCATCAAGGCAACCATGAGCGGCCCGCCGAGGAACTCGGCCAGCGCGAACTGCCAGCCCAGCATGATGACCATGATGATGGTCAACTCGGCGACCAGGTTGGTGGAGGCAAGCTGGAAGGCCATGGCGGCGGTAAAGTTCGCCCCCTTCCTGAACACCGATCGGGCCAGGGCGACTGCCGCGTACGAACACGACGACGATGCAGCCCCCAGGCCGCACGCGGTCGCCAGACTCCTGGGGGAGTCATCCGGCAGAAGCTGCACCATCTCCCTCTTGGAAACAACACCCTGGACAAACCCTGACAGTGCAAAGCCAAGGACCAGCGGCCAGAGGATTTTCCAGAACATGATGAACGCCATTCGCGCTGCCTCGGCAAGCGCTGCAATAACCGTCATGGCGGCCTCCGGTGATGAGGGTACCGTTCAGCGACCTGCATAGAAGGTTACAAACTTGATCGGGTATAGCAAGCCTCCCTTTACCTGACAAAAACAGATAAGTTGGGGGCGCCAGCGGGACGTTGCCGAATTCCCCTCCCACTTCGCACCCCCTCCCAAAAGAAAAGGCTGGCGAGATGACCTCGCCAGCCTCTTTTTTGTGCCGGTGGCAGATGCCTGTCAGTGTTCCACGGCCTTGGCTATGCCGATACCGGTATTCTGGCGGACGTAGACTTCGTCGAACATCTCCTCCGAGCGGCGGCTCGGGAAGGCCAGCGCGCCGATGATGGCGGCCAGAAAGCCCAGCGGGATGGAGATGATGCCGGGGTTCTTCAGGGTGAAGATCGGCTTGTCGAGCCCCATGATGGAGGTGCCGTCCTTGTTGGTATCGTAGTCTTTGTGCGCCTTGGCCAGGGCCTTGGCGTCCTTTTCCTCCAGTTTGGCACCCGCCGGCAGGGCAGCCTGCTTTTTCTCGATGGCGGTGATGACCTTCTGCGCCCCGGCGGCCACCGCCTTGGGATAGGTCATGTTGGGGGAAACCATCACCAGCACGATGGAGACCACCGTGCCGACCAGCAGTCCGGAGATGACGCCGGCGGTGTTGAACTTGCGCCAGAACAGCGAGAGCACCACCACCGGCAGGTTGCCGGAGGCGGCCACCGCGAAGGCCAGTGCCACCAGGTGGGCGACGTTCTGGTTCTCGGCCATGATGCCGATCACGATGCCGCAGGTGCCGACCACCACGGAGGTGACGCGGGCGGCGAACATCTGCTCGTGCTGGTCGGCGTGGCCGTCCTTGATCACGTTCACGTAGATGTCATGGGCGATGGCCGCGGAAGCCGCCAGCACCAGGCCGGAGACCACGGCAAGGATGGTGGCGAAGGCGACCGCGCACAGGAAGGCGAGGAAGAGGTCGCCGATGACGGGGGCGATGTCGGCGCCCATCTGCTCGGCCAGCATCAGGGTGGCCATGTTGCCGCCGGCGTCGACCGCCTTGATGGACTGCGGGGTGAGATGGATGGCGGCGCCGAAGCCGAGCAGGGTGGTCAGGATGTAGAAGCCGCCGATCAGGAACATGGCGATGATGACGGACTTGCGCGCGGCCTGGGCGGTCGGCACGGTGAAAAAGCGCATCAGGATGTGCGGCATGCCGGCGGTCCCCAGCACGAGGGCCATGCCCAGCGAGATCTGGTCGAGCGGATTCTTCATGAACAGGCCGGGCTCGAGGAAACGTTGGCCTGCGTCGATGCCGCTCATGACCACGCCGTCCTTGAGGACCATCTTGGAGACGTGATCCTGGATATCGGGGTTGTTGACGATGGTGTCAAAGAAGCCGATCGGGTTGAAACCGGCTTTCGCCATGACCAGCACCGAGAGGAGGAAAGCACCCGCCATGAGCAGGCCGGCCTTGATGATCTGGACCCAGGTGGTGGCGACCATGCCGCCGAAGACGACGTAGCCGACCATCAGGATGCCGACGCCGATGATGGAGACCTTGTAGGGGATGCCGACCAGCAGGGCCATCAGCTTGCCGGCCCCGACCATCTGGGCGGTAAGGTAGAAGGTGGCGACCGAAACGGTGGAAATGGCGGCGAAGGCGCGCACCGGCTTGGGCGAGGCCCTGAAGGAGAGGATGTCACCCAGGGTGTACTTGCCCGCGTTTCGGCAGGGCTCCGCCACGATCAGGAGCACCGTGATGTAGGCGACCAGCCAGCCGACCGAGTACATGAACCCGTCGTAGCCGTACAGCGAGATCAGGCCGGAGATGCCTAGGAAGGAGGCGGCCGACATGTAGTCGCCTGCGATGGCCCAGCCGTTCTGGACGCCGGTGATGCCGCCGCCCGCGGCATAGAAGTCGGAGGCGGTCTTGGTTTTGCTGGCAGCCCACACCACGATCCCCATGGTGATGGCGATGATGATGGCGAACATGCTGATGGTGATGGCGCGGTTCGCCTTGATTTCCTTCTTGGCAGGAGCCGCCGGGGCGGCAAGCTCCGATTTGGCTGCGGCTGCCGGAGCGGCGGCGGTCGCGGCCGTGGCGGCGGGGGCGCTCACGGCGGGAGCGCCAGCAGCCGCTGCAGCGGTCTTGGCAGGCTCTTCCGCGCAGGCGACGGTTGCCAGGGAGAGGGTCAGGATGGCGGCAATGGCGATCTTCTTCAACGTCATGAGAATCCTCCTTTATTAGGCTTGCAGTTCGTCGATCAGCTCTCTGGTCAGCCGGTCGAAATCCTTGTTGGCTACGTGCGAGTAGTACAGGGCGATCCCCCAGGAAACGAAGAACTGGGAAAGGGCGAAGATGTACCCGAGGTTGATCGAGCCGATGACCTTGACCTTGAACAGCCCGGGGGTGTAGGCCGCGCCGATGGGAAGCAGGAAGTAGTACACGCAGGAGAAGATCCACCATCCGAAAAGGAAGGCCGACTTCTTGTGGTGCAGCTCAACGAACTTCGGGTTCCTGGCGATTGCCGACCAGTTGTACTTCTTTTCTGACATGGTGGTACCTCCGTTTTGGTAGGGTTGCGCAGCTTGGGTTGAAAGGTCTTCTCACGAAAGCGAGTGGTTTGGTCTCCTTAGGAAGGTGCGGCTCAGGCCGGGAGGTACCCGAACCGGGCGGACAACGCACCGGCCCCCTCCTGCAAGGAAGGGATGATTTCATTCTCGACCCGCTCGGCCAGCATCCGGAAGGAGGGACCCAGCATGGTGATGGCGCCAACCACCTTGCCGGCGTAATCACGCACGGCCACCGCCACGGTGATGATGCCCTCCCCCATCCCTCCGTTGTCGACCGCCACACCGGTGGTCCTGATTTCCTGCAGTTCCCTGGCGAGCTTGTCCAGGTCGGGCTCCCGCCCGCGCCCCTCGTCTCTTCTGCACAGCCGTTCCAGCAGGTCCCAGGAGTCGACCGCCTTCATGACCTTCCCTGCGGCGTTGGTGAAGAAGGGGAATTTCCTCCCCACCATCGGCTCGGCCTTGATGGGGCGGGCGCAATCGACCATGTTCAGGAACAGCACCTCGTTGTCCTTGATCACCGTCATGTAGACCGCCTCCTCGTGCTTGCGGGCAAGCTCCTCCAGGATCGGGTGGGCATAGCTGACGATATGGGAGCCGTCGGCCGGCCTGCGCAGCTCGGCCTTGGTGTGGTTGGCCAGGTTGGCGGTGCCGGCCAGTTTCTGCCCGAGGGTCACCGTCCTGGAGCCGAGCCGGTAGGCCCCCGAGACAGTATCGCGCTCCACCAGCCCCTTCTCGATCAGGGTCTCCAGCAGGCGAAAGGTACGGTTCCGGCTGAAGCTGACACTGTCCGCCAGTTCCGGCAGGGTCAGTTGCTCCTTGCTTTCCGCCAGCTTCTCGATCAGTTCCAGGGCCTTCTTCACGTTGCGAATGGTGTAGTTGGTATCCAATTCGTTCATCTCGTTACCCCACTTTCTAAATTTACCGGGCCAGACGTTGGGCGATAATCGCCGGAGAGCCTGTGCAGCGGCTTACGCGACCCAGGGCAAGGCACCGCCTCTCCCGGACGCAGGGCGCAGGAAGAGCGGGCACCTTGGCAGGGACCGTGTCGGCCGGAGTGCGAGGCGCAGTCGTGCTCCAGGCGAAAGGCGGAAAGCGCCTGTCGTCAGGGAGCCTCAAAGGGTAAACAGCTGAGAGAAGTGCTGCTAGAAGGAGGTGAGAGCGAAGGGGGGAGCTCGGGAGTGACGGGAGCGAAGATCGGGAGCGGGGAGTTCGCGGATAACGGGAGCGGCGAAGCCAACAGAAGCGGCGGCTTTGCAGATGAGGGCGAGCACCACCGAAACTACGGCGGCGAACTGCTCGATGCTGCAGGAGTTAACGACCGGAGACTTGGAGAGTTTTTGTTCGACAACCGCCCGCGGCCGCTGCTTCGGGCCATGGCTGTGCTCCAGGTACGGGTTCCTCATGCCAAGCACGATGAGGAATAGCGCCGGAATAAGAGCCAGCAGTGTGAGTGGATGTCTTGCGGTCATTGGCCACCAGAGGGTTGGTACCGTGGGCATTGCGGGGGAGCGTCGCCCCCCCGTTTGCACCACCGGCTTCGTATACGGGTATACAAAATATAACATCATTATACAGAAAAGCAACATCTTTTTAAAACCAACACCGAACAATGTGCATAGTATTGTTTTATCGTCGTTTCCATCAAATAAACATCGTCACCCAAACAGGGGCCACCCATCATCCTTCGCGAACCGTGCTCCCAACAACGATGCCTGCCCGTCCCCTTCCCCCCGAGGAGGAACCGCCACAAAGGGAGACTCGCTTGTTGACAAATCAGAAACCGGTGATGCTGCTCATCAGGAGCCGATGATAGATCATCAGGAGCAGGATATAAGTCGTCAGGAGCTGGATATAGGTCGTCGGGAGCAGGATGTTGGTCGTCGGGAGCAGGATGTTGGTCATCGGGAGCAGGATGTTGGTCATCGGAAGCAGGATGTTGATCATCGGAAGCAGTATGTTGATCATCGGGAGCAGGATGTTGGTCATCGGAAGCAGGATGTTGATCATCGGAAGCAGGATGTTGATCATCGGAAGCAGGATGCTGGTCATCGGAAGCAGGATGCTGGTCATCGGAAGCAGGATGTTGGTCATCGGAAGCCCAGGACAGGTCATCGGGAGCCGGCACCCAATTGGCGGGCCTGCAAAATGTCAGGCAAAACGGCCAGTTGGGGGGTACCAAGGAGGATGGGAGGCGGTCGGCAGTGTCGAGGTCGGGTGGGATCACCTGGCGGAGTCCAGGGAGGAACAGACCGTGGAGGGTAAGAGAACTGACCGGTGCCCAATGGTGCCGAATCTCCCGCCATGCAAGTCCCCCTTTGAAAAAGGGGGATTTAGGGGGATTTGAAGGTGGCCCATGGCCTGGAGGAATCCCCCCTCAAAGGGGGCAGAGGTGAGGGCTGATCAAGTAAAAAAGGGGTTACCCTGGTGGGGTAACCCCAAACGCTCGCGCTAACATCGGATACAGCCGGTGGATGCTACTGTTGGAAGGGCAACCTCACGGCGAGGGGGGTGCTCCCTCGCCGCTGCCATCCCCTTCCTGTTTGGATTGCAGGAAACTCGTCACGGCGGCAGGGCTCTTGGGCCTCGTACGCCCTCTGCGTTCTTTGGCGAGGTCGAATCCCGAGAGGAGAAGGAGTTCGCGGTTGTAG
This sequence comes from Geomonas sp., assembly GCA_035255025.1. Taxonomy (GTDB): domain Bacteria; phylum Desulfobacterota; class Desulfuromonadia; order Geobacterales; family Geobacteraceae; genus Geomonas. The sequence continues at coordinate 25,813 of DATFAB010000077.1, forward strand.
AAACCCGCCGTTTCCAGAATGGCGGCTATCTCATCCATCAGCTCCGTCAACTTGGCCTGAAGAGCATCGCGCCGTGCCTTGGCCACGATACTGCCCAACTGAGCTTCGTGATAGAGTTCGTCGTATTGAGGTAGCATCTCCTCAAAGGCCGACTGCAGTTTCGGGTTTCCACCCTGCAGCGCGGACCATACCTTCGGCAGCCCTTTTCCGAGCCTCTGGGATAGGGCGTGGAACTTCCCGGGCGACGCATATCGATAACTTCGTATGATTCTTACGTCCATGTCACCTCCCCTCACTTCGGCTCAACGAAGTGGTTGGTCAGTCGGAGAACATTCAAAACATTAGCGCGAGCAAATCTTGACAAGGATACCGCGTAGCCTCGCCAGTGCAAGCGGGTAAAAAGGCATGCTCCGTGCCTCGAATCATAGGGGGTGGGTCGGGCAACCTGGCAGGGGTTGAAACTGCAAGCGAGGAGAACCCGCTGCCATGGTTGCCAGGTGGGGGAAGAATGTTTGTGTGCACGGGACAAGGGCAAGAGAGGTGAAAGGAAGCGGGGACACTGGGCAGACAAAAAGGCCAGGCTTTGCGGGCCCGGCCTATCCCCTGCAGTTATCCATTTATCAATGTCTGGCCCCATGGCCATGGCCCCGCCGATCCTACAGGCCTTGCCTGGATCTATCCCGGCGGTTATCCACTTACCGGTGCCTGGTCCCATCGCATACCCCAGCTTCGCCCAGGTACCAGCTATTCAGTGCCGGTTACTTTTCCGTCCTCGAAAATTATTACCTTGAGGTCGCGATAGATGAAGATGGTCTTTGGACCGAGCTGGATCTGCTTCTGCGGATGACCGAGGATGGTGACGACCTCCTGCTGGGTCTGCCCAAGTCGGACCGTGCCCATCGCGCTTCCTGCGCTGTCGGGGGATGCGGTGGGGATGCCCTCCCTTGCCGCCGGCCCAGATGCCCCTTCAGGGGCTAACCACTCGGCGATGTCATCTAATAACTGCCGGGAGGTGATCTGTGTGAGCCCCTTCTTGTACCGAAAACGGACCGAGGCCTGCAGCGGCGTGGACCACCTGACACCAGGAATGTGATAGCCCGTGACCGTGTACAGATCGAGCTGCACGTAATCGTCGCCGGTACTGACGTCATAAAGGTAAAGCCGCTCCCCCGGTTTGAGGGCGCCATCACGGCCGGTTAGGGGGAGGTCGCCGCCGCCGGCTGCGATGAGTTGGTGGTTCTCCACCACGTTCGCTTTGAACGAACCGCTCGGGCGGTTCGCCCGCAATCCCTCCCGGCGTGGTGTCAGCACGGTGCCGGGCTTCTTGACATCGCCTAAAAACCCGCGAGTTGTAATCAGGTAGGCGCCGGTTACCGCAGACCCGGCCTCGTCAGGCGTGAGTGCGGATGCCGTTGAGACACAAAAAAATACCAGCAGCAATGCCGCCGAGAAACGAAGCTTGTGCATAATAACTCCTTTGGGGAGCCACAATCTGTTTACAGTGGCACTTAATAAACCCGGCATCTGCGGCTTCTCCGTAGCCGGGCACGACTACCTTTAAGACGGTGAGGAGACGATCAATAGAGCCCGTCGGGGACGTTGTGAGATTTCCTAGGTCCGATGATGGGTTCCGTTTATCCGCGTCAATCCGTGCTTCCATCATATTTGATCCGTGTGCGTTTCGTTTTTCGGGGTTTGCCAACGACCCGGCGGGTGACCGGCGAAGCGCTCAACTTTCACAGGCTCACTTCCTCTGTTATCAACCGCGAGACCGCGTCTATCCGTCTTGTTGGAATCCCTTCTTCCTGGGTTATCAATTTATTCATACCCGGTCCCACTGCCGATCCCAACGAGAGCGCGTTGCCGGGCTCTGCCCCGCCGCTTGGCGATCCGTCACCGCCGCACGCTGACCAGGCGAGCAGGCAAAGAGGGATAGCGTCAATCCGGCGTTTAGACCTGTTCTCATAAAGCCCCTCCGATCATGGCAATTTGAATCCAGCTGTCTAATAGCCGCCGGATGCACCGCCTCCCCCGAAGGTGCCGCCGCCCGGTTTGACTCCTTCGGCCTGCGGCACCCCGGCCTCCGGGGCGAGGGGCTGAATCGCCGCCAGCGCTTCGGCATCGAAACCATAGAGGCGCGGTTCGAGGAGCGGTTCGGCTGTATAGGCGCCCCGACAGTGCTTCGAACCAGCGCGCAGCCAGTGCAGCAGGCCGAAGGCGAGACCCGCAACCGACAGCCCCGCAGCCGTCAACTCCTCGGCAAGATGCCCGAAATGTACGTAGTACTTGAGGGTGAGGATCGACAGGATGGCGGAGACAACGCCGAACCAGAGCAGGGCCCGGTCGCGACGGCCGATTCCCATCGCCAGGGCCGCCATCGGTAGGATGACGGTAAGCAGGGCGCAGAAGTGATCGCTCCAGGGGAACAGCGATTCTGCCGGCGTCCACCTGAGCCATTCCAGCCAGAGGAGTCGGTGAGCAAAGAGGTTCACGTCAAGGTAGATCCCCGCCCAAGCCGCGAGACGCACCGTCTCCAGAGACCAGACGTACCCCCGGGGCAGGACTCTGCGGCCGACAAGTCGCCGCTGACCCCAGATTGCCGCTGCGCCGAGCAGCAGCAGGAGGACGAGCCGAGGCAGGAGCGGCTGCTGCCAATGGAGAGTGTCCGCAAGATGGAAGGGAATGCCGGCGAGGGCGAGCATCGCCCCGAACGCCGCCAGGGCGTAGCCGTAGCGGACCGTCAGCAGAATCGCTCCGGACAGGACGATGCCATGCGCGGTCAGCCATGCCAGACGTTCAGCACCATCCCCCCAACCGTGGGCGGGGATGGCGACCGCCAGGGCGAGCATGCCGACCGCCAGCATCAGCAACGCCTCCTCGGCGCCGCAGCGGTAGAGGCGGCGGCCGGCAATGAGTTCGTGATCGGCAACCTTGGCGCAGAGAGGGGCGAAGATCAGGCACAACAGGGTGAAGCCTGTTTCCTCAACCTTCAATATCACGGCCGGCAGTGCCATCAGGGCCACTACTCCGACCGTGGTGAACACGGCGAGGAGGATGCGAATGAAGAGGTTCACCCGCACAAGTTCCAGACGATAGCGCTCCGCCACCGCAGCGGTCTGCTCCGCCGTGATCATCTTGGCCTCCTGCCAGCGCCGCGACTCCTCCACCACCGCCACCCGGCGTTCGCCTTTCTCGTAAAGGGCGATCATTCGGCGCTCCGGAATCGGCGATGCAGGGCCACCAGGGCCGCCAGCAGCGTCGCCGCGCTGACCAGAAAGTAGAATATGATCCCTTCACTGCTCCAATGACCGTGATTGAGCATGAAGCCAGTGATGCCGACATAGCCGTAAAGCACGGCGTAAAGGAGAAAGGCGAAGCTGCGTTCCCGCAGGGCGTAGAAGGCGCTGCCGCTGCCGGTCAGCACCAGGCCGGCAAGATAGACCGAGCTGGCGGTGCGGGAGCCGATCCCGACTATCAGGGCGGCGAGGAGTACGTTGACCCCGAGGTGCAGGTGGACGGGAAGGAAGTGGCGCTTCCAGCCAAGTCGGGTCTGGGTCGCCCCCGCCGCCACGACCATGGCCCCGAAAAAGATCGCGTTGTCACGCAAGGCGCCATCCCAGCCCCCCGTGCCGAGTTGGCTGGTTTTCACGCCGAGCCAGGCGCCAAGGGTGGAGAGAGCCAGGGAGAGGACCAGGCGGTTGTCGAAATAATGGGCACAGAGGAGATAAATCAGGGCGGAGGCCAGCAGCCACCAGTTCCAGTATTGGGCGAGGATTTGGTAGCGTAGTTGCAGATACCCCTGTAGGGTCCCGAGGAGGAGGCAGCCGAGGAGGAGGACGTAGTCGTAGGCCGCATCGGGCGTCGCGCGGCTTTCGGGCGAGAAGCCACCTCCGTGGCGCAGGCAGTATGCAAAACAGCCCGCGCATCCCATTGAGATGATCGCGAGCAGGGTCAGGTAGCCGATTGAGGAGAAGTGTTTGGCGACCAGCAGGCCGAGGCCGGTGGTCAGGATCAGGATGCCGGCATAGAGGAGCAGCCGCAGTTCCCAGTGCACCGAAAAGAGCTCCCGGTCATAAATCCGGCGCAGCAGCGCCGCCTGCTCCCGGCTCAGGATTTCGCTGTTCTCAAGATCATTCAGTGCATCTTGCACACCGCATCTCCCCCATCTGTTCCCGTAGGTCTCCATCTAACCATTTGACCTTGGTCTTCCCACCCCTACGATGGCAAGAAAGGAGACATAGGGTACTCAGTTCCATTTCGGCAACGGCTTGAGGCGCACCGGCGAGCGGAGCGAAAACCGCGCGTCGCCGAGTGTTGGCACCCATACGCTCTCCGAGTTATCCATTTATCAATACCCGGTCCCATTGGCCCTTCCGGTTTCACAGCCAGCCAATTATCTTCCGTCTCCAGTTCGCTTGATTCCCGGTAACTTCCGGGTTCGCCTTCATCCCGAGCTTCGGTGAGCGCCCTTCTCCTCTCCTTAAGTGGGTGAAACGCATGATCACATGGACGTCCCCCCTGTTCCCTCGTTGTATAACACTATCGAAATGGTGAAAGAGCCACTGGCGCACAACATCCGGAGGGAAATTAGGAAAGTGCTGATTAAATCGCAGGAAATATTCTTCCTCATTCTCCTTTATGTATTCTGGCCTCAGTTTTTTGTTCAGCCTCTTCATGGATCTCCGTATTTTGTTGCGCCAACGGTTGGGCGCTGCCCGGCGCGGTTCATTGCGACCGGTCCACCGGCCTGGTTGGAGCGCACTCAAGATGTTTCTTGATGAGAAGCCATTGGCAGATTTTGGTATCCTTTGGAATGCCAGCATTTGCTGGGCTTGTAGAAGGTAATCTGGATAACATCGGTAACTCCGGCAAGGTTGAAGCGGGAATCTTTTTGAAAAGCTCTTCCGCCTTCTTACCGTTGAAACAAATCGCTTTTATGTCATGTTCTGCTAGAAATTTCTTAAAATCATTAACTTCATAGAACCCATTTCGGATGTCAGTATCGAGGCTTCCATGTCTGCTACAGCTTTTCAAAACATCCCACAGTGCAATTTGGCTGTTTTTGAGGATATTCAGGCGGTCTTCGTATTTAATGTCTCTGCCAGCCCCACACACCTGCCCCATGATCTCCCAGAACAGATTCCGTGGATGTGCATAATATTGGTTCTGCCTTAGTGATTCTTCGCCTGGAAATGTTCCCAGAATAAGGACCTTCGGAGAAGGCCCAACAACTGGCGGTAACCCCTCAATATGTTCAATGTGCTTTTTCATTTCGTTTCCGTCCAACGCCCGGGCGGTGACCGGGCGCGGATCCATCGCGATCCGGTCCACCGCCTTGTTGGAATTTACCACCAGCAGTTATCCATTCATCAACGCCTGATCCCATCTTCGCCAAGCAGCCCCTCCCGAGACGCCTTGCGCCATCGCGTCACAAGGGTCGGGGGGATCAACAACGCCTCCGCGACGTCATTCACCTGCACCCCTGGCATGTTGCTCAGCCGCACGGCCGTGCTCTTGAACTCCTTGCTATAGCTGCGTACTTTTCTTGGTCCCACTATCTTTGCCATTTCCGACACCTCAGTTGGGTTGAGGTGTCTACTCTACCAGGGGAACTTCCTGGGGGCATTTTTGTAATTGGGAGTCAGGGTGGCACCCTTTTTTCACTTTACCCTCATTGTCATTTTAGTCTTTTCTCGGGATTTCTATGCGCTTCTTCAAGCTCATCTGAGGAGTAAAGTTTGATACGTTTCACCTCAACAAAGCGATTTGATTCCAGGCGATACCAAACCTCATCGCGAAATCCCATCACATATGGCATATCAGCTTCATGGGACACTTCGTGAACGACTGTTTCAAGCCGCCCATCTCCATCTTTATCACCAAAAACGAATCCAGAAGGAGTATCAATAATCAATTCAGCTAGCAGTGAGAATCTCCGATTCATAAAACCGAACACTTGCAAAGCAGTTCCATAAGGACCAAAAGGATAATAAATAGCTAATTCTTCTTCACCATCGCCATTCAAATCAACACATTCAGAGTGGAATGATTTACCGGAAGAAAACAGAGCGTACAAATCATGTGCTTCATTATCATTTTTGAGTAATAGCCGAGAGACGTTATCAAAAATCTGAGTGGGCATATTGTGCAAGAAGTTATCTAATTTTTCTTCTGCTTTCTTGGCTTTTGAGTTTTGCCATATGGCAATTCCGATACTCAGCATAAGCCCGAAAATAGCAAGTATTATCCCGATGTCCATGTTGTCCTCCTCAGCACATCGGAGACCTCGCGGATAACCTCGGCACAACCAAGGACAAATGTGTCGTCGACCTCGATTAGCGTTGAGACTTCTGAAACGTCACCCTCACAGAAGAACGCTTCGCCGGGCAGTTTTACTCTAAAACTCAAAGCGCCAGCCTTCGCAACAAGAGCATCGTAACTGCGACCACGTCCGTGCTTCAACACATTGATAGCAAGCTGCAAATCGCTAAAGCGCTCTTTAAGGACTGCCTCTCTTTCTCGGTCTAAAATATTGTTAGCCTCCCGAAAACCGTCAGTGCAATTGAGTCCGTCCTGCAGAATAGCCTCAAAAAGTGAGAACATTCCCACTGCTAAAATAGCCTTCTGTAACTGTATCATCTGAAGCGCCTTCACTAGCGTAGTTGCGGCGCTTGTTTGTAATGCATTAACCGTTCTCTCGTTCGCTTCCCTGAGGGCTTCAAGAGTGAATTCGGTGCACCGGTCTACAAGGTCTGTGAAGGTGTGCATGGGTAAATCTCTTCAATCCATTTCAGGATTTGTTTCTGCCAACGATGTTATTGAGCGGTTAGCGTCAGGCATCTACGGGTATATACAAGCATCTGGTGGTAGATGCTGGTATATATCCCTAGATGCTGCCTTTGCATATACGCGTAGATGCTTTTCGCTGTACCCCTCAAATTATCACGAAGGTGCCGGATCCCAGTTCGGTCAGCCTGACGGGCGGAGAGTATCACGGCTGGTTAGTTGTTATCAATGTTAATTTGTGAAGGTTTTCTTGAACTGGCGGGCAGAAGGGGAGGGCGTGGGGCCGGGTATTCTGATACCTGAAATGATTGTCTGTAGGGCACTGCTTGCGAGCGTCGGGAAGGGGTACTTCGACAAGCTCAGCACGAACGGCTGCCGACTAGCATGCTACCCCAACATCCTTAGAATTCCCGGATGAAGCTTATTCTTAGGGTGGGACAAGGATGGTGATGCGATGCCAAAGGCAGGAGAGGGGAAAGTGAACGGGGATCGCGGGAAATAAAAAAGGCCAGGCTTTGTGGGCCTGGCCGTTGTAATTATTTGGAGCGGGAAACGGGGTTCGAACCCGCGACTTCAACCTTGGCAAGGTTGCACTCTACCACTGAGTTATTCCCGCTCAATGAGTCCTCGTCTTATAGCAAATGCGGCCACGTCAGTCAACCACTAAAATCAGCAAGCAGGAAAAAAAGGCATCCATCTTCACCACGAAAAACGCGAAAGGCACGAAAGGTAAAAGCCAGCCCCCTGAAGGTCAAATCCTCTCCCCTCGCGGATTGATGACTTCTCTTTCCTGTCCGGTCGTGCCTTTCGTGGTCAGCATGGCGCGTCGTGCTCTACCGCTTGCCGGTGAGGGCGAACTTGATGCACTCGTAGACTTCCTTGGGAACGAAGGGCTTCTTCAGGATCACTTTGGCTCCCACGTCGAGGGCGGCCTGGGTGTCGTAATCGGCGTCGGAGGCGCTGGCGATGATGACCTTGGCGTTGGGGTCCAGGGCGATTATGTCCCTGGTCGCATCGATGCCGTTCTTGTCGACCATGTAGATGTCCATGATGATTACGTGCGGACGCAAGGTCTGGAACTTCTCTACCGCTTCCTTCCCGTCTCCCGCCTCACCTGCCACCGTGAATCCGATCTTTTCCAGTGTGTCGCGCAGGACCTTGAGAAAGAAAACTTCGTCATCCACTATCAGGACCCGAATGTCCTTCAGAGCCATCGTTCCCTCCACCCATAGCCACCGTGTCACTCTATGCATTCTTTTTACAATTTCCCACCGCAATTGTCAAAGCTCTGCTCATTAAATGCGTGCATTACCTGGCCCAAGGCGTCCATCAGGCTATGCGCCTGGCCCCCAGGAACCGGGAGCGGTAGTAGTCGGTGTCCATGTTGGAGATGGTGACTTCTCCCTTCACCGACGAGGCGTGGATCATCTTGCCGTCTCCCAGGTAGATGCCGACATGGGAGGGGTAGGATGCGTAGGTATGAAAGAAGACCAGATCGCCCTTCCGCAACTCCCCTGGCTGTACGTCGATTCCCACCTTGCTCTGCTCGCGCGCACTCCTCGGCATTTCGATCCCCTGCTGCCGGAAGACGTGCTGGATGAGGCTTGAGCAGTCGATGCCGTCGGGGCCTTCTCCTCCGAACCGGTAGGGGGTCCCCAGGTAATTGGCGGCGTCCCTGGCAATCCCATCGACGGCGGCGTCCTCTGGCTGAGGGCCGGCAGCTTCCCCCGTTTTACGGTCGGTGAGCGCCGGCTCCGGGTGCGCTGGACCTGACAGCTGGGGTGACAGGTGCGACGGGTGGCCGGCGGCCAACCCGGCCAGCAGCCGTTCCAGGATCCCGTTGGCCGGCGAGGTGGCCGCGGCTGGCTCGTCGCCGAACAGGGAAAGGGTGTGCTGCATCATCTCCATCCCGAGCAGCTCGGCGGCAGCCACTTGCGGCCTGGCAGAAGCCTCGCCGTCGCCCAGAGATTTCAACAGTGACTCGAAGCCGGTCGCGAGGGGGGGCAATTCCTTCGCCTTGCCTGGAGCCGCTTCGGGGCAGGTGAGCGAGGAAGTGTGGGTGGCAAGAGGATGAATGGCCATAGTGGATCCTTTTCGATCGGCCCACCCGCGCCGGGGTCAGGGAGCCAGCGTGGTCAAGCCTGACGGACGATTGACGTCGAGTCAAAAAAGTGCAACCTGGGTGCAGCCGACCCTGCCGCTCAGGCAGCTGGGCAGTGAGCGAAACCGGGCGCCTGGCTCTCAACGGCCGCTGATTCCGTGTCAGCGTGCAGGGTAAAGTGCAAGATGCCGGCCAAAGCCGGGGAGGAACCCGCCCGGAGGACCGCACGGTGACTGTGGCCGAAGAGTTGGCGGCCGCCCAGATGCCGGGACTGCCGAAGGGATGAAGTATGAAGCGGTGTAGTCAGTGCGGCGGGGATGGGTGAATGGGGAAAAGGCGCAGCAATGCCACGGTCAACCGGTGGCGCCAGGCTCCGGATGGCTAAAGGGAAGCGGGTTGCAAAGACCTTTCTGGCGCCCGGCTCCGAGGCCCGGCCCCTCCAGGATTGCCGTCAATCGCCGAAAGCCTCGTCGTCGGCAACTTCGGCAGTACCGCGGGAGGTCTTGGTGACGGTGCCTTTATACAGGAGGTACTGCCGTTGGCAAGAACAGAGGTACATGAGCTTTACGCTCCAGTGATCCTGGACGTAGGCGGGATAGTCGTTGCGCAGCCCACATTCGCAGGTAAACCCTTTCTCGTCGCTCTCGATATTTCCCATGATGCCCCCTACCCCACCATTATATGATAATTCAATCACTGACAGGCTTT
>DATFAB010000078.1:0-27648 GCA_035255025.1 Geomonas sp.
GACCATCGGGATTATTTTTTTACTGGCAGCGGCGCCTTGCATTGACTCTGGTATACTAAGGATCGTTAATTTTTGCAGGTGGGTGGACAAAGAAAAAGGGGCTAGCCGTAAAAGCTAACCCCTTTGATGTTTCTGGAGGCGGCGCCCGGATTTGAACCGGGGAATGAAGGATTTGCAGTCCTTTGCCTTACCACTTGGCCACGCCGCCCTAATTCGCGAAAGGAGGTGACTTTATACCGTGAACCCTTTCTTTTGTCAATGGGAAATTTTCTTATTTTGCGATGACGCCGATGAACTTGCTCAGGTAATCGACGCCCGACCAGATGGTGATGACCGTCGCTATCCAGAGATAAAACATGCCGACGTTGTGCATGTTGACGATCAGCAGCGGGTGGTCGACCGAGAAGAACCAGTGGTAGTCGTAATGAAGCAGTAGACCGATGATGGCGACCAGCTGGAAAATGGTCTTGTATTTCCCCAACTTGCTCGCCGCGATCACGATCCCCTCGGTGGAAGCGATCCCGCGCAGTCCGGTGATGATCATCTCGCGTCCCAGGATGACCAGCACCATCCAGGCAGGCACGCGGTCGTAGGGGAGGATCATGATGAGAGCCGCCATCACGATCAGCTTGTCTGCGATGGGGTCGAGGAACTTGCCGAACACGGTGACGATCCCCATCCGCCGGGCAAGGTAGCCGTCCAGCCAGTCGGTGAACGATGCCGCTGCGAAGAGCACGGCGGCCCAGAAGCAGGGACGGCGCTCCGGCGAGAGCAGCAGCAGGCAAATGATCGGGATGGTGGCAATCCTCACCATGGTCAGGATGTTCGGCAGGTTGAGTATCTGGCCCTGGGTGGATCTCTGCATGTGGATCAGCCTTTGCTTAACGGTAGTTGTTTCGGTAGCTCAATACTTTCGCTACGTAGTTCTGCGTTTCCTGGTACGGTGGGATGCCGCCGTACTTGGCCACGCTCCCCAGCCCCGAGTTGTAGGCCGCCAGGGCCAGCGACTCGTTGCCATTGAAGGTGTCCAGAAGAAATCTCAGGTAGCGCACCCCGCCCCGTATGTTTTCCGAAGGATCCAGGGAGTTGCTGACCTTCAGCCCCTGCGCCGTCTTGGGCATCAGCTGCATGAGCCCCTGCGCGCCCTTGCGGGAGACCGCGTTGGGGTTGTAGCCCGACTCCGCGTGGATGACCGCCTTGACCAGTGCGCTGTCCACGCCGTACTCCTTGGCGTAGGCTGCGATCAGCGGCTCGAACTCGGCGGGATTCCTGGCGTAGCCCGGCAGCTTGAAGACGGTCCGCAGCTTCCGGTCCTTCTTGATATCCCTCATGAAAATCTTGAAGCGCTTGTCTGTGGGCGCGTCGGTGAAATGGAGGGTACCGTCGGAATCCTCGTAACGGTAGATGTCGGCGCTGACGGTGGGCGGTACCGTGAGATTTACCGATACCAGGGCCAGTGCGGCGATCCAAACTAGAGTGTGTGGCTTCAATCGATAACCTTCTGTAAGGCGAGGCGACAAGAGCAATTTCAGCACCTGAAATGTATAGAACAATAACAGCGATAATTCAAGGCCTAAAGTGGCGGCGGCGACGATAACCTGTCAAAAGTCTTGACAAAAATGGCGCCGGGATCAATAATTTGCGGGTTTTCCAATGAAACTCCTGAATTATCGGAGTTAATCGGGGGAGTTATGAAGGTTTCAAGTGATTTCCTGGTGATCGGCAGCGGCATCGCCGGGCTTTCCTTTGCCCTGCAGGCAGCCGCCCACGGTTCGGTCGCCCTGGTCACTAAGCGGGACATTACGGAGTCCGCCACCAACTACGCACAGGGGGGGATCGCCACCGTTTCGTCCGCCGACGACACCTTCGACGCTCACGTGCAGGATACCCTGGTTGCCGGCGCAGGCATCTGCCACGAAGACGTGGTGCGCATGGTCGTTGAGGAAGGTCCGCAAGTCATCGCCCACCTGATCGAGTGGGGCGTCCAGTTCACCAAAAGCGGCGGGGTCTACGATCTGACCCGCGAGGGTGGCCACAGCCAGCGGCGCATCCTGCACGCCGAAGACATCACCGGCCGCGAGATCGAGCGCGCCCTGGTGGAGGCAGTACGCACCCACAAGAACATCTCGCTCTACGAGAACCACATCGCCATCGACCTGGTGACCGAGTCCAAGGTGAAGAAGGCCAAGCTGGAGGTGAACCGCTGCCTGGGCGCCCATGTGCTCGACATCGAGTCCGGTGCGGTGAAAACCTTCGAGTCCCGCATCACCGTGCTCGCCTCGGGAGGGGCCGGCAAGGTGTACCTGTACACCTGCAACCCCGACGTCGCTACCGGTGACGGGGTCGCCATGGCCTACCGCGCCGGCGCCACCATCGCCAACATGGAATTCATGCAGTTCCACCCGACCACCCTCTACCATCCGCACGCCCGTTCCTTCCTGATCTCCGAGGCGGTGCGCGGTGAAGGGGCCATCCTGCGCCGCCGCGACGGCACCGCCTTCATGGAGAACTACCACCCGTTGAAGGACCTGGCGCCGCGCGACATCGTGGCCCGCGCCATCGACAACGAGATGAAGACCCACGGCGACGACTGCGTCTACCTCGATATCACCCACCGCGACGCCGACTACATCACCGGCCGCTTCCCCAACATCTACCAGACCTGCCTGGAATTCGGCATCGACATGACGAAGGACATGATCCCGGTAGTGCCGGCTGCCCACTACCTGTGCGGCGGCGTGGCGGTGGACGGCAACGCCGAGACAGACCTGAAGCACCTCTACGCCATCGGCGAGGTCGCCTTCACCGGCCTGCATGGCGGCAACCGGCTGGCCAGTAACTCGCTTCTGGAGGCCGCGGTCTACGCCGGCCGTGCCTACGAGCACGCGGTGAAGACCCTCAAGGAGAGCGAGTTCCCCAAACTGGTCTTCCCCGAGTGGGACTGCGGCACAGCCACCAACTCCGACGAGATGGTGGTGGTTTCCCAGAACTGGGACGAGATCAGGCGCTTCATGTGGAACTACGTCGGCATAGTACGCTCCGACAAGCGGCTCGAGCGTGCCATGCGCAGGATCGACCTGATACAGGACGAGATCGAGGAGTACTACTGGAACTTCATCGTCACCTCGGACCTGATCGAGTTGCGCAACATCGCCACCGTGGCGAAGCTGATCGTCTCCTGCGCGATGATGCGGAAGGAGTCGCGCGGCCTCAACTACAACATCGATCATCCGGGCGTGGACGACCAGAACTGGCAGCGCGACACCTTCATCAAAAAGCAGTTCTGAGGCGCCTATGACCATAGACGAGATCAGGGAGAACATCGACCGGCTGGACAGCGAGCTGCTGCGGATCTTCAACGAGCGCGCCTCGCTCGCCCTCAGGATCGGCGAACTGAAGAAGGGGCTTGGCCTGCCGGTGTACGACCCGGCACGCGAGAAGCGGATCTTCGCCCGCATGACGGTCGAGAACACCGGACCTCTCGACGACGAGGCGATCGTCCGCCTGTTCGAAAGGGTGGTTGACGAGTCGCGCCGTCTGGAGCGTATAATGACCAGCGGCGAACACTGACGCCGCACCGAAGGACCTTTAGCGGCAAACCTTCCCCAAAAGACACGAAGGGGGGCGGCACCCTGGGAGACGACAATGGCGTCGCCGCTCCCGCCCCTGGTTAGCCTGCCACCCTTCCTGCCTTGTGGTGAACATCGAAGAGGAGATCCGTCGTGCTGATAGTTATGCGTAAAGGGGCCAACACCGAGGCCCAGGAGCAGATAAAAGCCTACCTGATCGATCGCGGCTATGATATTCACCAGTCTACCGGAGCCAACCGGGTCATCATCGGAGTCATCGGCGACACCGACAGCCTCCCCGAAGCCGACATCGAGGCGTTTCCGGGGGTATTACAGGTGGTCAGAATCGCCAAGGAAGGGTGATGCACTTAAACATACATGGTTACCTCCCGGAGTCGCTCAAGGGAGAAGGTAAAACGTTCGAAGAAAAGCGCGGCGCCTACCTGGCGGCGACGCGGGAATTCCTGGAGCACTTCCGCGAGGAATCCAAGCGGGAGCACCGCGAGGGGAGTGGGGGTAAGGAGGTGGTTGACTCCATCACCGCCATGACCGACAACCTGGTCACCACCCTCTTCAAGGCGCTCTCCGCCGATCTGCACTTCCCTCAATCGGCGCAACTCGCCCTGGTCGCCATCGGCGGCTACGGGCGGGGCGAGCTGAACCCTTATTCCGATCTCGACCTGATGTTCCTCTACAGCGGCAAGGATTCCAAGCCGGTGGAGGAGATCGCCAACCGCCTGCTCTATTTCCTGTGGGATCTCAAGCTGGACGTCGGTTATTCGGTCAGGACCCTCTCCGACTGCGTCGAGATGGCCAACAACGACATCACCGTCAAGACCGCCCTCCTCGATGCGCGCCTGCTCACCGGCAGCGAACCTCTCTTCAGGGAACTCAAGAAACTGATGGTCAGCCAGGTGCTGGCCAAACGAAGCGACGCCTTCATCGCCGAAAAGCTCGAAGAGCTGAAGAAGCGGCGCGAGAAGTACGGCTCCAGCGTCTACATCCTGGAACCGAACCTCAAGGAGGGGGAAGGGTGCCTGCGCGACCTGCACACCGCCATGTGGGTCGCCAAGATCAAGTACAAAGTCGACCTTCCCCATGAGCTGATCACCAAGGGGGTGCTCTCCGAGGAGGAACTGGAGCTCTACTACCAGTCGCTCAGCTACCTTTGGCGCATCAGGAACGAGCTGCACTACCTGGCCGGCCGCAAGAACGACCAGCTGACCTTCGAGGCGCAGACCGCCATGGCCCGCTTCTTCGGCTACGCCGACCGGGGCAAGACCCTGGCAGTCGAGCAGTTCATGCAGGACTTCTACCTGCACGCCAACCGGGTCGAGCACTTCTGTTCCCTGCTCATCACCAAGTGCAGCCGCCGCGAGGACGGGGCCCGCAAGATCCTGGGCTATTTCACCCGCAGGCCGGTTGGCGAGGGGTTTTACGTGATGAAGGGGGAACTGGTGGTCCCCGACGAAACGGTCATCAGCAAGAACCCGGTCCGGCTCATCAAGATCTTCGAATACGCCCAGAAACAGGGGGTGGCCATCAGCCTCGGCAGCAAGAAGCTGGTCCGGGACAACCTCGACCTGGTCAACGACAAGTTCCGCCGCTCCAAAGAGGCCAACGCCTCCTTCGTCAGCATCCTCTCTTCCGACAAGGGTGTGGCGGAGACCCTGCAGCAGATGCACCACCTGGGCTTTTTGAACCGCTTCATCCCCGAGTTCGAAAGGATCTATTGCAAGGTCCAGCACGACGTCTACCACATCTACACGGTCGACACCCACACGCTCTTCGCGGTGGAGGAGATCACCAAGCTCTGGCGGGGCAACCACCGGCAGGACCTGGAGCTGCTGACCCAACTCTCCCTGGAGATCGACAAGCGCTGGCTGCTCCTTCTGGCGGTGCTCATGCACGATGTCGGCAAGGGGTCGGGCGGCGGCCATGCCGAGGTGGGGGCGGAACTCACCAAGACGGTGGCCCGCCGCATGGGTCTCACCAAGGAGGACAGCGAGCGGCTCACCTTCCTGGTCAGGCACCACCTGCTGATGGCCCACATCGCCCAGCGCCGCGACCTGCACGACGAGCGGATGATCATCCAGTTCGCCCGCCAGATGGAGAAGAGCGAGAACCTGAAGATGCTCTACCTCCTTACCTACGCCGACATCAAGGCGGTGGGGCCGGAGGTGTGGACCGAGTGGAAGGCGCTTTTGCTCCAGGAACTCTACGAGAAGGCCTTCGCGGTGCTGGAGCGCGGCGACTTCAAGCTGGAGGCGGCCGGCGACCGGGTCAAGCGCGTGAAGAGGGCGGTGTTCGACCTTTTGGCCGACGAGTACCCGCACCAGAAGATCAAGGACGAGCTGCAGTCGCTTTCCACCCGGCACCTCCTCTCCTACAAGCCGGACGTGATCTCCGGGCACCTGAGAACGCTCCTCTCCCTGACGGACAACCTGGTCATCCTCAAGTACGACCACGAGACCGCCAAGGGGTACACCAACTGCACGGTCTGCACCTACGACGTCCCCGGTCTTTTCTCCATGATCACCGGGGTGATGGCGGCCAACGGCATGAACATCCTGGGGGCGCAGATCCACACCAACACCAACGAGAAGGTGCTGGATATCCTGCAGGTCAACTCGCCGCAGGGCTTCGTGATCACCGACGAGAACCGCTGGGCCCGGCTCGAGTCCGACCTCAGGGACGTGCTGACCGGCAAGGTGCGGGTGGGCGCCCTGGTGGCCAAGCGCTACCGCCCGAGCATCCTGACCGAGAAGGCGAAGCCGACCGTGCCCGCCCGGGTGGAGATCGACAACGAGGTGTCCACCGATTACACGGTCATCGACATCTACGCCCATGACAAGGTCGGCCTGCTCTACAGCATCACCAGCACGCTCACCAGGCTCGGCCTCTACATAGGGGTCTCCAAGATCTCCACCAAGGTCGACCAGGTCGCCGACACCTTCTACGTGAAGGATATCTTCGGGCAGAAGATCACCGACCCGCTCAAGCTGGAGGAGATCCGGGGCGACCTGCTGAACGCCATAGACAACGGCTAGTGGACCGCTTCATCGATCTTTTCCTGAACTATCTCCTGGTGGAGAAGGGGGCGGCCGCCAACACGGTAACGGCATACAGCCGCGACCTCACCCGCTATCTGGGCTTTCTGGGGGAGCGCGCCCCCGAAGATGTCAGGCCGGGCGACGTGGCGGCCTATTTGGCCAAGCTGAAAGCGGAAGGAATTTCGCCGCGCAGCCGGGCCCGGGCGCTGTCCGCGCTCCGGATGCTGCACCGCTTCCTGGTGGCGGAAGAGTACTGCGATACCAATCCCACCTCGATCATCGAGGCCCCCAAGGGGATCCTGAGGCTGCCGGCCGTACTGAGCGCCAGGGAAGTGGAGGCGCTTTTGGCCTCGCCGCTTGATACCGGGGCACTGGAGCTTAGGGACAAGGCGATGCTGGAGCTTCTCTACGCCACGGGCTTGCGGGTCTCCGAGCTGGTCGGGCTGAAGACGGGAGAAGTCAACGTCGCGGCCGGCTACCTGATGACCATCGGCAAGGGAGACAAGGAACGGCTGGTGCCGATGGGCGAGAGCGCCTGTCGCGCCGTTGACCGCTATCTTCAGGAGGCGAGAGACGAGCTCCTCAAGGAGCGGAGCAGCCAGCGGCTGTTCCTGACCCGGCTGGGGGCGGGGATGACCCGCCAGTCCTTCTGGAACATCATCAAGAAACGGGCGCTGCAGGCCGGGGTGCGCTCCAGCATCTCGCCGCACACGCTTCGCCACTCGTTCGCCACCCATCTGCTAGAAAACGGTGCCGACCTGAGGAGCGTGCAGATCATGCTGGGGCACGCCGACCTCTCCTCGACCCAGATCTACACGCACGTGACGCGGGAGAGGCTGAAGAAGCTGCACGGGGAGTTCCATCCGAGAGGATAGAACGAACTCGAAGAGCTCCTCCCCCCGAACGGGGGGAGGCTGGGTAGGGGGAGCCAGGCCGGTATCTCCGGCGGTGCCGGATTGTTAACCCTTGAGAAGCTTCCTTCAATGTGAAAAGATATCGCCGCTTCGGGCAGTGCTCCCCCTCCCTGACCCTCCCCCGTTCGGTGGAGGGGAGATGGACCATGTCGGAGTTATCGAAGAAGTCTGGCTAGATGTATTGAAATAAAAACACCAGGAAAAAGGATCTATTCAATGAAGTATGTTGTGCTGCTGGGCGACGGGATGTCGGATGAGAAGATAGACGGGCTGGGGGGGAAGACTCCCCTGCAGGCGGCGAAGACGCCGAACATGGATTTCATGGCCAAGCGCGGTGTGCTCGGCCTCGCGCAGACGGTTCCTGCCGGCTACCCGCCGGGGAGCGACGTTGCCAACCTCTCCATGTTCGGTTACAACCCTGTCGAGTGCTATACCGGCCGGTCCCCGCTGGAGGCCGCCAGCATGGGGGTCTCGCTTGGCCCCGATGACGTCGCCTTCCGGGTCAACCTGGTCGCCCTGGATGCCAGGGGCGGTCGTCTCATCATGGAGGACTACTCCGCCGGCCACATCACCACCGCCGATGGCGCCGAGCTGGTCGAGGAGCTGCAGCGCCAGCTGGGAGACGACGAGTTCTCCTTCTACCCCGGCGTCAGCTACCGCCACCTGATGGTCTGGCACAACGGCAAAAGCGCCATCAAGGCCACGCCGCCCCACGACATCACCGGCCAGGACATCCTCAATTTCCTCCCGCAGGGTGAAGGGGCCGACCGCCTCATCTACCTCATGAACAGCTCCCAGATGATCTTCAACAACCATCCGCAGTACAAGCGGCGCTGTGCGGCCGGCGAGATCGCCGCCAACTCCATCTGGCTGTGGGGGCAGGGGAAAGCTCCGGCCATGGCACGCTACCAGGAGAAGTTCGGCCTGAGCGGCGCGGTCATTTCCGCCGTGGATCTCATCAAGGGGATCGGCGTGTACGCAGGCCTGGACATCATCAACGTCCCCGGAGCCACCGGCTACCTGGACACTAACTTCAAGGGCAAGGCGGATGCCGCTATCGAAGCGCTCAAAGAGAGGGATTTCGTCTTCGTGCACGTGGAAGCACCCGACGAAGCCTCCCACTCCGGCAAGCTTGCCGACAAGATCAAGGCCATCGAGTGCTTCGACGAGCTCGTGGTGGGGCCCGTGCTGGAAGGGGTCAAGCAGTACGGCGATTACCGGATCCTCTGTGCACCCGACCATCCCACGCCGGTTTCCATCATGACCCATACCTCCGACCCGGTCCCCTTCGTCGTCTACGGCGGAGAACAGCAGGAGAAACCGGGCGTGGCCGGCTATGACGAGGTCTCCGCCGCGGCGACCAGTTACAAGGTGGACGAAGGCTTCCGGCTGATGGACCTGCTGCTGGGCAAATAGTCAATCGCAGTTGGGGGTGCGCCGTCAGACGCGTCCGCAGCATCCTTAATGCTCCATCCGGGCGGCGACTAACCTCGCCGCCTTTTCCTTTTCGCTTAGCCCTCCCTCCCCTTCAAGGGGAGGGCACGGGGTGAGGATGGGGTAGTCTCCTTGCAGGAGAAGGGACGCCCGGCGGGCAACTGTCGTCCGGTTTTCGTTTTTCAACTGGCGGGACCACTTTTTGCCGCCATGGTCCTTGCCAAAGGCATATAACCGTTGACAAATCGGTCAGCAAGCTGATTTAATGTCCGCTTATTATTATCACTCCCGGTTGCCGCAGGGGGAGCCGGGAGCATTACCAAAAAGCTCCAGGAGGAATCAATGAATCCATTGGCCGTGGAATTAAACGAGTCTCTAGCGCAGCACAACCCGCATGTCTTGGAGATGCTGTCCGATCTCGGCAAGAACCTGTTTTTCCCCAAGGGCATCCTGACCCAGTCGGCTGAAGCCAAGGAGAAAGCGCACAAATTCAACGCCACCATCGGGATCGCTACGGAAAACGGCGGCCCCATGTTTCTTTCCTGCATTCAGGACAAACTCTCTGCTTTCGATCCCAAGGACATCTTCCCGTACGCACCCCCCGCCGGTAAGCCGGAACTGCGTTCCCTGTGGCGCGAGAAGATGCTGCGCGAGAACCCGAGCCAGCAGGGCAAGCACTTCAGCAACCCCATCGTCACCAACGCATTGACCCATGGCCTCTCCATCGTGGCCGACATGTTCATCGACGAGGGTGACCACCTGATCCTGCCGGACATGCTGTGGGGCAACTACAACCTTACCTTCGGCACCTGCTGCGGCGCCATCGTCAAGAAGCACCCGACTTTCACCGTCACCGGCGGTTACGATATCGACGCTTTCAAGGCCGTGCTGAAGAACTCCGCCGAGGAGAAAGGGAAGGTTGTCGTGCTGCTCAACTTCCCCAACAACCCGAGCGGCTACACCCCGACCGTGGCCGAAGGTGACGCCCTGGTGGCAGCCATCAAGGAAGTCGCCGAGGAAGGCTGCAACGTGGTGGCCATCACCGACGACGCCTACTTCGGGCTCTTCTACGAGGACAGCCTCAAGGAGTCGCTGTTCGGCAAGCTCGCCAACCTGCATCCGCGCATCCTGGCAGTCAAGCTGGACGGCGCCACCAAAGAGGAGTTCGTCTGGGGCTTCCGTACCGGCTTTATCACCTTCGCGGACGGCAACAGCTACGAAAACGCCCCGGTGCTGACCGCCCTGGAGAAGAAGGCGATGGGCATCATCCGCGCCCGCATCTCCAACTGCCCGCACCCCTCCCAGACCTTCGTCATCGAGGCGCTGCGCTCTCCGAAGTTCCTGGCCCAGAAGGAAGAGAAATTCCAGATCATGAAGGGCCGCGCCCTCAAGACCAAGGAAGTTCTCAACAGCGGCAAGTACGAGGAGGCCTGGGATTACTACCCGTTCAACTCCGGCTACTTCATGTGCCTGAAGCTGAAGACCGTGGAGGCCGAGAAGTTGAGGGTGCACCTCCTGGACAAGTACGGCGTCGGCGCCATCTCCACCACCAAGACCGACCTCCGTATCGCTTTCTCCTGCATCGCAGAGAAGGACATCCCGGAGCTGTTCGACATCATCTACCAGGGTGTGAAGGACCTCACCCCCGGGATGTAACCAGTTCCCTTGCTTTCCATCAACAAGAAAAGGCCCACCGGTTTCGCCGGTGGGCCTTTTTTCGTGCATGTCTTCTTGTGTCCTCATCAAAACCGAGCCGTCATTACTCTCCTCCCCCCGAACGGGGGAGGCCGGGTAGGGGGAACTCTGTCCGGAACTGCCGCTGTCTCTGGATTGGTCAACCGGGCTCCCCCTCCCTAACCCTCCCCCGTTCGGTGGGAGGGGATGTCGGACAGAGGCGGCGAATTATGGGGGCATAAATGAAAGGGGCATAACAGGGATGGTCGCCTTAAGTAAAAAGGCCCACCCGTTTTCGCGGGTGGGCCTTTTTAGTTCCTTTTGATTCTCGAGCCAATTTAGCGGGCCCAACCGATCTGGTCGATTTTAAGGTCGATCTAGTCGATCAGCTTGCCGATGCTCTTGAAGCGGACGCGGAACTTTTCGCTGTCCCACGACCAGTATTTGATGAAGGCAAGGCCCTTGATCTTGTCCATGCTTACGAAGCCCCAGAAACGGCTGTCGTAGGAGCGGTCCCGGTTGTCGCCCATCACGAAGTAGGAGTTGGCCGGCACCTTGATCTGGTCGGTGAAGTCGCGGGGATTCATCTCCTTGGGAATGGTGTCCGACTCCTTGTGCACCTCATGCGGGTTGGCGTACAGCTTGCCGTTGACATAGACGCGCTTGTTGATCACCTGGACGGTGTCGCCGGGGGTGCCGATCACCCGCTTGATGAAGTCCTTGGAGGGATCCTCGGGATACTCGAAGACGATCACGTCGCCCCGCTGCGGATCGCGTATCTTCAGCAGACGGGTGTTGGTGAAGGGGATCTTGGATCCGTAGATGAACTTGTTCACCAGGATATGGTCGCCGATGGCGAGGGTGTCCTCCATGGAACCGGACGGGATTTTGAAGGCCTGTACGATGAAAGTGCGGATCACCATGGCCAGCAGCACCGCGATCAGGATGGATTCCACGTACTCCCTGACGATATGCTTGCCTTTGACTGGCTTCACCTCCGGTTTCTCGGCTTGTTCCTCGCTCTGCATCGATTTTTCGGCAACGACGTCCTTATAATCTTCCATTCGATAGTTTCCTTTTTGTGAACTGGGGCTCAGCCGTTGGTGCGGCTAACCTTCGACCTTCAGGATGGCCAGGAAAGCTTCCTGCGGAAGCTCGACGTTGCCGACGTTCTTCATCCGCTTCTTGCCTTCCTTTTGTTTTTCCAACAGCTTTCTTTTCCTGGTGATGTCGCCGCCGTAGCACTTGGCGAGCACGTCCTTCCTGAGCGCCTTCACGGTCTCGCGTGCTATGACCTTGGTGCCGACTGCAGCCTGGATGGCGATCTCGAACATCTGGCGGGGGATCAGTTCCTTCATCTTGGAGACCAGGTCGCGGCCGCGGTAGTAGGCCTTGTCCTTGTGGATGATCAGGGAAAGGGCGTCCACCACCTCGCCGTTTATCATGATGTTCAAACGTACCAGATCGCTCTGCCGATAGTCCAGCATCTCGTAATCGAGGGAGGCGTAGCCCTTGGTGATCGACTTCAGGCGGTCGTAGAAATCGAGCACCACCTCGTTGAGCGGCAGCTCGTAGACCACCATGACCCGGGTCGGAGTCAGGTACTTGATTTCCCGCTGCACGCCGCGCTTCTCTTCGCACAGGGCCAGGATGCCGCCCACGAAGTCGTTGGGGACGTGGATGGAAGCCAGGATGAAAGGCTCCTCGACGTAGGCGATCTCCTGGGTGGGAGGGAGCTGGTTGGCGCTCTGGATGGTGATCAGGGAGCCGTCGGTACGGTGCACCTTGTAGACGACGGTAGGGGCGGTGGTGATCAGTTCCAGGTTGAACTCGCGCTCCAGACGCTCCTGGATGATCTCCATGTGCAAAAGGCCCAGGAATCCGCAGCGGAAGCCGAAGCCGAGCGCTATGGAGGTCTCGGGGTCGTACGAGAAGGATGAATCGTTCAGCTTCAGCTTGGCCAGCGCGTCGCGCAGCTGTTCGTACTGGGAGGTGTCGATCGGGTAGAGGCCCGAGAACACCATCGGCTTCACCTCTTTGAAGCCGGGCAGGGCGGCGTCGCAGGGGGTGTGCAGGTGGGTGATGGTGTCGCCGACCTTGGCGTCGGAGACCTCCTTGATGCCTGCGATGATGAAGCCGACCTCGCCGGCGGTAAGGGCGGGGACCTCGCACATCTCCGGTGCGAACACGCCGACCTTCAACACCTCGTGGGTCTTGCGGTTGGACATCAGCTGGATCTTGTCGCCCTTCCTGACGGTACCGTCCTTGATCCTGACCAGGATGATGACCCCCTGGTACTGGTCGTACCACGAGTCGAACAGGAGTGCCTTCAGGGGCTTGCCGGGCTCGCCCTCGGGGGGCGGGATCTTCTTGACGATCTCTTCCAGGATATCCTTGGTGCCGATCCCTTCCTTGGCGCTGGCAAGTACCGCGTCATGGGTGTCGAGGCCGATGATGTCCTCGATCTCGTGCTTGACGCGTTCGGGCTCGGCGGCCGGGAGGTCGATCTTGTTGAGCACCACGAACACTTCCAGGTTGTTGTCCAGCGCCAGGTAGACGTTGGCGAGCGTCTGCGCCTCGACCCCCTGGGAGGCGTCCACCACCAGCAGCCCACCTTCGCAGGCGGTCAGGGAGCGGGAGACCTCGTAGCTGAAGTCGACGTGGCCCGGGGTATCGATCAGGTTGAGGATGTAATCCTGGCCGTCCTCTGCCTTGTACTTCAGGCGCACCGTCTGTGCCTTGATGGTGATGCCGCGCTCACGCTCCAGGTCCATCTTGTCCAGGAACTGGTCCTGCTTGTCCCGTTGGGAGAGGGTGCCGGTGAATTCGAGGAGGCGGTCGGCAAGGGTCGACTTGCCGTGGTCGATGTGGGCGATTATGGAAAAGTTGCGAATATGCTCGATTACCATACTGTCCTTTATCTTGGCGAGGTTAACTAATGAATAATATAGAACTGCCCTCTCATTGTAAAGGGATTTCTCGGGTGGAAGGGGAGCGGCGGGGGAGGGCGAGGCCGCTTCTTGCCTGTCGCGGAAGGACAAAGATCTCTGGTCGAGAAAAAAGGCTGTCTGCCGGGAGCCGGAGGGGATACGCCGCCCGTTATTGTGTGGCAGGGACGTCGTCTGCCTTATCAGTCTGCCCGGATCCAGTTCCTGCCGGGTGCACGTTTCGGCAGAAGTGGCGGATCAGTCGGTGAAGGAGAAGTAGAAGGTAGCACCTTTGCCGGGTTCACCGACTCCGCGCAGTTCACCGTTGTGAAGCTGGATCACTTTTCGCACGGTGGCCAGTCCGATCCCGGTGCCGGGGAATTGCCGGGCGTTTTGCAGGCGGAGAAACGGCTCGAAGAGCTTTGGCGCCTCTTCCATCGGGAAGCCGAGCCCGTTGTCCCTTACGAAGAGGAGCTTTTTGCCGTCCAGGTCGCGGGTCCCGAATTCGATGCGGGCAGGCGAGATCATGCCGGTGTATTTCCAGGCGTTGCCGAGCAGGTTGTCGAGGGCTACCCTGGCCAGTTTGGCGTCGCAGCGGACCGAGACATCGGGGTCGATTACGAACTCCACGGCACGGTCTGGTTCGCCGAGCTTCATCTCTGCGGCGATGCCGGTCACCATGTTGGAAAGGTCCACCTGCTCGATCAGGATGCTGCTTCGGGAAATGCTGGAAAGAAGCTCGATCGATTCGATCAGGTGCTCCATGTCTTCGCCGGACTTGTTGATGCTGCTGACCAGGAACTTGCCGTCTTCGTCCAGAGACGGGGCGTAGTTATCCTCAAGTATCTGGGCTGCGGACGAAATGCGGGCTATGTGGCTGCGCATGTCGTGGGAAAGCGAGTAACTGAACGTTCTCAGCTCGTCATTGGTGGCGGTCAGTTCCTGCGCCCTGCGTTCCAGTTCCTGCTGGTACCTCTTTTTCTCGGTAACGTCCCTGACGATCCTGATGATGCCGCCGTTGGCGAGCCGGGTCAGCGAGACGTCCTGGGGGAATCTGCTGCCGTCCTTCCTGGTCCCGGTGGTTACGCCGCGCCACTGGCCATTTTTCAAAAGCGCCGGGTTCACCTCTTCGTAAAACCGGGCAACCTGGTCCTCGCTGTAGAAAAAGCGCCAGGTCTTCCCGAGCACCTCGTCCTCGTTTTCATAGCCGTACAGCCGTGTGTGGGCGCCGTTCGAGTAGACCAGCCGGTACTCGCTGTCGAAGATGGCGATGCCGTCCACACTCGACTCCATGGCGGCCTTGTGAAGCTGGTGGGACTTTTTCAGGTGGTTGTGCCGCACCATCATCCTCAAGACGCAGAAGGAGGTGACGAACAGGACTGCCAGCAACGACAATCTGAGCGGTGAGAGAATCTGCTGGTAAACGTTCTCTCCCTCCGAGATGGCATCGATGACATTGTCGGCCAGGATGGCGAACACGATGAGGAAGGTGCCGCTTAGGATGGTGCATCTGTGTTCTTTGAGGGGAAATTTGGCTCTGCCGGCAGTCATCTGATCTCCAGAAATGGCTGTGCGTGTTGGTCGTCAGGCGCTCTGCGCCGCCATCATCCGGCTTACGTCAGCGGAAGCCTACCAGGTCATACCACAGGCCGGCGTCAGATGCTGTCGCCGTTATCCCTTTTTTTGACCAGTGCGGTATTTTCCTCTGAACTAGTTTCGCTATGCCAGTCAGTGGGCGTCAGCAGACAAGGAAAAAGCGAGAAAAGACAGTCATAGGAAAGCCATCCACAGTTAAAGTGGTATGCTAGAAATTGAGTGAAAAAGCAAATGAAAAGTTAACGTAAAGGAGAGCGAAATCATTGGCAGGAGGAGATGGCATGAACAAGCTCGATGTGGCTTTGAAGCTTCTGCAACTGCTCAACGAACGTAAGACAATCGATTCAAAGATCGTCGCCCAGGAACTTGGTGTCAGCCTCAGAACTGCACAACGGTACCTTGTGGAGTTGTCGATCCTTCCCTGTGTTGCCGGTAAGCAGAACGACCATACCTATTCACTCAATCCCGACTATGCCCTCAATGGCGCGTTGAAGACACGCACGCCGGACAAGCAGTCCATCCAGCCCCTGGTCGCCCACCAGAAGATGAACCTGCGCAAGACGATTTGCCTTATGTGCGGCGAAATCAGGGGATCGAACCGGACAATTCCGCTGGCGTCCGGCAAGGAGATCAGCAACGTGGCCAGGATCGACAAGCTGGCTGCCATCATCTCCAGGCGACTGAAGGGACGCCGCTGCAGTTTCCCGTGATCCGGCGTTCTCTATCTTGTCCCCCGTCAAAGGAGAACCTGTCAGGGCGCTTACTCTATCTTGTGCGATACTGCCAGGATTTCCATCCGCGTGGCCAGTGCGGGGTGGGGGGCTGCAAGCTCAGTGAAAAGACATCGCTGTCTCAGCGTGTAATAAGTATCTGTGTATGTATTTACCTGTGCCTTTCGCCGGTTCCTTCCCGCTGAACCTGATTGTAACTTCATCCATGCGTGTTACAGTATTGACAGAAGGACCTGAAATTATGTCATAAATTCCCACTTAAGACAGTCACTGACTGTCCTTCGAGCCAATCGAGGTGTCTTTCAATGTCAGCCCTTTCCGATGTTATTCCGCTGTACACTCCCCCTGACTTCACCATGGCAAAACTGGCTAACGCCCCTGCGGTTCGGGTCGCCCCCGCGCCCGCGGACGGGGTGGTGCCCGCCGATTTCCACGCCACCTCCAATCACCCCGAGTACGTTCACCTGGGGGGCGGGCAGTGGCTGCTTGCCCCGGAGAGCCGCATGGACTCGGTGCTGGTGCTGCGCGGCAGCGACCTGCAGGTGGTCGAGCCGCGGCGGGTGAGGGCGGGGGACCCTGTGGTGGTCGGCAGGACCGAGAACGGCGAAGATGGCATCTTCATACACATCCACGGCTTTCGTGCCATCTCGACCAACCTGCCCGACAAGTTCTCCTTCCGCAGCCGCGGCACCCGGGAAACCCCTTTTTCCCGGTCCTACGACGAGCTGTACCGGGTGCTCCGCCATGATCGCGACAACGGCTACATCGTGTGGGTGCTGGGCCCCGCGGTGGCCTTCGACACCGATAGCAGAAACGCCATGCAGGGGTTGATCGAAAACGGGTACTGCCAGGCGCTCATGGCCGGCAACGCGCTGGCCGTGCACGATCTGGAGGCTGCCCGCTTCGGGACCGGGCTCGGGCAGGACATCTACACCCAGAGTTTCCAGCCCCTCGGCCACTACAACCACCTGGACATCATCAACGAGGTCCGCCAGAGAGGCGGCATCGCGAGGACCATTGAAGAACTGAAATTGACCAGCGGCATCATGTTCGCCTGCGAGAGGACGCGCATCCCCTATGTGCTGGCCGGCTCCATCCGGGACGACGGCCCGCTGCCGGAGGTCATCTCCGATGCCTACCAGGCCCAGGACGCCATGCGGCAGCACGCCAGAAAGGCCACCACGGTGATCGCCGTGGCGACCCAGCTGCACTCCATCGCTTTCGGCAACATGGTGCCAAGCTACCAGGTGCTGCAGGACGGCAGCGTGCGGCCGGTGTTTTTCTACGTGGTGGACATGACCGAGTTCTGCGTGGATAAACTCGCCAACCGCGGTTCCGCCCAGGCCGAGGCCATCCTCACCAACGCCCAGGACTTCATGGTGCACCTCTGGAACAACCTGAAGGTCCTCTAGCGATTCAGGAAGGACGAAGTGTCATGCCCAAATGCATACGGATAATAGGAGTGCCGGTCGATCTGGGGCAGGCCCAGCGCGGGGTGGACCTCGGTCCCGGCGCCCTTCGCTACGCAGGGATTTCCGCCCACCTGGCCGGGCTCGGCTATGATGTGGAAGACATCGGGAACCTGGATGTTCCCGTGCGCGACGTTTTAGGCCGTGAGCGGGAGCTGCACTATCTACCCTCGATCCGGAAGATCTGCGAGGAGGCGTACCAGGCGGGCAAGTCTGCCATCGAGGAAGAGCGCATTCCCCTGTTCATGGGGGGAGATCATACCCTGGCCATCGGCTCCATCGGCGGCATCACCCATTCCGGGCCGGCCGGTATCATCTGGATCGATGCTCACGGCGATTTCAACACCCCCAAGAGCTCGCCGACCGGGAACATCCATGGCATGTGCGTGGCTGCCCTTTTGGGTGACGGTTATCCCGAACTGGTCAACGTGGGGCGGCGGGGGCCCAAACTGAAGGCGTCTGACGTGGTGATGATTGGACTGAGGGAGTTGGACCCGCTGGAGAAAATCCGGCTGCGGGAAAGCGGCATTGCCCTTTACACCATGCGGGACATCGACGAGCGCGGCATGGCGACGGTGGCGCGGGAAGCGCTGGAAAGGCTGAAGCATCTCACGCGCCTGCACGTGAGCCTGGACCTGGACGGGCTCGACCCGATGGAGGTTCCCGGGGTGGGTACCACCGCTCCCGGCGGGCTCAGCTACCGCGAAGCCCAGCTGCTGATGGAGATCATCGCCGACACCGAGCAGGTGGTTTCCATGGACATCGTGGAGATCAACCCCATCCTCGACCAAAGAAACAAGACCGCCAAGATTGCCGTCCAGCTCGCCGCCTCCCTGTTCGGGAAGAGCATAATCTAGCCTCCCGAGGTCGAAGGCTGTCCCGGCTGTGGCAGATCAGGATCTGATGTTATCGTTTAATTCGGTAATGAGGGTGTCGACGTCTACCTTGTGGACAGTGGCGCCGTGCTCCAACTGTTCGAAGTCGGCAATCTGGCAGTTGTAACAGTCAAGGCCGTGACGCTGAAAGACGGGAAGTGTCTCGGGATAGGTTCTGAGAATCTGGTTGATAGTCATTTCCTTTGTGATCATGAGAGACCTCCCGAGCTGATACAGTTAAAGGAGCCCAAAAAACAAAAGGCGCCCGCTGGCGAGGGCGCCTTTAACATTATCAGCTATTTTGGCTGGCCGCAAATCAAGTACCGCCACCGTTTTCTCCTATCTTCCGAATTTCTTATCCAGTGCCGCTTTCACCAGCGGCGGCACCAGCTTGTCGACCGGACCGTTCAGCGAGCTCACCTCCTTCACGATGGAGGAGGAGAGGTAGCTGTAGGGGACGGAAGTCATCATGAACAGCGTCTCCACGTCTTTGGTGATGCTGCGGTTCATCTGGGCGAGCTGGAATTCGTACTCGAAGTCAGAGACCGCGCGCAGGCCGCGGATGATCACTGTGGCGCCGCGCTGGCGGACGAAATCCACCAACAGGCCGTCGAAGGTCTCGATGGTGGCCTGAGGGCGGTCCTTCAGGATATCGGTGAGGAGCTCGATCCTTTCCTTGACCGTGAAAAGGGCGTTCTTCTCGGAGTTTCGGGCCACGGCAACGATGACGCCGTCAAAGATCTTGAGGGCGCGCTCGATTACGTCGAGATGGCCGTAGGTGACGGGATCGAAGGAGCCGGGATAAACCGCATATTTCAGGGGCACTGTTCACCTCTGTTCGTGATCGTTAGAAAGGAGATGGCGGTATCGCCGTAGATGCGGCGCTCGCTCTCCTGTAATCTTCCAAAGCGGCGCGGGATCTCCTCTTTGGCGGAGAACTCGGCAACTACGGTGGTGCCTTCGTCGACCAGCGGCGAGGAGGCCAGAGCTTCCAGCACCTTCTCGGTATGCCCTTCAGCGTAGGGCGGGTCGAGGAACACCAGGTGAAAGGGTTTTTCGCCGCGGGCCAGCACCTTGAGGGCACCGGATGCCTCCTGCACCACCACCTTGGCCCTGTCCGTGAAACGGGTGATTTCCAGGTTTTTCCTGATTATTTCAGCGGACTCGCGATGCGAGTCGACGAAGACCGCAAACAGCGCGCCCCTGCTGAGGGCTTCGATACCGAGATTTCCGGTGCCGGCAAAGATGTCCAGCACCCTCATGTCCGTCAGATCACCCAGGCGGCTCATCAGCATGCTGAAGAGAGCTTCCTTGACCCGGTCGGCGGTGGGCCGGACCCGCATGCTCTTGGGTGCGATCAGGTTCCGCCCACGTGCTTCGCCAGCGATCACCCGCATGGAACTGTCCTTTGTGCTTAAATAGAGAATCTCGGAGCTAACAGCCGCTTCCTCGATCAAGATGTTACTGTTTTTCCTGCCGGCCTACTGGATGAGAGCGGCAACTTTATGAGACAAAATTTGTAAACAGCTCTATTATCACGATGGATTGGTTGCCGTCAATGGCAAGTTTGCGGTTGACACTGTCTGCGCGCCGTATATAAATACCATATTTCTTTGCGAATATTGATTAGAGGAGGGGGGGATGAGAGAAAGCCAGGCCATGGAACGGAGCGATCTGGCGGGGTATGCCGCCACCAGCGCGACCTCCCGGGGGCGCCGCTACCAGGAGGAGTTCCGCGACAGCCGGCCTGCCTTCGAGCGGGACCGCGACCGCATCATCCATTGCGCCGCCTTCCGGCGTCTCGAATACAAGACCCAGGTCTTCGTCAATCACGAGGGCGATTATTACCGTACGAGGCTCACCCATTCCCTGGAAGTGGCGCAGATCGCCAAGGGGATCGCGCGCAGGCTCGGCTTGAACGAGGAACTGACCGAGACCTTGGCGCTTGCCCACGACTTGGGCCACACTCCCTTCGGGCACACCGGAGAGGAAGTGCTGAACCGGCTGATGGAGGGGGCCGGCGGCTTCGAGCACAACCTGCAGTCGCTGCGGGTGGTCGATGAACTGGAAGAGCGCTACCCGGACTTCAACGGGCTCAACCTGTCCTGGGAGGTGCGCGAGGGTATCGTCAAGCATTCCTCCCAGTACGACACCCCGCTCGCCAGCTACGCAGAATTCCTTCCCGGCACGGTCCCCACGGTCGAGGCGCAGCTCATAAACCTCGCCGACGAGATCGCCTACAACAACCATGACATCGATGACGGGCTGAAATCCGGGTATATCAACCTCTCCCAATTGAAGAAGGTGACCATCTGGGACGAGGTGCACGAGGGGATCCAGAGAAAGTATCCGGGGATCGAAACGGAGAGGGGGATCTGCCAGACGACCAGCGCCCTGATCGGCCTGCTCATGAACGACGTGGTGGTGACCACCGCATCCACCATCGAGGCCCTGCAGATCGAAACCCAGGAAGACGTGCGAAAGGTGAACAAGCAGCTGGTGTCGCTTAGCCCGGTGATGGCCGAGAAGAATGCCGAGCTGAAGAGGTTTTTGTACCAGAACCTGTATCGACACTACAAGGTGGAAAGGATGCGGGTGAAGGCCGAGCGCTATCTGGGTGAGCTTTTCGAGATGTACATCAAGCATCCGACGCTGTTGCCGCTCAGGCATCAGATGAAGATGGAGCGTGAGGGGAGAGAGCGGGTTATCTGCGACTATATCGCCGGGATGACCGACCGCTTCGCACTCGACGAGTTCAAGCGGCTGTTCGAGCCCTACGAGAGGGTGTAAATTCCCCCCTTTATGAAACACCCCTTCGCCCCCCGGGAGGGCCGGGGTGAGGGAGGCCGGCAAAGCAGACGCTGTCAGCCGATGCCGGATACCCTCACACCTTCCCCTTCCCCGGAGGCGACGGGAACTACTTCGCGCCTTTCGGCAGTTCCAGTCTCGGCTCCTTGGCCGCTCGGTACAGGAGCAGCGTCCTGCCCAGCACCTGGGCAACCTCGGCCCCGCAGGCCTCGCATAACTGGTCGCTCACCTCGTGCCGGTCCATGAGGCAGCTTTCCAGTATCTTCACCTTGATCAGTTCATGGCTCTCCAGTGCCTCGTTGGTCTCCCTGATAACCGCGTCGCTGACGTCGGATTTGCCGACTGTCACCACCGGCTTCAATGAGTGCCCGAGAGCACGGAGAAATCTCTTCTGTTTTCCTGTCAGCATGCCTGTTTTTCCTTTTCCCTCTGCCTCAATACGCCAGGCGGCATTTCCTCTGCCGCAGCTTATTCGCAAAAGTTCTTTTATTTCGAATTTCTCAGCCTTATAACACTTTGCAGATAGCAAGGCAAGGGTGCAACAGTAAACGGAAGGCGCCGCTCACCGCCCGTTATGACGGCAATACCGGCGAATCCTGCTTGCCCTTTACCTGGAAGACGAGAACCCTAAGCAGGGTTAGGGTTGTATATTATAAAAACCTAATTCGAATGGGAGCTTTATCGTCTTCATTCGTCTTGACTATCGTCCGTCACGGTGTTAGTCTTGCCGAAATTTGCCGAGTGCCTTTTAAATTAGCCCCGTGAGGTTAGCAAAGGTGAAACATGAGTACTCTTTTTATTACTTAAAGAGCCTTTTCGTCCTTTGTGCGGAAAGGCTCTTTTTACATGCAGGGCCGGCTGACAGATTTTCTGGACCAGCTTGAAGTTTCGTAAATTCCCGCTGTTATACCGAATTCCCGGAGGTCGTCATGGCTGAAAATACTGTAATTCTGGACAGCAACGGTGTGAAAAGGGCGCTCACCAGGATCGCCCACGAGGTCCTGGAGAAAAATAAGGGTGTTGACGACCTGGTGCTGGTCGGCATCCGGACCGGAGGGGTCCACCTGGCTCACGATTTGGCCGCGCGGCTTTTCGATATCGAAGGAGTCGAGGTTCCCGTTGGCGCAGTGGACATCACCCTGTACCGCGATGACATCAAGGGACATTCCGAACACCTTCCGGTCGGCAAGACCGAGCTTCCTTTCACGGTCGAAGGGAAAAAGGTGGTGCTGGTGGATGACGTCCTCTTTACCGGCCGGACTATCCGGGCGGCCATGGATGCCATCATCGACCAGGGGCGCCCCTCCTGCATCCAGCTTGCGGTCCTGGTTGACCGCGGTCACCGCGACCTCCCCATCCGGGCGGATTTCGTAGGCCGCAACGTACCAACTAGCAGGAGCGAGAACATCGCGGTCGGTTTCGATGCCGAAAACCACCCGACCGAGGTCATCCTGCAGAAATAGCAGGCGGCCCTGCATCACTGATCACTAGCTGCTACCTAAACTGGTTTAACCTGGCATACGCGCAACCTGCACTATCAATTTGGGGGGGGACATGGGGTTCAGGCACAAAGACATCATCGGCTTAAAAGATCTGACCAAGGAAGAAATTGAGCTGCTCCTCAACACGGCGGACAGCCTCAACGAGATCAATTCTCGCGACATCAAGAAGGTGCCGACCCTGCGCGGCAAGACGGTGGTCAATCTCTTCTACGAGGCTTCCACCAGGACCCGTACCTCCTTTGAAATCGCGGCGAAAAGGCTCTCGGCCGACACCATCAACATCTCGGCTTCCACGAGTTCCGTGACCAAGGGGGAGACCCTCTCCGACACAGCCCTGAACGTTCTGGCCATGAAACCGGACATCATCGTGATGCGCCATTCCGTATCCGGCGCCCATGAATATCTCGCCAAAAGGGTTTCCTGCTCGGTGATCAACGCCGGCGACGGCGCCCACGAGCATCCGTCGCAGGGGCTTTTGGACATGCTGACCATGCGGCAGAACTTCGGAAAGCTGTCCGGGCTGAAAGTGGCCATCGTCGGCGACATCACCCACAGCCGGGTCGCCCGCTCCAACATCTACGGGCTCACCACCATGGGCTCCCACGTGTTCCTGGCCGGCCCTCCCACCATGATGCCGGTAGGCATCGAGCGCCTGGGCAACGTGACGGTCTGCAAGGACATGCGCGAGGCGGTGGACCAGGCCGACGTGGTTATGATGCTCAGGATCCAGCTGGAGCGCCAGGGCAAGACCCTGCTCCCCAGCATGCGCGAATACTCCCGTTACTACGGGCTCAACCCCGACGTCCTCAGCCTGGCCAAGCAAAACGCCATGGTCATGCACCCGGGCCCGATCAACCGCGGCGTCGAACTCTCCTCGGCGGTTGCCGACGGGGCGCACTCCTTCGTGCTGAAGCAGGTTGAAAACGGGGTCGCCATCAGGATGGCCATGCTCTACCACGTCTGCGGCGGCGAGCCGAGCGAGGGGTAGAAAGTGGTTTGAAGTCCCCCTTGATAAAGGGGGATTTAGGGGGATTGCTTTGCATCGTTCCTTTGTTTGCCCCAGAAAGTAACTGCAATCCCCCCGCCCCCCCTTTATCAAGGGGGGAGCTAAGGAGCTGAAACTTAATCTCAACCACAAACTCAATTGCTTCTAAAGAGGTGCTGATATGAATCTGCTGATCAAAGGTGGGCGGCTGGTGGATCCCTCCCAGGGGATCGATGAAATTATGGACATCATGATCGCTGACGGCGTGGTTCTCGAACTGGGCGCCGATCTGACTGCTCCTGACGATATGGAGACCATCGACGCTGCCGGGCTGATCGTTACGCCGGGGCTCATCGACATGCACGTGCACCTGCGCGATCCGGGGCTCGAGTACAAGGAAGACATCGGCACCGGCAGCCGCTCCGCCGCTGCGGGGGGCTTCACCTCGGTTGCCTGCATGCCGAACACCTCGCCGGTCAACGATAACAAGGCGGTTACCTCCTACATCATCAACAAGGCCAGGAACGAGGCTGTGGTGAACGTCTTCCCGGTGGGTGCCATCACCAAGGGGAGCAAGGGCGAGAGCCTGGCCGAGATGGGCGATCTGAAAGAGGCTGGCTGCGTGGCGGTTTCCGACGACGGCAAGCCGGTCTGCAGCTCGGAACTGATGCGCCGCGCCCTGGAATATGCCAAAGGGGTAGGGATCGCAGTAATCTCCCATTCCGAGGATGTCTCCCTGGTGGGCGAGGGTGTCATGAACGAAGGGTTCATCTCCACCGAGCTCGGCCTGAAGGGGATCCCCTGGACTGCCGAGGATGCCGCGGTGGCCCGTGACGTGTACCTGGCGGAGTTTACCGGCTCGCCGCTGCACATCGCGCACATCTCCACCGCCGGTTCCGCCCGGATCATCAGGAACGCCAAGGCCCGCGGGGTGAAGGTCACCTGCGAAACCGCACCGCACTACTTCACGCTCACCGACGAGGCCGTCCTTGGCTACAACACCAACGCCAAGATGAACCCGCCGCTTAGGACCGCCAGCGACGTGGCAGCCATGAAAGCCGCGCTGGCCGACGGCACCATCGATGCCATCGCCACCGACCACGCTCCGCACCACCTGGACGAAAAGGACGTCGAGTTCAACGTCGCCCTGAACGGCATCGTGGGCCTGGAAACCTCGCTGCCGCTCTCCCTCAAGCTGGTGGAGGAAGGGGTGCTCGACCTTAAAGCTTTGGTGTCGCTCATGTCCTGCAACCCGGCGAAGATCCTCGGTATTGAGCGCGGCACCCTGAAACCGGGTGCGGTAGGCGACGTCACCATCATCGATCCCAACAAGAAGTGGATGGTGACCGCCGAGAAGCTCGAATCGAAATCGAAGAACAGCCCCTTCCTCGGCTGGGAAATGAAAGGGGCCGCCGCCTACACCGTGGTTAAGGGGCAGGTGGTTAACAAGGCGTCGTAACTTGACCCCATCCTCACCCCGGCCCTCCTCTTGAAGGGGAGGGGGTGCTGGGAGAAGGTGAGGGAAGCAGGCATGCATTCAAGAGGTTTTACCTCGGTAGATAAAAAAGTTCAGTACGCCTTGCGCGGACGCAGCAATAAAACGATTGGGAGAAGATATGAAAGCAGTACTTGCTCTGGCGGACGGCCGGATCTTCACGGGTAAGGCCTTCGGCGCAACGGGCGAAACAACTGGTGAGGTGGTTTTCAATACCGCTATGTCGGGGTATCAGGAAGTGCTGACCGACCCCTCGTACCGGGGGCAGATGGTCACCATGACCTATACCCAGATGGGAAATACCGGGATCAACCCGGAAGACGTGGAAAGCGGGCAGCTTTATCTCTCTGGCTTCATCGTCAGGGAATACCTGGACTGCTACTCCAACTGGCGCGCCACCATGAGCCTCGATGCCTACCTGAAAGAAAACGGCATCGTCGGCATCCAGGGGATCGACACCCGTGCGCTCACCCGCCACCTGCGCGACAA
Organism: Geomonas sp.; assembly: GCA_035255025.1. GTDB lineage: Bacteria > Desulfobacterota > Desulfuromonadia > Geobacterales > Geobacteraceae > Geomonas. Next base: position 25,522 of record DATFAB010000078.1, read on the forward strand.
GGGGGCCCAGAACGGGGTGATCTCCACCGTCGATTTCGATCCGGAGAGCCTGGTGCGCAAAGCGCGCGCCATCCCCTCCATGAGCGGCCTCGATCTCGCCAGCGGTGTGAGCTGCAAGACCCCTTACCACTGGACCGAGGGCCTTTGGGACCTGATCAGCGGTTACCCCCAGGTGGACAGGAAGGACCTCAAGTACAAGGTGGTCGCTTACGACTTCGGGATCAAGCTGAACATCCTGCGCTGCCTGGTCTCGGCCGGCTGCGACGTGACCGTAGTGCCGGCCACCTTCCCGGCCGAGTCTGCGCTGGCCATGAACCCGGACGGCATCTTCCTCTCCAATGGCCCGGGCGACCCCGAGCCGATGAAGGACGTGATCGAGAACATCAAGAAGTTCGTGGGCAAGAAGCCGATCTTCGGGATCTGCCTCGGGCACCAGCTGCTCGGCCTGGCGCTCGGCGGCCGCACCATGAAGCTCAAGTTCGGCAACCACGGCTCCAACCTGCCGGTCATGGACATCGCCACCAGGAAAGTCGAAATCACCGCCCAGAACCACGGCTTCTCGGTCGACATCCTGTCGCTCTCGCACGCCTGCCAGCTTGCGCACGAGAACCTGAACGACCAGACCGTCGAGGGGATGAGCCACAAGAACCTGCCGATCTTCTCCGTGCAGCACCACCCGGAAGCATCCCCCGGTCCGCACGACTCCCACTACCTGTTCGACAGGTTTGTCGGGATGATGGAGAAGGAGAAGCCGGCGGCCTAGGCATCTCCAGGTGTGCGCCCGTACCGTCCGAAAGTCCCCTCTCCCGCCGGGAGAGGGCTAGGGTGAGGGTAGCCTGCATTAGGGTCCATGTCTGGTAATTCCAGCTTCCCTCACCCCGACCCTCTCCCGCAGGGCGAGGGTGAGACGGTCGAAGGTTGGAAAAAGGTGGAAAGTCGTTGGAAGTCGGAACAGCGGAAAGTGTGCAGTCAAAGCAGGACAAGAAAGCATGAGGTACCTCGATCTTTACAACTCCGGTGAACTGACCCGTCGCATCCGTGCCGGTTATGAGCGCCTTGCTTGCTGCGACCTCTGCCCGCACGCCTGCGGCGTCAACAGGCTGGCTGGCCAGGTCGGCCGCTGCGGGGCGGGCAAGATGCCCCGCATTGCCTCGGCCAATATCCACCGGGGAGAGGAACCGCCCATCTCCGGCACCCGGGGCTCGGGAACCATCTTTCTCTCCGGCTGCACTCTGAGCTGCAAATTCTGCCAGAACTTCCCGATCAGCCAGTTGCGTAACGGCACCGATCTGTCGGTGGGGCAGCTCGCCGACAAGATGGTCGGCCTGCAACGCAAGGGTGCCCACAACATCAACTTCGTCACGCCGAGCCACTTCACGCCGCAGATCATGGCTGCTCTTTACCTGGCCATCCGCAAGGGGTTCCAGATCCCGATCGTCTGGAATACCAGCGGCTACGAGCGTTTGGATACCCTGCAGCTTCTCGACGGCGTGGTTGATATCTACCTTCCGGACATGAAGTACATCTCGGAAGAGGACGCGGTAAGGCTGTCCGGCGCTCCCGGATACCGGGAGATCAACCGGTCGGCGGTTACCGAGATGCTTCGGCAGGTCGGGCACCTGGAATGCGACGACGATGGCATCGCGCGGCGCGGATTGATTATCCGGCACCTGGTCCTGCCCGAGGGTAGGGCGGGAAGCACGGAGACGCTTCCCTGGATCGCGGAGAACCTGGGCGAGGAGACCCACATCGCCCTGATGAGCCAGTACTTCCCCGCGCACCTGGCTGCCGAAACCGCCGGCATCGAGAGAAGGCTCACCGCCGAGGAGTACGCGCAAGCCGTCGAGGCGCTGGAGGATTGCGGACTGGAAAACGGCTGGGTGCAGGAAGAGCCGCTGTAAGTCTTTGAGCCTTAAGTCCCCCTTGATAAAGGGGGATTTAGGGGGATTGCGTTGGACTTTGTTTGATCCGGAAACAACTGCAATCCCCCCTGTCCCCCCTTTATCAAGGGGGGGACGAAGAGCTGGGCTTCGCATGAAAGGTGCAGAGCTGGGCTTCGCATGAAAATGATGGGCTTCCGGGCAGCTCGGGGACATCTAAAACCTTTATTCTGAAAATTATTTGAAA
>DATFAB010000079.1:0-48857 GCA_035255025.1 Geomonas sp.
GCGACTTTGCGGATGTAGAAGGAGCCCGGCTCGAGACCGCCGGTCAGGCAGGGGCAGGCGTTTTTCATCGCCTCGAAGTGGTTGTGGTAGAGGTAGTTCACGGCGCCGATGATCTCCCAGTGCCGGTTCCCGGTCAAAAACGCCTCCAAAAGGTACTGCTCGTTCCAAAGCCGCACCTCCTCCTTCACCCAGACCGCCGGATAATCCCTGGGCGAGAAGATGTCGTGGATGTGCACGATGACGCCGGGCTTCAGGGTGGAGAGCAGCTCCAGGTACTCGAAGACCAGGTCCCCCTGCGGCCGGATCACGTGCGAGGAGTCGATGAAAAGGAGGTCGTCCGCTTCCAGCTGGGCAAAAAAGGAGATCCCCAGCTCCTCGACGCGCCGCCTGACCACCGTCACCCCCGCCTTTTCCAGCCAGGGCTGCTCGTAGGGCTCAATGCAGACGTGCCGGCAGCGGTAGCCGGGCGCTTCCTCTTCGTTCTTCCTGATGGCGGCCATGGCCAGCCGGGTCGAATGACCGCTCCCAATCTCGAATATCCGTGCCGGCTTTTTCAGCCGGATCACGTTGTAAAAATAGTCGGCATCGCCGCAGGTGAAAGCGGCGTTCTCGAAATCGAACCCCCAGCGCCCCGGCCGCGCGGCGCGCAGCTCTTCCAGTTCCTGGCTGTAGCGGAGATTGCTCAAAAGATCCAGCTGGACCTCGACGTTCCACTGTATGCCGGGCAGATTCCGGTCAAGATGGAGCGGATGGCGAAGGTGAGACCCGTTGAAGAGCGGCTCGAAGTAATGGTTGGCAATCGGGAAAACGCCGACCTGGAGCAGCACGCGCCTGGATAGGCGCATGCGCTGAACACCGGCCAGCCTGACAATTTTCAAGAGGATGGCGGCAGGAACCACCAAGGGGGCGAAGACGATATCGACCAACGGCAGGATGAATTTCAGAAAGCCCTTCAAACATTCTCCTCGCTACCGATGTACGGCTCCGCCAGCGCCCTGAAATGACACAAAGATTACAGAGAGTTATGCATACGGTTAAAAAGTTGCCAGAAAATGCCGAAGCAATATGGAAGCAAAGAGGAAGGATTGTGCAAAAAGTGAGGAAAAAAGCGAAAAAGTCGCTCGGCTTTGCTTTACTTCTTCGCTAGTTATCGGGTATCGTAGAGGCATTTCCTACATGGGGCGGCAATGCGTCGTTGCATAAATTGGCTGTCCAGCAAGGCAGCACGAGACACCAGCTCCGGACAGTTCATCCCGGAGATCGATGGCCTGCGTTTCATCGCCATCGCCTCGGTGGTCCTTTTCCACCTGAACTGGTTCATCACCTCCAAGACCGGCAGAGAGGAGGGAGCCATCGCCCTGTCCCGCTTCCTCTCCCACGGCGATGTCGGGGTGCGCCTGTTCTTCGTGATCAGCGGCTTCGTGATCGCGCTTCCCTTCGCCAAGGGGCATCTTTCCGGGGGGAGGGTTCCCCGCCTGCGCGACTACCTGCTGCGGCGGCTGACCCGGCTGGAGCCGCCCTACATCATCAACCTGCTGATCCGTTTCCTCCTGCTTACCTTCCTGATGGGCCAGGCGCCCGGCGATCTCCTCCCCCACCTGCTGGCCAGCATCTGCTATCTCCACAACATCGTCTACGGCGCCATGAGCTCGGTGAACTTCGTCGCCTGGTCGCTGGAGATCGAGCTGCAGTTCTACCTTTTGGCCCCGCTGATCGCCTGCCTGTTCCTGATCCGCTCCAAAGCGCTCCGGCGCCTGCTGCTGGTCGCCCTGATCGCTCTCTTTTCCGGCCTCTCCTACGCGGTCGCCGGCTCGCCCCGCTTCAGCCTTTCCATCCTCTCCAGCGCCCAGTTCTTCCTGACCGGATTCCTGCTGGTCGACATCTACCTGGCCGACTGGCGGCAACGGCCGGCGCTGTCGCTACGCTGGGACCTGGTTTCGGCTTTGGGGTGGTCCTCCGTCATCGCGCTCCTCTACCTGGGGAAAGCGGCCGAGGCGTTTTTGGCGGTGCCGGTTTTCGTGGCCTACCTGGCCGCCTTCCGCGGCAGCCTCAGTAACCGCTTCTTCCGGCAGCCGGCAGTCTACATCATCGGCGGCATGTGCTACACGATCTACCTCTACCACTACTCCGTCATCTCGGCCCTTGTCCGCCCCCTTCTGGGGCTCTCCTTCTGGAGCCGGCTCCCGCTCTGGCTGGAGCTGACCGGGGCAAGCCTGATCCTGCTGCCGGCCATCCTGCTCGTCTGCACGCTGATGTTCGTGCTGATCGAAAAGCCGTGCATGAAGAGGGACTGGTACCTGAGGCTCTTTGACCGATTCAAGGAGGACACCGTCAGATCCCCCCTTTCATAGGGGCCGCTCCGATCCCTCCTTTGTCGCAGGGGCTCCACTCTCCTCTTTGGCAAAGCGCTCACTGCACCCCCCTTCGACAAAGGGCTCACTGCAATCCCCCCCTTCGACAAAGGGCTCACTGCAATCCCCCCCTCTGACAAAGGGACTCGCTCCCCCCCTTTGACAAAGGGAGGCCGGGGGGGATTTGCGTGCTGTGTGAAAGGCAAATCCCCCTAAATCCCCCTTTGTCAAAGGGGGACTTTGCGGCCCAGGGCGACGGCTGACGGATACTGTCGGCAAGGTGGTAGAGGCCGGTGCAGTTGAAAATGCATTATGGTGTGATTCCCGCTAATTATGGACTTGACCGTTCTTTTATACTATAGTGGCCCGGTTAGTGAGTTCTAGCGAACTAGAGGTGTGTCATAAAGATCGGCGTCATCACCTATGATTTCTTTCCACTGATCGGCGGCATCGGCAGGCATACCTATCAGATGTACTCGGCGTTCGATTCCACCGACTATCTCTTCTTTTCCCCTGCCGAAAACGATCTGCCGCGTCATGTCAGGATCAGGTTCTGGCCCATCCGTTTTCTGAAACAGGCGGGGGTCTCCATCTGGCTGCACCTGAACGCCCGCCGGATCATTGCGGAACACCGGCTCGACAAACTCAACATCCATACCGGCCCGGGCGGCGTGCTTTTGACCAGAAAGCTCCCCGTTCCGGTGGTGGTCACCTGCCACCATACCTACCGGCAGCAGTACCGCCACCTGAAAGCACAGTTCTGGAAGCGGATCTTCTTTCCCTTCGAAAAGAGGACCTACCAGCTGGCCGACCGCATCATCGCGGTATCCGAGGCAACCCGGCAGGCGCTGGTCGCTGACTACGGCATCCCCGCCGGCAAGATCGTGAAGATCTGCAACGCCGTCGATGCAGGCGACTTCCATCCGACCCCCCTCCCAAAAGCGCCGCGCACCCTGGTCTACGTGGGGCGCATCGCCAAGAGAAAGGGGATCGACTTCCTGATCAAAAGCATGCCGCTGGTAAAGGAGCGGATCCCTGAGGTCTTGTTGCTGGTGGCGGGCAAGGGAAGCTACCTCGACGAGGTGAAGGCGCTGGCGGCCCGCCTGCAACTGCAGGAAAACGTCCGTTTCCTGGGCTTCGTGCCGGAGGAGGAGCTGAACGCCCTCTACAACCTTGGCGAGTGCGTGGTGGTCCCCTCGGTCTTCGAAGGGTTCGGCATCACCATCATCGAGGCGCTGGCCGCCGGGACCCGGGTGATCGGCACCGATTCCGACGGCATCCGGGAGATCCTGCAAAGCGGCGATTACGGCAGGCTGGTCCCCTACGGCGACCTCCGCGCCCTGGCTGACGCCATCGTGGCCGAGCTGCAGTCCCCCGCCCCGGCAGCCCCCCTGCTCCCCGAGTACCTCGCCCCCGCTTTTGCCAGCGAGTACCGCCGCCTGCTGGAGGACGGCGCCGCATGAACGCCTCCTGGACCACCTACCTGCCGGAGCCGGTCCGGGAGTGGCTGGATGGCCGGCTGCAGCTGCAAAAGGCGATCGGCAACACCGGCTGGCTGGTCTTCGAGCGGGTGATCCGGATGGTGATCGGCCTCACGGTGGGTGCCTGGGTGGCCCGCTACCTGGGGCCTGCCCGCTTTGGCGAACTGGCCTACGCCCTCTCCTTCATCGCCTTTTTCCAGATCCTGGCCGACCTGCAGGTGGACGGCTTCGTGATCAGGGACATCTCCCGGGAAGGGGTGGGCGCCGGCCTCGTGCTCGGCACCGCGCTCAGGATGCGGCTCACCGCAGGCCTTGGCTCCTGGCTGGCCGCCGCCCTCATGATGTTGCTGCTGCATCCCGAGCAGCCCGAACTCGCCCTGCTGACCGCGGTGGCGGGCGGCACCCTCGTTTTCCAGGTCGCCGACCTGGTCGACTGCTGGTTCCAGAGCCAGAGCCAGAGCAAGCGCACCGTGAAGGCGAAGATGGTGGCCTACTTCGTCTCCAACGGGCTGAAAGTGATCCTGCTGCTTATGAAAGCCCCCCTGGTCGCCTTCGCCGCCGTGATCAGCATCGAGGCCGCCGTCTTCGGCCTGGCCGTGATGGCCGCCTACCGGGGCTTTCCCGCCGGCGAGCCCTGGAGCGCCAGCCGGGCCGAAGCGGCGAGGCTCCTCTCGCTGTGCTGGCCGTTCATCGCCAGCGGGCTGATGATCACCGCCTACATGCGCATCGACCAGATCATGCTGAAGGAGATGCTGGGGGAGAAGCAGCTTGGCATCTACGCCGCCGCACTGCCGCTGGCCCAGGTCTGGAACGTGATCCCCACCACCATGGTGGCGAGCCTCGCCCCCTTCATCGCCCGCAAGAAGGCGCGCGGCGAGGAGGAGTACCGGCAGGCGCTGGTCACCATCTTCCGCTTCTTCGCCGTGGTCTCCCTGGCGGTCGCCCTGCTCACGGCGCTGGTCGCCCCCTGGGTGGTCGAGCTTTTATACGGGGCGGCCTACCGCGAGTCGGCGGCGGTGTTGAGCCTGCTGGTTTTCGTGATGGTCTTCGTCTTCCAGGGGCTTGCCCAGTCCATGTGGCTGGTCAACGAGAACCTGCGGGCGGTGAACATCCTCAGCACGGCCATGGGGGCACTGGTCAGCGTGGCGAGCAACTATTTCCTGATCCGGCAGTACGGGGTGATGGGTGCCGCCCTCTCCTGCCTGCTGGCGCAGGGGACCTCGGTGGTGATCCTGCCCTGCCTGCTTCGGCAGGACCTGCGCAGCATGTACCGGCGGGCCTTTCTGGGGATGCGGCAAGGGTGAGCATGACAAGAGACGGGAACTGGCAATGGCACTGATCGAATCGGACATAGTGAAAGGCGCGCTCATCCGCCTGAACCGCCTGCACGACACCCTGTACTACCTGAACCTGGTCGCCATCGAGAAGGAGGACCTGGTCCGCTGGCGCGGTCCCGGCTACCGGCGTGCCATCCAGTTCGGGGAAGAGGGACATGCGCTGGTCAGGGAGAAGATCGCAGGGGACGCACCCCTGATGATATCCCGGCTGGGAGCGGTGGAGCTGACCTGCCTGCGCCGCTACCTGGAGAAGAGGCGGAAAGGGGGGAGACCATACCCGGCCAAAATCAGGACCACCATGTCCAACCAGGCGGGCTTTTTCCCCACCGACGACCGCTCGCTGGACGCCTTTGCCGAACTCTACCTGGAAAAGCTGGCCGACGTCGACGTGATGGGGGTCTGGTTCAACCAGTTCGAGAACGTGCTCTGCAACGACTACTGTCCGCAGGCGGAACTGGTCGACCTCGACTGCCTGGAATCGTTTCGTTTCGCTGATCCGTGGACGGCAAAGCTTGCGGGGAGGAAAGTCCTGGTGGTGCATCCCTTCGTGGACACCATTCGCCGGCAGTACACGGAAAAACGCCGGCTGCTCTTTGCCAATCCGCAGGTGCTCCCCGATTTCGAGCTGAAAACGCTGCAGGCGGTGCAGTCGATCGGCGGTGCGGAGGTCGGCTTTGCCAGCTGGTTTGACGCCTTGCAGCAGATGCGCGACCGGATCGCCGGGATCGATTTCGACGTCTGCCTGATCGGGGCCGGAGCCTACGGACTCCCCCTCGCCTCCTTCGTAAAAAAACTGGGAAAGCAGGCCGTGCACCTGGGCGGGGTGACCCAGGTTTTCTTCGGCATCAAGGGAAAACGCTGGGAGCGGGAATACTTCGACAGCACCATGAAGCTCTTCAACGAGCACTGGGTGCGCCCCTCGGCCGCCGAGACACCCGCCAACAAGGACACCATCGAAAGGGGCTGTTACTGGTAAATGGACGAGAGCGTGCAGGTCACCATCATCCGCCGGGCCCAGGATCTGGAGCCGTTGCGGGCGGAATGGGCCGCGCTGGCGGCCGGCGCACCGATGCGCTCGCCGGAGTGGCTGCTGACCTGGTGGCGGCATTACGCCGACGCCGCCGATGAATTGTGGGTCCTCCTCTTCCGGGAGCCGGCAGGGGCGCTGGTCGGCCTGGCGCCGCTCTTCGTCGAGGTCCGGGGGAGGAAGCGGACGCTGCGGCTGCTCGGTTGCGGCGGGGTCGGCACCACCCACAGCAGCTGGCTGGCGGCGGCAGGCTGGCAGGAGCGGGTCAGCCTGGCGGCGGCGGCCTGCCTGCGCGAGAACCGGGCCTCGTGGCAGAGCCTGCGGCTTGATTGCGTCGATCAGGACGACCCGGCCCTCGGGGCGACCCTCGCGGCCCTGGCGGCGGACGGCTTCCTGCTCCACCGGACACCGCTCCACAGCTGCTGGAAGCTGGCGCTCCCCGAGGAGTGGGAGCAGTACCTCGCCATGCTGTCCAAGGCACACCGCAAGCGCTGCCGGAAACTGCAGCACGACTACCTCGACTCGGGTCGGGTCACCCTGCACCGGGTCACCGGCGTGGACGACTTCCAGCGCGGCTTCCAGATCCTGGTCGACCTCCACGCCGCCCGCTGGGGAGGTCCCAAGGAGCCGCTGGGCTGCTTCAGCGACCCCAGGTTTTTGGCCTTTCACCAGGCAGTGGCCCGCCAGCTGCTGGAGCGGGAACAGCTGAACCTCAGCTGGCTGGAGTGCGACGGCCGCCCGATCGCCGCCGAGTACCAGTTCATGGACCAGACCACCGTCTACTCGTACCAGGCCGGCATGGACCCGGAGGTGACCGACCTCCCGGCCGGCAACCTCTCCATCATGTCGTCCATCCACTTCGCCATCTGCCAGGGGCGCCGCTTTTTCGACCTCTCCACCGGCGACCAGCCGTACAAGGCCAACTGGCGGGCAACGCCCAGCGGCTGCCACGACGTCCAGCTCTGGCCCGCCACCCTCGCCGGCCGGCTGAACCGCTTTCTATCGGCCCTGCGCGACTGTTTCGAGCGCGCGCGCATGGCCATGGTGGTGCGCCTGAAGGCGGTGATCCCCCTCTCCCTGGTCGAGGCATGGCGGCAGGCGCTCCAGCTGCTGAGCGGCAGGCGCCGCACCCCGCGCAAGGTGGGTAGCCCCCGCTAGGCTGCATAGCACATGCCTGCGCCCCACCCCGGTACACATTTCTTGCACATTTGCGTCACCTTTCCTCAATCCTTCCACAATTCCCCGCCCCCCTTCCCCTTATAATGCAAGAAAATCCACCAGTTTCAGGTCATCATCCTGCGTGTCGGTGAGCACTGCGGAGAGCTGCGCTCACGCCTCGTCCCGGGCCTGCCCCCCGGCACCGGCAGTACACGAGTTCCCGCGCCACGCGCACGGCTCCTTGAGACGACGACCCCGAGAGAGGTTTTTTGCTTGCACGCCAGACAGATTAATGTGGTATATAATCCGGCTGACTTTTCGGCGCTGGAAAATGAATGGGAGGCGCTCTGCGAGGAGCTTGCGGAGGAGATCACCGTCTTCGCGAGCTTCCAATGGTACTGGACCTGGTGGCGGCACTATGCCGGCGAGGCCGCCTTGCACCTCGTGGTCATGCGGGTCGGGGGGAAGCTGGTGGGGATCGCGCCGCTGATGCGGCGGCGGGCGAAAATCCACGGCCTGCCGGCTACCATCCTCTGCTTCATCGAGAACAACCTTTCGCTCCACAACGAACTGATCGTGCTGCCGGCCTACCGCGAGGAGTTCCTGCAGGAACTGCTGCGGCAGCTCCACGAAGACGCGGGGAGCTGGGACGCCGTCGTTTTCAGGAATCTCCCTGAAAGTTCGCCGAACCGGCTGCTTTTAACCGAGCTGCTCGAAGGTTTCGGCAACCGCTATCTGCAAAACCCGGCCTGGCTGCAGTCCCCCTACCTGGTGCCGGGCGGCAGCTGGGAAGAGTACCTGGCCAGCCGGACCTTGCGCGCCAGGAAGAGCCTGCGCAACATCCGCAACTCGGTGCACAATGCGGGGAGCGCCGAGGTCCGCCGGATCCGCGGCAAGGAGGAGTTCCGGGCCGTCCGCGACGACTTCTTCGAAGTGACCAGGAAAAGCTGGGCGGGGAACAGCGGCGACCCGCTCTCCACCGCCGACAACGAGGTCTTTTACCACGAACTGGCCGATCTCGCCGCGGAGAAGGGATGGCTTTCCGCCTGGACGCTGCGGCTGGACGGCCGGACCATCGCCGTCGAGTTTCACCTGCGCGCCTTCGGCAAGGAACACGCCATGCGCGGCCATTACCTGCCGGAGTTTGCCTCGCTCTCCCCCGGCACCTATCTGGAAATGGAGATCCTCCGGCAGGTGTTCGAGGAGCCGGAGCGCCCCGGGCTGTATGACTTCGGCGGCGCCTTCGACGACTACAAGAGAAAATGGACGCAGAGCGGGGTTCCTCACGTCGACCTGCTGGTGTTCAACGGCCGCCCCTATTCGCGCCTGTTAGGCTTCCACGAGTCGACCGCGGTGCCCTACCTGCGGCAGGCGTTCCCGAAGGATTTCTGGAACAACCGGCTGTTCCGGCTGTGCGGCATCAATACCAGGAGAATGGGGTAAGCAGTGAGCGCGCATGAGGACAATCCCTGCCTGGCATGTGCCACCGGCCAGCACTGCTGTTCGCGGTTGAGCGGTCTCTTTTTGGCCGAGGCTGAGTTCCAGGCACTCTTCCAACAGTACGAGCACCGCCTGATCGTCAGGAGATCGAACAGGATCGTCCGCATATACATGGCAAACGGCGGCGCCTGTCCCTACTGGGGGGCGAACGGCTGCCGGATCTATGCGGAAAGGCCGGTCGATTGCCGGCTGTTTCCTTACATCCCCCAGCATGTGATCGAGAAACGGAAGACGGTGGAGATGATCTACCACGACCGGTCCGACTGCCCTCTGAAAGATACGCTCCTGCCGCTGGTGAGAGAAAGCGAACTTCGCCTGCTGCTGGTGGCACTTGGCAAGAAGATGTACGGGGACGGCAAAAACATCGTGGTCCGGCAGGAAAAGGGGCGCCTTGCGCAATTCAGGAACAGGCTGATGGCAGCGGTCAGCCGCAGGGTGTTCAAAGCGCGCTAGGCTCACTCCCCCCGTTCAGGGGCGGGTTCTTCGAGCGTGCGGCGGATGAGGAGACTGGACGGTGAGGATAGGGTGAATTTCGCATGTCTCTTTTGACCGATGCCAAGAACGCCTTCGCACTCCTCTCACAGGGGGAGTGGCGGGAATTCATCTTCCGGGTGCGCGTCCACCTGCAGAAGATCGACCTGCGCAACAGCTACCTGGACGAGTTGGAGCTGCCAGAGGAACGCTGCCATTACTACGCCAATTCGGGCGGCATCGATCTCCACAAGGTGCTGAGGACGCTGCATATCACCCCGGCCGACTCCGTGGTGGATTTCGGCTCCGGCAAGGGGGGGGCGCTGATCACCCTGGCCCGTTACCCGTTCGGGCGCGTCCTGGGGGTTGAAATCTCCCCGGAACTCGCCGACATTGCCAGGAGCAACCTGGCGAAGCTCGGCCTCGACAGGGTGAAAACGGTCGTTTCCGACGCCGCAGACTTCACCGACCTCGACCGGTTCAACTATTTCTATTTCTTCAGCCCTTTTCCTGGCAGCGTGATGAGCGCGGTGATCGGCAACATCACCGCATCGCTCAACAGGGTGCCGAGGAAGGCAACCATCATCTATTTCAACCCGGAATTCCACGAGGCGGTGATTACCGGCTCCCCCTTCGTGAAGGTCCGGGAGCTCGACCATCACGCGCTGAAGTACTTCATCTACACCAATCGGCCGTGATGGCTGGACAATACCCCGATATCCTCACCCTGTCCCCTCCTTCGCCTAAAGGCTTCGGCGGGCAGGCTTCCCCTTGAAGGGGAGGGAACGTGACGCGAACGGATACGCCCCGGATGCAGTAGCAGTGACATCCGCAGTGATAGTGACATACTGTCCCCCCTTTTCCCGACAAGACAGAACGCCCCCTCCCCTTCAAGGGGAGGGTCGGGGTGAGGATGGGGTTTCCAAGCCGGCATCAACGAAAGTCACACGTGCCATGACCAACCTCACCGGAAAATTCCTGGGAACCGCGCGCAAGCTGGTGTGCACCCCGGTCAACCGTCTGCTGAACGGCATCGATCCCCCCGTGCTGGTGCTCCTCTATCACCGGGTCACCACGCTCTCGGTAGATCCCGAGATGCTGGCGGTCTCGCCGGAGAATTTCCGTGCCCAGCTGCGGCTCATCAAGGAACGGTTCCCGCTGGTCAGGTTCGAGGAGGACTGGGATAAGGCGGCCAGGCCTGCCATCTGCATCACCTTCGACGACGGCTACGCCGACAATGCGCTGGAGGCCCTTCCCATCCTGGAGGAGCTCGGGGTCCCCGCCACCTTTTTCGTCAGCACCGGCACCGTGGACACCCGTCAGCAGTTCTGGTGGGACGAGCTGCAACAGATCCTTTTGGAGCCCAGGGAACTGCCGGCGTCCTTCACCCTCCCCGGCGGAGGTGCCAGGAGCTGGCCTGCCACCGGAAAAGCCGAGCGGGAAGAGCTCTACCGCTTCCTGGTGCCGCTTTTGACCGGGGCCGAGACCGGGCGCCGCAAGGAGATCATGGCAGAACTGCGCAGCTGGGCCGCCTGCCCCGGGGAGGCCGACGACCGCCACCGCGCCCTCACCCTCGACGAACTCAGGCGGCTCTCCGCCAGCCCCTGGGTCACCATCGGGGCCCACACCGTCTCCCACAGCCAGCTCTCCTCCCTTTCCACCTCGGCCCAACGTGAGGAGATCAGGGAGTCGAAGCGGCAACTGGAGAGCTGGCTCGGCAAAGAGATAACCGTCTTCTCCTACCCCTACGGCAAGCGCAGCCAGTACACCAGCAAAAGCGCCGAACTTTGCCGGGAAGCCGGCTTCACCAAAACCGCCGCCAACTTCCCCGGCCAGGCCCACCGCTGGAGCGATCCGCAGCAGATCCCCCGCATGCTGGTGCGCAACTGGCCCGCGGACGAGTTTGCCCGCAGGCTTAAGGGGTTCTGGACACGATGAGGGTTCTCCAGGTAAATGCCGCCGATAACGAGGGGGGCGCAGCCAAGGCCGCCACCCGGCTGCTGCACGGTATCCACGCGCAAGGAGTGGAGAGTGCCCTCTACGTGCAGCGGAAGTTCGGCCACGACCCGCGGGTACTAGGTCCCCGCCCGGGGCTCGACAGGCTTATGGGCCTGGCCCGCCCCACCATCGAGGAAACCCTGCTCGGCATCAGGCCCTCGCGCCGCAACGGGCCCTTCTCGGCCGCCTACCTTCCGGACCGTCTGCGCTCCCAGGTCGCCTCCTTCGCCCCCGACCTCGTCCACCTCCACTGGGTCGCGCGCATGATGCGCATCGAGACCCTCGCCGCCCTCAAGCTCCCCATCGTCTGGACCATGCACGACTCCTGGGCCTTCACCGGCGGCTGCTACCTCCCCCTGGAGTGCACGAGGTACCAGCAAGCCTGCGGACATTGTCCTGTCCTCTGCTCAACGAAGGAAAAGGATCTCTCCACCTGGATTTGGAACCGAAAGCGAACGGCCTGGCATGGCCTTGACCTCACCGTGGTGGCGCCGAGCCGCTGGATGGCAGAGCGGGCGAAGGCCAGCTCTCTGCTTGGCGGCGCCAGGGTGGAAGTGATCCCCAACGGCATCGACATCCAGCGATACCAGCCGATTGAAAAGAGTCATGCCCGAGAGCTCCTCTCCCTGCCCCGTGACAGGAAACTGATCCTGTTCGGCGCCAAGGGGGCCCTGAGCGACCGCAACAAAGGTTTCCATCTGCTCGCCGAGGCCGTGCGCGATATTTCCGGTCGGGGTGACAGCGGAGTTGAGCTTGCGGTCTTCGGCGCGTCTGCTCCCGGCCAGGTCCCGGAACTGGGACTCAAGGTCCACTATCTCGGCTGGCAAGGGGACGACAGCTCTCTCGCCCTCCTTTATGCGGCCGCCGATGTATTCGTACTGCCGTCCATTTCCGAGAACCTCCCGTACACGGTGATGGAAGCGATGGCCTGCGGCACCCCCTGTGTCGCCTTTGCCCAGGGAGGCGTGCCGGATCTCATAGACCACCGCATTAACGGTTATCTGGCTCGCCCCTTTCAAGCTCAGGACCTGGCCCAGGGAGTTCAATGGGTACTGGATAAGGAGCGGCATAGCGATCTTTCAGCCCAGGCGCGAGAGAAGGTTGTGCGGGAATTCAGCATAGAGACGGTCGCACAAAAGCACGCCTCGCTGTACTCGCAACTGTTGAGGTCGACGCGGTAGCTAAAAGCAGGTCATGTTATCTCCTTTTTGATGTGCATTGAAAATGCATGCTGGAGTTGCTATGAGGATTTCCGGTAGGAATGTTTCCTTTGTCGCAGATCGTCATCTTCCCTTGCTGTTTTACCTCGCCCTTTCGGGACTCTTTCTGAACTACTACCGGTACCAGCTCGACCCGGACAGCATAAGTTACATCTCCATCGCGCAACAGTACCTGAAAGGGGATTACGCGGACGCCATCAACGGCCTGTGGTCACCTCTCATTTCCTGGATACTGGTCCCCTTCCTTGCTATCAAGCTGTCCCCCCAACTCGCCGCGAAGGTGGTATCCGTTTTAGTGGGTATTTTCGTCCTCTCCAACATCCGGAAGCTGCTGTCGCATTTCAAACTGGCACCCAGCGTCACCGCCTTATACATGCTCAGCTTCTGTCCGCTTATTGCATGGTATGCCTTGTACGACGGCTGTCCGGACTTGCTCGGGCTGGGCATTCTGCTGTTGTACCTGTGCCTGATCACCAACGACGCCTATTTCGACAGCAAATACAGCGGGCTCGCCTGCGGTTTATTGGGCGCCGCAGCGTATCTCTCCAAGAGCTATAACTTCTATTTCTTCCTGCTGCACTTCACCCTGATCAACCTGTGCTACCTGCTTTTCAAGTGCAGTCCGGCACTTCCCCCTAAGAGGGTCCTGTATCGTTACCTTGCCGGAATGATAACCTTCCTCGCGATCAGCTCGGTCTGGATCGATACCCTTTCACACAAGTACCACCATTTCACCATCAGCACTGCCGGCAACTACAACATGGCCATCAATGCACCGGGCGTACGGGGTGACTATCCAATGGATACCGACGGTCTGATAGCGCCCCCCAACGCCTCTGCCATTTCCTCTTGGGATGATCCTAGCTACCAGCACTTCGTGAAGTGGAATCCTTTTGGGACGCTCCAGGATTTCAGCTACCTGCTGAAGATCGCCATCAGCAACGTCGTCGGTTATTTCTACAAAGTCAGCAGCAACCCGCTCTACTTTTTCACCATTGTTTTCATCAGCATCGCCTTCTTTACCAGCCGAAAGCGCCACGACGACAAAGCCTACTACCTCTTCTTGACGACCATGATATATCCGCTCGGATATTACCTTATGCACATCGAGGAGAGGTACCTCTGGATCAATAACGTCCTGCTGTACGTTCTCAGCGCCTATGTCCTGAGCTTCTTCTTGCAGAAGTCTTTGCTCAACACCTCTCAGGGAAAATTGATAATGGCGGCGGTAGCTATGTACATGATCGCAACGCCCTTGCACCACCTGCTGACCTACACGAACATCGACAAAGACGTCTACGTTCTGGGCCAGGAGATAAAGGGGCACCTGAATCTGGAACGGGCGAATGTTGCGGGCCAGGCTGACAGCGACCAGGGGGAGGACTGGCGGAAGTTCCTCTCCCTTTCCTACTATCTGCACGACAGGTACTTCGGCATTGTGCGAAAAGATGAAAGCGATGATGATGTCAAAAGGGACCTGGTGAGAAACAGGATCCAGTACTACTTCGTGGACGGCAAGCTGAAAAACAACCTGGACATCCTGAAACCTGAAGTGACCGTGAAGGGGCTCACCATTTACCGCGTGCTACTCCCGCCCGCCTAAGAGGAACCTCCCGCCTTCCGACAGCTGCCCCCTACAGTTGCCGGCCTCCGAAACCGAACAGGCGAATGCGTGGCCGATTCTTCTCCCGGTTGCCGTTCCCGCCGGCCCGGACGGGCCGGCGCCAGGCAGCCGATCCCCGCCTTTTCCCCTTTTTTACCGCCAAAAGGCAGCCGGATTCCCCGTCCGGCCCATCCCGTCCCAGCGACACCGGCCCTCAACAGGCTGAAATACCATCCATCCTCCCCCTGCTCCAAGGAAGCGATCAAAGAGAGCACGATCCTTGCATCAGCAGCAAAGATGCGGACCGGACCCGTGGGCCGCAAGGAGTCAGGTACCCAACCAAGGATGGGGTGGACGTGGGATCGATGCGGGAACAGACGAAGGGGTCTTCCTTGCGGCAGTGGGCCGGGCTTTTCCTGGCCAGGGCTTCGCGCGATACAAGCTCGGGACAGTTCATACCGACCATCGACGGGCTCAGGTTCATGGCGATCCTGTCCGTCCTGCTCTTTCACCTCTACACCTTCGTCTCCCGCAAGAACGAGGCGGGAGCGGCCGCCGATCCTTTGGGGGCTGCCTTTGGCTGCGGCGATATCGGTGTGCAGCTCTTCTTCATCATCAGCGGCTTCATCATCGCGCTCCCCTTCGCCAAGGGACACCTCGGACTGGGCAGCCGCCCGCGCCTGAAGTCATACTACCTAAGACGCCTGACCCGCCTGGAGCCTCCCTACATCATCTGCCTGCTGATCAGCTTCCCGATCTCGGCGGCCATCATCCACCTGAGCTACCCGCAACTGCTGCCGCACCTGCTCGCCAGCCTTTTCTACCTCCACAACCTCACCTACGGGGAGATGAGCGCGGTCAACTTCGTGGCCTGGTCGCTGGAGGTGGAGCTGCAGTTCTACCTGCTCGCCCCCGCCATCTCCCTGATCTTCACCATTTCCTCCCGGCTCCGGCGCAGGACGCTCCTCGCCGCGCTGATCGTCTTTTTCTCGCTGGTGTCCTACTGGGCGGCCGGCCCTTCCAGGCTGACCCTCTCCATCCTGGTCATGGCGCAGTACTTCCTGACCGGCTTTCTGCTGGCCGACGTCTACCTCGGCGAGTGGCGGGAGGGGATCCGCACCTCGCCTGGCTGGGACCTCGTTTCGCTGGCCGCCTGGCTCACCATCTACAGCGCGCACCACGCGGGCAAGTCCGGCGACCTGTTCCTGCCGGTGCCGATGTTCCTCGCCTACCTGGCCGCCTTCAAGGGAAGCCTGAGCAGCCGCTTCTTTCAAAGCCCCGCCGTCTATACCATAGGCGGAATGTGCTACACCCTCTATCTCTACCACTACACCTGCATCTTCTCGGTCGGGCGCGTCCTGGAAAAGACCGGAGTCATCAGCGGCCGTCCGCCCTGGCAGCAGCTACTCATGCTCGGAGGCGTTGCCCTCCCCGCCACCTTCGTGTTCTGCAGCGCCCTCTTCATCATGGTGGAGAAACCGTGCATGAGCAGGAGATGGCATACCGGCATCGTCGAGCGTGTCAGCTGCGCCCTGCAGAAGCTCGGGGTGCTCCGTCAGGGTGCACCGGCGCCTTTTCCCGCGGGCTCTCCGGTTCCGGAAAGCGCCGGAGCGGCCGAGCAGCAGGCCCCCTCAAACTAATCCCGGGAAACCTTGCCAACCAATGTCCAGTCATCGTGATTTTTTCATCCTCCCCTTTTTGCTGCTCGTCTCCGCCTTCGTCCTGCTCCAGGAGCCCTTCGCCCCCTTTGCCAACGGCGACGCGGCATACGATACCGGCGTCTACCTCTACTCCGCAGACCGCATGCTGGACGGCGCACTCCTGTATCGGGACGTTTTCGACCACAAGGGACCGCTCCTGCACCTTTTGAACGCGCTGGGGCTATTGATCGCCGGCCGCAACCCGGTCGGCATCTGGCTGGTCGACCTCGCCTGCCTGTTCTCCTTCGCGGCCGTCATGTACCGGACCGCCAGCAGGCTGAGCGGCCGCTTGTGCGGTCTGCTGGCGGTCCTCTACGCTTTTGCAGTGCTGTCGGTGCTTGAACCGGGCGCCGGCAGCCAGTTCTTCGCCCTCCCCTTCATGGCGGCCGCCCTGGAGGTCTTCATGGCCCAGCAGGACTCCGGCCGTCCCTTTTCGACCGGCGGCCTCGCCCTGCTGGGGGGCTCCTTCACCTGCGTACTGCTCCTGCAGCCGAACCTTTTGCCCATCTGGTGCGTATTCGGCGCGGTAGCGGGGTGGCAGATGCTGGCGCGGGGGGAGTACCGGGAGCTGGCGCGCACGCTGGCCATCGCGGCCGGGGCGGCGCTGGCCAGCTTCCTCCCCTTCCTGGCCCTGGGAGTGTGGCACGGGGTGCTGGATGACGCGGTTTCCTGCTACTGGACCTTCAACCGGCAGTACGCGCACCCCGACCCGGCCACCCTGGCCGCCGGCCTCAGGTACACCCTGGCGAGCCTGTGGCGCAGCAACGCCCTCATCCCGCTCGGCTTGTACCTGGTACTTTTGGCCGTGCGGCGCGGCCGGCTCCCCAGGCTTCCCCTGCACCTGGCGCTGGCCGGCTCGCTGCTCCTCACCACGGTGGTTTCCTGCGCACTGTCCGGCCGCAACTACCCCCACTACGCCATCGCGCTGCTGCCGCTGGTGTGCCTGGTGGTTGGCTGGCTTTTGGGGGAGTTGCAAGACCGCTGGAAGACCGGCAGCACGGCGCTGGTGGCGCTCTACCTGGTGCTGTCCCTGAAGCCGGTGGCCTGGCACCTCTACTACACCTACCAGGCCTACCGCCCCGCCCCGCAGGCCGCTGCCGTGGTGGCCTACATCAGGGAACACAGCGCCCCCGGCGACCGCATCCAGGTGGTGGGGAACGACTCGCAGCTCTACTTCCGCTCCGGCCGCCAGAGCAGTTCCAGGTACCACTACACGACGCCGCTCTTCGAGGTGCCGGTCCGGGGGAGGGCCATGGCGGAGGAGTTCCGCGGCCACCTGGCCGCCAACCGGCCGAAGCTGATCATCGTCCAGAGCCAGCACTACCCGGTGCCGCCCCCCTACGTGGCAGACATACTGGAGCGCTATTACGAAAAGGTGCCCCTGGCGGGGAGCAATCTGAGCATCTACCGGCTCGCCCGCACGCCGTCGGGGTGAGCGGCGCGGGGGAAAAGGTGGGGGAGAGAGGACGGGATCAGGAGCGCAGGGCTATGCGGATAGTCTGGGCGAGGGCTCGGAAGGCGGCCTTCCACAGTTTCCAGCGCACGATGGAGACGCTGCCGGTCCGGCGCCCGAGGTGGGGAACCGGGTGGTTGTAGATGCGGGCGCCCATCTTGGCCAGCATCCCCGAGATGATCAGGTTGGGGGCGAAGGTGTTCTCGGGGATGCGGGGCAGGATCTCCCGCAGCTTTTCGCTTCTCATCAGGCGGAAGGGGGTGTTCACGTCCAGCACCCCCCGGGAAAAGAGCAGCGCCACCGCCTGCCGCGACACCGCGCTGATCAGTCGGCGCCCCACCCCCTGCTGGCGACCCTGGCGCCAGCCGAACAGCGCGTCGTAGTCGTTCCTGCGCTGCCAAAGCGAGCCGAACTGTTCCGGCTTCATCTCGTCGTCGCTGTCCGTCTGGAACACCCATTCCGCCTCGGCCACCGCCATCCGGTAGCCAAGCAGGATGGTGGGGCCGTGGCCGCTGTTGGCCTTGTTGATCACCCGGAGACCCGGGCGCCCCTCGAAGGCGGCGAGCCTGCCAGCCGTGCCGTCCTTGGAGCCGTCGTTTAGGACCAGCATCTGGAAGGCGATGCCCAACCCCGACAGTTCACGGTGCCAGGACTCTACCACCTCCCCGATGCACTCCTCCTCGTTGTACACCGGCATAACCAGCGCCAGATCAAGCTTCATCAAACCATCCTTTCTTTACAGGAGCGGTCGCCCGGCCCCCTTGATGTCCCGCTGATAGGTGGCAAGGGCCGCCGCGATGGCCTTGTCCATGTCCAGGTAGGCGTAGCTCCCCAGCCTCCCCCCGAAGACGAAATCGGGGACCAAAGCGGCGGCGGCCTGGTACTCCTGCAGGAGTTCGCGGTCCTTCACCGTGTTGATGGGATAGTAGGGGTCGTCCTGCCGACGGGCCCGGCGGGAGAACTCGCGGTAGATCACGGTGCGGTCGGCAGGGTACGAGCGCTCGTCGTGGTAGTGGCGGAACTCGTGGATCCGGGTGAAGGGGACCGCCGCCTCGGCGTAGTTCATCACCGTGGTCCCCTGGAAGTCCCCCACCTGGCAGACCTCCTTTTCGAAGTCGAGGGTGCGCCAGCCAAGCTCGCCGAAACGGAAGTCGAAGAAGCGGTCGATGGCCCCGGTGTAGATCACCTTGCAGCCGGCCGGGATGCGGTCACGGATGGCGAAGAAATCGGTGTCGAGCGCCACTTCGATGTTGGGGTGGTCCAGGATGTTTTTAAAGAGTGCGGCGTATCCCTGCCAGGGGATCCCCTGCCAGCGGTCGTTGAAGTAATCGCTCTTGTAGCCGAACCGGAAGGGGAGCCGGGTGATGATCTCGGCCGGCAGCAGCCGCGGGTCGGTCTCCCACTGCTTGATCGTGTACCCCTTCACGAACGCCTCGTAGAGCGGCCTCCCCACCAGCGACACCGCTTTCTCCTCGAGGTTGCCCGGCTCGCCGATCCCCTCCCTTTCCATCTCGGCCCGGATGAAGTCCTGCGCCTGCTGCGGGTCGAGCTGCAGGCCGTAGAAGGAATTGATGGTGGCCAGGTTGATGGGCATCTGGTACACCTTGCCGTCGAAGAGGGTGAGCACCCGGTGGCGGTAGCTGTTCCAGTCGGTGAAGCGGCAGAGGTAGCGCCAGACCTCCTCGTCGGAGGTGTGGAAGATGTGGGAGCCGTACAGGTGGCATTCGATGCCGGTAGCGGGGTCGTCCTCGGAATGGCTGTTGCCGCCGGTGTGCGGCCGCTTGTCGATGACCAGCACCCGCTCCCCGAGGTCGGCGGCGATCCTCTCGGCCAGCACCGATCCGAAAAAGCCCGCGCCCACCACCAGATACTTCAAACCTTGCAGCTCCAAAACCACCTCCAGCTTCTCGTTGATACAGGCCGCTGTCAGCCGTTACTCCCCTGCCGGAGACGCCAGAAGCCGAGCCTCCGGCACGCCACCGGGCGTCCAGGTTCAGGGCTGGCGCCCTCCGGAGGACTCCCCTCTGCGGATCCCTTCGGGTGAGATGAAGTAGTCGATCGGCCGGTAATCGGTCACCTTGGGCGGCACCTCGAAGATGAACGACTGCGGGTAGATGCCCTCCGCGTACCTCTTGAGCGGCCCGTATTCGTACAGGTAGCGAACCGACGGCTGGGCCATCTGGGTGATGAACACGGTCTTGCCGTACAGGGAGGCCGGCCCCAGTTTCATGATGTTGTCGTAGAGCGGCTCCTCGGAGCTCACCCGGGAGGTGGCGGCGCCGTACAGCGCCAGCAGGGAGACGGCGAGGCAGACGCCCAGCGAGAAACCTTTCCTGCCGGTCGCCTCCTCCCCTGCGGCCGAGCGGGCCAGCATCCACAAGGCGGGGAGCAGGGAAAGCATGGAGAGGAGGTTGAGACCGATCCCCCAGCGCAGGTTGGGACACCAGGGGTACTTGCCCAACAGGGAGAGGAGGACGACCTCGAGGTTGACCACCACCACGATGATGAAGAGGGGGGTGAAGCGCTGGTAACCGGAGCGCTCGTTTCTGCGGAGAGCAAAGAACAGGAACAGGGCGACGAACAGCAGGGCGCCCAGCTCGTACCAGGAGAAAAGCGCCCGCACGGCGATGCCGGCCATCTCCCCCAGCGTCTTGCCGCCCAGGACGTACTGCTCGACGTAGTAGGGAGGATTGGGCTTCTGGTGGGACTGGGAATGCCCGAGGGTGACCAGGTAGATGGCCGCGCAGCTGGCCAGGACGGGGATGGCATAGGCCGCCAGGAAAGAGAGCCGCTGCCGCCAGGGGAAATCCCTCACCATCCAGAAAAGGGCCAGCCCGGTGGCGGTCGCCGGGCAGATAAAACTGTAGCGGGAGGTGAGGAAAAAGGCGGCCAGGATCCCCAGCGCCAGGAACCTGCCGACCGCGGGGCGCCGGCCGGCGTACTCGAGCAGCAGCACGCTAAGCGCGATGCCGCAGGCCTCCATGGAATAGGCGCGCAGCTCGAAGGCGAAGGTTACCAGCAGCGGCGAGCAGGCGGGGAGCACGCCGGCGGCCGCGGCCAGCAGCCGGTTCCTGGTCCAGAGCCAGGCGATGCCGGCAAAGGCGAAGGCGGTCGCCACGAAGAAGATGAAGGAGAAAGAACGCAGCCAAAGGGGCGAGGTGCCGCCCGAAAGCCACCAGTGCAGGGCGACCGTGTAGCCGCCGGGGTCGCTGTTGGCGGTCCGGTTGGCCTGCAGCACGTCGGCCAGGGTGCCATCCGGGGTGAGAGGGGGCGCGAAATGGATCTGTCCCTTGCTCATCCAGAACTGGCCGCTTTCGTCGAACCACAGGTTGGGATTGAAGCCGCAGCGGACAAACATCACCACCAGGGCGATCACCCCGACTGCGACCAGGATTGCGGCGCACAACGACCGGAAATTTTCCTCACGCTTCATTTCTGTCATCACCTGCATCCGTTATTTCGGTAGAACCTCACCGGCGTTTTTTCCCTAGAGGCTGACCGGGAAGTAGGAGGCGAAATCCTTCAGCGGGATCCGGCCGGAGGGGCCCTTCACCTCGACGTGCTCGATCCGGTAGTGCTGGCCTTGGTCGCCCAAGACTACCCACAGGAGGTACTCCAGGGTGTTGCCGTTACAGGAGAGTCCGATATTGGGGTTGGGCTGTCCCTTCACCATGTTCCCCTCCGAGACGAAGTAGCTGATCGCCTCGGGCCTGGCCATGAAATACTGCTCCAGCCGCGGCGTGACGAAGATGGAACGGGGGCCGGTCAGCGGCCGCATGAAGTTGCCGGTCAAAACGAAAAAGGACGAGCAGAGCAGCGTCCCGGCCAGGAGGTAGACGACCGCGCGCGGGCGGACGGCCTCGGAGCAAAAGGCCACCACCGGGGCGGAAAGCACGAAGAACGGGATGAAGTAGCGGCTGAGATAGGGGGTCCACTTCAGGAACAGGCTCAAGAGCAGGAAGCCCGCCATGCCAGCGGCGGCAAAGAGAAGCATCTGCCTGGGAACTTTCTTCCAGCGCACCAGCAGAAATCCGGCCGAGACCATCACCAGCAGCATGTGCAGCGGGTTGGGGGCGTAGTCCTCGTGGTAGCGGACCAGTGCCGGCAGCATGATGAACTCGTCGCCGGCCGTGAGAGCGGGGTCATTGAGATCGGCGCCGATCATCCTGTGCAGCGAGGCGGTCAAGCCGTACAGCGCCCGGTTGGGCCCCGGCAGCCCGGTGGAGAGCTGCACCGCGAGGTTCCTGGTGACGCAGGAGACGAGGGAGGTAAGGTCGACCCTCTGGCAGGTAATCTCGTTGCCGGTGCCGTGGGCGAGGGGGTTGCCGAAGGTCTGGTAGTTGCGGGCGAGATGGCCGCCGTTCACCACCAGCACCGCCGCGCCGATGATCACCAGGCTGAGCAGCGCCTGCTTCAACCTGTTGCCGGGAGCTGCGCCGGCGGCTTCCCTCCCCTCCCCTTCCGCATCGGCAAGAGTCTCCTGGCGGAGCAGCTGCCACAGGTAGAGGATCATGAAGGGGAAGGCTACGAAGTAGGCGGTTCCCTTGGTGAAGATGGCGAGGGCAAGGGTGACCCCGACCCAGAAGGCCTGCCGCAGGCTGCCCCCCTTCCCTGCCACGATGAAATAGACGAGGCAGACCAGCCAGAAGGTGACGGTGTAATCGTTCTGGGTGCTGCTCGCCTGCAGAAGCCCCATGGGGACGGAAACGGCGACGGCGGCGGCTACTATCTGCGCGGCGACGGTTCCTTTGAAGGCTCGAACGATCAGCGACACCCCGAGCACACTGCCGACCATGGCGAACCACTGCACGCAGTTGGCGAAGCGGTCGCTACCGGACAGGATCTGCAGATGCATGATCATGTACTCGGAAAAGGGTGCCATCACCAGCTGCCGGTCGATGTTGGTTGGGTAGTGGGCGACGCTTCTATTCTGGATCCAGTGCATGACCCGGGGGAGATGGTAGGTCAGCGAGTCGAAGTTGTTGGGCGCGGCGACCAGTGCGGTGATGCCGGCGACGATCACGAGGCACGCCATCAAGCCGAGCAGCACGGCCTGGGGCAGATCCACCCCCCCCTTGCCAAAGACCTGCCCACCCCCTTTCAAGGAGTGCGGGCGAAGTTTGTGGGAACGGTACCGGTAGGCAACCAGGGCGGCAAGGTACAGGCACCAGCATGCCAGCAGGGGGAGATAAGCTAGGGCGTGGAACAGGCTGAGAATTTCGGCGGAGAAGGTTACGAAGAGAGCGGTGGCGGTGGCGGATTTGAGGAAGCTTTCCCTGAAATTTTCAACTCTCAGCAACGCGACAAGGCAAAGTATCGGGAGTACTACCGCAATGATATCCAAAGGTCACCTGCACGAACATATGACTGATCACAAAACATAACAAGGCAACTTCATCTACCTGTGAATATCATAATTCCCGGGGCAATTAAAGCTAATTGTCCACCTGCCGCCGGTGTCTTTCGCTGCTGCGCCCCAATCATCAAAGAGGGAAGCTGACAGTTACTGGGCAGGCTGGACCGGTTGCGGGGCTGGCACTATCAAATCCCCAAATTTAGCTTTATGAGTTAGCGCCGATGTGCTATCAGAAAGGATGGTTTCCAAAGACAGGCATGACAACGCCGTAAGCGAAACCTCGAACGTAATGACAGCAAGGAAGGATACGTGCTAGACGATTCGGCAGATCAAAGCGTGGCCAGTTCGCCCAGAAGATCCGGCACCTTCGCGGACTATCTCGCCATTGCCCGCCTCGACCACTGCACCAAGCACATCTTCATCCTGCCCGGCATCCTGCTCGCCTACCTGCTGCGCGGCACCCACACGCCCACCCTCCCTGCCAACATCGCGCTCGGCTTTCTCGCCGCGATCTGCATCGCCTCCGGCAATTACGTCATCAACGAGTGGCTGGACCGCGAGTTCGACAAGTTTCATCCCACCAAGTGCCGGCGCAGCGCGGTGCAGAAGGAGCTGCGCGGCCCGCTCATCGTCGTCGAGTGGCTGCTGTTCGTGGTGGCGGGTCTTGGCTGCGCCTTCGCGGTCAGCAGGCTGATGGGGCTGGTCGCCTGCGCCTTCGCGCTGCAGGGGGTGGCCTACAACGTGCGCCCCTTACGCACCAAGGACAAGGCCTACCTCGACGTGATCTCCGAATCGGTGAACAGCCCGCTGCGCCTGATGATCGGCTGGGCGATGATCGACCCGCTGACCATGCCCCCCGGCTCCATCATCCTCACCTACTGGATGGCCGGCGCCTTCCTGATGGCAGCCAAGCGGCTCTCCGAATACCGGGAGATAGTGGCTTCCCACAGCAGGGAACTTTTGACCCTCTACCGCGCGAGCTTCCGGGGATACACCGAGATCTCGCTCACCGTCTCCTGCTTCATCTACGGACTTTTGTCCAGCTTCTTCCTGGCCGTTTTCCTCGTCAAGTACCGGGTCGAGTACATCGTGCTGATGCCGGTGATCATCATGATGTTCGCCCACTATCTCGCCCTCTCCATGCGCCCTGGCTCCTCGGCGCAGAACCCGGAAAAACTCTACCGGGAGCGGGGGCTGGCCATCCTCATCGTGATCCTGATCGTTCTCTTCGCCATTACCTCCTTCGTAAATTTCCCGATGCTCGATTCACTTACCAAGCAGCGCTTCATCGGGTTGCCATGACCTCTGCGCCGACCATGCATCCGGAGGCTTGGGACGAGATCGAGCTTGTGGTCTTCGACGTGGACGGCACCCTTTACGACCAGCGGCGACTGCGGGCGCTCATGGCGCGCGACCTGCTGCTGCACCTGGTCACCAGGGGGGATCTCCGCCTCTACCGCATATTGAGTGCGTACCGTGGCAGGCGCGAGCGCTGGGGCGAGCGCGAGGCTCCCTTCGGCGAAGAGGCGCTCATCGCCGAGACCGCCGCCGCGACAGGTGTAGCGTCGGCCCGGGTACAGGAAGCCGTCGCGGAATGGATGGCAAGACGCCCGCTCCCCTACCTTGCCGGCTGCCGGTATGCCGGGCTGGCCGAGCTCTTCGAGGCCTTGAGGCGCTCGGGGAAGAAGATCGGCATTTTCTCCGACTACCCTGCACGCGACAAGCTCGCCGCCCTGGGAGTGAGCGCCGATGATACGGTCAGTGCCGGCGATCCCGGGGTCGGCTTTCTGAAGCCCCACCCGCGGGGGTTGCAACTGCTGATGGAAAGGGCGGCGGTCAAGCCGGAGGCAACGGTCCTGATAGGCGATCGTGCGGAGCGGGACGGTCTCGCCGCCCGGCGCGCCGGCGCCCGCTCCCTGATCAGGTCGGCCAGGAGAATCGCCGGCTGGCAGACCTTCGCGCGCTACGACGATGCGCTGTTCGCGCCACTGCAGGATGCAAAGAAACCATGACCGACACCGTCACCATATCCATCGTCACCCCGTCCTACAACCAGGGAGAGTTCCTGGCGGCCACTATCGAGAGCGTGCTGGGGCAGGAGGGTGAGTTCGCCATCGATTACCTGATCGTGGACGGCGGCTCGACCGATAACTCGGTGGCGGTGATGCGACGCTACCAGTCGCTGCTGGAAACCGGCGAGTGGCCGGTGAAGTGCCGGGGCATTTCCTACCGGTGGCTGAGCGAAAGGGACAAAGGACAAAGCGACGCCCTGGCGAAAGGTTTTGCCAGTGTCAGGGGAGAGATCCTCGCCTGGCTCAACTCCGACGACTGCTACCTGCCGGGCGCCCTGCAGGCCGCCGTCGACCACTTCGCCGCTCATCCCGACACGGCGCTTCTCTACGGCGACGCACATTACAGCGATGTCGGCGGCACCATCATCGGCAGGTACCGGACCGAGCCCTTCAACTACCAGAAGCTCGCCTGGTTCAATTTCATCTGCCAGCCCTCCACCTTTTTCAGCAGGGAGGCGTTCCTGGCGGTGGGAGGCGTAGATTCCTCGCTGCGCTTCGCCATTGACTACGATCTGTGGATCAGGATGGCCCGCCGTTTCCCCTGCCGGTACCTGCCGCGCTTCCTGTCGGTGTACCGGCTCCACGAGGCGTCCAAGACCGTGCGCGACGAGACCCTCTACGAAAACAGCGAGGAAGCGCTCCGGCTGGCGCTGAAATACTTCGGCTGGGCGCCGCTCACCAGGGTGTACAACTCCTGCAACTTCTACTGCAGGGCGAAGCTGCCGCGGGTGCTGGCCGGGAACCGGGTGCTGCTGCTCGTGGCGACCATAGCCTGTTCGATAATCCGTTCGCTGCTGTTGAACCGCGGCATCCGGCGCCAGGACCTCGCGCTGCTCCTGGACAAGGAGAACTTCACAAAGCTATTCAAGAGCCGGCTGGAGATCATGACCGGCGGCAAGGACGCTGGCGGCAAAAAGTGACGACTGGGAGTGGCAGGTCCGCTCATTTGCACCGTTCACTCTCCAGCACTTCGCCAACTCTCCCTCCCCCGCGGGGGAGGGCCGGGGTGAGGGAAGCCTGGCATCTCCGTTGAAAGCTCCCTCACCGCACCCCGGCAGGGTGAGGGTTTAAGCTCCCCCCTTTGACAAAGGGGGGCTGAGGGGATTTGCCGTTCTCAACGGGCGGCAGCTGAAGCCAAGTCCCCCTTTGTCAAAGGGGGCTTGTTGACCAAGACGACAGTTGCTCTTGTCCAAGGGTGAGGGAGCGGCTTTCACGAGCGGGAAGAGAAGTAAACGGCCACGCGCCGTATTTCTATCTGAAGGGTCCTTATGAGAGTCTGCCTGATCGGGCCGGTTCCCCCATTCAGAGGGGGGATCGCCAAGTACTGTTACTCGCTTGCCAAGGCACTGGAAGAGCGGCACGAGCTGCTGCTTTTGAGCTACGCGAGACAGTATCCCGCCATCCTGTACGGGAAGAAGCCGCAGATAGACGGTGGCATCGACCGGGAGGCGGTCCGCCGCGAATTCCGCAACCTCTCCTTCGCTGTCGACTCCGCCAGCGTCGGCTCTTGGCGGCAGACCTCGCGAACCATCGAGGCCTTTCGCCCCGACCTGGTCATCCTCCCCTGGTGGGTCACCTACTGGGCGCCGATGTACCTGTACCTTTTGCGCGATTTTAGGAAGAAGGGAATCCAGGTGGTGGTCCTGTGCATAAACGTCTTCGAGCACGAGGACAACGCACTGAAGAGGGCGCTGACCAGGCTGGTCCTCACCCAGGTCGACAGGATGGTGGTCCACTCCGGCAAGGAGAAGGAGCAGCTTGCCGCCCTGAACCCGAAAGCGACGGTGAAGGAACATCTCCTGCCGCTCTTCGAATACCACCAGGTGCCGCAGGCGCCTCGCGCCGGCCGGCTGAACCTGCTCTTTTTCGGCTTCGTGCGCCCGTACAAGGGGCTCGACACGCTGCTGCAGGCCCTTGCCCTGCTGAAAGGGCGGGACCTGCATCTCACGGTGGCGGGAGAGTTCTGGAAGGACAAGGACGATTATCTGCAGCTGATCGAGAGGCTGGGGATAGCCGGGCGGGTGGAGATGGTGGACCGCTACGTTTCCGAGGAGGAGATGACCGGCTACTTCTCGGCAGCCGACCTGGTGGTGCTTCCCTACAAGAGATCGATCACCTCCGGGGTCATCGCCACCGCCTACGGGTACGGGAAACCTGTGCTGGCCACCCGGGTGGGAGGGTTCCACGAGGTGGTGCAGGACGGGGTGACCGGCAAGCTGGTGCCGCCCGACGACCCGCAGGCCCTCGCCGACGGCATCCTGTGGTTCCTGGAGAACCAGGGGATCGATTTTGCCGGCAACATCGACAGGTTCACGGCCAGCAAGATGTCCTGGCCGTCGCTGGTCGACCTCATTGAAACGCTCACTCGCCCTAGGGCCTAGATACTGTTTTCCATGCAACAGCCGGAGGTCAATTGAAGTTGATCCACAACCTCTTCGAAGAGAAAGTCGCAGCGAGGACCATGGTGGTCGTCAGCCTGCTGCTGAGCGCTGCCATCCTCGCCATCTACGGCCAGGTGGCAGGCAGCGAATTCGTGAACCTTGACGACTACGCATACGTGGTGAGCAACCCCTTTGTCGCCCATGGTTTCACCAGGGCCGGCATAGTTTGGGCCTTCACCTCCTCGACGGCAGCCAACTGGCATCCACTAACCTGGCTTTCCCACATGATGGACGTCCAGCTCTATGGCATGAACCCGCACGGGCATCATGTGACCAACGTGTTGATCCACATCGCGGCCTCGCTGCTGCTACTGCGACTCCTCTACCGGCTGACCGGCTCCTTTTTCCCGAGCCTGCTGGTGGCGGCACTGTTCGCCGTGCACCCACTGCACGTGGAGTCGGTGGCCTGGGTATCCGAGAGAAAGGACGTGCTGAGCGCCTTCTTCTGTTTCCTGACCATCATCTGGTATGTCGACTTCGTCGCCAAAAGAAAGTGGCAGCTGTACCTCGCCGCCCTTTTCTGCTACCTGATGGGACTCATGTCCAAGCCAATGCTGGTCTCCCTGCCGCTGGTCCTGCTGCTGATCGATTACTGGCCGCTCGGCCGCTTCGAGAAGGTGACGGGACAAGCAGACGAGGCTCGCACCAAAGTAGTGGCCGCAGTCCTGGAGAAGATCCCGTTTTTCGTCCTCTCATTACTTTGCTGCATCATCACCTTCTTGGTGCAGGAGAAGGGGGGCGCCACCCGGAGCTTCGGAGAGATCTCTCCCCTGATGCGGCTGGAAAACGTGCTGGTCGCCTATGTGAAGTACGTCCTGAAGACCCTCTGGCCACAGGACCTGTCTGCCATGTACCCCTTCCCGGCCTCGATCCCGCCCTGGCAGCCTGCCCTGGCTGCGGCGGCCTTGCTGGCCGTCTCTACGGCCGCATTCGTGCTGAGAAAGAGGTCCCCGTACCTCATGATGGGATGGCTGTGGTTCCTGATCACTTTGATTCCGGTGATCGGCCTGGTCCAGGTGGGCGAGCAGTCAATGGCCGACCGTTACACCTACATCCCCGGCATCGGCCTCTCCATCATCACGGCCTGGGGATTGATGGAGCTGACCCGCACCCTGCGCAACCGGGAAACCATCCTCGCCCTCTCAGCCCTTGCCGTTTTCGCGCTGCTGACCGCCCTCAGCTGGAAGCAGACCGGGTACTGGCGCACCTCCTTCACCCTGTTTAGGCATGCTGACCGGGTGACGCCCAATAGCGCAGTCATCCACAAGTACTTGGGAGATACCCTGCTGTTAAGCGACAACCTCGACGGGGCGATCAGCGAGTTCAAGGAGGCATTGCGGCTTAAGCCCCAGTATGCCGAGGTCCATAACCTTCTGGGTGATGCGCTGGGGGCCAAGCAGGATTACCAGGGGGCAATGAGCCATTTACAGGAAGCACTGAGGGAGAACCCGCGGGTACCGGATGCACACTTTAACCTGGGCGAGGTCCTGATGGCGCAGGGGAGGCTGGAGGAGGCGATCCGGCACTTTTACCTGCACCTGAAGAGGGAACCCGACGATGCGGTGGCACACAACGCCCTCGGGATCGCTCTGGGTAGGACCGGCAGTGCGCACGAAGCGGCGTTTGAGTTCGAGGAGGCGCTGAGAATCGACCCGGACTTCGCCGAGGCCCGCAACAATCTGGCCATGGCGCGGGGAGGGAAGTAGACTACCTCCTGCTCACCATCCGGATGGAATCGAGCAACGGACGGGCGTGTGACTCGTCCAGGCGCTGCAGCTCGAGGTACTCCTGGTAGGCAAGCTCGGGATTGCCGGCGGCGAGATAGGCGTAGCCGAGGCGGAAATGCCCCTCGACGTCGCCGGGGCTGAGCCTCACCGCCTCGCGGAAGCAGTTGATGGCCTGCAGATTGTTGCCGGTCGACTGGTAGACGGTACCGAGGTTGCGGTACCCTTCGGCCTGGTTGGGGTTGATCCTGAGCGACTCGCTGAAATGGCGGATCGCCTCGTCGTAGCGGTACTGCTGCGCCTCGAGGATGGCCAGGTTGTTGTGGGCCAGCCAGTTGTCCGGCACGGCCGACAGCGCGTGGGTGTAAAGTCCGTAGCTGTTTTGCCAGTAGCCGATCTGGGTCACGGTGAGCGCGGAGCAAACGGCCAGCAGCAGCGCGGCAACAGCACCGGCAGCCTCGATTCCATACCTCCATCTCCCCGCCAGTTCCGCCCCGCCCCAAACCACCAGCACGAAGATGCCGATGAGCGGCACGTAGGTGTAGCGGTCTGCCATGGCCTGCGAGCCGACCTTGATGAAGCCGATCACCGGCAGCATGGTGACCAGGTACCAGAACCAGCCGAAGGCGAGATAGGGGCGCCTGCGCCCCTGCCAGACGACAAGGGCGGTCACCGCGGCCAGCAGCAGGGCGGCGCCGGCTACCTTGGCGGCGGTGACTTCCGAAGCGATCAGCGGGTAGAACAGCGCGAGGTCGACCGGCCAGACCATGTTCGCCAGGTACTTGACGTAGCAGATCAGGGCGTTGCCGGCGTAGAGGAGCTCGGAGCCGCCAGCGCCGTAACTTAAAGCCTTGCCCGATTTCTGGGCGAAAATGGTGGCCAGTGCAGCGACGGCTGCGATGGCCAGCAGCGGCAGTTTTTCGGCCACCAGCCGCTTCAGCCCGGGCGAGGCCGGATCTTGCTTCCCAATTGGCAGGGAGAGGCGCTTGAGGGGCCAGTAATCCAGGAGCAGCAGCACCACCGGCAGGGTGACCAGCATCTGTTTGGCCATCAGGCCGAGGATGAAGGAGAGCAGCACAGTCAGGTATCGGCCGGCGGAGGGGCGCTCGGCATAGCGGAGGTAGGCGCCCATGGTCAAAAGCCAAAAGAAGGTGGAGAGCACGTCCTTACGCTCGGCGATCCAGGCGACCGACTCGACGTGCAAAGGGTGCAGGGCGAAGAGGAGGGCTACCAGCAGGCTGCGCCCCAGCCGCCCGGTCAGCCGGTTGAAGATCAGGCAGATGAGGAGCGCGTTGGCAGCGTGGAAAAGGACGTTCACCGCGTGGTGCCCGGCCGGGTTCAGGTCGAACAGCTGGACGTCCAGCATGTGCGAGAGCCAGGTGAGCGGATGCCAGTTGCCGGCATGGAAGGCGGTCAGCGACCAGAGGAGCCCCTTGAGGCTCAGCCCCTGGCGGACCACCACGTTGACCGTGACGTAGTCGGTATCGTCGTAGTCGATGAAGCCGTTATGGAAGGCAGGCCAGTAGACGGCCACCGTGACCAGCACCACCAGGGCCAGCGCCGCCGGCAGCCGCCCTTTCCACTCCTTCACTCCTCGTTGCACAGCTTCCAGATTCGACATCGACACATCCTTGACAGCAATTGTTAAGCTTCTGCTCCCCCGTCACACCCCTATCCGGCCCGCTCGCCTCTGCAGCGCCGCTAGCGCGGCAGCCAGCTGTACCACTCGGGGGTGGCGTGCGCGAGGAACCAGGGGAAGTCGTAGCTGATGAAAAGCAGCGCAACCGCCGCCGCCAGCGCCAGCCGGACCCGCTGGTCGCGGAAAAGCTGCAGCAGGTAGTAGCTCCCCAGCACGTAGACCGGCACGATCACCGGGAGGAGGTAGCGCCCGTAGAGGGTGATGCCCGGCTCGCCGTAGTTCTGGTAGGCGTCCCAGTTGATCTCGTGCATGAGGAACCCGGCGTAGAAGAGGACGATGACGGTCATCCCCGCCGAGGCCCACCCGGAGGGGGTCGGCCGCCAGCGCAGCACGCAGCCGGCCAGCGCCAGCAGCATGACGAGGTAGACCGGCACCAGGTAGCCGGGGCTTTTCAGCATGGGGAGGTGCGCCTTGATCCCCAGGATGGTTCCGGTCATGGTCTTGAACCAGAGCCAGGAGTAGGCGGAGGGGGAGAGCCACAGCCCCGGGTTCTGCTGGAGGTTCTGCCAGTTCATCAGCAGGCGGAAGGTGTCCGCCTTGTCTCCCGGGTGGGTGATCTCCCCGGCCTTGATGACGGCGTCCATGTAGGAGAGCTTTCCTTCCTTGAACTGGCTGAAAATCATGCCGCGCGCCTCCATCCGGTACTGCATGGCGGCCTCGGGGTTCAGCACCGAGGACATGGAGGGGGTCGGCGAACCGTAGCGCAGGTAGTTGCCGCCGTAGAGCTGCAGGTTCAAAAGCACCGCGACCAGGATCAGGAAAAGCCAGCCCCAGGCTTTCGCCGGGGAGCCGCCCAGCCATTCCTTGAGCGAGGCCAAGATGGAAGTGGCCGGACGCCGCAGTTCGTGGATGACCAGCACCGCGACCAGCACCAGGATGAGCGGCAGAAAGGTCGGCTTGGTGAGCGCCCCCCCCAGCTGGCAAAGAAGCGAGGCGGCCAAAAGTCCGGCCGAGCGGAACCGGAAAAAGGCGAACAGGTAGTAGATGGCCATGGCGGCGAAGAGGTTGGCCAGGTTGTCGTAGGAAACCGAGGAGGAAAGCAGGCTGAACATGGCGGCGTTGGTGACCATCACCAGCACCAAGAGCCTGGTCAGGCGATCTTCGGTCACGAGGCGGCAAAGTTTCAGGGCGTAAAAGGCCGTGCCGAAGGCGAGCGGGATGTTCAAAAGCCGCAAGAAGACCAGGTCCGGCAGGCCGAAGAAGTTGAGCAGGAGCAGCTTGCCCATAGCAAAGTAGTAGAGCCAGGGGATGTTGGTCACCAGCCCGTACTGCCAGGTGTCGGGACCGTTGTCGGGCAGCAGCAACACCTTGGAGAAGACCTTGCAGATGCCGGCGTGGGTCACCTCGTCAGGAGGGACGTAGGAGGAGATGGAGAGCGCCAGGAAGACGAGCCGCGCGCCGAAGTAGATCAACAAAAGGCGGGTCAGCCACTGCATGGTCTTTTCCGGAATGGGGTCCGGACCAGCCGGCGCGGCCTGGGACTGGATCTGGGAAGCGGAGTGGTGCTGTCCGAGTGGAGAGCGATTGTCTGAGGAGGTCATGCCGATCCTTGATCACCTGCTGCTGTTGCTTTCAATCAGGGAGGAAAGCCTGCCGCGGGCTCGCGTCCGCTCACAGGGCCTCCACAACCTCTGCAAAATAGCATTTTTGTCTGTGATAATCAATTTGCTAATGGCATACGGCCGCCCCCTGCTGGCAACCGGTCCGCCAACCACGACTATTTACATCACACGGGATAAATGATATAAAACTCGCTGCTGTTTCTTCCCACACTATGACATGAGGTGGTCAACGATGAAAAAGAATGTGGTAGCAGCTCTTCTTGGTTCGGCACTGCTGGCGTCTGTCAACTGCCAGGCAACTGATTGGGTCAAAAACAACGTCGACGTTCCCAATAAGAACCTGGAGGCCAATTACTACGACGGCGACAGTGTGAAGGCCCACGACAAGACCATTTCCTGGACCGAGAAGTACGTCCTCACCCCCTTCGGCGTCGAGCAGTACAACAAGCACCTTGCCAGCTTCCCCGTCTGCAAGCAGAACATCGCCAGCAAGGGACAGGTCACCTACCACCAGATGGACTTCGAGATCAAGGAAGGGAAGTTCCGGGTGGTCGCCAAGAGAAACTACAACAAGAAGGACGAGCTCGTCTGCACCGACAAGGACATGAACAAGGAGCTGGACACCTCCTGGCACAAAGTCGTCTACCGTTCCCCCATGTACGAGCGGTACTACATCCTGGTCACCAAATATAAGCTCGGCAACCTCTAGTCGGCCGCCGCTGCTTTACCTGAAAGAGCCGGAAGGAAAACCCCTTCCGGCTCTTTTTTTTCGGGTCGACCTGACCGCCTCCACTCCTTTGGGAGCCGGCCGGGGCACCGCTGAGCGGCGCCCCCAGCCGAGGGGGGACGGCGTTACTGGTCGAACTGATAGGTCTTGATGCCTCCGCCGGTCTGCTCGGGCGGCTGGTACATCTTGATGCCGCCGCTTTGCTGCGGGTCCTGGTAGGTCTTGATCCCGTCGCTGCCGGTCTGGCCCTGATCCTGCCCCCCCGCGGAGCCGCTGCCACCCTGGCCCCCATTGTAGACCCTGATGTTGCCGCTGTCCTTCAGCTCCTGCTCCTGCCGCTTGCGCTCGGCCTCCTCGGCCTGCTGCCTCAGCTTCTCCTGGTATCCCTCAACCCCCAGGTCATCGATTTCGTGGCATTTCTTTCCGCACACCTGGGCCTCGGCAAGGCAGGCATCCTTGGCCTCCTTGATACCGGCCTCGTCGGCAAAGGTTATCGCGTCTACGCACTGTTTCTGGGCGCTCCTGCACTCATTCGTACAGTCCTGGTAGGAGTCCGCGGCAGCCAGGCTGGCACTGGCGAGGACGAAAAGAATAGACAGGATGGGTATTTTTGCTTTCATTGCTTCTTTACCTCCCTATGCGTTACGCGTTGCGGCAGATCAAGCATGCTCGGCGGCAATTACGTCCAGCACCTCGTGGAATACCCCGGTGTGCCTGCGGGCGCTACCTTCGGCCCGGGAGCGGGCGAGGACGCCCCCCCCTTCCCAGCTGAAAACCATCTCCCGGCGCGGTAAAAACAGCCTGACCGGCAGCCACAGGCAGGCCCCCAGCGTGAACAGGAAGCCAGCCAGCCAAATGGAAAGCACCCCGTAGTCCACCACGAAATCGGTGACCACCATGCGGCGTGCATCGATGATGGCGAGCTTGATGCCGTCGCGGACCAGCTCGCCTCCCCCCTTGACCGTGCCGGTGAACAGCTGGTCGTTACCCTTCACCACCTTGGCGACGAACTCCATGCTGCCGGTCATGTAGGGGTCGGAGCCATCCTGGGACTTGGCCAGGGTCAGGTGGACCTTGTAAGGGGCGCCGCCCAGGGGGAGCTGGGCCTCTCTGCCCGGCGGGTAGATCGGGAACACCCCGTTGTCCTGGAAGCCTGCCGGGAGATCGGGGGCCGTGAAACGGTAGGTGAGGGCGATTCCCAGGTAGCGGGGATAGACGAAAGCGCCACCGAAGAGAGCGGGCGGATAGACACCGAAGGTCCTGAAGCTCCCCCCCTGCTCGCTGCCGGAGACCTCCATCAGGAGTTCCTTGAGCAGGATGGGGCCGTCGGCGTTCCTGAGCACGATGCGCTGGATGAATCCCCCCTGCCCGGAAGGGGCCTGGAAGGGGACCCCTTCGATCATCGGCTGGCGGCTGACCTGGCGGCTGGTCACGCTGATCAGAATGCCGCCGAACAGGCAAAGAAGGCCGGCCAGGAAGAGGAGGCGCACCGGCCACAGAGAAACTCCCCGCCAGGCCGACAGCAACTCTCCGTTTTTCCAGGTGCGGTAGCCCGCGTCGGTCAGCCGCTGCTCGAGATCGCCGGCCGGAGCAGCAGAGGAAAGCTCGACGCTCTCGTCGTAGAGGGCGGGGTCGGGGAGAGGCTGGGCGTTCTTCAGCGCGCGCCGGCGCGCCAGCCCGCGGCGGGCCTCCAGCACGATCCGGCACAGGCAGTTGAGCGGGATCAGCGCCAGCACGCCGGCCAGCAGGAAGTTTTTGCCGGTGAGCGCGATCAGGGTGATGAGCGCCTCGTCGGTGAAAAAGGCGATCACGATGTAGGCGAGCAGGAAGAATCCCAAGACCAGCGGGAGCAGGGCCCGCGAGGAGATGGCTCTCCAGAGTGCGGCGAGCAGGCGTTTCACTTGGCCGCCTCCTTTTTGGCGGTGGACTGCACGGTGCCGGTCCAGCTGTTCACCAGGGTGACCGCGTCGATATGCGCGCCGTCCTCTTTCTCGATGAACTTGACCGGTACCGGGTTGCAGCCGCCGGGCATCCCCACCGTCTCCAGCGGGATAAGGGTCTTGCAGTAGTAGCAGATCACGCTACCCTCGGCCTGGCCGTAACCGTCGGGCTTGCAGATGGCGCAGGCATCCAGGTCGACGGTGAGCTTGCCGGTGGCCGGGCTCACCATCACGAAGAAGCGGACCTCCTGGGTCCCCTTCTTGAACAGGTACTTGTGCAGCTTGCCGTCCTCCAGCTCAACTTCCCCCTTCCTGGGGATGAAGATCTCACCAGAGGGTGAGGCGACCACCGGTAACGGCTTGGGGTCCCAGTACTCCACCGTCGGGAAGCTGGAGCGGTAGGCAGCACAGCCGAAGAAGAAGAGCGCTACAGCCGGCACCACCAGGCGCAGGCGCTTTTCCCTGATGGCCGCGGCCAATAGCTTTCTGCGCTGGGCCCCCTGGCGGATATGGGCGACCGAGGGAAGGAGCTCCAGCCGGATGGCCAGGGCGACCAGCAAAACCGGGGTGAACCAGATGATCATCCCCCCCCAGAAACCGACCTCCTTGCTGAACAGAAGGCCGATGTACCCCCAGATCTTGGGACGCACGAAGATATGGTCGGGGATCAGCACCGACTCCATGAACTGGTGCACGAAGTCGTGGGTCCCCTTCATGACCTTCATGCTGAGCGGCGAGAAGAGGTCGAGCCTCAGGATGGAGGAGGCGCTGAAAAGGAGCAGGGAGACCACCGCGGCGAACAGGCCGGGGCGTGAGACGGTGATCGAGGCAGGGAGCCACAGTTCGCCCCACCAGGCGCCCGCCGCCATCAGGATGCCCCCCCCCGCCAGCAGAAGGACCGGCACCAGCAGGCTGTCGATGCCGGAAAGCCGGGTGGCGGCCACCGCTCCGGCCAGCCCGCCCCCCACTACTGCGGAGAGCATCGGGATCAGCGGACGGGGAAGCGGCTTGCTGACGCCGGCCACCACGCGCTCGGAGCTGCGGTAGAGGGCGGCCACCGCCACACCCCAGAACAGGAAGAAGCTCGCTCCCAGCACCCCCCTGATCAGATCGAAGGGGAACTTGCCGGGGACGTTGAGGATCAGGAAGAGCGTGCCGAGCCCCCCGGCGGCGAAGCCGGCCGCAACCGAGCAGACGATCAGCCTGCGGCGGCCGGGAAAGGCGCGCAGCATGAGCAGGGCGACGCCGAAGAAGGCAAACAGGTGGGGGAAAAGCTTGAGGGCGAGCATCAGTTCCTCACGCGCTCTTCGCGGACCAGCACCCCGTCGTCGAGGTAGATGGTGCGGTCGCCCCAGGCGGCGACCTCCTGGTTATGGGTCACCAGCACCACGGTAAAGCGGTCCTCCTCGCGGAGTTCCCGGAGGAGTTCCAGGACCATCATGGTGCTCTTGTGGTCGAGGTTGCCGGTCGGCTCGTCGCCCAGGAGGAGCTTGGGGCTGTTGATGATGGCGCGGGCGATGCAGACCCTCTGCTGCTCGCCGCCGGAGAGCTCGCCGGGGCGGTTCTTCAGGCGGTGGCCGAGGCCCACCCGCTCCAGGGCGAGTTTCGCCTCCGCCTCGTCCGGGACGCTGTGGAAGTACTGGGAGAGCATGACGTTTTCCAGCGCGGAGAGGTAGGGGACCAGGTGGTGCTGCTGGAAGATGATCCCCACGAACTCGCGGCGGAAGCGGGCCAGGCCGTCCTCGGTGAGGGAGAGCAGGTCCTGGCCGTTAACCGTGAGCGAGCCGCCGGTGGGGCGGTCGAGGCCGCCCATCATGTTCATCAGGGTACTTTTGCCCGAGCCGGAGTGCCCCATGACCGAGAGCCATTCGCCCTCCGGCACCGACAGGTCGAGCGGCTTCAGCGCGCAGATATCGCCATACCCCTTGGTGAGACCTTTTGTTTCTATGATCGCCATCGTCAGAACCTTTAAACCTTTTTTAGCCACAAAAAGGCACAAAATACACAAAAATAATCGTTCAGAAACGGGTGAAAATGCAAGTCATCAGGTCAGGATATACTTCTTTATTTCCAACTTCGGGGCACCGAAATTGATCAGGAGACCGTGCTCCATTCTTGACGATCTGAGATAGCCCAAAAGCTGCGCCACATGTTCATCTGCAAGTCCCTTCGCAGTTTTCAGCTCCACTATCAGGCAATCTTTTACAAAGAGGTCAGCAAGGTAGTTACCAAGCAAGGTACCGTCCCCATCCAGTACTTGCAGAGGAAACTGCTGTTCAACCTTCAATCCTATTTTCCTAAGCCTGTGAAGAAGGGCGTTCTCATAGACCTTTTCGAGATGGCCGTGGCGGAGGTAGCAATGGATGCTGAAACTGGTCTGTCGTACGATATCGCAAAGGGCATTTATGTTCATAAAGACTCCTTTCAAGCGAGTTGTACAACAAGAGAGTTACCGGTTTTAGCGTCTCTATTTGTTTTTTTTCCCCTTCAGCCTTTTTTGCCTGGGTTTTTTTTGTGACTTTTGTGCCTTTTTGTGGCGAAAAAGATTTCGGTTTTATTCCCCCCGCAGGCTGCGGACGGGATCGAGGCGGAAGACGGAGACCATCGGCCCAGCGCTCCCCAGGATGGCCAGGAACATGCTCACCCCCAGGGAAACCAGTGCCAGCCAGGGTATGAACTCGGGAGATGCGGCGAACACGGTCTTGGTGATGAAGTAGGCGATGGCGTTACCCAAAAGGTACCCCGCCACTCCCCCGAGCACCCCGAGCAGCAGCGCCTCTCCGCAGAAGATCAGCATCACCTCGCGCCGGGTCCCCCCCATGGCCTTCATCAGCCCGATCTCCTTGCCGCGCTCCAGGACGGTGGTCCCCATGGTGCCGGTCACCGAGCTGCCGGCGGATACCAGCACCACGGCGGTCACCAGGAGCATGAGCAGCTTGACCTTGGCCAAAAGCCCCTCGGAGGTGCGGGCGATCTGCCGGACCTCCTTGACGCTCGCCTCGGGGAGCAACGGCTGCAAGGCCTTGGCCTTCTGCTGCAGCGCGTCACCTTCGGCGGTAACCATCATGCGCACCTCGGAAAGGGCCCCCTGCAGCCCCAGCGCGCTCTGCAGCTCGGGCAGCGCCAGGAAAAAGCGGCCGTCCTCCTCGCCGCCGGTGGATACCACCCCGGAGACCCTGAGCTTCAGGGTGCCGCTGGGACCGGCAAGCTCCACGCTGTCGCCCGGCTTCAGCTTCAGGTTGGCGGCCAGGTCGCTTCCCACCACGGTCTCGTTGGCCGCGGGCCAGGCACCCTTCACCTGCCACCAGGGGAACAGCCGCCGGACCTCGTCGAAGTTGACCCCCTCCACCAGCTGGTCGGCGTCGTTCAGCCTGAGGGCGCCGCGCAGATGGTAGGAGTGCTCTCCCTTCACCCCGCCGGCGGCCAAGGCCTGCTCGACCCGGCGCTGCTCGAGGTAGACCGGCTCCGCGATGTTCCCGAAGTTGAGCCCCCCGGAGCCCGCCTCCAGGCGGGCGGCAGCCGGCACCACCACCAGGTTGGCGCCGTACTTGCGCACCTCCTCGGCCACCCGTTTCCCCATGGAGAGGGTGACCATCCCCAGGGCGGTGGCTAGGCTTGCGGCCATGGAGAGCACCGCCAAAAGGAGCAGCGTGCGGCCGGCACGGTGGCCAAGGGCACGGAAGATCAGTTTTGCAAACCAGCGGCGCCTGTTCATGTTATCCCTTCAAGACCCGCACCGGCTCGATGTTCAGGGCCCGGCGCAGGGGAGCCACGCTGCCCCCCAGGGCCACGGCGAAGGCCGAGACGATGGCGGTCGGAAAGAGCCAGAGCGGCGAGGCGATGGTTGAGTTGAAGACGGAGCGGCTGATGATGCCGGCCAGCTGGTCGCCGGCCAGGTAGCCCACGATCCCCCCCGCCACCGATACCAGGAGCACCTCGCCCAGGAAGATGGCGGCCACCTGGAAGCGGTCGGCCCCCATCGCCTTCATGAGGGCGATCTCGGGGCTTCGCTCCGCCATGGAGGCCATCAGGCTGGTGGAGACGGCGGTGGCCGAGGCACCCAGCGCCAGCACGGTCAGAAGGAGCATGACGGCGTTGAGCTTCTTGAGCAGCGCCCCCTCGGCGCTGGCGATCTGCCAGATCGGCTTGGCGCTGGAGCCCGCCATCACCTCCTCGACGTTCTTGGCCACCGAGGTCACGTAGGCGGTGCAGTACCACTTCTCGTACTCATCCTTGCTCATCTTGGCGGGGTCCTTGCGGCCGAAGTCGTCCATCGGCACGGTGAGCGCGCTCACCAGCACCCGCGAGATCCTGCCCGGCTTCTGCAAAAGATCCTGCATGGTCACCAGCGGCGCGAACAGCTGCTCCTCCTCGTAGCCGCCGGTGGTCACCACCCCGGCCACCCGGAAGCGCTGGCTGCGGCCGTGCGCGCTGACGGTCAGCTCGTCCCCCTGGGCCAGCGAGAGCCGTTTGGCAAGGGAAGCGCCCACCATGGCGTCGTCGGCCGCCTCCGGCCAGTGCCCCTGCACGGACCACCAGGGGGCGATCACCTTGATCCCCTGCGAACTGGTCTCCTCGCCCGGCACCACCAGCTCCTTGGCGAACCAGGTGCCCGCCACGATGGCGCGGTCGTGCTTGTTTCCGGCCGAGACGTCGGCCACGCCGAACAGGTAGGGGGCAAAACCGGTGATGTTGTACTTCCAGAAGACGGTCTTGATCTTGGGCAGGTCGGCCTCCCTGAGG
The DNA here is from genome assembly GCA_035255025.1 of Geomonas sp. GTDB lineage: Bacteria > Desulfobacterota > Desulfuromonadia > Geobacterales > Geobacteraceae > Geomonas. The sequence goes on from DATFAB010000079.1 coordinate 39,564, forward strand.
TAGCCCCCCCCTTCCAGGGCGGCGGGCTGCAGCAGGATGTTGGCCCCGTAGCTTCTCAGCTCCAGGGCCATCTTGTGGGAGACCTCGCCGGCGATGCCGAGGAAGGCGGTGGCCACAGCGGCGCCCATGGTGATGGACAGAAACACCAGGAGCACCGACTTGGGGCGCTTGAGGAAGGAATTTTTGAGGATACGGGTCAGCAAGGGGTCCCTACTCCTCCAGCTGGGCTCTCAGGTCGGCGGGGAGGGTCTCCTTGAGGAGGGCCACCCGCTGCTGCATCTTGCGCCAGGCGATGATGCCCCAGACCACGGCAGTGAACATCATGATGTGCTTCACCATCAGGGCGGGCACCTGCAGTTTGTCGGCCGCATTGGCCCATTCGAAGCTGGTGTAGAAGATGGTGCGCGGCACCCCTCCCAGCACCACCCACCAGAGGGCGAACTTGAACAGCTTGACCATGTGGCGGTTGGTCTTCAGGAAGAAGAGGGTCGACTCCGGGGTGTTCATCTTCTTCTGGATGCCGATGATGGCGTGCAAGGCGAAACCGCTTCCCACCAGCAGGCCGGTGGCCATGTCGTGGAAGTAGTTGTTCATCATGATGGCGACGCCCAGTCCGGGAGAGATCTGCATAAACTTTTCCTTTTAGTAAGACAATCAAAAGCGAAGCCCGGCCACGGAGGGGACAGGGGATGCGCGGAGGACACGCGGGAAGGCAGCTGCGCCTTATTGCTGACCCGGAGCGTCGGTTTTCTCTGCGTACTCCGAGCTACCTCCGTGTCCTCTGTGGCCAGGCTCGAAAGCTACGGGTTATCCTTCACGAAATGCGTGTAGTAGTGGGTGTACTGGTCGATGGAGCGCTGGTCCCACTCGAAGCGGGGTTCCACCACCAGCTTGCCCTTCCTGTCGATGTAGCCCAGCTTGCCGTTCACCTGCACAGGCGCAAGCCCCTCGGCGAAGATGGAGCCGGACTGGAACTTGGGCTCGATCACCATCTTGCCCTGCTTGTCCATGTAACCGACCTTGTGCTCCACCACCACCGGGGCGAGCCCTTCGGAGAAGACGGTGGGGGACTTGTAGGTCTTGTCGGTGACCGGCTTGCCGGTGGTGTCGATCAGCTGCCAGACCTCGTCGGAGGCGTTCTTCCTCACCGCGGCCACGCCGTCGTTGAAGCTGGTACCCTCGGCGTAGACGGCGGGGATCACCATCTTGCCGCTGTGGTCGATGTAGCCCACCAGGCCGAACTTGCCATTGATCTTGACCATGGCCAGCCCGTCGCGGAACATGGCGGCCTGGAAGAACTGGGGCTCGATCACCATCTTGCCGGTCTTGTCGATGTAGCCGTGGTTCTTGCCGGACTTCACCGAGGCCAGCCCCTCGGCGAACTGGGAGGCGTCGTCAAACTGCGGCTTGATTGCGAATTTGCCGTCGTGGTCGATGTAGCCGGCCTTGGCCTCGGCACCCTTTTGCACCACCACCGCTGCCAGCCCGTCGGTGTAGCCGAAGGTGGCCAGGTATTCGGTATCGGTGATCTTCTCGCCGGCGGCGTTGATGTACCCCCAGCGGCCACCCTTCTGCACCGCTGCGCGGCCGTCCAGGAAGATGGAGGCACCCTCGTAGGCGGGGGGGATCACCATCTTGCCGTTGACGTCGATGAAGCCGTCCTTGCCGTTCACCCGCACCGAGGCAAGCCCCTGCGAAAAGAGGGAGGCAGAGGGGAAGGTGGGGGGGATGACGGTGATCCCGCCGCGGTCGGCGTAGCCGAACTTGCCGTCCATCTTGATCAGGAGCCGGTACGACTTGTCGAGCTGTACCTTGGTCTCTTCCTTGTGACAGCCGGTGGCGAAGGCCGCCAGGGCCATCATGAGAACCAGCAGACTTTTCATGTAATCCTCCCTCGTTATCTCATGCCGGCAGCCAGGTCACTCTTCGATCTTGGCGCCGGTAATTTTCCCGAACAGCTTGTTGAACTCGTCCTCGGCCAGGCTCTTGTAGTACTCCGAGCGCCCCGCCACTACCAGCCGGCGTCCCTCGGTGGTGGTCCTCACCGATCCCACCAGCTCGCGCTTGTAGAAGATCATCCTCCAGATGACCCCGATGCAGGCGACCGCGAAGCCCAGGTAAAGGATGGGAAGGCCGCGCTGGGTGATCACGTAGAAACGGGCCCAGTAGCGCAAATCCCGCATCTCCAGCTTGTTGCCGGCGAACTCCAGCACCCCGTTCTTGGGAACCAGCCCCTCCCCCACCTTTTTGCCGTCCTTTTCCACCACGATGAAGAAGGTCGGGTTGTTGAACTCCATGCTCTTGGTGGCCCGCTTGCCGTCGGAGAGGGTGAAGTCGGGATAGAAGGTGGCGGTGTATTCGTAGCCCCCCAGCTTGAACTTGTCCGGGAGCCTCCTGAGCACGTCCAGCTTCACCAGCACCTCGTCCACCTGCTGGCCGGCAGCGTTCTTCAGCACGAAGTGGGGAGCCATCCCCAGGTGCTTGAAGACGAAGGAGGTGGCCCCGTCGCTGTAGGGGGTGTTGATGCCCACCACGTGGACGGACTTGTCGTCATTCACGAGCTTCACGTCGATGCCGGTAGGTGTGTTCCCCACCACGTGCGGGGTGATGCCGGTGACGGTGAAGGCGGTCTTGGGCGGCGAGCCGAAGGCCGGCATGGACACGGCCGGCTTGGTATTGTAGCGCGCCAGTTCGCCGTGGAAGCTCTCCCCCTCGGCCAGGTCGAGGTAGCCCACGAACTGGGTGTAGACGCTGATCAGCCCGCCGAGCAGCACCAGGTAGAAGCTGATATGGAAGAGGATGAAGGCGACCGGGGAGAGCCGGTTCTTGACCCCGTAGAACGAGGAGGCGTTGCCCAGCACGGTGTAGCGCTGCTTGCGCAGGCGGGCCAGCAGTTCCTCATCCCCGATCGCGTCGGGTACCGGATAGCTCGCCTTGAAGGGATAGCCCGGGGACTGGTCGGGGTCGGTGATCTTGGCGTCGGAGAGGGCGATCCTGTGCTTGACCACCGGCATCCGCTGCCACAGGACCAGCGCCAGGTTGAGGAAGAACAGTACCCAGAGCGTCACCGTGATGGGGGAGGTGTAGATGGTGGTCAGGCCGAAGGTGTCCAGGAACTCCACCAGCTTGGGATCGTTGCGGTACCACTGCAGGTAGATGTCCTTGACCAGGTGGATCTGCGGGATCCAGAGCCCCACCGCGAAGATGACGCCCAGCAGGCAGATCAGCACGATGGTGAACTTGAGGGAGCTTAGGAATTTTACGAGTTTCTTGAACATGTCCGGGAATCGTCCGCCTTATCCGTGGGAAAACGTGGCAAGCGGGGCGCAGTGGCCCCGCCCTTTCCTAGCGCACCTGGAATACGTGCAGACTGGTGTTCACCACCAGGTTCACGCCGAAGAAGCTGATGATCACCGTGCTGAGGGCGGCCACCGCCAGCCAGGCCAGCCGGCGCTCACGCCAGCTGAAGGTGACCCGCAGGTGGATGGTGATGCCGTAGACCAGCCAGCAGATCAGCGACCAGGTCTCAACCGGGTCCCAGGCCCAGTAGCTCCCCCACAGGTCCTTGGCCCAGATGGCGCCGGCGCAGATCATGATGGTGTCGGTGATGAAGCCGAACACCACATAGCGGAAGATCAGCTCGTCCAGCCGGCCCAGGCTCGGGAAGCGGTCGTAGGAAGGGTTGGGAACCGCCTGGCGCTCGCTCTTGCTCTTCAAAAGGAAGAGCACCCCGGCCGCCATGGCCAGCGAGTAGGCCCCGAAGGAGAGCCAGGCGAAGTAGACGTGGATGTAGAGCCAGACGGTCTTCAGGCTGGCGGCCATCGGAGTGAGGCCGGGATCCTGCATGTAGCCGTAGCCCATCATGATGATGACCAGCGGCAGGGTTCCCACCGCCAGCCCCTGCAGGCTCTTGTTCTGCCATCCCACGAACAGGGTGCCGCCGATGATGAACCAGCCCCCCATCAGGGTGTACTCGTAGTGTCCGGACCAGGGAAGATGCCCGGTGGCGAAGAAGCGGGCGACGATCGCCGCGGTGACGGCAAGAAAGCCTAGCACCACCAGGCCGGTCATCCTGCCGATCACCCGCGGGTTCTTGAAGATGAAGGAGTACAGGAACCCCCCGCACGCCAGGGAGTAGATGACCAGACCCGCCCAGAAAAAGACTATTTCCCAAAATGCCATGTACTGCCTCTCCTATTTCGGCGTACGCCGTGCTGTTGCCGACACCCTGGCGGTCCGCCACTGCAGGCCTCATAACGGCCTTGCTGGCTGCCTTTCCGTTTGCCCAGGGCCCGTCGGGGGCCGCCGGCTTTCACCAGCCGGGCGGCGCCTCGTTTATTCGGCCTTGAGAGCGCCCTTCCAATCGTTACCCACCGCATGCAGGCGGCAGCCGGCCTCCGCATCCTCCAACCAGACCCGCTGCGGCCGGTACACGGTGCGCAGCAGGAGCCCGAGCACGGCCAGGATGCCGGCGGCAATCAGCAGCCCCTTGTGGCGGTGGTGCACCACGTGAATCTCCGACCACTCCCCAAGCCTTGCGCAGGATAGTATGTAGTCGCCGGCGGAGACCTGCTGGTCAACCTGGAAGACCAGGTCGGCCACCTCGCGCTTGCCGTTCCTGGTCACCACCATCATGAGCTGATTCTTATCGGGATTGAAGTAGGCGCCACCTAACACCTGAGCGCCGGCGTACGCCCCGTAGAAGGTGAACTCGCCGCGTTTCTTGACCAGCGGCTCAAGCTTGACCCGGTCATCGAAAAGGACTTTGCCGTCCCTGGTCTTGATCACGATCTCCGGCTCGAAGATCAGCCTGGACATGTAAATCTCGTAGGCGCCGTAGCGGACCGGCTCGCCCGGCACAAGCAGGGTGGTGGTCGGATCGCCGTCCTTGGGCACCAGCGCTATCTCGGTCGTCCCCTTGGGAAAGGTGAAATCAGGCAGGGTCTGGCTCAGGACACGCAGATCAGGCAGCGACTCCATGTTGCCGGCCATCAGTCCCCGGCTGAGGTTCTTGTAGGAGGAAACCTTGCTGAGCGGGGTGGCGGGGCCGACCCCGTCCAAGAGCACGCCGGCGAACTGGTGCAGGTTGTCCCAGCAGCCGGTAGCCAAAAGCAGCAGCAGGCCGAGGTAGAAGATCACCGTGCCCAGATAGCCGCGGTCGCGCTTCTCGCCGTAGGCGCCGCGTGCGTCGAAAGCAAAGCCCGCCCGCGCCAGCTCCCCCCGGGCCTGATCCTGGGAAACCGGGCAGCGGTGCCCCTCTCCGCCGGGGCGCCCAGCCTCACCGTACCTGATCGGCCTGGAGGCTCGCCCTAGGTAATAGACCAGCCGGACGGCGACCAGCAGCGCGAAGCAGATATTGTTGGCGAGCATCAGCCGGAAGTCGACCAGGGGAATACCCAGATGGAGGACCAGGTTGAGAACAACGCAGACCGGAATGACCAGGAAGAGAAGGAGAAACGCGGGGGAAGACAGTACCACTCTGGAGAGACTCGATGTGCAATTCATAGAAAATGCAATTCCCTCTGTTTTACTTTCCACTGCTGATTGGACTACCCGGAAATGACTGCTTATAGTAGCAGATGGGCAAAAAAATGAAAACAAAAAAAGCCGGCGCTGAAAGCACCGGCTTTTTGTTTGCAACAATAGCATGATGTTTACTTAATGTGACTGACACAACCGTGACACCTGCTGATTCAGTAAAACCGCTGCCAGGAAAGAGGACGGCCGTACTACCTGGCCACCGCCTTCGGCTCGTCGTGCTGGTTCAGGCCGTACAGTTCCATCTTGCCGCCGTTGCCGCGGGTGAAGGTCAGCCTGCGCTCGGTGTTCCAGTGCGGGTTCTCCATGTGGTAGACGATGACGTAGGTCTGGTCAGGCATGGTCACGAAGCTCGCTTCCTTCTGGCCGGACAGGGGGCCGATCTTCTGGCGGGTAGCGGAGAACTTGGCCACGAAATCTTCCTGCTTGCCGATCTGCCTGAAGGAGGGGGCGGCCTCCTTGTAGATGGTGGCGAAGTCGCCGGCCTCCATCTGGGAAAGCACCTTGCCAGCGGCCACTTCAGCGTCGGCCTTGTCTTTGGGAGAGGAGGCCATGGCACCGGTGGTTGCTTCACCGGAGATACTCTTCACGGCCTGCGGCTGCTGGGTGCCGGCAGCCGGTGCGGCGGGGCCTTCCTGCTTCGATTTGCAGCCAAAAACGGCGACGGCGGCCAGGACCAGCACGATTGCTTTGAGGGAGCGTAAGCGATTCATCTTTCTCTCCATATCGATGTGAAATAGGCTCAACAAAATCGGAAAGATACTACCAGCAAACATTTATCACAGTCAATGGTAATTATCTTTACTGATCGGCGACGTCCTTGCCCTCGACGTCCCTCTCCTGCAAGGAGAGAACGGGATGTGAATGGGCCTCCCCTGCCCGAAGTCCGGGAATGCTGCCGCGCAGGGCGAAAAAAAAGCCGGCGCTTGAGGCGCCGGCTGAGATGCTGCATTTCAAGGGGTGGAGAGGGACGAACCCTCTCCACCGGGATACTGCTAGTAGGTAACCGGACGGACGATCCGCTTGAGGAAGCCGTGGTTAGCCGCACCCTGTGCTGCAGTGTGGTCATCGCAAGCGCCCCAAGTGCCGGCAGCTTCGGTACCCTGGCCGTTCGGACCGGTTACGGACGGACCCTGGAGGCCGACGGTCACGTCGGTTGCCAAGGAGCCGGTCTCGCCCAGGGTGTAGCAGCCAGCACCAGCAGAGGCGGACAGCAGGCCGGAAGTAGTGCCGGTCTTGTAGTTAATGACCATGCCGGCTTTCTGCTGCCAGTGTTTCTGCTCCCAGTTGGTGTCGTTGGAGACGGCGTTGGCGCCTTTGCTGTAGGTGGTGCCGCCGTTGACGCCGCCCAGGGTGCCCGGGACGTGCATGGCGTTGTTAAGACCCGGCAGGAAGCGCTCGACCTTGTTGGTGTTGCCAGCGCCGTCGATGTAGGCGCCGCCGGTCACGGCCGGATTCGGAGCAACCACGGTGGTGCCGTTGTTCCAGCTGGTGTTGTTTGCCGAGCCGTGGATACCGCCGAGGGCGTTGCCGTAGCCGGAGTTGTGGCAGTTGAGGCACTGGATGCCGTAGATGTTGCCGAAGTCAGGGGTCTGCTCACCGGCAAGTTTAGCGCCGAGGCCGTCGAGACGGGACTCGAACTGGGTGCCATCGGTAGCGGTACCGGTGGTGTAGCCGGCGAAGGAGATGGTGTTGCCTGCGCCGTTGCAGCGGCCTGCCTGAGCGTACTCACCGGCGTGCGGCTGGATGTTGCCCATTTCGTCGCCGGCAGCGTTGCCTGCGTCAGCACCGGTGCCGATGAAGGTGGAGCCGTACTTGGTGTAGGCGTGGCAGTTGTAGCAGACCAGGAACGCGCCGTTCGGGTTGGTCTGGGTTACCACGTTGGTGGTAGCGTCGGCTACGTAGGCGTTCTGGGTGTGGCGCTGGTCGGTACCCAGGGTGTTGCGGAGCAGGTACTCGTTGTTGGAGCCGTGTGCACCGATGGCAACCGGGGTAGCGGAACCGTCAGCGTTGGTGGCGGAACCCGCTTTCCACTGGCCGACAGTGTGGCAGTCACCGCAGTGCAGGGTGGAGTCGTCACCCAGGGAAGCGGAACCGGTACGCGGAGCTGCCTCGCCAGTTGCGTCGGACAGCGGCACGTAGAGGGCGTTGAAGTTGCCTGCGTCGTAGATGGTGGAACGGACACCCTGCAGCAGAGCGGTGGAGTTCTGCGCGAAGGTAGCGGCGGAAGCGATCTGACGCGGACCTGCAGCGCGGGTACGGCCGGAGTAACGCGGACCTTTGACGGCGTGGTGCGAGTTGTTGCTGGTGTTGAACTGATCGCTAACGTCGGTGACGCGCGGACGGAACATCTTGTCGTAGCGGTTGGAGATGGTGTCACCGAACGGGTTGAGCGGGCCGGCGGTTGCGCCAGGAGCAGCTATGCCCGCAGTGTTGATGTAGGCCTGGATGTTGGCGCTTTCCGGGGATACGGCACCATTGCTGTCATGGCAGCTCATGCAGAACTGGTCCATGCCGGAGTGGCTCGGAGCGGACGGATCCCATGCGAAGTCGGCGTCGGTGCCGGCGGTGGTGTCGCGCAGGTGGATCTTGTTGTTTGCCATGTGGTAGGTCTCGTCAACCACGATGGCGCCGTTGGAGGTCTTGCCTTCCAGGTGGCAGGCTGCGCAGTGAGCGTTGTTAAGGGTGACGCCGGTTACGTGGTGCGACCACTTGCTGAACTCGCCGACGACGGCGCGGACGCCGTTGTTGTTGTCGTTAACACCGCCGTTGTGCTGCGGTGCAGCAACGGAGTGGCAGTCGACGCAGCCTTTGGTATCGGTGATGCCGTCTTGGATGGCGTGGGTGTTGCTGTTGCTGCTGTGGCAGGTTTTGCAGGAGTTCTCGACGCCAACCGAGTTCACGCCGAAGATCGCGCCGGAGCCGGTGTGGCAGCCCTGGCAGGTGGGAACGCCCGGGTGGCCAGCGCTGTTGGCACCAGCATGGCAACGGGAGCAGATGACGCCGTGGTCATGGTGGATCGAGGTAGACCAGTTGCTGTAAACCTGGTCGGTCCAGGTCCCGTTGGCGTAGGTGAAGCCTACTTTGTTGGCGGTGTGGCAGAACTGGCACTGGTTGATAGCGCCGTTTTTCTGGTCGGCAACCACGTTAGCAACTGCCAGAGCGGAGTAGTTGACGGTGGGGTCGCTTGCAGAGGTAACGTTGACCTGGAACTTGTACTGGCCGAGGTTGGTGCCATTGGACGGTGCAACCGGTGCCGGGAACGCGACGTTGTTGCCAACCATCACGTACTTGCCGTTGACCAGGTTGAAGCCTGCCGGTACCGGACCAGGGGTGAAGCTGGAGGGGCCGTTGGTGCTGGTCAGCTGGCCGCCGGTGTAGCTGGCGGTGTTGGCCGGGCCGGACACGAAGGTCCAGGTGTAGACCGCGTCAGTCGGAACAGCCAGCAGGGTGCTGGCAACGAGTTTCGGAGGATAGGCGCTGCCGATGATGGAGGTGATCGGTGCGATCGGTGCGAAACCGTTGGCGCCGAGGGTACCGACTGCCGTCATGCTGATGTTGCTGGTGATCACGTAGCCAGCCGGCAGGGTGATGGTGGCCTTCTGGTTGACGCCAGCCGGGATCGACTTGGCGACCTTGAGGGTACCCTCGTCAGCCGGGATGCCGTTGATGGCAGTGATCTTGTAACCGGGGGCCGGCATGAAGGTGAAGGTCAGCGGAGCGGCCAGCTTGTAGTTGTAGCTGATGCCGCCAACC
>DATFAB010000080.1:0-28668 GCA_035255025.1 Geomonas sp.
CATCGGGAAAAAGTGCTGAGCAACCGACCTTCCAGTGTGGGAGAAGGTGCGGCGGTCGTGTAATCATAAAAGGGGACTGGCTCCGCATGTGCCAGTCCCCTTTCTCGATTTGCCCTCCTCACGTCGAGCCCGGTAGCCGATTCACCGCCTGCTAGGGCAGGCTGTCGTGAATGTTGCCGGGTCACTCTGGGCTATTCTCCAGAAACATCTCCGTTATCTTTTCCTTTTGAACAGTCCGACGTTTTGCTCCAGGTACACCGGCTCGAACTTCCCGTTGAAATCGGGATTCGCGTTGACTGCCGGTACGTCTGGTGTCGTTATCACCACGTAGTCCGCTTTTTTTATGTCCCCGAAGTCGTAGTAGGACTCTTTCCTGTCGTACAGGTGGGTCGATATGCCTCTGTCAGAGACAACCGTTGCGTCAAGCGGAATGCGGGACAAGGCGTTGTTGACCGCCTCCACCGTCGGGACGTACTGCAGGTCATCATACTGCTTGTAGAGATGTTTCACTACCAGGAACCTGTCGGCCCCACACGTGAAGGCGAGGGTGCAGATGACCAGCGCGACAGTGATCTCCTTGCCCCGTTGGGGGAGCAAGGCAGCGCTGTTTTTTATGGCCATGATCAGCGCGATGTACAGGAGGGCACTGGCCATGATCGACATGTGCATTGGAAATACATACTCGGTCGAACCCACTCCGAACCCGTGCAGCCTGAAGCGGCCTGAATCGGCTAACAGGTTGAACAGGATGGACGGAATGGAGAACATGATCTCGGTACTGATGAAGGGAAGCACGAAGCAGAAGGGGAGAAGAAGAACGTACAGATAATTTGCGCGACTCCACATCACTGCCAGTGTCTGCATGGGGGTGCGGACAATGGTACTGATGATTTCGGGAATGGTAGCGCCAAAGCTACTGAAGTAGCCGAGTCCAACTCCGTACTGGTTTCTTGTGTTGAAGTGAGGGATGACGAGCTTGATGGAGAGCAGAAACCAGCTCACGCTCAAAATGACCGGTGTCAGGTACCACCGGCAACTTCTTTTCTTTATCAAGGCATAAGGCGCGAACATGAACATGGTGAGGGCTACATCTTCTTTAACCAGCATCCCCAGCATCATCATCGCCACGAAGGGATAGAACTTCTCCTTCAGGAAGAAATAGAACGCGAAGGTCAAAAACGGCAGGACCAGGTTGATTTCGTGAAAGGACATATACACCTGGCCGACCAGGCCTGGAAGCATGAGGTAACCTGCCATCAGGAAAAGGGCCATTAGTTTGCTGCCAAGGTACTCGGCGGCGATCAGGTAAATCGGAATGGCAGATATCGAAATCGAGAGGACGGTAAAGGTGTACAAGACATAGGGTGTGGGGAAGAGATAGCTGAAGGGTACCATTATGGCAAGCATGGCCGAGTTGTGGTCACCAAAATGGCTCTGCGCACTGAAGTTGTTGTAAAAAAAGTTGCCGTGCGCGGTGTTGTACACGACTTGCTCGAAGATGAGCAGATCGCCTGAGCGCTCGTGAAGGAAGTGATAGTGTCGCCAGATCCCTACGCCGCTGAACATGATGGTATAAGCAACCAGGATAAAAGCCACTACATATACTGACCGATCTTTCCCTGCCAGATTCATATGCTGCATCTCCATAACAAGTGGGTTTTCAACTATCTGACGCCGTTACTACGGTTGCGGGCAATAGCGAGAAGTGCCAACTGAGTCTGTGCTAGCATATCGAATTGCTAAGCTGGATCTGTCCCAGCGCCTTTCATTAAGAATAAGTCGAGCACGTCAGCTTCCCTGTTGCCAGTCCTGACGCTTTATACCACAGACGATAATCTCCTGAAAGCTTTTCAGCTTTCCTGAAATACAATTGTCCCCTGCTGTCTTATCTGGACGGCGTCCATTAACCTTCGCGCTTTTGATTGCTCCGCTGGGTTCGAATTGGCCACGGCGAATAGCGAACTGGGCAGGGTGTGATATTAGAAATTTTTGTGTTGACGGATGAGCTAATTAAAACTAATGTGCCCTCAAAATTGATCGATACACGACAATACTAAACCATCCGCGAGGATGGGACGGAAAGCCTACAGGGTCTCCTTGAGACAGCCGGGTCGCCGAAATATCACCTGATATCGGCGACCCGGCTTTTTTGTTGCCATTAATGATGCCGATCGTCATTCCCTGCGCCGGTGACCTGCAGTTTCAGGCCGGAACCAGCAAAAGCCGGAATGACGAGCCGGAGCAGACATGGGGGCTTGATGAAGGAGAAGGTGACGGATACAATCCTTGTGGTGATGGCGGCGGTCAGTTTTTTTCTCTCCATCCACAGCAGCGGCCGAGTGGGAACCACCATTGACGGCGCTGCCTTGTACGCCACTCACTGCTCCAAATGCCACGGCGCGGCCCTCACCAAGTCCAGGCTGTCGACTGCCCGGATAACGACGGCCATCGCCAACGTCGGCGCCATGAGGTCCCTTTCTGGCTTATCTATTTCGGAGATCCAAGCCATTGCCATGGCATCGTCCGCAACCGCTTCGGCGTCTACCCCGTTGCCGGAGGCGATCTACGGGGGGAAATGCTCGTTCCCTCCTGCACTGGAACTATCCTCCGCCGGTCATAACGGCCAGCCGCGTGTCTCCGTCAGGACGGGAAGCTAACGCCCCTGCCGGGGAAACATCACCCCTCGATAAAGGACGACCATCATGAAACGACTGCTTCTTTGCCTTGCCGTCATGTTCCTCTTCCCCGTTTCCTCTTTCGCCGGCGGTCTGGAGAGCTTCCTCTCCCAGCTCAACATTGAGGCCCGCGCCGATCTGCCGGGCTTCTCAGCCAAGATCAGCACCCAGTTCGGCGTGCCCATCCCCAAGGTGCAGGCGGTGATCGGCTCCGTGCAGCAGCCAGCCGACGCCTTTATGGTTTTCCAGTTGGGGCAGATGGCCGCACAGAAGCCGGACACGGTGCTGTCGGTCTACAAAACCAACAAGAAGAAAGGGTGGGGGGCCATGGCCAAGGAACTCGGCATCAAGCCGGGCTCGCCCGAGTTCCATGCCCTGAAAAATGGAGAGCTCGTTTTCAACGGGCAGCCTGCCGGTGCCTACCAAGGCCCCGGGAAAGGCAAGGGGAAAGGGAACGGTAAAGGAAATGGCAAGGGGAAGGGGCACGGCCGGTGGAGTGACGAGTAGCCAGAAAGGCTGAATCGACCGGAGTGCAACCGGACCGCAGGTTGAACAGGAAAGGGGGCTGGCGCTCAGAGAGCCAGTCCCCTTTCGTTTTGCCATTTAGTTTGGCGGATCAGATCCTGTCGAGCAGCGCGCAGAACTTTTCGCTGAGGACGCCCACTTCCTTCTCTATGCGCTGGTCGGGAGCTCCTATGGAAACCGGCCCGAAGTGGCCGGCAGTGGTGAGACCCTGCACCACGCAGCCGTGGATGAGGAAGGCCTTGAGGATGTCGAGTACCACCAGGTCTCCGCCCCCGCCGATCATCCCCTCGGAGGTGAAGGCTGCCGCCACCTTCCCGTCCAGCTTCCTGAAGTACTTGATGCTGTCGTCGACGAATTTCTTGACCGGCCACGCCATGGTACCGAAGTAGTTGGGAGAACCGATCAGGAAGCCGTCATAGGCTGGCAGAGTGTCGATATCGACTTCCTGCACGGGAATCAGATCCGCCTGCACCCCCTTTGCCTGGAGGGCCTCTGCGATAAGCTTCGCCATCTTCTGAGTGTTGCCCGACTGTGAGTAGTAGGTGACCAGCGCCTTTTTCATCTTTTCCTCCTTTTGTTTGTCCACCCGATTTGGGCAGCATGCTGCCAAGCTTTAATCCCATCGAAGATATCTTCGCCCGACATCCGGGCAACAGCCGCTTCCTTTTGCATCCGCCGTCAAATTGACAAGCCACTTCCCCGCCGTAACCTTAGCGGGACGCTGGCCACAAGCCCCACCGCTTGCCCGGAGGTGAGATGGATGACCCGCTACAGCAACTCCTTTTCGATCTGGCCTCCCGGTTTCGTAGCGGCATCCTGAGGAGCGTCCGGTCCGCTGGTTCCCTGCCGACCCTGCGGGATTTTCCTGAAGGTGCCTGCGGTGACGCTTCCCTGCTGCTGGCAAAGTATCTCCAGGAGAAGAGATGCGGCCTCGCCCACTACGTGCTCGGGGAGCGCGGTGGACTTCGCCACGCCTGGCTCCAGTTGCAGGATTTCATCATCGACATCACTGCCGACCAGTTCGCCGATCAGGCTGCCGGGGTCATCGTCACTAACGACAGTGCCTGGCATGCCTCCTTCCACGGGAAAATCCACAACGCGGCCGACTTTTGTCTCTACGAGCGCCACACGGTCTTCAAGCTTACCAAAGCTTATCGGGAAATAACCAATTTTATCGATCCGTGAGCGGCTAGCCTGCCGCGTTTCGCCCCGCACGCTCTCCCCTGCCATACTCTTCCGGCCGTTCAACCGAGCTCCCCTCCCAAAAGTCGCTGCAGCGCTCCCTACTGTACGCTGATCATGGACCGACGGTTCCCGGCGGGATTTGGGGGACGGGAGGCTGCCCAGCCGGTCCAAAAGCCGTTCCGTGTTTCCGACCTGGTGGCAGTACTTGGCTCGCTGCCGGCGGGCTGACCTTGGTCGCCCCCGGGTTCTGCGGCAGGGGTGGCTGCCGCTTTTTCTACCGCATCCGTTTTTTTTCTTTGGTAAGAGGCCTCCAACTAAGTATAGTGAGCTCAGCGGGAGTAAGGACGGAAGTCCGCCAAACCTCCGCCGGTGATACATCGTCCCGCCGAGCGACCTGCTGGCCCGAAACCGCAACCTGGCAGTCAGCTGAAGATTGGGAGGCAGTCATGTCTAAACGGGGCAAGCTGAAAAAGGCAGAGAATGTAGAGAAGCGAAGGCAGCAGATGGAGGAAGCGCTGGAGTGCCTCGCCGTCAAGCAGGCCGCCGAAAGCCAGATGGGATTTGTTCCGAAAAAAAAGCCGAAGCAGTGTTCCTTCCGGTACTGCCAGCGCTACGTCGATCCCTCCTGTACGGTCTGCCCGTACTGCGGCAATCCGCTTGACGGTGCCGAACCTGCGGGGGCTTCCTTCTCCTTTCAGGGGGTGGCGCTGCAGGGGTGCTGAGCGCGACAGTGAAGCCAAATACCCTTTTCTGGGTACTTTGCCTTTCCATGTGGGCGTGTTATAACGTGCCGGGCTTCAGGGTTTGCGGGCATGCCCATCTATTCATGTGCCGGAGTCGCAGTTGCTGAACTGGCGGTTTGCCCGAATTATGGAAGCTCTGACTGGATTAGAGGGGGGTATGAGCTATAAAATCACCCAGCAAGGGTTCACACTGGTCGAGATGCTGCTGGTTACCGCCATCATCGGCATCCTGGTAGCCATCATCATCCCGCAGTTCAACTCCTACCGTTACCGCGCCTACAACAGCGCCGCCATGGTGGATGCCAACCATCTCAAAAGCGGCATGGAAGCCTACAAGACGGAACACGACCAGTATCCCGCCTCTCTTCTCTTCCAGTAACGGCAGAAACTTTGGCCCCCACTGAAGGTTTCCTGCACGCAAAAAAGCCCGCGAGCCGCGGGCTTTTGCTTTTTGCGGGCAAGGAGAGCGACCGCGTTACTCCAGGTAGATCATCTTGCGGGTCATGCCGCCATCGACCACGAGATTCTGTCCGGTAATGAAACCGGCACGGGGCGAGGCGAGATAGAGGGCCATTTCTGCGATGTCGTCGGGACGGCCGACCCGTCCGACCGGATGCTGGGCGTGGTCCTCGGGCCTTAGTTCCGGCTCCCTGCCGCTGCCGCTCTTCTTCCAGTCGTCGACCGCTATCCAGCCGGGGCTGATGCAGTTCACCCGGATCTCGGGACCGAGGCTCATCGCCAGGGCGTGGGTGAGTGCGACCACCCCACCTTTGCTGGCCGCGTAGGCTTCGGTGCCGGGTTCCGACTGCACTGCCCGGGTAGAGGCTATGTTGATGATGGTCCCCTTGCTGAGGCGCAGATGGGGGACGGCGTGTTTGCTGCACAGAAAGACCCCGGTCAGGTTGCTGGCGAGCAGGCGGTTCCACTGTGCCAGTTCCAGGGTCTCCACCGGGCCCAGGTGGGCGTTGGCGATGGCGGCGTTGTTGACGACGGTGTCGAGGTGGCCGAAGCTGGCGACCATATCGGCGATCATCGCTTTAACCGCAGGTTCATCGGCCACGTCGACCTCATAGGCGACCGCCGTCTCTTTCCTGCCGAACAGGGATGCCGTCTCCCTGGCCGCTTCCCCGTCGATGTCCGCGATGGCCACCGCATATCCTTCCTCCAGTAGCCTCTTCGCAATGCATCTGCCGATACCTTGCCCCGCTCCGGTGACCAGCGCGACTTTCTGCTCAGCCATAGCATCTCCCCCTGCAGGCAAAATCAGCGCGCCTGTCTTGACCATTTTTTTCCCACTGACAGCTGCAGGAACACGGTACATGACGCTCCGCCAATTATCAACTGATTCCCGAGCAAGCCCTAGCCGCCGCAGGCAGCCTGTGGAAGGCGACAAAAATCTTCCCGGCACAGCCAGCGCACCTTATTTTTATGCAGCAGAACGCTCCGTTCTATGCTAGCCTTAATGCCATTTTCCAAGACAGGGGAGGCCGTTCCATCTATGCATACCAGCGCTATCGAGAAGATCCTCAAAGGTGTCAGCGAAGGGTCGGTCGACGTGGCGCAGGCGCTTGAGACGCTGAAGCACCTGCCCTTCGAGGACCTGGGCTGCGCCACGGTGGATCACCACCGCTCGCTGCGCCAGGGATTCCCGGAGGTGATCTTCGGCCAGGGCAAAACCGTCGCCCAGATGCAGACCATAATTTCGGCACTGGTGGAGAAGGGAAGTAACGTCCTCGCCACCAGGGTGAACGGCGCCAAGGGGAAGAAGCTCAGGGAGATGTTTCCCGCCGCCGTCTACCACGCCGACGCCCGCGCGCTCACCATCGAGCAGCACCCGGTGGAGATGCGCGGCAAGGGTAAGGTGCTGGTGGTCTGCGCCGGCACCTCGGACATCCCGGTGGCCGCGGAGGCGGTGCTGACCGCGCAGTTGATGGGAAACCAGGTGGAGAAGCTTTACGATGTCGGCGTGGCCGGCCTGCATCGCCTCTTGGCCAGAAGGTCGCTCTTGGCGGAAGCTTCGGTCATCATCGTGGTGGCCGGCATGGAAGGGGCGCTTCCTTCCGTGGTGGGGGGGCTGGTGGACAAGCCGGTCATCGCGGTGCCCACCTCGGTCGGCTACGGCGCGGCCTTCGGCGGCGTGGCCGCGCTTCTTGGCATGCTCAACTCGTGCGCCGCGGGGGTCACCGTGGTCAATATAAATAACGGCTTCGGCGCGGCCTACGCGGCAAGCCTGATGAACAGGATTCATGCATGAAGATCGTGTACTTCGACTGCTTTGCGGGTATCGCCGGTGACATGACGGTGGCCGCTTTGCTGGAACTGGGACTCCCCATCGAAACGCTTCGCGAAGAACTGAAGAAGCTTCCCCTCTCCGGCTATACCATCGACAGCGCGCGCACCTCGCGCCACGGAGTCTCCGGCACTTCCTTCAAGGTCACCCTGCTGCAGGAAGACCAGCCGCATCGCCACTACTCGGGCATCGCAGCCATGATCGAGGCCGCGCCCCTCAAGGCGCGGGTGAAGGATCTCTCCCAGCGGATCTTCAGGCGGCTGGCCGAGGCGGAGGCGGCGGTGCACGGTGTGCCGATGGAACGGGTGCATTTTCACGAAGTGGGGGCGATCGATTCCATCGTCGACATCGTCGGCACGGCCATCGGCCTCGACTACCTCGGCATCGAGAAGGTCTACGCCTCCGCGCTCCCCTTCGGGCGCGGCTTCGTGCAGACTGCCCACGGCCGGCTGCCGGTTCCCGCCCCGGCCACCGCTCACCTTTTGCAGGGGATCCCGCTGGCGGGCGACATCGGCGAAGGAGAGCGGGTGACCCCGACCGGCGCCGCCATCGTGGCCGCCCTCGCGGAAGGTTTCGGCGCACCGCCGGCCATGACCGCCGGCAAGACCGGCTACGGCGCCGGCGAGAAGGAGTTCGCCGAAGTCCCCAACCTGCTCCGACTGGTGCTGGGGGAGGCCGCGGCGGCGCGCGACGAGCAGGAAGTGCTGGTCATCGAGACCCACATCGACGACATGAATCCGGAACTCTTCGGTTTCCTGATGGAAAGACTCCTCGAGGCGGGCGCGCTGGACGTCGCCTTCAGTCCCTTGCAGATGAAGAAGAACCGCCCGGCCACCCGCCTGACCGTGATCGCGCGCAAGGAACAGCTGGAGACACTCTCCTCCCTGATCCTTGCCGAGTCGACCGCCATCGGCCTTCGCTACTACCCGGTCCGGCGCATCACTCTCGCCCGGGAGCTCGAGGAGAGGGAAACCTCGCTGGGGACGGTGCGGGTGAAGGTGCTGGAGGGGGGACGGGTGGCGCCCGAGTACGAATCCTGCCGGGAGATCGCCCTGGCGCGCTCCCTGCCGCTCATCGAGGTGTACCGGATCGTGGAGCGGGAGACCTGGCAGGGATGAGACGCTTCGCCTTTGTCGCCACCACCTGGTTCGGCACCGGGCTCGCCCCGGTCGCCTCGGGCACCGTGGGGACCGTCGGCGCCATACCTTTCTACCTGGCGCTCTCCCGGCTGCCGCTGCCGCTTTACCTGTTGACCACCATCGCCTTCACCCTGTTCGCCTGCTGGGTCTCCGGGTTCGGCGAGGAACTGTACGGCGAGCACGATTCCGGCAAGATCGTCATCGACGAGGTGGCGGGCTTCTTGGTGACCATGACCGGGGTGGCGGTTTCCTGGCAGTCGGTGCTGGTCGGCTTCCTGATGTTCCGGCTGTTCGACGTCACCAAGCCGCCGCCCGCCCGCTGGTTCGACCGCTCGGTGAAAAACGGCTACGGCGTGGTCATGGACGATATCGCCGCCGGCGTTTACGCCTGCGTCGCCACCCATCTCATCATGAGGTTTTTGTGAAGATAGCGACCCTGTCCATCGGCGATGAACTCCTCTCCGGCGAGATCGTCGACACCAACGCCGCCCACATCGCCGGCAAGCTGTACGATGCCGGCATCAGGGTGGCCAGGCACCTGACCGTTGCCGACCACGAGGAAGCGATCGTGGAAGCGTTGAGGGAGCTCTCCGCCGGCCACCGGGCGGTCATCGTCACCGGCGGGCTGGGCTCCACCCCCGACGACCTGACCGCCAAGGCCGCGGCACGGGTGGCGGGGGTCCAGCTGGATGTCTCCGCCGAGGCGCTGGAGCATCTGGCCGGCTTCTCGGCGCGCACCACCGGTGGCTTGCACCCGAAGAATCTGAGCCAGGCGCTGGTTCCCGGCGGCTGCACGCTGATTCCCAACCCGCTGGGCACCGCCTGCGGCTTCCAGATCACGGTCAACGGCTGCCGGCTGTTCTTCATGCCCGGCGTCCCCTTCGAGATGAAGCGGATGCTGGACGATACGGTGCTCCCGGCCCTGGCCGGGGAGGGGCAGGGTGGCTGGAAGCGGATCACCCTGAAGCTCTTTGGCATTTCCGAGGCTGCCGTTGCCGCGCGGCTGGAGGGGTGCCTCCCCGCCGGCTCGCCGGTCGAGCTTGCCTACTGCGTCAAGTTCCCCGAGGTGCACCTGATCCTGCGCGCCGACGTCGGGCACCTGGAGCTGCTGGAGAAGGCGGCAGCAGAGGTAGGTAGCCGGCTGGCGGCGGAGATCTTCGGCCGTGGCGGCGACACCATGGACGACGTCCTGGCCGCACTGTTTCGCAAAAGCGGCAAGACCCTGGCGCTGGCCGAGTCCTGCACCGGAGGGCTGATCGCCTCCCGGATCACCGCGGTCTCCGGCAGCTCCGCCTACTTCCTGGAGGGGAACGTCACCTACAGCAACGAAGCCAAGACCAGGATGCTGGGGGTTCCCGCCGAACTGATCATGGCGCACGGCGCGGTCAGTTCGGAAGTCGCCTGCGCCATGGCGGACGGGGCGCGCAAGGCGGCGAGGAGCGATCTGGCCCTCTCGGTGACCGGCATCGCGGGGCCCGAGGGGGGCACGGCGGAAAAGCCGGTGGGGACGGTCTACCTCGCCATGGCCGACGCCGTCTCCTGCCGGGTGGAACGCTACAACTTCCCCGGCGACCGCGAGGCGGTCCGCAGCATGACCTGCTTCACCGCGCTGGACTGGCTGAGGGGCTATCTCTTGGCGCTGGAGAAAGAAGGCTAGGGCGGGTTCATCGCTCCTCCTTCCGACGGGGGAGCGAGAGTGGCGATTGCTGGCTGGGTTCCCCCTCCCTGACCCTCCCCCGTTCGGGGGAGGGGATGTTGGTGAAGGGGCAGGGGAGGAGAGCGGGCAGGGAATGCTGAAGCTTGGTTCTCTTGCTTGCTTTCTTTCTTACTGCTTAGTTTGTTTCGAGCGTCTTTGCATCTTTGCGGTTTCGCGTAGTTGTCGTTGCTTGCCTTTTACGGGAGGCACCCTTGTACTTCGTTCCGCTCCTGCTACTGATCGCCTGTGAGCTCTTGCTCCTCTGGATGGACCGGCACTTCCCGCTGGAGGCCTGGATCCATCCGGTGGTGGTGGTCGCGCTCGCCCCCGCGCTTTTGATGTTGTCGGCGGCGCTCAAGAAGCGGGAGGGGAGCGTGCTGAGCGGCCTGCGCCTGGAGATCAGCGGCATGCAGCAGGAGGTCACCAAGGCCGCCTGCCGCTATAAGTCGCTTCTGGAGGGGGCCGGCAACGCCATCTTCGTCTTCAATGCGGAGACTGGCGCCCTGGAGGAGGTGAACGGCCAGGGGCTCGAACTGCTCGGTTTCGACAAGCAGGAGCTCTCCTCCATGCTGGGACGCGACCTCTTGCACCCGGACGAGCAGGAGAAGTTCCGCTCCTTCGTCTACCAGATAAAACGGCGCGGCACGGTCAGTAGCGAGGCCCTGAAGTTCCGGCGCAAAGACGGCAGCATCTTCCTGGGGGAGGTCAGCGGCAAGCTGATCGACCTGGGCGACGAGCAGGTCGTGCACTGCATAGTCCGGGACGTCACCCTCCAGGTGCAGACCGAGCAGGAGATCTGGCACCGCAACCGGGAACTCTCCATCCTCAACGACATCCTGACCGGCATGAACCGGGGGCCGGAGCTGGAAGGGGTTCCCGAGGAGACGCTGGCCGAGATCATGGAACTGTTCGGGGCGGGCGGCGGCACCATTCACCTGCTGGGGGAGCCCGGCGAGCCTCCCCGCCTCTCGGTTTCCCGCCAGGTCTCCCTCCCCCTTGCCAAGCGCATCGCGGCCGCCATCGTCGAGGCACGCATCCGCTGCGTCGGGGTCAGCGTGGTCAAGGAAGGGGAGGCGGGAGGGCTCTACGCCGGCGCGGCCGCCGAGGGGTGGCGCAGCATAACGGGGGTCCCGCTGGCCGTTCACGGGCACCTGATCGGCATCATGCATCTCTTGCACCTCTCCCCGCACAGCTACACGGACGAGGAGCTGCGCTTTCTGGAAAGCGTCGGCAAACAGGTGGCCAACATCGTCGAGCGCAACCGCCTGTTCGCCGAACTCAACTGGAAAAGCGCCGAGCTGCTCCGCTCCCACCACCTGCTGGAGAAGTCCAGCCATAACCTCTCCCTTTCCGAAATCAAGCTGAAGCAGAACCTGGCCCTGGTCGAGCAGGCCAACCACGAGCTGAACCGCCTGGACCGCATGAAGAACCAGTTCCTGGGCATGGTCTCCCACGAATTCAATACCCCGCTCACCAGCATCATCTCCGGCGCCGACTACCTGTTGCAGGACGAGCGCACCTGCCCGGAGAGCGTCGCGGTCCTGGAGATGGTCAGAAGCGGGGGACTGAGGCTGCGGGAGCTGGTGGCGGACCTCCTGAAACTGATCAGGCTGGAGGCGCGCGGCGACCAGCTGGCCCCCTCGGTGGTTCACCTCAAGCAGTTCCTGGAGTCGATGAGCGCGCAACTGAAGCCCCAGCTCGAAAAGCGCGGGCAGCGGGTAAAACTGGTCAACCTGGAGTCGCTCCCCTTCTTCGATGCCGACCGCGAATACCTGGAGCGGATCTTCGGCGAACTGCTGCTGAACGCCATGAAGTTCAGCCCGGAGGGGAGCGAGATCGAGGTGCACGGCCGGGTGGTGGACGTGGCTTCGCTCTGGGAGAGGAGAGAGCGGCTGGAGCAGTTCAACGCCGGCTTCCTCAGGCGCTGCGGCAGCCGCTGTTTTCTCGAAGTGGAGGTGAGGGACTCCGGCATCGGCATCCCGGCCCAGGAGCAGCAGGGGATCTTCCAGCTCTTCTACGAGGTGGGGGAGATCCGGCACCACTCCAGCGGCAGCAGCAGGACCCAGGGGAAGGGGGCAGGACTCGGCCTCGCCATGGTCAAGGGGATGGTGGAGGCTCACGGCGGCATGGTCTGGGTGGAGAGCGAGGCCGGAAGCTCCTTCTTCCTGCTGCTCCCCCTGGAGCAGGAGGTCAGCCAGCCGGCGCTTTTCTAGGGGAAGCTGCGGTAGCGTTTCATTGCCGCGACATAAACTGTCGAAGCCTTGCGGTAGGTTGGGCGCACTGCACGGTGCCGGCCAGTGCGGAATCGAGAGGGCAGAACCAGCAACAGGTTTTGGATGTTCAGCTTGAAAACCCGCCACGTGTTGTGCTACATGTGGTTGATTACATTTTCCCATTAAAGACCGTGACCTACACGGAACAGGAGATATACCAAGATGGCGATGCTCGACAAGGAGAAGGCGATTGACCTGGCGCTCAGCCAGATAGAAAAGCAGTTCGGCAAGGGCTCGATCATGAGGCTCGGCAACGAAGAGGCCCTGCCGGATGTGGCCTCCATTCCGACCGGTTCGCTCTCCCTGGACCTCGCCCTCGGCGTGGGCGGCGTGCCGCGCGGCCGCGTGATCGAGATCTTCGGGCCGGAGTCCTCCGGCAAGACCACCCTCGCCCTGCACATCATCTCGGAGGCCCAGAAGACCGGCGGCATCGCTGCCTTCGTGGACGCCGAGCACGCCCTCGACATCGGTTACGCCAGGAAGCTCGGGGTGAAGACCGACGACCTGCTGGTCTCCCAGCCGGATACCGGCGAGCAGGCGCTGGAGATCGCCGAGACCCTGGTGAGAAGCGGCGCCATCGACGTGCTGGTCATCGACTCGGTGGCCGCCCTGGTCCCCAAGGCGGAGATCGAGGGGGACATGGGGGACTCGCACATGGGCCTGCAGGCGCGCCTGATGTCCCAGGCCCTGCGCAAGCTGACCGGCATCATCTCCAAGTCCAACTGCTGCGTGATCTTCATCAACCAGATCAGGATGAAGATCGGCGTCATGTTCGGCAACCCGGAAACCACCACCGGCGGCAACGCGCTGAAGTTCTACGCCTCGGTCAGGATGGACATCCGCAAGATCGCCGCCCTCAAGCAGGGTAACGACATGATCGGCTCGCGCACCCGGGTGAAGGTGGTGAAGAACAAGGTGGCTCCCCCCTTCAAGGAAGTGGAATTCGACATCCTGTACGGCGAAGGGATCTCCAAGGAAGGCGATGTGCTCGACCTCGCGGTGGAAAGGAACGTGGTCGAGAAGAGCGGCGCCTGGTTCTCCTACGGCAAGGAGCGCATCGGCCAGGGGCGCGAGAATTCCCGCCTGTTCCTGAAGGAGCACCCGGAGGTCACGGCGGAAATCCGGGCCAAGCTGCTGGCCCCCCCGGATGCCCCGGAAGCCGCGGCACCCGCACTCTAGAAGGGTCCCATGCAACTTAACGAAATACTGGCCATAGCGATGAAGGCGAAGGGGTCGGACATCCACCTGAAGGCGGGACTCCCTCCCATCATCAGGATCGATGGAGCCCTGCGCGCCATCCCGAACGCGGAGCGGCTCACCGCCGACTTCGTGCGGAGCATGGCGCTCGGCATCATGAACGACCGCCAGAAGAAGCAGTTCGACGAGAACTACGAGGCCGACCTCTCCTACGGCGTGCCGGGGCTCGGGCGCTTCCGCGTGAACGTCTTCGCCCAGCGCGGGACGGTGGCCATGGTGCTGCGCGCCATCCCGATCGCCATCCCGACCCTGGAGACGCTCAACCTGCCGCCGGTTTTGAAGAAGCTCTCCCTGGAGCACCGCGGCCTGATCCTGGTTACCGGCACCACCGGCAGCGGCAAGTCCACCACGCTCGCCTCCATGATCGACTACATCAACGAGAACCGGACCTGCAACATCATCACCATCGAGGACCCAGTCGAGTACCTGCACAAGGACAAGAAGAGCCTGATCAGCCAGCGCGAGGTCGGCTTCGACACGCTCTCCTTCGGCAAGGCGCTCACCTCGTCGCTCAGGCAGGACCCGGACGTGATCCTGGTCGGCGAGATGCGCGACTACGAGACCATCGAGATCGCGCTGACCGCCGCCGAGACCGGCCACCTGGTGCTCTCCACCCTGCATACCCTGGATGCCGCCGAGAGCGTCAACAGGATCATCTCGGTCTTCCCTCCCTTCCACCAGCGGCAGGTGAGGATGCAGCTGTCGGGGATCCTGAGGGGGGTGGTCTCCCAGCGGCTGGTGCCGCGGGCGGACGGCAAGGGGCGTGTGCCGGCGGTCGAGATCATGATCGGTACCGCGCGCATCCGGGACTGCATCGACGACAAGGAGAAGACCAAGCAGATACCGGAGGCGATCTCGCAGGGCTTCACGAGCTACGGCATGCAGACCTTCGACCAGTCGCTCATGCAGCTCCTCACCCAGAAGCTGATCACCTACGAGGAGGCGCTCAGGCAGTCCAGCAACCCGGACGACTTCGCCCTCAAGATTTCCGGGATCTCCTCCACCTCGGACAACACCTGGGACAACTTCACGGAAGAGGAAGGGCAGATCGAAAACAACGACATGGTCATCGAGAAGTATTAGGTGAAGCAGGGGCCGCGACAGGGGACACCCTTCGACAGCAGCCTGAGGATCCTGTCGCTGCGCGACCATTCCGAAGCGGAACTAAGGAGAAAGCTGAAGGAGAAAGGGTACGAGGAAGCGGGGATCGAAGAGAGCGTGGCGAGGCTGAAAGAGCTTGGCTACCTCGACGATGTCCGCTTCGCGCGTCACTTCGTCTGCTCGGCCGTACGTAACGGCAGGGGGTACGGCGCCCGGCTGAAGATGGAGCTGGCCAGGCGCGGGGTGGCTGCCGCCATCGTCGCCGAAGTGCTGGCCGAGATCGAAGAGGAACACAGCGAGGCAGAGCTGCTCGGCCAGCTGATGGAGCGGCGCTTCGGCTCTTTCGATCCCGGGAGCGCAACCGACAAGGAACGGCGGCGGGTGATAGGGTATCTGCAGAGGAAAGGGTTCTCGCTGTCGGCCATCCTGAAGCAGTTGAAGAGCGACGGGATGGAACGCGGATAGAAACACCAATCCTGAAGACGAAAAATCCCAAAGGCTTTGGGACCAGGGATAAAAACGGATAAGGCGGATAAAGACGGAAAATCCTTGGGGTAAAAACAAAATCTTTTGTTTTTAAATCCGCGTCCAATCCGCGTCATCCGCGTTCCATCAGGTGCCTGGTTCCAGTGCTTATTTAAGTTTCAGCTACCATATTCCATATACTTGAGGTTTGTACATGACAGGCAGAGAGATCCGGGCCAGATTTTTTGAGTTCTTCCAGAAAAAGGGGCATACCCTGGTTGAGAGTTCCAACCTCATCCCCAGAAACGATCCCACGCTCCTTTTCACCAACGCGGGCATGAACCAGTTCAAGGACACCTTCCTCGGCCTCGAGAAACGGGACTACGTGAGGGCGGTCTCCTCCCAGAAGTGCGTGCGCGCCGGCGGGAAGCACAACGACCTGGAAAACGTCGGCCGCACCGCCCGTCACCACACCTTCTTCGAGATGCTCGGCAACTTCTCCTTCGGCGACTACTTCAAAAAGGACGCCATCTCTTTTGCCTGGGAGTTCCTCACCAGGGACCTCGGCCTCGACAAGGACCGCCTCTACGTGACGGTCTACAACGATGACGACGAGGCCGCCGCCATCTGGCACGAGCAGGAAGGGGTGCCCAAGGAGCGTATCTACCGCTTCGGCGAGAAGGATAACTTCTGGGCTATGGGCGACACCGGCCCCTGCGGCCCCTGCACCGAGATCTTCTGGGACAACGGCCCCGGCACCGGCTGCGGCAGCCCGACCTGCGCG
Source organism: Geomonas sp. (assembly GCA_035255025.1). Classification (GTDB taxonomy): domain Bacteria; phylum Desulfobacterota; class Desulfuromonadia; order Geobacterales; family Geobacteraceae; genus Geomonas. Next base: position 16,134 of record DATFAB010000080.1, read on the forward strand.
GTCGGCTGCGACTGCGACCGCTACATGGAGATCTGGAACAACGTCTTCATGCAGTTCAACCGCAGCAAGGACGGCGTCTTAACCCCGCTTCCCAAGCCGTCGGTCGACACCGGCATGGGGCTCGAGCGCATCTCGGCGGTCATGCAGGGGGTCACCTCCAACTACGACACCGACCTCATCCAGGGGATCATCCGCCACATCGAGACCCTCTCCGGCAAGAGGTACCGCGCCGACGAGAAGGACGACGTCTCCATGCGCGTCATGGCCGACCACTCCCGCGCCATCACCTTCCTGATCTGCGACGGCGTGCTCCCCTCCAACGAGGGTCGCGGCTACGTGCTCAGGCGCATCATGCGCCGCGCCGCCCGCCACGCCAAGATGCTCGGCATCAGCGACCCGGTCATGTACAAGGTGGTGGACGCCGTCAACCTGATGATGGGCGACGCCTACCTGGAACTCCTCGAGCGCGAACACTACGTGAAGAAGGTGATCCAGGCGGAAGAGCAGCGCTTCGCCGAGACGCTCGACCGCGGCCTCGCCATCCTCAACGAGGAGACCGCCCGCCTGAAGGAAGCCGGCGAGAGCGTGATCTCCGGCGAGGTGATCTTCAAGCTGTACGACACCTTCGGCTTCCCGGTCGACCTCACCGCCGACATCGTGGAGGCGGAGGGGTTCACCCTCGACGAGGACGGCTTCGCGCTGTGCATGGAGAAGCAGCGCTCCAAGGCGAGGGAGAACTGGAAAGGCTCCGGCGAGGAAGGGCTTGCCTCCATCTACAAGGAGCTGCACGGCACCGGCATCTCCACGAGCTTCGTGGGCTACACCGAGCAGACCGCCTACTCCCCGATCAGCGCGCTGGTCAAGGACGGCATCCTGGTCGAGGAGGCCAACGAGGGGGACGAGGTCGAGATCATCACCGCCGCCACCCCGTTCTACGGCGAGTCGGGCGGCCAGGCGGGGGACACCGGCCTGATCTCCACCGGCTCCGGCCACGTGGAGATTACCGGCACCGCCCGTCCCTACCCGGACCTGATCGTGCACCGCGGCAAGATCGTTTCCGGCAGCCTGCGGGTCGGCGAGGCGGCCGACCTGAAGGTCTCCACCGCCAAGCGCTCGGCCACCGCCAGGAACCACACCGCCACCCACCTGTTGCAGACGGCGCTCAGGAGGGTGCTGGGCGATCACGTCAAGCAGGCCGGCTCGCTGGTCGCCCCGGACCGGCTCCGTTTCGACTTCACCCACTTCTCCGCCATGACCCCGGCCGAGATCCGCGAGGTCGAGACCCTGGTCAACGAGTTCATCATGGAGAACGCCTCCGTCGAGACCCGCGAGATGGCCTCGGCCGACGCGCTCGCCTCCGGCGCCACCGCTCTCTTCGGCGAGAAATACGGCGACACCGTGCGGGTGGTCCGGGTAGGCGACGTCTCCAGCGAGCTGTGCGGCGGCACCCACGTGCACGGCGCGGGCGAGATCGGCTTCTTCAAGATCCTCTCCGAGGTCGGCATCGCCGCCGGCGTGAGGAGGATCGAGGCCCAGACCGGCTCCGGCGCGCTCGCCTACGTGCATGCCCTCGAGGACGAGCAGCGCGGCATCGCCACTTTGGTGAAGGCGGAAGCCGGCGCCACCCTCGACCGGGTGGACAAGCTGGTCGCCAGCCAGCGCGAGCTCCAGAAGGAGATCGAAGCGCTGCAGGCGCGCCTGAACGCCTCCAAGTCGGCCGACCTCATCCAGCAGGTCCGCGAGCGAAACGGCATCAAGATCCTCTCGGTCAAGGTGGAGGGGGACGCCAAGGGGCTCAGGGAGCTCTCCGACACCCTGAAGGAGCGGATCGGCTCCGGCATCATCGCGCTCGGCACCAGCGACGGCGCCAAGGCCAACCTGCTGGTGGCCGTCACCTCCGACCTCTCCTCCCGCTGGAAGGCGGGCGACATCATCAAGGCGATCGCTCCCATCGTGGGGGGCAACGGCGGCGGCAAGCCCGAGCTTGCCCAGGCGGGCGGCACCAAGCCGGAAAACCTGGCCGAGGCGCTGGAGGCGGTCTACAACATCGTCGGGTAGCTTTGCCTGTTACCGTTGACTCTGCAACTTTCCCCCCCTTTGATAAAGGGGGGCGAGGGGGGATTTGCTTTCGCAGGTGAAGACCTCCTCCCGTTTACGCAGGCTGCTTGGTGAAGTTTCACCCCCTTTGGTGGCGGCGGGATTTGCCTGGGCGGGAGAGGCAAATCCCTTCAATCCCCCTTTATCAAAGGGGGAGCTTTCAAGGTAGCGAGGTGCAGGATCTATGCTCGAACTCACCCAAAGATCCGACCAGTCCCTCCTCCAGGAAAAGGAGCGGAAGACGCTTTTGATCGTCGACGACGAGCCGGTGATCCGCGACCTCTGCAAGCGCGCCCTGCGCGATTACGAGGTGATCGAGGCCGACGACGGCGAAGAGGCCTTCGCCATCTTCCTGCGCGGCGGCATCGACGTCATCCTCACCGATGTCATGATGCCGAAACTGGACGGGCTCGAGTTCCTCAAGAAGGTGAAGGAACAAGAGCCGACGGTGGTGGTCATCATGATGACCGGCTTCGCCGACAAGGAGCTGATCCTCAAGGCGCTGAAAGCCGACGCCGACGACTTCATCAACAAGCCGATCAACCTCCTGCAGCTGAAAAGCGCCGTCGACAAGGCGCTCGAGAAAAAGGCCCTCAAGGAAGAGATCGCCAACCTGAGGAACCTGGACCGCCTCAAGACCAACTTCCTCTCGCTGGTCTCCCACAAATTCCGCACCCCCATCACCTCCATTTCCCTTTTTCTGCAGAACCTGTCGGCCGGCGTCTACGATGCGGAGGACGAGATCACCAAGGAGAACATCGCCCTCATCTACGAGGAAGCCTGCTACCTCGGACGGCTGGTGACCGATCTGCTGACCTTCTCCAACGTGATGGACACCCGCGGCGGACTTACCCTCGAGCCGTGCGATCTCACCGCCATCATCCCCAAACTTTTGCGCGCCTCCCGGGAGTGGACGGACAAGCCGGAGCTGACTTCGAGCCTGGACCTGGAGCCGCTGCCGGAAATGATGCTCGACCGCGCCAAGTTTGGCTTCTCGCTCCAGCAGGTGATCGACAATGCCATCAAGTTTTCCAGGGATTGCGGGACCATTCGCATCAGCCTCAGGAAAATTGCGGACAGCTGCGAGATCGTGGTGGAGGACGAAGGGGTCGGCATCGCCAGGGACCAGATCCCCAAGGTCTTCGAGAAGTTCTACCAGGTCGATCAGAAACGGACCGGGCAGGTGCGCGGCTTCGGCCTCGGGCTCTTCTACGCCCGCGAGTTCATCAGGATGCACGACGGCAGCATCAGCATAGAGAGCGAGCCGGACGCAGGCACCCGCGTGGTCATCAACCTCCCCATCAAAAGCCCCACCAGTTCCTCCTGCGAAGCCTAAGCTGACAGCAGGTTGGCCCCCTTCGTTTGCGCTTCCTTCCCGCTGGTATTCACCCCCGGACTGGCAATACCATCAGGCCTTTTAGTACCTGAGCAAGCCGTCGCTCTGAGCCTGTCGAAGGGCTGGTGAAACTGATACGGCTAGAGGCGCCTGCAATGAGTTGGAGCTGGTATCTCTGGGACCTGGTACATGCTTCGACAGGCTCAGCACGAACGGTTCCTGTCTCAGCCAGCATCTCTCCGGCTTCCACGCCTTCCTGCGAGCGGATGCAGAGTCTCTTTGAAGTTGATTATTTCCCCCTATCTGCTATATTAGCCACTTTCCACGTAGATCTACCTATTTTGAGGCTGTTATGGAGATGCAGAAACTAATAGACAAGGCAAGCACTCTGATGGAGGCGCTTCCCTATATCAGACGCTTTTCCGGCAAGACCATCGTCATCAAGTACGGCGGCCACGCTATGGCTGACGACAAGCTCAGGAAGTCCTTTGCTCTCGACGTCATCTTGCTCAAATACATTGGCATCAACGTCGTGGTAGTGCACGGCGGTGGTCCGCAGATCAACGAAACTCTGAAACGTTACGGCATCGTCTCGGAATTCGTGCGGGGGATGAGGGTTACCGACGCGGAGACCATGGGTGTCGTGGAGATGGTACTGACCGGCCAGGTCAACCGCGAGGTGGTCGGCTACATCAACCAGCACGGCGGACGCGCCGCCGGGGTCTCCGGCAAGGACGGCGGCCTGCTGGTCTGCGAAAAACTGCTGCAGGAGGTTCCCGGCGCCGACGGCACCGTCGAGAAGGTCGATATCGGCTTCGTCGGCGACGTGGTCGAGGTCAATGCGGCCATCCTCACTGCACTGGAAAAAGGAGGATTCATCCCGGTCATCGCTCCGATCGGGGTCGGTCGAAATGGCGAGAGCTACAACATCAACGCCGACGTGGTGGCCGGCAAGGTGGCGGCAGCGCTCAACGCCGAGAAGCTGATCCTTTTGACCGACGTCTCCGGTGTGAAGAGCAAGAACGGCGAGCTTTTGTCCAGCATCCAGCTCTCCGACGTGCCAACCCTGATCAACAACGGCACCGTGACCGGTGGCATGATCCCCAAGGTCACCTGCTGCACCGATGCCCTGGCCGCCGGCGTCAAGAAGGCCCACATTGTGGACGGCAGGATAGAGCACGCCATCCTGCTGGAGATTTTCACCAATGTCGGGATTGGGAGCGAGATAGAGGGGTAAGGGTAACCCCATCCTCACCCTGTCCCTCCCCTTGAAGGGGAGGGGACGCTGGGCGAGAGGGAAGCCGTTTCGAAGCTGTTTCCTCTGGGGACCCTTTCTTTTGCTTAGCATCCCTTTCTGTAACTCCCCCTCCCCTTCAAGGGGAGGGCAGGGGTGAGGATGGGGTTGATTGAAAGGAGCTTTGTACATGAAATCATCTGCTTGGATCGAAAAGGCTGACAAATATATCATGAAGACCTACGGGCGTTACCCCCTGGTGCCGGTGAAGGGCGAAGGGTGCTACCTGTGGGACGCCGACGGCAAGAAGTACCTGGACTTTCTGGCCGGGGTCGCCGTCAACAACCTGGGCCACTGCTATCCGGCGGTCACCGCCGCGCTGGCCAAGCAGGCGGCCGAGCTCATTCACTGCTCGAACTACTACCACATCCCGCAGCAGATCGAGCTTGCCGAACTGCTCTGCACCCACAGCTTCGCCGACAAGGCCTTCTTCTGCAACTCCGGGGCCGAGGCGAACGAGGCAGCCATCAAGCTCGCCCGCCGCTACAGCCGGGAGAAGCACGGCGCCGACCGCTACGAGATAATCACTGCGCTTTCTTCCTTCCACGGCCGCACCATGGCTACCGTTTCGGCGACCGGCCAGGAGAGGGTGCAGAAGTTCTTCGATCCGCTCCTGCACGGCTTCCGTCACGTGCCGTTCAACGATGCCGCCGCCCTCAGGGCAGCCATCTCCCCCTGCACCTGCGCCATCATGCTGGAGCCGATCCAGGGCGAAGGCGGGGTCGTGGTTCCCGACGCCAGCTACTTCCAGGAAGTGCGCCAGATCTGCAACGAGAACGGCCTTATCCTCATCTTCGACGAGGTGCAGGTCGGCATGGGCCGGACCGGCAAGCTGTTCGCCCACGAGCACTTCGGCATCACCCCGGACATCATGACGCTGGCCAAGGCGCTGGCCGGCGGCGCTCCGATCGGGACCATGCTGGCCACCGACGAGATTGCCGCCGCCTTCACCCCCGGCACCCACGGATCCACCTTCGGCGGCAACCCGCTGGTGACCGCTGCCGGTGTAGCCACCGTGCGCGCCATCCTGGAAGACGGCGTCCTCAACCGGACCGAGGAGATGGGCGAGTACCTGCTGGGCGAGTTGGAGGCCCTGCAGAAGAAATTCTCCTGCATCACCGACGTGCGCGGCATCGGCCTCATGATCGGCGTCGAGCTCTCCATTCCGGGGGCCGACATCGTCAAGAAGGCGCTGGAGCGCGGACTGCTGTTGAACTGCGCCCAGGAGAAGGTGCTGCGCTTCGTGCCGCCGCTGATCGTCGGCAAAAAGGAAGTGGACGACATGCTCTCCATCCTGACCGGCATCCTGGAAGAGATGAAGTAGGACTAAAGGGGACTGGCGCCTGCGGAGCCAGTCCCCATATCAAGTAACGTTAGAAAGTGAGACACCACCCCATGAATAAAGACTTCCTCGCCCTGAGCCAGTTCTCGAAGGCCGAACTGGACGCCATCTTCGCCCTTACCAAGGACCTCAAACAGAAACAGAAGAGCGGCGTCGAGCACCACCTCCTGAAGGGGAAGACGCTCGCCATGATCTTCGAGAAATCCTCGACCAGGACCAGGATCTCCTTCGAGGTCGGTTTCTACCAGCTGGGCGGGCACCCGCTGTTCATCTCCGGCAAGGACTCGCAGATGGGGCGCGGCGAGCCGATCAAGGACACCGCCCGCGTGATCGCCCGCTACTGCGACGGTGTCATGATCCGCACCTTCGCGCAGGCGACGGTGGACGAGTTCGCCAAATACGCTTCGGTGCCGGTCATCAACGGCCTGACCGATCTCCACCACCCCTGCCAGATCATGGCGGACATCTTCACCGTCATCGAACACAAGGGTGGCTATCAAGGGCTCAAGTTCGCCTGGGTCGGCGACGGCAACAACATGGCCAACAGCTGGATCGAGGCGGCCGCCATCTTCGGCTTCGACCTGACCCTGGCCTGCCCGGCAGGGTACGACCCGGACCAGCAGGTGCTGGAGTGGGCACGCGCCAACGGCAGTTCGAAGATCTCCGTGGTCCGCGATCCCAAAGAGGCGGTGGCCGGCGCCGACGTGCTGAACACCGACGTCTGGGCCAGCATGGGGCAGGAAGAGGAGCAGAAGGTCCGCGAGAAGGCCTTTGCCGGCTACCAGCTGAATGACGAGCTGCTGGCGCTCGCCAACAAGGGGTGCGTGGTGCTGCACTGCCTGCCGGCCCACCGCGGCGAGGAGATCACCGACAGCGTCATCGAGGGGCCCAATTCCGTGGTCTGGGACGAGGCCGAAAACCGCCTCCACGTGCAGAAGGCCATCATGGCCACGCTGATGGGCGGGGTGAAGTAGCCTCGGCCACGTTAAGTCCCCCTCGATAAAGGGGGATTTAGGGGGATTGCTTTTTTACGCTTTTAAAGAGCAGAGTCAACAGCAATCCCCCCCGGCACCCCTTTATCAAGGGGGGAGACCTGTTGCACCCGTTGTTGGCAAACCGGAATGTTTTCAGAGATAGGAACGGTGATTCTGCAAGACGTACCAGAGACTGAACGCAGGTAGGTTGTACAAGAGAACCGGCACCTTGTTCCATACATCATCCTAAGGAGAACCCATGGCTAAGAAAGAAGTCAAAAAGATCGTCCTCGCCTACTCGGGCGGGCTCGATACCTCCATCATCCTCAAGTGGCTCAAGAACGAGTACGGCTGCGAAGTCGTCACCTTCTCCGCCGACCTCGGCCAGGGCGACGAACTGGACCCGATCCGCGAGAAGGCTTTCGCCACCGGCGCCGACAAGGTCTACATCGATGACCTGAAAGAAGAGTTCGTACGCGACTTCGTGTTCCCGATGTTCCGCGCCAACGCCATCTACGAGGGGCACTACCTGCTGGGCACCTCCATCGCCCGGCCGCTGATCGCCAAGCGCCAGATGGAAATCGCCGCCATCGAAGGGTGCGACGCCGTCTCCCACGGTGCGACCGGCAAAGGCAACGACCAGGTCCGCTTCGAGCTCGGCTACTACCACTTCAACCCGGCCATCACCGTGGTGGCCCCCTGGAGGGAGTGGAAGCTGAACAGCCGCCAGGCGCTGATCAACTACGCCAAGAAGAACGGCATTCCGATACCGATCACCAAGAAGCGCCCCTGGTCTTCCGACCGTAACCTGCTGCACATCTCCTTCGAAGGGGGCATCCTGGAGGATACCTGGGCTGAGCCGCCCGAGCAGATGTACGTCTTGACCAAGGCCCCGGAGAAGGCGCCCAACAAGCCGCAGTTCGTCGAGATCGAGTTCGTGAACGGCAACGCGGTGGCGGTGGACGGCGTCAAGATGTCGCCGGCCCAGCTCTTAGCCCACCTGAACACCCTGGGCGGCGAGCACGGCATCGGCCGCGTCGACCTCCTGGAGAACCGCTCGGTCGGCATGAAGTCCCGCGGCGTCTACGAGACCCCGGGCGGCACCATCCTGCGCGAGGCCCACATGGCGGTGGAGCAGATCACCATGGACCGTGAGGTCATGCACCTGCGCGACTCCCTGATCCCGCGCTACGCCGAAATGGTCTACAACGGCTACTGGTTCGCACCGGAGCGCGAGATGCTGCAGACCCTGATCGACGATTCCCAGAAGACCGTGAACGGCGTCGCCCGCGTCAAGCTCTACAAAGGCCACTGCCGCACCGTGGGCAGGAAGTCCGAGACCAACTCGCTCTTCAACCTCGACTTCGCGACCTTCGAGAAAGACCAGGTCTACAACCAGGCCGACGCCGAGGGCTTCATCAAGCTCAACTCACTCAGGCTCAGGATCCGTTCCCTCATGGAGGCGAACAAGAAGAAGTAAGGGAACCGCTTTCGGTTCAGGAGGTCATAGGGGCACGAGAGCATCGTGCCCCTATTCCGCTTTATGGAGCAACAAGGATTCAAGGCAAATCACATCGTCACCTCGGTGGTCGCCGTTATCGTCGACAGCGAGGACCAGGTGCTTCTGACCCAGCGCAGCGTGCCCCCCTTCCAGGGGGAATGGGTGATGCCGGGGGGGAAGATCGATCTCGGCGAACCGATCGTGAAGGCGCTCAAGCGTGAGGTCTGGGAAGAGGTCGGCCTGGAAATCGAGGTGAACGACCTGATCGACGTCTTCGAGCACGTCACCCCGGGTGAAGACAACTACCACTTCATCATCATCTACTACCGCTGCACCCCGCTCTACTGCGACGTTAACCACAACCGCGACGAGGTCCTGGAGGCGCGCTGGGTGAAGCCGGAGGATCTTGAGCAGTACAAGATCCCGGCAGGGGCACGTTTCATCCTGACCAAGGTTTTCCCGGACGCGGTCCAGTGCAGGACATGACGTCAAAATCGGTAACGGGGATGAAGGGGATGATCGGGAAAATCCTGACTTCGCTCCCCGTAAAATGCCAAAGCAATCCCCCCTGTCCCCCCTTTATCAAGGGGGGACCTGCGGCGGGAGTTGATGGTAAGGTAATCACCTACTCCTTCGTATCGCCTTCATCGTTCCATCGCTGTTAAATTGCCTTTGTGCTTTGCGATGGCTAGGGGTCTATGGTCAAGATCATTGAAAAAAATGTCCATCTCCACTTCCCCCTGGGCCATCACCTGCACTGCCTCATCGCGCAGATCCCCAACCGCTTGGCCCGGCGCGATCACCTCTTCCGCCTGGAAGCTCCCGACCAGCAGTGGCAGATGGTGAAAAGCATCCTCGACCTGGTGGCGGCCGGCGAGGGGAACATGAAGAGGCTGCATTTCCTGATGTTTCCGGAGTGCTCGATCCCGGTGGCACGCTTCGACGAGATGCTCTCCTTCATCGACAAGGAGTTCCGGCCCAATACGGTGGTCATGTTCGGCCTGGAGCAGATCAAGCTGCAGGAATACCGCAAGATGCTGATCCGCTTCCACGCTGACAACGCGGACGTGATCGATCTCCTCGAACAGGACGTGGACTCCGGCGATATCCTGGGGATGCCGGTCAACTGGTGCTGCATCGCCATCAAGGAGGCGACCGGCAGGCTGCGGGTTTTCCTGGAGGCGAAGAGCCATCCCTTCCGGGGCGAGGAGTTCCTGGATAAGGACCACGACCTGTACCGCGGACGCCATTTCTACCTCTTCCGGAGCGAGCCCGCCTTCTTCAATTTCATGGCGATCATCTGCCTCGACTACCTGTACCGGGATCTCTACTCGTCCAACATCAGGCAGATCATCGACCACGCCGACCGCCTCTTCTTCACCATGCGGCAATCGCTGGACGCCCTGTTCGTGATCCAGTGCAATCCCAAGCCGGAGCACCGCTCCTACCGCGATGTGCTGACCGGCTTTTACGGCGAGTACCTGGAAGACACGCCGGGGGTGCGGGAGACGGTCACCGTTTTCGGCAACTGCTCCAACGAGAGCGTGATAGAGGGGGTGCGCTGCGAGTCGTGCTATGGCATCTCCTCGGTGGTGATCAGCAGCCGCCACAAGATGCTGCAGTTCCAGGAGCAGGAGTTCTTGAGCGACGATTTCGGCGGCGCACCGGTCGGCCGGCTGCGCTTCGGCCCGGCGACCAGGCTTTACTACTTCAACCTCCCTCTGCACCATGAGCTCGACCCCCGCAGCTCGCGGCTGCCGCTCAAGGTGCATACGGTCATGAGCTGGGACAAGGAGCGCGGCTGGGAGAAAGTAGGGGCCGGGGAAACGGCACCTGTGATGGCGGACCCGTCGGCTTCCTTCGACTGATGGCAGATCCCCTCTCCCGAACGGGGAAGGGTTAGGGAGGGGGAGCCCAGGTGTCCTTCATGGATGCCGTTTCGTTCTTCGGGGCAGCGCTCCCCCCTCCCTGCTTCCCCCCGTTCGGGGGGAGGAGTCGTAGAAAAGACGTAAAGACACGAATAAAGAGTATTAAAGACTAAAGACGCAGGAGATCTGACCATGTCCAAAGACAAACTCTGGGGTGGACGCTTCACCCAGCCGACCGACAAATTCGTCGAGGAGTTCACCGCCTCCATCAATTTCGACAAGCGCCTCTACCACCAGGATATCCGGGGCTCCATCGCCCACGCCACCATGCTCGGCAAGCAGGGGATCATCCCGGCCGAGGATGTGGAGGCCATCGTGACCGGGCTGAAATCGATCCTCGAGGAGATCGAGGCGGGCACCTTCGACTTCTCCGTCTCCCTGGAAGATATCCACATGAACATCGAGGCCAGGCTTTCCGAGCGGATCGGCGACGCCGGCAAGAGGCTCCACACCGGGCGCTCCAGGAACGACCAGGTGGCACTCGACATCAGGCTCTACATGCGGGACGAGCTGGTGGAGATCTCCGCCTACATCCAGCTACTGATGGACGCGCTCATCTACCAGGCCGAGCAGAACCTGGGAGTCATGATGCCGGGCTTTACCCACCTGCAGACCGCCCAGCCGATCCTCTTCTCGCACCACATGCTGGCCTACCACGAGATGCTCAAGCGCGACCTGGGGCGCATGGAGGACTGCCTGAAGCGCACCAACGTGCTGCCGTTGGGCGCTGGCGCCCTGGCCGGCACCACCTTCCCTATCGACCGCGAGTTCGTCGCCGAGCAGCTCGATTTCCCCGAGGTCACCCGCAACTCGCTGGACTCCGTTTCCGACCGGGACTTCGCCCTGGAATTCTGCTCCGCGGCCTCCATCGTGATGATGCACCTCTCGCGCTTCTCCGAGGAGCTGATCCTCTGGTCGACCAGCGAGTTCAAGTTCGTCGACCTCTCCGACTCCTTCTGCACCGGTTCCTCCATCATGCCGCAGAAGAAGAATCCGGACGTCCCGGAGCTGGTGCGCGGCAAGACCGGGCGCGTCTACGGCAACCTGATGTCGCTTCTGACCGTGATGAAGTCGCTGCCGCTTGCCTACAACAAGGACATGCAGGAAGACAAGGAGCCGCTCTTCGACACCATCGACACCGTGAAGGGGAGCCTGAAGATCTTCGCCGACATGGTGCGCGAGATGCGGGTGAACCCCGAGCGCATGAAGCAGGCAGCCGGCGCCGGCTTCTCCACCGCCACCGATGTCGCCGATTACCTGGTCAGGAAAGGGCTTCCCTTCCGCGATGCGCACGAAGTGGTCGGCAAGTCGGTCCGCTACTGCATCGAGAACAACAAGGACATCCCGGAGCTTAGCCTGGAGGAGTGGAAGCAGTTCTCCGGCCGGATCGAAGACGACATCTTCGGCTGCATCACCCTGGAGGCCTCCGTCAACGCCCGCCGCGCCACCGGCGGCACCGCGCTGGAAAGGGTAAAGGCCGAGATCGCCCGCGCCAAGGAAGGAAGGTAGCCGGTGGCGGGGATGAGAATGCATACCCCCATCCTCACCCTGTCCCCCCCCTTGAAGGGGAGGGAACGCCGGGCCAGCGGCAGAAATTTCCACATACTACCTCTTCCTTCCCTGCGCCAGCTTCACCCTCCCCTTCAAGGGGAGGGCAGGGGTGAGGATGGGGTTGTCAGGGCCCTGGCCAGCTTCCTGCTCGTCCTTCTCCCCCTCCTGCTCCTCTCCGGCTGCGGCAAGAAGGGGCCGCTGATCCCGCCCGAAGCCCTCTCGCCGGCGCCGGTTCTCGACCTGGCGGTCGCCCAGAAAGGGGGCGGCTTCCAGGTGAGCTGGTCGGCGCCGTCCCGGCAGGAAAGCGGCGAGCGGCTCACCGACCTGGCCGGCTTCCTGCTCTTCAGGCGCCCGGTGCTGCCTCCGGCCGAAGACTGCGAGGAATGCCCGACCGCCTATACCCAGCTGCTCCAGGTCTACGTCGATTATCCGCAGGGAGTAACCAAGCTCGGCAACCGGTACCTGTACGCCGATTACGATCTGCTGGAAGGAAAGACCTACCAGTACAAGGT
>DATFAB010000081.1:0-74730 GCA_035255025.1 Geomonas sp.
AACACCGTGCTGCTCGGCGCGGTTTCCAAACGGATGCAGATCGAGGAGAAGTACTGGCTGGAAGCCATCGAGAAGATGGTTCCCAAGAAGGCCCTGGCGGTAAACCTCAAGGCCTTCGAGGTCGGCAGGTCGCTGGCTTAAGGATAAAGAAAAGCCTGACCAAAGAGAACACAAGGCGAGGATACTGAGGAAAAGCTGATACGGAGGCCACTGAGGTCAAACCAACCTTTCCCTTTAACAAATGGGGATCGAGGGTGATTTGCTTTTAGGTTTTCCTTGGCTGAGTGAAAGGCAAATCCCCAGTCCCCCTTTGCTAAAGGGGGGAATTGACAACCTCCGAGTCCTCTGTGTCCTCTGTGGTCATGCTTTCTGCTTTGGTTGTCTTTGAATTGATTGGAGGAGTCCACCATGTTCTTCAACGAGGAGTTTGAAACCCTGCCGCGGGAGGCGATCGAGGCGCTGCAGCTGAAAAGGCTGAAGGCTATGGTCGCCCGGGTCGAGAAAAGCGTCCCTTTCTACAAGGAATCGCTGGCCAAGGCAGGCATCACCTCTGATTCCATCAAGGCCCTCGCGGACCTGCGCAAGCTTCCCTTCACCTACAAACAGGACATGCGCGACTCCTACCCGTACCGGATGTTTGCGGTGCCCATGGAGGATATCGTCCGTATCCACGCTTCCTCCGGAACCACCGGCAAACCCACGGTAGTCGGCTACACCCAGAAAGACATCGATAACTGGAGCGAGTTGATGGCCCGCTCCTTCGTGGCGGCTGGCGTCCATAAGGGTGATATCATCCACAACTCCTATGGATACGGGCTTTTCACCGGCGGCCTGGGCGCCCACTACGGCGCAGAAAAGCTGGGCGCCTCCGTCATCCCGATGTCCGGCGGCAACACCAAGAAGCAGATCATGATCATGCAGGATTTCGGCTCCACCGTACTTACCTGCACCCCCTCGTACTCCCTGTTCATGGCGGAGGCCGCCCGGGAAGAGGGGATCGACTTCAAAGAACTGAAGCTCAGAGTCGGCATCTTCGGCGCCGAACCCTGGTCCGAGGCGATGCGCGCCGACATCGAGGGGAAACTGAACCTCTCCGCCGTCGACATCTACGGCCTCTCAGAGATCATGGGACCTGGTGTCGCCATCGAGTGCTGCGAGGCCAAGAAGGGGCTCCACATCTGGGAGGACCACTTCATCCCCGAGATCATCGACCCCGAGAGCGGCGAGGTACTGGAGCCCGGTAAGAAGGGCGAGCTGGTCATCACCACCATCACCAAGGAAGGGATTCCGCTTATCCGCTACCGGACCCGCGACATCACCTCCATCACCTACGAGCCGTGCGCCTGCGGCAGGACCCACGCCCGCATCGCCCGCATGAGCGGCCGCAGCGACGACATGCTGATCATCCGCGGCGTGAACGTCTTCCCGTCCCAGATAGAGTCCATCCTCATGGGTGTGGAAGGTGTCGAGCCTCACTACGTGCTGATCGTCGACCGCAAGGACAACCTCGACACCCTGGAAGTCCAGGTAGAGGTTGGCGAGGACATCTTCTCTGACGAGATCAAGCATCTCCAGGCGCTCTCCGCCAAGATTGAGAAGCAGATCAAGGAAATGCTGGGCGTCACCTGCCGCGTCCGGCTGGTCGAGCCGAAGAGCATCACACGCAGTGAAGGTAAGGCGAAAAGGGTGATCGACAACCGCCCGAAGGGGTAGGGAACCAGACCAGACGTCCCTTGCTAAAAGGGATCATGTTTAAGTCCCCCTTTGGCAAAGGGGGGGGTAGGGGGATTTGCTTTTGATTTAAAATCATAAGAGGCAAATCCCGCAGCCCCCCCTTTCAAAGGAGGGAGCAACCGTAATAAGGGTGAGGAAGGGTTTTTCAGTACAACTAAAAGGGGGACACACATGCACGTCGAACAGATCTCCATTTTCATCGAAAACAAGTTTGGCAGGCTGGCTGAAGTCACCCGTATTCTCGGTGATGCCGGCATCAATATCCGCACACTGTCCCTCGCGGACACCTCCGATTTCGGCATTCTGCGCCTGATCGTGAATGACTCGGAAAAGGCGAAGAATGTCCTGAAGGAGAAGGGGTTCACCGTCAGCAAGACCGAGGTGGTCGCGGTCGAGATTCCGGACCGGCCCGGCGGCTTGGCTGACATCCTCCAGGTTCTGGACAAAGACGGCATCAACGTCGAGTACATGTACGCCTTCGTCGAGCGCTGCGGTGAGAACGCCGTGATGATTTTCCGCTTCGACGAGACCCAGAAAGCCATTACCACCCTTTCCGCCACCGGGTTCCACGTACTTCCCGGCGAGCGACTCTACAGCATGTAATCCTTCACATCTTTTTTGCTGCTTCCGATTATCAGTAGATGGTGTTGTCTCCGCATCGTTTCTCTCCCTCACCTGTGACCTTTCAATCCGGAGAGGTACCAGAGGGGAGTGTCTTGTTACTTGCAATGAAGGGGGGCTTGTCTATGAGGAAGTTGTTCGCTGCAGTCAGTATCATGACGATTTTCAGCCTTGCCGGCACCGCTTTGGCGGCGGCTCCGATCAAGATCGGGGCTCTTTTCTCGGTAACCGGCCCCGCTTCCTTCCTGGGCGAGCCTGAGAAGAACACCCTGGAGCTTCTGGTCAAGGAGGCCAATGCCAAGGGTGGCATCAAAGGTTCCAAAATCGAGCTCGTTGTCTACGATACCGGCGGTGATGTCACCAAGGCCGTTCAGTTGGCCAACAAGCTGATTAAAAACGACCATGTCTCCGCCATTGTAGGCCCCAGCACCACCGGCGAGACCATGGCCGTGATCCCCATCGCGGAAAAAGAGCAGATCCCGCTCATCTCCTGCGCCGCCGGCATCAAGATCACCGAGCCTGTCAAAAAATGGGTCTTCAAGACCCCCGCCAACGATCACGTGGCAGCCGAAAAGATCCTTATCCAGGCCCAGAAGCTGAAGCAGAAAAACCTCGCCCTGATCACCGTCTCCGACTCTTTCGGCGCCTCCGGCCGCGAGCAGCTCAAGCTGATGGCAGGCAAGCGCGGCTTCAAGATCGTCGCCGACGAAGTCTATTCCCCGAAAGACACCGATATGACCGCGCAGCTGACCAAGATCAAGGCTGCCAGGCCCGACGCAATCATCTGCTGGGGCACCAACCCCGGTCCCGCCGTCATTACCAGGAACATGCAGCAGCTCGGCATCAAGACCCAGCTCTACCAGAGCCACGGCGTTGCCTCCAAGAAGTTCATCGAACTGGCTGGTGCCGATGCAGCCCAGGGGCTGATGCTTCCCGCCGGCAAGCTGGCCGTTTACAACCTGCTTCCCAAAAACGATCCCCAGGTCAAACTGCTCAAATCCTACGTGGATTCCTACAGGAAAGCCTACGGCGTCGAGCCCTCCACCTTCGGAGGCTATGCTTACGACGGTTTCGAACTCATCACCAACGCAGTCAGGAAGGGCGCGGTAACTCCCGCCCAGATCCGCGACGCCATCGAGAAGGAAGGGAAGGTGGTCGGCATTTCGGGCATCTTCAAAATCACCCCGGCCGACCACAACGGCCTGGATCTCTCCGCATTTGAAATGGTCCGGATCGACAAGGGAACCTGGGCAATCGTGCACTGAATTCTATAGGGGGAACCACCGTGAAAAAACCGATCATCGCAGCATTCGTCTCCTTTTCCATCTTTTGCCTATCTACTGCCGCGCTGGCCGCGGCTCCCATCAAGATCGGCGCTCTGTTCTCGGTGACCGGCCCCGCCTCTTTCCTGGGCGAGCCGGAGCGTAACTCGGCCAAGATGGTGGTGGATGAGATCAACAAGGCGGGGGGCGTCAAGGGGCGCAAGCTTGAGCTGGTTGCCTACGACACCACCGGCGACGCCACCAAGGCCGTGCAGTTGGCCAACAAGCTCATCAAGGACGACCACGTGGTCGCCATCATCGGACCCAGTACCTCCGGCGAAACCATGGCGGTCATTCCCGTCGTTGAGAAGGCCCACGTACCGCTGATCTCCTGCGCCGCTGCCATCAAGATCACCGAACCGGTCAAGCCGTGGGTCTTCAAGACCGCCCAGAACGACTCCCTGGCCGTGGCGAGAATCTACGAGCAGCTGAAGAAAGAGAAAAAGACCAAGATCGCCATCCTCACCGTCTCTGACGCTTTTGGCTCTTCCGGTCGCGAACAGCTGAAAGCCGAAGCCGGCCGTTACGGAATCCAGATCATCCAGGATGACACCTACGGTCCCAAAGACACCGACATGACAGCCCAACTCACCAGGATTCGCGGCTCCCACGCGCAGGCGGTGGTCTGCTGGGGAACCAACCCCGGCCCGGCCGTGGTGGCCAGGAACGCGAAGCAGCTCGGGCTCACCATCCCGCTCTACATGAGCCACGGCGTCTCCTCCAAGAAGTTCATCGACCTGGCTGGCGACGCGGCCGAGGGTATCCGTCTTCCCTCCGGCAAAGTCCTGGTGGCCGACCTGCTGCCCAAAAACGACCACCAGAAGTCAGCCCTGGTCTCCTTCAAGAGGGATTACCAGCGGCACTACAACGCCGAGGGCGATCACTTCGGCGGACACGCCTGGGATGCCGTCATGCTGCTGAAGGGTGCCATCGAAAGAGGCGCCGACACTCCGGCGGCAATCCGCAACCAGCTCGAGGCCACCCGCAACTTCGCCGGCATCGGCGGCGTGTTCAACTTCTCCGCCAGGGATCACGCCGGCCTGACCAAGGACGCCTTCGTCCTGGTGGAAGTCAAGAACAAGAAGTGGGCCCTGGTAAAGTAAGGACCGGCTCGGGCCGGTGAAGAGGATTCATCTTTGAACGAAACGATGCAGTACATCATTTCAGGGCTCGCCACCGGTGCCATCTATGCCCTGATCGGTCTCAGCTTTGCCATTATCTACAACTCCACCGGCATCATAAACTTCGCCCAAGGTGAATTCGTCATGCTGGGCGGAGTGCTGACCATCTTTTCCATCAACGCATTCCATCTGCCCACCCTCATAGCCGTCGCTGTCGCCGTTATCGGCACGACGGTTGTGGGGGTGGCCTTTGAGCGCTTCGCCATCAAGCCGCTCAAGAATGCCACCCCGCTTGCCCTCATCATCATCACCATCGGCGCGAGCATTCTCATCCGTGGAGTGGTCATGCTCCTGTGGGGGAAAGACACCCAGGCGCTACCGCCGTTCTCCGGCAACGAGCCGATCAGCATCGCCGGCGCAACACTGCTCCCCCAGCACATGTGGATCTTCGGCGTCACCCTGCTGGTACTGGCGCTCAACCGCTTTTTCTTCTACCACACCATCACCGGCAAGGCGATGCGCGCCTGCTCGTTCAACCGCAAGGCCGCCAATCTGGTCGGCATCAGCGTCGGCAGGATGGTGCTCCTCTCCTTCGTGATCAGCTCCGCGCTCGGCTCCCTGGCGGGTGTCATCATCGCGCCGCTCACTATGACGGCCTACGATGTCGGCATCATGCTCGGGCTGAAGGGGTTCTGCGCTGCCATCATGGGAGGGATGGGGAGCGGGTTGGGTACCGTGCTGGGGGGACTCATCCTGGGAACCCTGGAGTCGCTGGGCGCCGGCCTGATCTCCTCCGGCTACAAGGACGCCATCGCCTTCCTTATCCTGCTTTTGATCCTTTTTATCCGCCCGCAGGGGCTTTTCAAAAAGGGCGAGACGGAAAGGGTTTAAAACCATTGCCACTGAGATGCCGGGGACGCGGCCGAAATAACCGCCAGACCCCAATGAGCTATCTCTCTAGCCTCTACCAACTCTCCCTCCCCTTCAAGGGGAGGGTAGGGGTGAGGATGGGTTTGCTTCTTTATGAAATCTGACAAGCTGAAATTTCTTATCTTCTGTGCGGTCGTCCTGCTGGCGCCGCTGCCGCTTAGCGGTGGCTACCTCTCGAACGTGCTGATCTTCGTGGGCATTAACTCGATGCTGGCGCTTGGACTCAACCTGCTGTTGGGCTACGCCGGGCAGATCTCGCTCGGGCAGGCCGCCTTTTTTGGACTCGGTGCCTACGGCTCGGGCGTGCTCACCACCCAGTTCGCGATGAACCCGTGGCTCGCCATGGTGGCCGTGGCCGTCTGCGTTTCGGTTTTCGCCTTCGCCATCGGCTTTCCCATTCTGCGGCTGAAGGGGCATTACCTGGCCATGGCCACCTTGGGCGTGGGTGTCATCGCCAATATCGCTTTCAACGAGATGGTCGATCTGACCGGCGGTCCCTCCGGTCTCTCGGGCATTCCCAATCTCTCCATCGGCAGCTTTACCTTTGACTCCGACCTGAAAAACTACTACCTGGTCTGGGGCTTTGCGTTGATCGTCATCCTGCTGTCTCTGAACCTGGTCAACTCCCGTTTCGGGCGCGCCCTGCGGGCGATCCACGACTCGGAGGTAGCGGCGCGGGTGATGGGCGTGAATGCCCGGGTCATGAAGGTGCAGGTTTTCACCCTTTCCGCCTGCATTTCCGCGGTGGCAGGGAGCCTGTACTGCCACGTGATGACGTTCATCTCGCCGACCTCTTTCAGCTTCCCCATTTCCATTGAACTGCTGACCATGGTGGTGATCGGCGGGCTGGGGAGCATATACGGCTCCATCCTGGGCGCCCTGCTCCTGACACTGCTGCCCGAGCTGCTGCGGGCTTTTCAGGACTTCGATATCGTGGTCTATGGCGTGCTTCTCATCTCGATGACCATCTATCTCCCCGGCGGCCTGGTGCGCGGTATTCCTTCGCTGTTCCGGCGGCTGATGCCGGCAAGGGGGGCCAATGCTTAAGCTCGACGGAATAGGGAAGCGCTTTGGAGGGCTTACCGCACTGGAGGGGATTTCCTTCAAGGTGACCAAAGGTGCCATCACCGGCATCATCGGCCCCAACGGTGCAGGCAAAACCACTCTCTTCAACGTGGCGACCGGCATCTATCCCCCGTCGCAGGGAGCCGTGCTGCTGGAGGGTAAAAACATCTCCGCTTATCCGCCGGAGAAGCGCGCGCGTCTCGGCCTGGTGCGTACCTTTCAGAACATCGAACTGTTCGGCAAGATGACCGTTCTTGAAAATGTCATGGTCGGTCTGCATACCCAGAGCAGAAGTGGGCTTTTTTCCTGCGCATTCAGGATGCCCTGGCAGTTGAGCGAGGAACGCCGGATCCGGGAGACCGCCCGGAAATGGCTCGACTTCGTGGGGATTTCCGAACTTGCCGACGTGGAAGCCGGGACGCTTTCCTTCGGGAAAGGGAGGTTGCTGGAGATTGCCCGTGCGATGGCGCTGGAACCCAAGCTCCTTCTGATGGATGAGCCGGCGGCCGGCCTCAACAGCCGGGAGACCGCGGAACTTGCCCAGCTCATCAAGCGGATCAGGGACCTCGGCGTCACCGTCGCCCTTGTCGAGCACGACATGGATCTTGTCATGGACATTTGCGACAACCTGGTGGTGCTGAACCTCGGCACCATGCTGGCGGAAGGAACGCCGAGGGAGATCCAGGACAACCCGGCGGTGGTCACCGCGTACCTGGGCGAGGCAGAGTAGCTCACTTCTTCCTGAAAGCCTCCCCCGTCCGTGAGTCCCCGCCCTCGTCCGACGGTTCCCGCCCCCGAACGGGGGAGGAATAGGGAGGGGGAGCACTGCCGGCCCAGGTGATCCCGCGGCCATAAAGGCAAAGCCAAATCCCCTCCATCCCCCCTTTGCAAAGGGGGGAGTGCTAATCGAAGTCGCAGAAGGTTGATTTCAACAACGGAATCTTTAAATGCTTAAGATCAAGAACCTGAACACCTACTACGGCAAAGTCCACGCCCTCAAGAACGTCTCCCTGCACCTCAACCAGGGGGAGATCGTTACATTGATCGGAGCGAATGGCGCCGGCAAGACCACCCTTCTCAATACCCTTTCGGCCATCATCCCGGCCGCCAGCGGCGACATCCTCCTGCAAGGAAAGCCCGTTACCGGTTTCGCCGCCGACCGCATGGTCTCGCTGGGCCTTTCCCAGGTGCCCGAGGGGCGCCAGGTCTTCAATCCGCTCAGCGTTGAGGAGAACCTGGAACTCGGCGCCTACCTGCGCTACCGTGCCCGGGGGCAGAAGGCCGAAATTGCCGCTGACATGGAGCGCATGTTCCAGATGTTTCCCCGTCTCAAGGAACGCAGGCGTCAGGCTGCCGGGACCCTTTCCGGAGGGGAGCAGCAGATGCTGGCCATGAGTCGCGCCCTGATGGCGCGTCCCAAGCTTCTCCTGCTCGATGAGCCATCCATGGGCCTGGCGCCCTTGGTGGTGCAGGAAATTTTCAAGGTGATCGAACGTCTCAGGAAGGAGGAGGGGACCACCATTTTGCTGGTCGAGCAAAACGCCCGCGCCGCCCTCAAGGTAGCCGACCGCGGCTATGTGCTGGAGACCGGTAAAGTGATTCTGGAAGGGATTGCCTCTGAGCTGCTGGAAAACAAGGACGTTCAGAGAGCCTATCTTGGCCGGGACAAGAAGGAAATCTGGGAGAGGTAGAACTGGCCGTGAAGTCCCCCCTTTGAAAAAGGGGGATTTAGGGGGATTTGGTTCTGGAAAGCCCGGTGAAACAAAAGGCAGATCCCCCCCGCCTTATAAAAGGGCGGAATTAATGACTGATTTGATGCGCGTGATTCTCCGTGCCTTCGTGCCAAAATTTCATGTTTTACTAGAGAGGTAACGCAATGCAGATTTGGGATCCCGATTACGAATGTATGCCGCGCGAGGAGATCGAGCAACTCCAGCTCGAGCGCCTGCAGGCTACCCTCAATCGCGTTTATAAGAACGTCACCTGCTACCGCAACAAGTTCAAGGAGCTCGGGATCGTCCCCGAAGACGTCCAGTCCCTTGCCGATCTTTCCAAGCTTCCCTTTACCACCAAGGAAGACCTCCGCCTCAACTACCCGTACGGCATGTTCGCCGTGCCGCTGCGCGAGGTGGTCCGTATTCACTCCTCCTCCGGCACCACCGGCAAGCCGACTGTGGTCGGCTATACCAAGCACGATATCAAGGTCTGGTCCAACCTGGTCGCCCGCTTCATGACAGCGGCCGGCGTCTCCCACGACGACGTGGTGCAGATCGCCTTCGGCTACGGCCTCTTCACTGGTGCTTTTGGCCTTCATTACGGGTCAGAACTGATCGGAGCGTCGGTTATCCCCATGGGGGCCGGCAACACCGAGAAGCAGATCATGATCATGCAGGACTACCGCACCACCGCCCTGGTCTCCACCCCCAGCTACGCCGTTACCATTGCCGAGCGCATGGAGAAGATGGGCATCGACCCCAAAAGCCTCCTTCTCAAAGTGGGACTCTTCGGCGGTGAGCCGTGGTCCGAGTCGATGCGGCGGGAGATCGAGACGCGTCTGGGGATCTCGGCCACCGACAACTACGGCCTCTCCGAGGTGATCGGACCTGGCGTCGCCGGCGAATGCCAGTGTAAATGCGGTATGCACATCTCGGAGGATTCCTTCATCGCGGAGATCATCGATCCCGATACCGGTGAGACACTTCCCCGCGGCAGCGTCGGCGAACTTGTGTTGACCTCGCTGACCAAAGAGGCGTTCCCGATGGTCCGCTACCGGACCCGCGATATCACCTCGCTTGATTACAGCACCTGCGACTGCGGCAGGACTACGGTTCGCATGAAAAAGACCATGGGACGCTCGGATGACATGCTGATCATCAAAGGGGTCAACGTCTATCCTTCACAGATCGAGGATGTACTGTTCGCGGTGGAAGGGTGCCAACCGCACTACCAGTTGGTCGTGGACCGGAAGGGGGCTCTGGATACCCTGGAAATCAGGATTGAAGTCACCGAGAACATCTTCTTTGACGAAATGAAGATGCAGAAAGCTTTCCTGGACAGCATAGAGCGGAAGATAGACTCGGTGCTGGGTGTGGGAGCCGTGGTGAAATTGGTGGAGCCGAACAGCATTCCGAGGGCAGAAGGTAAAGCTTCCCGGGTAATTGACAAAAGAAAAATCTAGTCTAGGATTGACTCCGGTTTTCCCTGTGTACTCTGTCAGGGCTGTATTGTAGTTGCATTGTCTCTCATAGGGTATGACCACCAACCAAAGGAGGAATCAAGATGAGAAAGTTTGTCCTTGTTGCTGCATCGCTTGTTTCAATGAGTATGTTCGCGTCTGCTGCCTTTTGCGATGTACCGAAGGGCGGCAAGATCGATGGCAAGAAAGAGTTTGAAGAGCACTGCGCATCCTGCCATCCGAAAGGCGGCAACATCGTCAATCCCAAGAAGACCCTCAGTAAGAAAGACCGCATGGCCAACGGCGTCAAGAATGCCAAGGACATCGTCGCCAAGATGCGCAAACCCGGCCCCGGCATGACCCCGTTCGATGCCAAAGCCGTACCTGATAGCGAGGCAATGGCAATCGCCAACTACATCATTGCCACCTTCAAGTAAGACTTGACCCCACAGATAATTGAAAAGACCTGCTCCGGTTATCCGGGCAGGTCTTTTTTTACTGGATCAAGCTGTGCTGATCGGTTCACATCACCCGCAACCCCTTTCCTCCATTCAACGAGTCATTACCTCCATTCAACGAGTCATTACCTCCATTCAACCAGTCATTACCTCCGGTCAACGAGTCATTGCCTCCGGTCAACGAGTCATTACCTCCGGTCAACGAGTCATTGCCTCCGGTCAACGAGTCATTACCTCCGGTCAACGAGTCATTGCCTCCGATCAACGAGTCATTGCCCCCGGTCAACGAGTCATTGCCCCCGGTCAACGAGTCATTGCCCCCGGTCAACGAGTCATTGCCTCCGATCAACGAGTCATTGCCTCCGGTCAACGAGTCATTGCCCCCGGTCAACGAGTCATTGCCCCCGGTCAACGAGTCATTTCCTCCGGTCAACGAGTCATTGCCTCCGGTCAACGAGTCATTGCCTCCGGTCAACGAGTCACTGCCTCCGGTCAACAAGTCATTGCCTCCGATGAACGACGCCGACTCATACTTTTCGTTAGAGACTGATGCCTTCCGTTAGGGATGGCCACGGTTGCCCCCCTGATTCCTGATCCTTGCTGTCGGATTATGCATGCGCTGACTAGTTGACAATCACCTTATTACTGCTAAACAACACTAATATTTTTTTGAAATCTGATGTCCCAAGGAGCCAAACATGGCGAAGAAGAGATCACGCTTCATGTGGCCCGCATTCAGACAGCTTACCCAAGCCGAGCCGATGGGGCTTGGGGAAGCAGCCATGTCGTCCAGAAGCCAGCAGCTCAGGCCGAGGATAGCGGAGGCTGACAGGGTAGTGGATTCGATCTGCCCGTATTGTGGGGTTGGCTGTGGGCAAAAGGTGTACGTCAAGGATGGAAAGATCCTCGACATAGAGGGCGATTACAACTCTCCGATTTCCCGGGGATGCCTCTGCCCGAAAGGGGCCGCCAGCATGCAACTGGTCACTGGCACTCACCGCGTGAAGAGCGTCCTCTACCGCCGCCCGCATGGCAAGAAGTGGGAGGAAATTCCGCTGGACCAGGCGCTCGATATGATCGCTAAGCGGGTGAAAAAGACCCGAGAGGAGACCTGGGAGGAGAAGAACAAGCAAGGGCATCCTTTGAGGAGAACGCTTGGCATCGCCCATCTCGGCGGTGCCACCCTTGATAATGAAGAAAACTACCTGATCAAGAAGCTGTTCACCTCGCTGGGGATCGTGCAGATAGAAAACCAGGCCCGAATATGACACTCGGCAACGGTCCCCGGTCTGGGGATCTCGTTCGGAAGGGGAGGGGCCACCACCTTCCAGCAGGACCTAAAAAACGCCGACTGCATCGTCATCGAAGGTTCCAACATGGCTGAATGCCACCCGGTTGGTTTCCAGTGGGTAATGGAGGCCAAACGGCTCGGAGCCACCCTTATCCATGTTGACCCCCGGTTCACCCGTACCAGTGCCGTCGCTGACATCCACGTCCCTATCCGCCCCGGTAGCGACATCGCCTTCCTGGGCGCTATTGTCAACTACATCATCCAGAATGACCGCTGGTTCAAGGAGTACGTGGTCAATTACACCAACGCGTCAGCCATCATCTCCGACGATTTCCAGGATACCGAGGATCTTGACGGCCTTTTTAGCGGCTGGGATGCCGAGAAAGGGGAATACGATCCTAAATCGTGGCAGTACAAGGGGGTAGAAGTCTCGCCGGCAGCCGGGCACCGGGAGATGTTCTCCGGTGAACCACGGGCTGAACGCGGCGCCATCATCAGCGCGGAGGAACACGACCCATCCCTGAAGGATCCCCGTTGCGTCTTCCAGATCGTCAAGCGCCACTACTCCCGGTACACCCCGGAGGTCGTCCAGCAGTTATGCGGGATCTCACCGGAACTGTTCGAGAAAGTGGCCCGGGCACTGTGCGACAACTCCGGGCGTGAAAGGACCAGCGCTTTCTGCTACGCGGTAGGCTGGACCCAGCATTCGGTCGGTGTCCAGTACATCCGCACCGCTTCGATCATCCAGATGCTCCTGGGGAATATCGGGCGTCCCGGCGGCGGTATCATGGCCCTGCGGGGACATGCATCCATTCAGGGTTCCACCGACATCCCGACCCTCTACAACATGCTGCCGGGCTACCTGCCGATGCCCAAAGCTACCTACGACACCGACCTGGAAAAGTACATCGAGTACAATGAATCGGCGACCGGCTGGTGGAGCGAGTTCCGTAAGTACACGGTATCCTTGTTGAAGGCTTGGTACGGGGCGGCCGCCACCGAGGAGAACCAGTGGTGCTACGACTACCTTCCCCACATCACAGGTGATCATTCACACTTTGTCACCACGGCAGCCATGGCCGACGGCATGGTGAAAGGGTTCTTCGTCATGGGGGAAAACCCGGTAGTTGGGTCCATGAACGGGGCGCTGCAGCGAAAGGCCCTTCGCCAGTTGGACTGGCTGGTGGTAAGCGATTTCGCGCCCACCGAAACTGCCGAGTTCTGGCGTTCGGCACCGGAAATCGCCTCCGGTGAGATCGACTCCGCCGATATCTCTACTGAAGTCTTTTTCCTCCCCTGCGCCGCGCACTCCGAGAAGGACGGCTCTTTCACCAATACGCAGCGCCTGCTGCAGTGGCACCATAAAGCCATAGATCCTCCGGGGGACTGCCGTTCCGATCTGCACATCGTTTACCATCTCGGCAAGAGGCTGAAGGAACTCTACGGTTCTTCTGGCGACAGCAAGGATCTCCCCATCCAGAACCTGACCTGGGAGTACGGGCCAACGGGGGATAAGGAGGAGCCCGATGCGGAAACGGTGCTGCCGGAAATCAACGGCCATTCCCTTCCGGAAAGGTCGCTGCTTTCCGGCTACAAGGAACTGAAGGCTGACGGCAGCACCGCCTGCGGATGCTGGATCTACAGCGGCTGCTACAAGGACGGCATCAACCAGCCAGCGCGCCGGAAACCGGGCCAGGAGCAGAACTGGGTGGCGCCTGAATGGGGATGGTCGTGGCCGGATAACCGTCGGCTTCTCTACAACCGGGCATCGGCAGACCCGGAAGGGAAGCCGTGGTCAGAGCGGAAAAGGTACGTCTGGTGGGACGAACAGGAAAAGAAATGGACCGGACTCGACAAGCCCGACTTCATCCTCGACCGTCCACCGGGTTACCGGCCGCCAAAGGACGCCAAGGGCATCGACACCCTTTCCGGCATCGATCCGTTCATCATGCAGGCGGAAGGGAAGGCCTGGCTGTACGATCCCAGCGGGCTTCTTGATGGCCCGTTGCCGACCCACTACGAGCCACAGGAATCGGTTCTGAAAAATGTACTCTACGGCCAGCAGTGCAACCCTGCGCGCATGGAATGGTACCGGCGAGACAACCCGTACCACAAAGCCTATGCAGATGAACGCTATCCCTTCGTGGCAACAACGTATCGTCTCACCGAGCATCACACCGCAGGAGGCATGTCCCGCTGGCTTCCCTGGCTGTGCGAACTGCAGCCCGAGATGTTCGTCGAGGTTTCCCCGGAACTGGCTGCCCTGCGGGGATTGTCCAACGGAGGCTGGGCCACGATCAGCACGATGAGGGGAGAGATCGAGGCGCGGGTGCTGGTAACCGAACGGCTGCAGCCCCTGTTCATACAGGGTAGGGAGGTACATACCGTCGGACTTCCTTACCATTGGAGCTGGCTGGGCCGCTCGACCGGAGACGCAGCCAATGACCTGACCGCTTTCATTGCAGATCCCAACGTTAGCATCGAGGAGTCCAAGGCCTTTTCCGTGCAAATCGTGGCTGGGCGCCGATCCGAAGGGAAAAAAGCCGCAGTCACCGGTCCGCTGGCAAAACCGGATGAGGAGGGGCCGCCGCGTGATCTGCCGGCCGTTTCCCATAAGCCGGTGGGGCGCCACGGCCTGCGCGCAGGCAAGAAGGAACTGACGGAGGAATCATGACCAGCGATGCCACCGGATTTTTCACCGACACCAGCGTCTGCATAGGGTGCAAGGCCTGCGAAGTCGCCTGCAAACAGTGGAACCAGTTGCCGGCGGATGGCGATTTTCTGAGCGGACGTTCCTATGACAACACCATTCACCTGGAGGCGACTACCTGGCGGCACGTGGCCTTCGTGGAGCGTCCGGTCCCGCTTTCCGGCCGGACCATGGCCCGCCCGTTTTCCTGGCTCCTGATGTCTGATGTCTGCAAGCATTGCAGCCGTGCAGGGTGCCTGGAAGCCTGTCCGACCGGTGCCTTGGTGCGCACCGAATTCGACAGCGTCTACGTCCAGCCGGACATCTGCAACGGCTGCGGCTACTGCGTGGTCTGCTGCCCGTTCGGCGTCATCAACCGGCGCCAGGATGACGGCAGGGTCTGGAAATGCACCCTTTGCTATGACCGTCAAAAGGACGGGATGGAGCCTGCTTGCGCCAAGACATGTCCTACCGACTCCATCCAATTCGGCAAACTGGACGAGATGAAGGAAATCGCCGTTAAGCGCCTGGAAACCTTGCATCGCCAGGGCGTGAAGGAAGCGTACCTGTATGGTATGAGCGACGAAGACCAGCCGGGCACCGAGGGGCTGCATGCCTTTTTCCTCCTGCTCGACCGCCCCGAGGTTTACAACCTTCCTCCCGATCCTTCCGTTCCTACCAAGGGGGTCTGGAAATCGTGGGCAGCCATGGCACTCGCCATCGCCGGCATGACCGCGGCAGCGGCTGCGGCAGTTAAGCATGGGGCGAAACAGTAGGCGGTACGGCACCCATGCACTCCTGTGGTCGGGCGAGGACTTCCTCTACAAACCCAGCCTGAATGGCGATCGAACGAGTCTGATTGATTGAGCGGATGGGCAATGACCCATATGGTAAGGAGACACCCATGACCATGCCTTGGCAGGCCGATGTGAAAACCGGACGTGAGATGGATCCCTCGCTGGCCGTTCTTGAGGGCGAAGCGGCGGAACAGGGCGTAAAACAGGAAGAGCCTGACACAGGAAGCCCGGTAACCATATGGCAGGGGGTGCCGTCCCAGCGGGAAGAGCCGGTGACCGACTACTACCGCCTTCCCCTGCTTAAGGAGCCGGTTTGGATCTGGTCGGTTCCGGCCTACTTTTACGTCGGGGGCGTTGCCGGTGGAACGGCTTTGCTGGCGGCCCTGCTGCATGGGAAAAGGAGGTTGAAAAAGCTGGCGTTCTGGTGCCGGGCGCTCGCTTTCCTTGGCTCTAGCGTCGGGCCGGGACTTCTGACCTGGGACCTGGGGCGGATGCTACGTTTCCTGTACATGCTGCGGGTATTTCGGCCCAGTTCCCCGATGAGCATCGGTTCCTGGTCCCTGGCTGGCACCGGCATGTTCGCTACCGTATCCCTGCTTCTTGGTGAAAGGCCTCTCGGCCGTCCAGCAGCAATCGGGACAGCAGCTGGCGGCTTGATGCTTGCCGGCTACACTGGCGTCCTTCTCGGCAATACCGCCAACCCGCTCTGGAACGAACGGCGCCTTACACTCCCCGTGCTGTTCACGGCCTCAGCCATGGCCAGCACAGCCGGGGTGCTGGAAATGATGCCGCTGAACAGGGGTGAGGAAGAGGTAGTGAGAAAGTTCGGTATCGTCGGGAAGATCGGTGAGGCAGCCTGCATGGTGGCGATGGAACGGGAATCGGCCGTCCATCCCGAGGCGGCCAGGGGGCTTAAGGAAGGGAAGGGGGGACTGTTGTGGAAGAGCGCTGAAGTCATGGTGACCGCAGGCATCGTCCTGAGCCTGATCCCGGGGAGAGTCTCCTGGAAGCGGCGTTTGAGCGGTGCTCTGACCACGGTGGGCGCCGTCTGCCTGCGCTACGCCCTTCTCGAGTCGGGCAAGCACGCGGCCCGGGAACCAAGGGCGCTGATAGAGTCGCAGCGCGCTAAATGAAGATCAAGGGGGGATCAATCAGTTCCCCCCCACAAGCACACACTCCTGGGCGAATCCGCACGGTCTCATTAATCGGGCGAGTGCAAACGTACAGACTAATCCGATGAACTGGCCGTCACGGTTTTCAGAGAGCCGGAAACGGCTGGCTCGACCGTTTCGCCTGGTTTCGCCGGCACCCGCATCCACTGGGCTGCGATCAACGAGACCACCCCAAGCGCACTGCCTGCCACAAAAGGAATCCGATAGTCGATCATCCAGAAATAGCCCCCCAAAGCTGGCAGGAAGACGGCCGCTATATGGTTGATGGTGAAACCTACCGACATTGAGGAAGCGATGTCTGCGGGGTCGGCAACCTTCTGGAAATAGGTGCGGATGGCGACGTCGAAGTTGTAGAGGATGTTGTCGATGATGTACATGAACATCACCATGTACTTGGAGGAACTGAAAGCGTAGACCAGGAAGACCATGATGACGCCTGAGTACTCGATCGACGAGATGGTCCGCTCGCCGACGCGGTTGATCGCCTTGCCGATCAGCGAATTGAGTATGTAGCCGACGATGTTATTGATGATGAAGAGCAGCGTCATGTCACGGACCGAAAAGTGAAAGACCTGCACCAGCAGCAAGATCGAAAAAACCACGAAGATCTGCCGGCGCGCTCCCGACAATAACGTCAGGATGTAGAACAGGGAGTACCGGCGCCTCAAAATCATCTTCTTGCGCTGAGGAACCACGCCGGCATGGGTGGGGTCCTGCAGCAGTCCCCACATCCCCGCCGCCAGGACCAGTCCGCCTATCACCAAGTACATCTCCCGGTACTGGGCCACCGCCCCCAGGCAGTACACCAGCAAACCGGCAGCCACGCTGGAAATGGCGCCCAGCGCGCGCAACCTGCCGAAGATCAGGGGCGAAACGGAAGTGGAAAAGTACTGCAGCGTGAGCGACTGATTGGTGCTTTCGTAATAGTGAAAGCCGAAGCTCATTATGACTGTGGTGAAGATAAGCCAGCCATAGGAAGGGAATAGGGCGGTGATGCCGGTGCCAAGGCCCAGCAGGGCCACCGACAGAGCGGCCAGCTTATGCTCCCGCACGATGAGCAGGATGAAAACCAGCAAAAGGGTCAAAAGCCCCGGCACCTCGCGCACCGACTGGATGATGCCGACCTGGCTGCCGTCCAGGTGCACGATTTCGGCGGCGAAGTTGTTGAAGAGAATGGTGTATCCCTGAAGGCCGATGGTAGATGCGGCGGTGAGGATGACCAGAAACCGCAGCATCGCGCGCTGTTCGGAGGCGATGGCGGAGGGATCCAGCTTGCCGAGAATTCTTTTCATGCATGTCCTTTTCCGTAATGAATCCGGTGCGGTCTGGCGCTGCGGGACGCCAGGCGACACCGTCATGTATGTAACACTTTACCGAAGCCGATGTAAACATGTTCTCTCCCCGGTCCCCGTCTTCTTTGCAGCCGGTTGCCAGCGGCCGGTACACGCCCCCTCAGCTGACAAAATATTCAAGGATTTCTTGACATTGATTTCACTCAGTATATTTTTGTACTGTCTTTGCCGCCGATGAGAATGAATCTTCTACGCCTGCACCTGTTCCATCCCCTTTCAGAATCTCGCAACGTGCTTTCCCATGCTTCGGGGTGCTGAAGGTTGTCTATCACTGCAATTCGATAAGGAGGGTTTTATGCAAAAGTGGCGCTGCACAATCTGTGGTTATATCTATGATCCGGCTGTCGGTGACCCCGGAAACGGAATCGAGCCTGGAACCGCTTTCGAAGATCTCCCGGAAGATTGGGTATGTCCGGTATGCGGAGTCGATAAAAGCCTGTTCGAGCCCGAAGAATAATAGTTGCGAAGGGGGCAGCCGGCCTCACTGCTGGTTGCCCCCTCATTCGCTGATCGCCTACCTGTTTCGATCCCTACCCCTGTCCCATCACGGAGCTGCCATGTCTGCCACAACTACCGATAGCTACAACTGCGTTGCTACCCTGAATTTGCAGGGAAACACCTACCATTACCACTCATTGAAGGCTTTTGCCGGCAATGCTGGTGTTGACCTGGATGCGCTTCCGTACTCCCTCAAGATCCTGCTGGAAAATCTGTTGCGGCGGGAGGACGGCGTTACCGTGAAGAGAGGGGATATCGAAGCAGTCGCCAACTGGGATGCGGCTGCCGAGCCGGACCAGGAAATCCAGTTCATGCCGGCGCGCATACTCCTGCAGGATTTCACCGGCGTACCGGCGGTGGCTGACCTGGCGGCCATGCGCTCTGCGTTGCAAAAGCTGGGGGGCGATCCTTCCCGCATCAACCCGCTGCAACCTGTGGACCTGATCATCGATCACTCCGTACAGGTCGACCGCTACGGCACCGTTTCGTCCCTTAAGACCAACTCTGCGCTGGAGTTCGAGAGAAACCACGAGCGGTACCAGTTTTTGCGCTGGGGGCAGTCTGCCTTCCGGAATTTCCGCGTAGTTCCTCCCGAAACCGGCATCTGTCACCAGGTCAACCTGGAATTCCTTTCGCGGGTGGTGGTCGAGGAGGAGAGCAGCGGCCAGCGCTGGCTCTACCCGGACACGCTGGTGGGGACCGACTCCCACACCACCATGATCAACGGGCTCGGCGTGGTTGGCTGGGGGGTAGGGGGGATCGAGGCAGAAGCTGCCATGCTCGGCCAGCCCTGCTCGATGCTGGTGCCGCAGGTGCTCGGTTTCCGCCTGACCGGCAAACTCCAGCCGGGGGCGACCGCCACCGACCTGGTGCTGACCGTGACCCAGATGCTGCGCAGGAAAGGCGTCGTGGGGAAATTCGTGGAATTTTTCGGCCCGGGGGCCTCCTCCCTGAGCATCGCCGACCGGGCCACCATAGCCAACATGGCCCCCGAATACGGTGCCACCATCGGTGTCTTCCCCGTAGACCAGCAGACCACCGACTACCTTCGCCTGACGGGTAGGGAACCGGTAGCGCAGCTGGTTGAGGCCTATTGTCGCGAACAGGGCTTGTGGCACGACGAGGAGCGACCCGAGCCGATTTTCAGCGACCTTTTGACGCTCGACCTTTCCGACGTGGAGCCGTCTCTGGCAGGACCATCGAGGCCGATGGACCGGGTGCGGCTGCCCGAGGTGCGGAGTTCCTTTCGCAGGCAACTGGTGACGCTTCTGCAAAGTGATGCCGCCAAGGTCGAAAAAGAGACCCTCAACCGCTGGCTCGGGGAGGGGGGATCCCCGGTGACGGTGCCCCGAGAGTTGATGGACGTGCAACCTGATGAAGAGCTCGGATCCCTTGGGCATTGTGTGCCACTGCGGCAGCCGGACGGCATTACCTACAAGCTTTGTCACGGCTCCATCGTGATTGCCGCCATCACGAGTTGCACCAACACCTCCAACCCCTCGGTGATGATGGCGGCCGGCCTCCTGGCCAGAAACGCGGTCCAGCGCGGGCTGCAGGTGAGGCCGTGGGTAAAGACCAGCCTCGCCCCCGGCTCCAAAGTCGTTACCGACTACCTGACCGCCAGCGGACTGCTCCCTTACCTGGAGGCTCTGCGTTTCCACCTGGTCGGGTACGGCTGCACGACCTGCATCGGCAACAGCGGCCCCCTTGCCGAACACCTGGTCAACGCCATAGTCGACGGGGAGCTTGCCGTGGCCGCAGTCCTTTCCGGCAACCGCAATTTCGAGGGTCGAATCAACGCCTACGTGCGCGCCAACTATCTCGCCTCGCCTCCGCTGGTCGTCGCCTACGCCCTGGCCGGCAACGTAAACATCGACCTGACCCGCGAGCCATTGGGGACCGACGTTAACGGCGAGCAGGTGTACCTGCAGGACATCTGGCCGGACGACCGCGAGGTAGCCGAGATGGTCAACAGGTACGTCGCAGCTGACTCCTTCAGCCGCACCTATGCCGACGTCTTCCGGGGCGATGAGTACTGGAACCGGCTGCAGGTGCCGACCGGTGAACTGTACCAATGGCAGGGCGCATCCACCTACATCAAGGAACCACCTTTCTTTCAGAACCTTCCTGCGCAACCCGGTGCCGTTGCCGACCTGAAGGGGGCCCGGGTGCTGGCCCTGCTGGGAGATTCCATCACCACCGACCATATCTCGCCCGCCGGATCGATCGCCAAGGATTCGCCGGCAGCCAAGTATCTGAACTCTCTCGGGGTGGCGCGCGAGGATTTCAACTCCTACGGGGCCCGCCGGGGAAACCACGAGGTCATGGTGCGGGGGACTTTCGCCAACATCCGGATCAGGAACCAGCTGGTGCAGGGCCGTGAGGGAGGGGTGACCAGGTACTTCGGTGAGGGGAACGCGAGCGGCGAGGAGATGGCTATCTACGACGCGGCCATGAAATACCAGGCCTCCGGGGTGCCGCTCATCGTCATCGCCGGCAAGGAGTACGGCACCGGCTCATCCCGCGATTGGGCCGCCAAGGGGACCAAGCTGCTGGGCGTCCGGGCGGTGATTGCCGAGAGCTTCGAGAGAATTCACCGCTCCAACCTGGTGGGTATGGGAATTCTGCCGCTGCAGTTTCTCCCCGGGGAAAGCCACCAGGGCCTTGGCATCGCAGGCACGGAAACCTTCGACCTGGAAGGGCTCGGCGCGCTTGCACCAGGGGAGCAGTTGCAGGTCTCGATGTGCCGGCCCGACGGCACCCAGCAATATTTTCCCGTCATTGTCCGCATCGATACCTC
This sequence comes from Geomonas sp., assembly GCA_035255025.1. Classification (GTDB taxonomy): domain Bacteria; phylum Desulfobacterota; class Desulfuromonadia; order Geobacterales; family Geobacteraceae; genus Geomonas. The sequence continues at coordinate 21,026 of DATFAB010000081.1, forward strand.
CAACGAGCTCGACTATTTCTTGAACGGCGGTATTTTGCCCTTCGTGCTGCGGCAATTTTTAAAATAACCGCACCATGAAAGCACAGCCTGCGGCGGGGGGAGCGAGCCTGCTGCAGGCTGTTAATCGAGGTCCCTGCCGCCCCGCTGATTGTTCGATGCGGAAGGGTTACAACCATGAGCGCTGCTTCTGACGTACTTGGAGACCTGCCCGACCGGCTCAGCCCCCCTACAGGCGTCTATTCCCCCTGTTTCCAGCCAACTTCCCCTGCAATCACCAGCCTACACTGCCGATACAGTAGCACTTTCTTTTAACTTCAAAGCGCTTCCCATCTGGCGTCCCCTCCTTTCCGACGTGAAGGCCGGCGGCTGTCCTTGTCATGGTCAGCCATCCACATGGCAGCTGGCCCTGGTTACGCAAAGGCAACAAGGTACTTTACCCGGCCCACACGCACTAGATTATAAAAAGGCGAATGCGATACTGGCAGAGGATACGAAAAAGCAGTTTTAAGGCAAGGAATGCACAGCTGAATTAATTTTTCTAAATACAACCTGGCATTCTGTGAATGTGCCAGCAATATCTTTGTCTTAGCTATGACAGTTTTTCCACCAGCTCAGGGATTTCAGATTGACAGGTTAGAGTTATAAGAGATAATTCACGTCGAGGTGTTGTATATGATGGCGTATTCTATGAACAACCACAGGCAATTTCCGGTCGGCGACCTGCGCAATGTCCCTCTTTTTGCCGGACTGACCGCCGAAGAGGCTGCAGGCTTGGGAAAACTGCTGACCAAGCAGTGTTTTCCACGCGGACAGGTGGTACTTGCCGAAGAGGATACCTCGAACTACATGTACATCGTTCTCTCCGGGAAGGTAAAGGTCGTCCAGTTAAGCGATGACGGCAAGGAACGCATCCTTGCCATCCACAAACGGAACGATTTTTTTGGCGAGCTTTCCCTTTTCGACGGAAAAACCGAGCCGGCGACCGTAATCGCCATGGAACCCACCGAAATCGGGCTCCTGTCCAAAGCAGATCTCGACATGTTCGTCACGAAAAACCAGAACATCCTTTACCATTTCATCACCGTTCTCTGCTCCCGTTTGCGCGAATCGTGTCAGATGCTGAAAGTGATGAGCTTTGCCGATGCCGAAGAACGGGTACGAGCCGTACTGAAGAACATGATCAGGCTCTACGGTGTCAAGGATCAACGCGGCTTCCTGGTCACACTCAAACTCACCCAACGCGAAATCGCCAACTACGCATCCGTCTCGCGCGAAACCGTTTCCCGACTGATGAAACGGCTCTCCAAACAGGGGGAAATCGAACTGCTGGACAAGAAATACCTCCTCATCAAAAGCTCCTTCCTGAAAAGAACTCATCTCACGTGACCCGCAGACACCTCTCTCAGCCCCTTCCGAAGTCACTGTCATAAAATCCATTGCCGTACTATCAAAACCTGCTCGTACTGGCAGACGAAGAAGCCGGACACTCAGTGCAGCCTGCACTTTTCCGCTACTTTGGTATTAACTCCTTTGCTCTTTCTTTATACCCTCTTAGCACCAAAAAAAATATCCAATGAGTGACACGGGTCACAGACATAAGGGCCCAACTTCCGTATATTCATCTCAATCAAGAATACAGGATTGTGATACACGACAATACTAAACCACCCGCGAGGGTGGGGCGGAAAGCCTAATGGGTCTCCCTGAGACAGCCGGGTTGCCGAAATATCGATGGATATGTCGGCCCGGCTTTTTGTATGCCTGACTACTTGGAAAGATGGGCCCCAACGTTACTTATGGTTTGAACAACTGTGAGAGTTCTTCGCCACCAGAACCTCGACAATGAGCGCCAGCTCGGGAGGTAAGACAAGTGAAGACGGATCAATAAGTAAGGAAGCCTGACAAAGGTAAACCACTCGAAAGGGTGGGGCGCAAAGCTGCTGGCCTACCTCCCGGAATCCGGGACACGGTAGCAGGGCTGCCGGGCGAACACAGTACCCACCGTGGCTGTTTCGCTCTCAACCTTCACAAAGCCAAGGGGGTACCAATGTTGTCCAAGATAGTTACCAAGAAGCTGACTGCGAAATTCAAAACCACTTTTTTCCTGATCTTTGCCTTGTCCCTGCTCACCATCCAGTTGTCAGCAGGCATTTCACATGCAGCCATTGCAACACTTTCCTGGACCCCGCCGACCAACTACGCTGGCGGCGCAACGATTCAGGATTTCGTCGGCTACAACGTCTACCTGGGGACCAGTTCAGGTAGTTACACGCAAAAGATAGATGTCGGCGACCTGACCAGCTACACAGTAAACAACCTGACCGACGGAACCACCTATTACTTCGCTCTTACTGCCTATGACAGCATGGGCAACGAAAGCGGATATTCGAGCGAGGTGAACAACGGCGGTGCTTCATCGAATACGACCACTCCAACCCTGTACACCATTTCTGCGAGCGCTGGGGCCGGAGGTACCATTTCCCCGTCTGGTTCTGTCGCGCTCTCCCAGGGAGCCTCGCAGACCTTCACCATCGCCCCCTCTGCCGGGTACACCATCGCCGGTGTGACTGTGGACGGAACCTCGGTCGGCGCGGTTGCCAGCTATACCTTCAGCAATGTAACTGCCAACCATACCATCGCCGCTAGCTTCGCCGCCAGCACTTACACACTGATAGCCACGGCTAGCACAGGCGGCACCATCACCCCGTCAGGCGCGACTACCTTGGCCTCCGGCGGGAGCCAGACCTACACCATCACACCCGCTGCTGGCTATCACATCTCAGGCGTGACAGTCGACGGCACCTTGGTCGGTAGCGTTTCCACCTACACTTTCAGCAACGTTGTAGCCAACCACACCATTTCCGCAAGCTTCGTGATAAACACCTACAGCATTACCGGCACCGCCGGCAGCGGCGGGACTATCTCCCCAGCAGGCACCACCAACGTAAACTCTGGTGGCAGCCAGACCTACACCATAACACCGGCAGCAGGTTACAGCATCGCAGCAGTGACCGTCGACGGCACGCCGGTCGGCGCTGTATCGAGCTATACCTTCAGCAACGTGACCGCCAACCATACCATAGGTGCCACCTTCAGCTTGAACAGCTCGTATTCGATCACCGCCAGCGTCAGCGGCAAAGGGGGGAGCATCTCACCGGCCGGATCCACGACCGTGCCTGCCGCCGGAAGCCTGACATATACCATCACCCCCGCAACGGGCTATCGCGTCTCTGCAGTGACGGTCGACGGTGTCTCGGTAGGAGCGGTCTCCAGCTACACTTTCAGCAACGTGACCGCCAACCACTCCATCACTGCCAAGTTTAGCAAGCGCTAAAACTGTCAAGGAGCCGGTAACGGCCTGGTAGGTTTGCGCAGGTGTGGCAAGGGTATCCTTCGCCACACCTGTGCGCGTTTGGGGGCAGATTCGGCAGCTTTTCTACTGCGCCCGGTCCAGCGGGAAGGGCAGGTGATGGCAGAGGGGATGATACCGGGCGGCAACTGATTGTAATGACCTATGACAGTGCCCTTTTCTGTCAGCTCTTGCATTGTGACAGCGACGAACGCCCCCCCACTGGCACAGGTAAGGACATTTTGCTCAAAGCGTGACAGCGGTCACATACAAATTCTTCTCTATGTCATATAGTCATTCCAGGTTATTCAACAGCTTGCGATAACGATAATACTAAACCATCCGCGAGGATGGGGCGGAAAGCCTAATGGGTCTCCCTGAGACAGCCGGGTTGCCGAAATATCAACAGATAGATCGGTCCCGGCTTTTTTTTGCCTTGAGCTGTAGAAGACCGCCAGACCACCGCTAACAAGACATGAGAGTTCTTCGCCACCAGGACCTCGAAAAAGAGAGCGAACTCAGGAGGTATCACACGAAGAAAATTCCAAGCAGGGCCTGACAAAGGTAAACCACCCAAAAGGGTGGGACGCAAAGCCGCTGGCCTAAATCCCGGAACACCGGGACATGGCAGCAGGGCTGCCGGGCGAATTCAGAACCCACCGCGGCTGGATCGCTCACAAACCAAAACCGTAAAAGCCAAAGGGGGTAAATAATTGTGACGTTTTCCACAGTTACTAAAAACCTGACAAGCAAAGTTTCGAAAATTCTTTTCCTTATACTCGCCATTTCCCTGCTCACCATGAACCTGAACGTATCCGCTGCCCAGGCTGCCCAGGCGACTCTCTCGTGGGCCGCTCCTACCAACTACGCAGGCGGGGCAACAATCCCCGACTTTGTCGGCTACAACCTCTACATGGGGACCAGTTCCGGCAGTTACACCAAAAAGGTCAACATCGGCGACCTGACCACTTACACCGTCAACAATCTGACCGCCGGCACCACCTATTATTTTGCCCTTACCGCCTATGACAGCATGGGCAACGAAAGCGGCTATTCGAGCGAGGTCAACACCGGCAGCACCACCTCTACTTCGACCCCCTCAACGATTTACACCATCTCCGCCAGCGCCGGTGCCGGCGGGTCGATCTCCCCGACCGGTTCGGTCGCGATTTCGCAGGGATCTTCCCAAACATTCACCATCACCCCCACTACCGGCTACAAGATCGCCGGCGTAACGGTCGACGGCGCATCGGTGGGGGCGGTAGCGAGCTATACCTTCTCCAATGTCGCGGCCAATCACACCATCTCGGCTAGCTTCAGCGCCGCCACCACCTCCTACTCGATCTCGGCCACAGCCGGCACCGGCGGCAGCATCTCCCCCGCTGGCACCACCACCGTTACCTCTGGTGGCAGCCAGCTTTACAGCATCACCGCCGCCTCCGGCTACAAAGTCGCCGGCGTGACGGTCGATGGCGCCTCCGTGGGGGCGGTGACCTCCTATACCTTCTCCAATGTCGCCGCCAACCACACCATCTCGGCCACCTTCAGCGCCGCCACCACCTCCTACTCGATCTCAGCCACAGCCGGCACCGGTGGCAGCATCTCCCCCACTGGCACCACCACCGTTACCTCGGGTGGCAGCCAGATTTACACCATCACCGCAGCCTCCGGCTACAAAATCGCCGGTGTCACGGTCGACGGCACCTCGGTAGGCGCAGTCAACTCCTACACGTTCAGCAACGTCACCGCAAACCACACGATTTCCGCAACCTTCACCGCCGCCGTCTCCGCCAACATTGCGCACACCGCCTGGACCCTCAAATACGTGGACAGCCAGGAACTGGTCGGTCAGAACGGTGCGGCAACCAATGCATTTGACGGCAAGACCACAAGCATATGGCACACGAAGTGGTACAACGTCTCTCCGGTGCCGCCCTGTCCGCACGAGATCCAGATCAACCTTGGCAAGTCCTACACCCTCACGAGCTTCAGCTATCTGCCGCGCCAGGATGGCGGCATCAACGGGACCATCGCCAAATACGCCTTCTACGTCAGCAGCGACGGCATCAACTGGGGTACTGCGGTGGCAACCGGCACCTGGGCCAACAATACCCAGCTGAAGTCGGTCTCCTTCGCAGCAAAGACGGGTCAGTACATAAGGCTGCAGGCCCTCTCCGAAGTTAACGGCGGGCCCTGGACTTCGGCTGCTGAAATTAACGTCTCGGGTTACTAGATCCCCTGAGGTTTTCACTGAAAACACGCAGTTTTTGGCCGGAAAAGCTCCGCCGCAGAGAGCTCAAGTTCCCTGCGGCGGAGACCGCCTCCACAAATTGAAATATGCGAGGCAGGTGATAAAGTTTAGGGTCAGAACAGCGGAGACAGCCTGTGGAAAGAAACCTCTTTCGGAGGAAGGAACAAAAATGAAAACAAAAACCGGTAAAATACAGATTACGATCTTGGCGTTTTTTATGGCCGCTTTGACGGCGCCTGCCGCATGGGCCACGACCTGGTACGTCTCGCCGACAGGAAGCAACGGCGGGACCGGCGCATCATCATCGCCGTGGCAAACTTTGTCCTATGCCTGCAGCAAGGCCGTCAGCGGCGACACCATAGTCGTCAATGCCGGCACCTACACCGATAACACTACCTGCAGCCTCAAGACTGGAGTCAAGATCCTCGGAGCGGGGAGTTCTCAAGTCACCATCAACACCTCGGCAAGTACCTACATCAGCGCAACAAACAGTCTCCCTGTGGTCAACGGAGGTAACGAGATTGCCGGTATCAACTTCGTCGGCACCGGGACTGCCATCAATTCCGGTGCCCGGAGCAACCAGATCATACACGATTGCTCCTTCTCCGGCTTTCCTACCTCCATTAACGTCTACGGGAAAATGTACATCTACAGTAACTCCTGTAAGACAACAGCCCCCACCCAGACCGCAACCTATTGCGACGACTACGCACCTCTCAGCACTGAACCTGGCTCCACCGACTGGGCGACTGGCATCCAGATCTATAACAACAAATTCACCAACACCAAGATCTACCCGAACAGCATCAAGTCCTCCACCATCCATGACAACGTGTTCGATAACTCTGGGTCGCTGAGAAGTGCCGTGGGGAACACCTCCCACTGGTGGAACGATGTGCAGTTCTACAACAACACCATCAAGATGCAGACCAATACTTGGAGCACGATCGCCATCGAGGTATGGATGGTGGAGGGGGATACCAGGTTTTACAACAACTGGACCAACGGCTGGTTCTCGATCTTGCTGAATCCTAACGGTCCGAACACCCCGTACTCCTGGGAGATCGTCAATAACACCTTCGCAAGTAACAACCCTCCAGGAACCAACCCGGTCGGCCAGGCCCTGGAAACCTGCTACTTCACCAAGAACGTTCTGATTGCCGGCAACTATTTTACCAACACAGGATCCAACAATCCCTATAACACGGCAATCGGCATTCATGGCAAGGGGTTCAACCAGAACTTCACCATCAGAAACAACGTCTTCTACAATATTTACGGTGATGCGATAGCCATAAACTCGAGCGACACCACGGGAGCACCTTTCGCAGGCAGCAACATCAACATCTCCAACAACATCTTCGACACCATGCACAACGGCACCAGCCAGGGTGTCTACATGCAGGACGGCGTCGGTACCATCAACGGGGTGAACATCAAGAACAACATCTTCACAGGGGTTGCCCACGGCGCCTTGATCTATCCGAGCGGTAACGACGTGCAGAATGTCGTCTTCAACAACAATATCGTCCAGGGGGGCAACTATACCTACAACTACGGCACCGCCTCTGGTGTGACCAATGGAGGGTTCACCTCCGTTCTCAGCAACTACAACCTTGTACCCGACTACAACGCTACCGGGACGCGTCCCGAGCCTTATTATGACGCGAAGAGCAACGCAGCCAATTTCATCGACAAGGGGGCGTCCGTAGGCTTGCCGTATACGGGCACTGCACCGGACATAGGAGCCTTCGAGTACCTGCTCACACCGAATCCCCCGTCCAGCATCGGCGTAGGACCGTAATTCGCTGAAGCACTAGGAAGAACCGACACTAAAGAAGGCGGTGCAGATAAACTGCACCGCCTTCTTTTTATCCATTTCCTTTTACGCTGCCCTTTTCAACGCGCGCAGGCTACTAAACGTCCAATCTTGGCTCCGGCCTGCCGGATAACAAAGAGGTAAAAGGATCCCTTGAAGTATTTGTAGTTGATCTTTAAGTTCTCCAATCTGAGCCGCCTCCTTTGCCGGGAACTGACCCCCGAGGTGTCGAAAATGCTGATCGGCAGATCGATGTAGGTCATGGCGAAGTGATGTACCTTCAGGGCGCGCAGCAACCAGTCACGGTCGGCGCAAATCCGGTAGCTCGTATCGAAGCCCCCCACCTTGTCGAAGACACGTCGTGCCGTGAAAATTGCCTGGTGACAAACCGTCAGCAGGAAAAGTTGGTATTCCGAGGTGGTCTTGAACGTGCTCAGGATATTTCCGCTCGTGTGCATCTCCAGAATATGGCCACAAAGAATATCGGGTGATTCCTTTTCAATTGCCCTCACGACCTGTTCCACGGTTTCGGGAGTGGCGATTCGGTCGCCGCAGTTGAGAAAATACAGGTAAGCACCGCTGCACATCCTCACAGCCTTGTTCATCGCATCGTAGATACCTCCGTCCGGCTCGCTGACCCAGCGCGTGATCCATTTTTCGTGCGCCCTGATTATTGCCAACGTCCCGTCCGTGGAGTTGCCATCGATGACGATGAATTCGATATTGCGATAAGTCTGCTCTGTAACCGAGCCGATCGTCTGAGCGAGCTGTTGTTCGCCGTTGCGCACGACCGTGACCACGCTTATCATCGGAGCAAAGGACGTCCCTTGGTAAGATCCAACACCTGACGGCACTTGCTCATCCCCTCTGCCGCATGAATAATTCATCATTTTCTCCGATCAGCCAACGCGGGTAGCAGGAAAATCAGAGAACACGTCCTCTAACCCGCTTCAGCAGCCAGTCGTTTTCCCGATGTGAATAATAGACCGTGACAGCCGAACGATGCATCAGGCTGACCCGTTCCAACAGGTACATCTTCGAGAGCACCTTCGTTATTTTCATGCTTATCTTGTCGGCAAGCGATACCTTCACCATAGAATCGACTTCCTGGTTGTAGCCAGACAAATCGCTGGTTTTCTGGTCGCAATGGTTCCTGAACGCCCCCAGTTGTGTTCGTATCTTGACCAGATCGGTCAAAGCAGCGAACCTTCGCCACAGATCGAAGTCTGCCGCGTATCGATAAGACGCCCTTAGTTTTTCATCCATCTGGTCCCAAAGGCTTCTCCTCCAAAACGTACTTTCCTGCTGGATGAAGGGTGCAGCTCTTCCGTTGAAAACGCCTTTTGCTACCAACTCGCGAGGGAAAAGGGCCGACGTTTCCACATCGGTGATAAGACCGTTCTTGTCAATGCGTGTGGCGTTTGCCGTCACCCAGTTTGTCTCTGGAAACCTCTCAAATACCATGGCTACCGTTTTGAATGCACCTGGCAGGTACATGTCGTCGCTATTAATCCACCCCATGATCTGCCCATTGGAGGTGGCGAACCCTCTGTTAATGGCATCATACTGCCCATTGTCTCGAGCGGACCACCACCGGAACCTCACTCCGTTGCATTTGATCAAAAGGCCCCTCGATGCGATCAGGTCATCGTACTTTTTCAGGATATCGACTGTACCGTCCGTGGAGCCTCCATCCATAACGATGTAGTCGATGTAGAATTCGCCCTCCTGTGAGATGACGCTGTTTATGGTGGTCTCTATGAACCGCCCCTGGTTGAAGGAGGGGGTAACTATGGTAATGGTCGGTACCGGTGCGTCCATGGCTTCCCTCATCTCCGATCAGCTGTTCGTGACCTTCAGACTTCCCGTTCCAGCACCTTGCGGTACCAGCTCAGGTAGTTTTCGATCATCGCCTCGAGAGAAAATTTTTGGACTGCGAACTCTGCTGCTGCAGCCCGCATAGCGATATGCAGCTGTTCATCCTCTTGAAGCCGCTCCAGGCAGCCGACAATCCGGCTGATTCCACCGGGGGGGACCAGGAAACCGGTCACCCCATCTTCTATCTGCTCGGGAATTCCACCAACCGCAGTGGCTATTACCGGAGTCCCGCAAGCCATTGCCTCCAAAATGGAGGTAGGGAAGGTGTCGGCACGGGTGGCGTGGACATAAACGTCGGCAGCCCGGTAAAACGCCGCGACCTTGTGTAAGTCTGTCTGGTACTTGACGAAACGGATGATGTTTTCCCCAACCCGCCTGTCTTCCCCTTGCTCCCCAACGCAGAGCAGGAGTTGCTTGCGCTGTTGCGGACGCTCACCGAACTGGACCATGGTGGCCAGCAGGGTGTCGAAATCTTTGAAGCGGTTGTTGGCTACTCCGTGGCCAACAAAAAGGTTGATCCAGACATCTTCATCAAGTCCCAGTTCCTGCCTTGCCGCCTTCTGGTCCCCTGGTGAAAATATCGTCAGATCGACGCCGTTGGGAATCACGCGGGCATCCACAATCGCGTCCTGCACAACCGACCCTTGGAGCCGATCCATCAGCCATTGGCATGGGGTAACGATGTTGAGCCTGCTTTTTTGGTAAATCTCCCTTTTTCGAAGCCAGTTCGCGGCAGTGGCATCACGCCTGATTGCGGGATAGATGCTGAGGTCCGGGCATTGCCCACATCCTGATCGCCATCGTTCGCAGCCAAGCGTGCAGGCGCAGTGCCCGGTCATCATCCATTCGTCATGGTGGGTAACGACGGTCGGAACTCGCGAAGACAGAGCAGGCAGGCTCCTCAGGTCGAAGTATCCCCCGTGCAGAACATGGAAGTGAAGAATGTCCGGTTGCTGAGGGGGTAGTCCCAGCAGGCGGAAACTGCCTGGAAAGTTGAAGTCCTCGATCCCAGCCGACTGCTCGCGCCAGCGGCGTGACTCGCCAAGGTTAGCCAGGAAACGCGCGGCACCGGGAAGCAACCGGATGCGCTTCTCGACCAGGCGTCTCTCGGTGCTGCGCCAGAGTCCCGACCAGGGATTCCGCATCTGGTCGTTGGGAATTTCAATGACGTTTTTTTCGTTGGATGATTTCCTGCCCACTGCCAGGTACGACTCATGCCCCCGCTCCTGATAGCCACGGAAAAGATCCCAGGCGATGCGGGCCGCTCCGCCCATAGTATCCAAAAAATTGACCTGCAGAACGTTCATGATGTTCCTTTATACCACATTGGTCGCGGATCCCTTTTTGCCCAACCGCAAATATCCGATAATATACTCCTTCTCTTCCTGCGAAAAAACCCCGGTAACGTAGCAGATGACGAGGTAAAGTGCCGAAGCCGCCATCATGACAAAGAGCAGAGTAGCCATGCCCTGCACGGCCTTCATCAGTATCAGAAAAGGAATGGCTGCCAGCATTCCAGCGATGATCGGCATGAGATATACCTCTTTCAACAGGGTCATTAGGGGCAGTTTGAGCTTCCTGGTTACGAAAATGACAAAAGTGGGGGCGACGATGATATGACCAACCAGGAAGGAGAGGGCGATGCCGTTGATCCCCAGCCATTTGCTCAGAGGATAGACCAGGAGCAGGTTGATCACTGCGTTGAAGGTAGAGAAATAGCCGCAGAACTTCGGCATACCCAGGCCGTTCAGGACGTGTGAAGGAACGTTGGTGCAGGAATCCATGTAAAGAGATGCCGTGAGCAGCAGCATGACCAGGCCGGTCTGTTGCCTGAAGGTCTCTCCCATCCACAAGGAGAGGAAGCGTCCGCCAAAGAGAAACAACGGCAGGCAGATCGCTGTCGACACCGAAAAGATCAGTCGTGATGATTTCAGATAAAGTTTGGAAACCGCCTGAAAATCGCGCTGTCCCTGCATGCCGCTGATGACCGGAAAAATCACCGCAGCCAGGCGAAAAGTAATCGCCATAGCACGGGATACGAGGCTGAAGGGGACCACGTAAAAGGTGACCGCCGAAACACCAAGGACGATGCCGGCCAGCAGCCGGACTCCCTGAAACTGCATCATAGAGGACAGGCGGCTCAGGGTGGAAAACATGCCGTACTTGAGGATTCTCCTGATGGCGGAAAAGTTCATGACCGGGTGCAATTCGAGGCCCGGCAACAGCCGTTTGCTGGCGAGGGCGTAGAAACCGATGCCCAGTAACGATACCAGCAGGTTAAGGATCACGATCTCCCGTAACCCGAAACCGAAGTACAAGAGGCTGACGGTAGCGAGGTTGGTGAGGAGCCCCATGGCCATGGTCGCCTTGCTGGTGACGTCGTAACGATTGAGGGCATTGGGAATGGCCGACAAAGCTGACATCAGCATGGTCAACAGAATACCTGCCGATCCTATCTGGAAGGCGAAGAGGGCAGCCGGCTGCAGGGCTGTCTTGATCTGTAGCAGACGGTTCACCATGGTTCCCGAAAACAGCAGGATTGCAACCCCTGCCACGGTGCCAAGAACAAGATAGGCGAGAAGGACGCTCCCCACCACCTCGTTGACCTTTTTCATATCGTTTTCGGCGTGGTACTCGGCCACGTACTTGATGACAGCATCACCAAGGTTGAGGTCAAGTACGGCAAAGTAACCGATTACCGAAAGGACCAGCACCAGCAGTCCATAGCCTTCGGTGCCCAGCGTGCGGACGATATAGGGGAGGAACACGAAGCTGAGTATGACGGTGAAGACCCAGCTGGCGGTGTTGAACAGCGCGTTGTTGAAGATCCGGTATTTTTCAGACATCGGAGGCTCCAGCCGCCGGGGAGGCCGTGACGGCATGCTGATCAAGACGGATCAGGTTGAGGCAGATCGCCACAAATAGCACCACGAGAAAGGTCTGGTGGAAATACCAGGCCACCGGCCCGGTTGCGAACATGGCGAGCAGAATACCGGCTCCCGAACCGATGCCGGCAACAAAGGGCCGGTTCGGAGCGCGCCCCGCGATTTTTCGGTATTGGTAGAGCTTCTTCAAAAAGGCGGCGCCCGCCGCCAGGAACAGCAGTAAGCCAGGCAGGCCCAGTTTCATCCAGACATAGAGGAAGGTGTTATGGACGATGTGCAGTGGCTGGTCCTCTTCCCGCCACGCTCCGGGGACGGCGGAGTGGACCCCGCCAAGCCCCATTCCCAGAAGCGGCCGCTCCTCAAGGTCCCCCAAGGTGATGGCCGACTCCTCGAAATGGTGCCGGTTGGAGTACTGGCCAGGGTCAAAAATGGATTCGAATCGTGTAACGAGACTGGTAGTGGCGTGGCCCGATCCGGCCCGCATACCGCCAACGGCGAGGAGGAGACAGCCAGCCACCCCCCCCGCCAGCGCCCAGTAGACCATGGTCTTGCGCGCGCTGCGGCAGGAAAGCAGGTAGAGAAGCGCAAAGGATGCCAACTGGCCGACCCAGTGCCCACGGCGGAACGAGAAAACGAGGGCAAAGGTCATCGGCAGCATGGAAAGAAGCACCATCGGCAGGGCTTTGATCCGCCTCCTGTGCAAAAGGAGCGCGCAGACGAGAGACACCAGGAAACCGGCCGCCATCAGCACCGCGGAGTCCATGGTCACCACGGACGAATCCTGGTATGGCTCACCGTGCCCGGTTAGGTAGTTGATATCGAGTAACAGCGTCTTTGTGGCACAGGCACCGATGAGGACCCAGAGCATGCTGCGGATCTTGTTGCCACTGTTGAGGACGTTGACACAGAGGTAGAAGGCGAGGGCAGGATAGATGAAGCGTCCGACATCGTTATAGATATCGAGAGGATCATTTCCGTTTTGCGTCCCGACCGCGTGGGCGAACAGTACCAGCAGGAAATATCCGGCAAGGTACCAAAAAGATATGAGCGATCCTTTCCTCTCCAGGAGAAGCCGTTTGGCGAAAAATACGGCGAACAGAACCAAAAGCACGGCAACGCTTGCCTGGGGAACCCCCTTCATGAGCTTCAGATCAGCGAAGAAGGGGATCCCTCCCGAAGAAACCACCTCTTCAGTGGTGTCCCTCGCCATAATGATCGCCGCCATCAGCAGATAAAGAACCAGCTCCGGTTTCAAATAGGCGGTCACCACCAGAAGTACCGCAGCCACAACGGCTAGCGCAATACCAAGTGGCAACAAAGCGAGCAGCAGTCCGAGGGCAAGCGCGATGGCGATGGAGCGGATCATCCAGGGAGTACCATAGATGGAGGCCGATTTGGCCCTGATTGCTGCTGATGATGAACTTATGGCAGGTATCATGGTGTCACCTCCACCTCTCAAGAGGGGCTTGTCATGCCATTGCAGGTGGTTGCACGCTGTGCCGCGCTGCCTGCGCTGCCCATATTCAGCGCAGGCAGCGCGATTTCAACTTGTCCCACTGTTCGGATCGGAAATACCTGACAAAGTCCGGGTCCACCTGGCGTTTGGTCTGTTTGCAGTACTGCCAGAAGAAGCCGAAAGTCCTGACCAGGGCGTCCAGCAGGTAGGGACGCTGCCACAGGTGGCTCAGGCTTTTCAACAGCTGAAAAACCGGGTGGCTGCCGAGCGCGTAGTCCTTCGCCCCGTCCCGAAAGCTCTCCCGCAAAGCGCCCCGGACATGGTTTCCGAGCTTGTGGTGCTGGATGGTCAACTGCGGGAAAACCACGACCTGCCATCCCTTCATCCGGGCCATCACGATCGCTATGGTGTCTTCCCCCCCGGCCGCCACCGGGAGATACCCCCCGATAGCCTCCCAGCAGGCGCGACGGAAGAACTGGGCAGCCCCGGATACGTGGCTGAGACCGTTATGCGGCCGGACCAGGATCCCGGTGGCACCTCTCTCTGTGATTATTCCGCCGCCGATTCCCAGCCCGGGCCTGGTCCGGAATTCTCCCAGGAGGCTCGCGAAATAGTCCTCCCCGAAGGAGACGTCGGCGTCCAGGTTGCCGATGTACTGGAAGGGGAGATTCTTGAGCAGTCGGTAGCCGTGGGCGACGGCGAACACCTTGGAGGCGAAGTCGGCGGATGAGGCGGATGAGTTGCGGTCCAGCCTGACGTATTGAATGAAAGGGTAGCGGCGGGCGCTTTCCTTGATGATGTCATCGGTCGCATCGGTGGAACTGTCGCTGACGATCACCCAGCGCTCCGGTAAGAGCGTCTGGTTGACCACCGAGTCGATGGTGCCCTGGATATGGCTCGCCTCGTTATGGGCGGCCGTTACCAGGACGTACCTCTCCGGGATCGCCGTGGCAGGTTCCCTGCAGAGACTCCGCTGTTCGGCTGACTCGCTCATGCCACCCTCCCGAGGGAGCACTTGATGCCGAGATGCCCCCTCATGACCGTGTGGCCGGATTTGGCGGCCAGGCGGCTGGCCGCGCGGGCGCAGACGTCACACCATTCCCGGCTGGCAGGGGGGGGGTGAGGTCAATGGTGAAGTAGGTGTCCTCTTGCATCGCGGCATCCTTAAGGGTTATCGGTGCGGCTACTGAGGGGATAAGCCTGATCCCGTTTTCATGTCGCATCCGGCCCCGAACATCTTCATCCTGCGTTTTGCTGAGGCGGCAGTATGCAGCCACCGGTAAGCACCAAGCACCTTAAGCCGGAATTCGATCGGCCAGTTAAAGGGATCCACCCTGATTCTTTTCACCGCCTGATAGCACTCCGCTGCTGCGTTGGCGCAGGGTCCCTGGGCTGCAAGGACCTCGCGGTAACCCGCTTTTTTGGCGAGTACCACGTGCACGCTGCTGAAGCTGCCATACGGGAAGCTCAGGTAATCGACCTTCCGCTGCAGGATAGACTCCAGGTCTGCTTTCGACTGCCGGATCTCCGTTTCCGCCACCGCAGGGCTGACGTTGGTAAGGTGCGGGTGGTTGACGGTGTGGGAGCCGATGGTAATCAGCCCGCTGGCCGCCAGTTCCCGCAGTTGCTCCTGGTCAAGCAGACACTCGCCGGCGTCCGACTCCCAGCCTTCCACCCAGCCAGGTCGCTGGCCGAGGAACCCGGAAACCACGAAAAAGGTTGCGGGGATCCCCAACCGGCTCAGTTCGGGGAAGACGTTCGACAGCAGGTTGGCGAAGCCGTCGTCAAAGGTAACTGAGACCAGCCGCGCGTCATCTCCGACAGGCAATAAATCCCTCAAGGCAACGGGCTTGGCCAGCCGGGAGAGGACGTCCATCTGCGCGCGGAACCGGGCGACCTCTCCGGCGGACACCGAATGGTAGTACAAAATGGTCGGTCCGGAACGGCAGGGAAGTCCGAACATGCGGCGAAAGCTATCAACAAGGTAGCAGCAGATGCTGATCAGCAGCTTCAGAAGACGAATTGTGTAGCTCATCGTGTGGCACCTGGAAAGCCAATTGGCTTTCACTCGATTACCGAGTTCTGGTCGTCGGCACACCCCTATTTGGGAAGGCTACGTCATGTCAGCGCAGCCATCGCGATTTCAATTTATCCCACTGCTCAGACCGGAAAAACCTGATGAAGTCCTCGTCGACAATGCGTCTGACGGGCTTGCAGTACTGCCAAAGATAACCGGTTCCCCGTACCAGGGCTGCTACAACGTACGGCCGTTGCCGCAGGCGGTTCAGGCTTTTTGCAAGCTGGAATACAGGATGGCTTCCCAGCCCGTAATCCTTGGCTCCATCTCGGAAGCTTTCCTTCCAAAACCCGCGCGCTCTTGCGCTTTTCTTGTGGTGCAGCACCATGAGTCCCTGACAGGTACGGCATTCCCAGCCTCGCATCCTCGCCATCACCGTCGCTATGGTGTCCTCTCCCCCGGTTGACACCGGCAGGTAGCCGCCGATCGCCTCGAAGCATTGCCGCCGAAAAAGCTGGGCGCGGCCGGAGATATAGTGGGAATCGTCGAAGCCCAGCGGGTGGAGGCGGCCGTTCGTCATTTCATAGATCTGCCCGCTGGCAACGCCGAGTACGGGATTGCGGCGGAACTCTTCGAGAATGCACTCGAAGTAACGAGGCTCGACGGTGACGTCAGCATCAACGTTGCCGATGAAAGAGTAGGGGAGCCCCTCGAGGAGGTCCCGTCCGCTGTTAAAGGCGAACACCTTGGAGGCAAAATTGCCGCCCGACTTGTCACGCTCCAGTCGCAGGTAGACGATGAAGTCATGTTCGCTGGCGTAACGGCTGGCAATCTGGTCGGTGTCGTCTGTCGAGCCGTCGCTGACAATCACCCACCGTAGCGGCAACACGGTCTGAGCCAGCACCGACCGTATGGTCTGCTCCAGGTATTTCCCTTCGTTGTAGGCGGGGGTGATCAGCGCATACATGGACTCTCTCCGGATCCTCCTCAGACGCACATTCTCCGCAAGGTCTCTCTGGCAGCTGACCTCAGCCGCGAGTAGACCGGAACAACCGTGCTGGTAAGCCCGCCCACCATACGGCTGCTCAGGCTGTCGCAGCTTTCCAGGGAGCCGGCAAAGCTGATCTCCTTGCCGCCCAGCCCGGACTTGAAGTGATAGCCGCCCGGATTCGCGACGGGATCGATGCCTGCAAGGTCATAGTAGCGATAGCCGTTTTCCTTAAGCCACTGGATGATCTTCCACTGCAGGAGGTTCGATCCCTTGCTTTTCATTCCTTTGGCGCTGGTAGCCCCCAGGAGGTAGATGCCGGTATCGCCCAAGGCAGAAAAGACGGCTGCTGCCACAGTCTCCCCCTCCCATTCACAGAGCAGTATCCGCATCTTGGCCGCCTCCGGCAGCCCTTGCTGTATGGCGCGAAACTCGCCGACATCCATCGAGCTGGTAAAACGCTTGCGGTCGAGCATTTCTGCGTAAATGGCGGTGAATTTGTCGTAAAAATCCGTGCTGGTGCCGGCCTTTACCGTGAGTTCGTTTCGCTCGGCCCGGTTCAGGTCGCAGCGCCATTTCTGGGCGAGCTGCTTCCGCAACTGTTCCAGGGGAGGGGAGAGGTCAACCAGCAAGGTCCGGTAGGCAAATCCTGCTGCGTTGCGGCTGAAACCCGCCTTTTCGAAGACAGACTGGAATTCGCAGCTGCGGTTTCTTTCCTTTAGCGGATGGGGGATGACCTTGAGCAGCAGGCGGCGACGCACCGCGTATTCGTTTCGCAAGGCTTCCAGCATGGCGGGCACGGGATCACGGGCAATCGCCCCCTGCGCTGGATGGTAAAGCGGTCCCCAGCGGAGGTAGGCCACCCCGGCCGAGATAACGGGCGCGCGGAAAATAGCCACCTGCGCACAGGCCACCACCTCACCTTGCTCCTTCAAGAGAAGGTGGCTGAGCTTTTCGCTCCCCCAGCGAACTGCACCGTATTGCCACGTCTGGTAGATGTTGGCATCGGCGAACCGCTGGATGATGGCCGACCACTCCGCCTGATGGATGGTGTCGACTTCCGTTTCGAAGCTGTCGAGCGATCTGATGGCGGTCGTCCTTGGTGCTTTCATGTAAAAAGCCCTTCCCATTCTCTTTATTCCGCGTCGGCTTCGGCAGGGTGGTACGCCTCTTTCTGCAAAAGGCTCCTGACCATGGCGAGCAGCCTGGATTTTTCCTGCGCCCAGAGGTGCTTCCGGTAAATTTGCAACCCACGGTCCAGGATCTGCTGGACATGTTCGCCGTTGCAGTGGACTTTCCTGATGGCGTCGGCCAGGCTTTGGGCGTTGCCAGCATCGAAGAAAATGATGGAGTTGTCGTCAAAGTAGTCCTGGACCCCATCGGTCCTGGAGACGATAACCGGCTTGTTCAGGCTCAGGTACTCGAAGATCCGGGTCGGCATGTTGATGTTGGTGAATGGCGTCAGCTTGTTGGGGACGATCCCCACGGTACTCGCCAGGACTTCCTTTTTCACCGCCTGGTGCGTCAACTGCCCTCCGAAGTGCACGATCCCGGTAAGGTCCAATTCTGCAATACGGCCCAGAAATTCCTGGACATAATCGCCGTCTCCGTACACCCTCATTTCCAGATTGGGGATTTCCTTGCGCAGGATGACCATGGCGTCCAGGGCGGTATCGAGGCCGTGACGCTCGAAAATGCTGCCGTGGAACATGACCACCAGTTTTTGGGAGGCGGTGCTTGCACAGGAGCGGTCCTCTTCCTGGTCTCTGCGGGTAAAGCTGTCCTGAGGGGAGTTCATCACGATAAAGAGTTTTTCAGCCGGGCACCCCCGGGAGATGAACCTCTTGCGGAAGGCGATATTGGGGGTGATCACGATGTCGGCGAAACGGATGCTCCACTTCTCCAGGAACTTCAGCAAACGGATGGCGATGTGGTCCTCGCGGATCAGGAACTTGGTCATGTACAGTTCCGGCATGGGATCGTGCAGGTCGAGGATGACCCGGCTTCCTGAGAGCTTGGGCACCAGGGCCGAGAAGACCAGGATGTCGGGCATGTTGTGCACGTGCACCACCCCGTACCTCTTGCGAAGGTGCATGCCGGTCAGCTTCAGGAAGGCCCTGAAGATGAAGCTCAGGTACTGGCGTATGTAGAGGAGTTTCCCCCCCCGGAAACGGCGCTGCGCCAGGCGGTGGATATGCACCCCGTTGATGGTTTCCTCGGCAAGCTGCCCGGCGGAACGGAGGCAGATCACGTCCACCGCAATTCCCTCCTCGACCAGCGCCTCCGCTTCCCGCCGGGGGCGCGGGTCCTGGGGATAGTATGAATAAAGTACGGCTGCTACATTCGACATCGGGGGCTCCTTTCCCGGTATCTCCAGCCACCTGGGCCCTGGCAGCTTCTGAACTGCCACTCAAGGTAGCGAGCTGGCTGATTCGTGGACGAACACCTTCCTGACCATGACCCGTGGGCGCTCCCGGTAGCCAAGCAGCCGATGCACCCAGAGGGCTGGAAAGTTGTGGGCATCGAAGTAACCAAAGGCCCTGGTAAAGCCGTTATCCCTCAAGGTGTGCAGGACGCTGGAGAGGAAATAGGTGGCGAGCGCCTTGCCCCTGGCATCCGGAAAGACATACATGTCAAACATGTAGACCTCGTGCGGACCAAGGTCGATTCCGAACCAGCGCAGGTAACGGTCTATATTGGTCGCGTCCGCGGTGTCACGTGTCACGTACCAGACGTCGCCGATGACCACCCCTTGCCTGACCAGGGCGAAGGAGCGGTACCCCTTGCCCAGGTTGACGAAGGCCTTTTCCCTGCGGCTTTTCAGCGGGTAGGCCAGGCCAACCGGCGGGTTTTCCCTTGTAAGTTCAGCCAGTTTCAACTCGGCATCGTCAGTGGGAGGTTTAAGCTCTTTCAGCGAGGCGAGCTCCTTTTCCACCGGGATGGCCTCCTCGCAGCGGTAGATGGCGAACTTGACGGCCGTGAGAAATCCGGAGGCCTGCCACTCTTCGATGAACTGGAAATACCTCATCCTTAGCACCCGGATCATCGGTCCACTCCTTTCAGGCTTGCTGGAGAAGCTGCCGCAGGGCCCGGACTCCTGAAGTTTCCCTTCCAGAAGCGGGCCATTTCCCTGGGCAGCGGGTGCCAGTAGCATCCCTGGTAGCGCGACTTGAGGTAGCCCAGCAACTCTTCATAATAGCGTGCAGGGTACTGATCGAACCTTCCGGCCACCTCGTCGAAGCACATGTAGTCGGGGTGGGTGTTGATGAGCGCCATACCGCCGTTTTCGGCAATCCAGTCGATCTTATTTTTCCAGAGGTCGATCCCCCGTTCCTTGAGCAGGATAAAGATGGTGAAGTCCTGGGGAAGGGTGTAGGGGAGTTCCACATATCCCCGGCGCCCCTCGGAGCCCGCTACCCAAAAGGGAAAAATGGTTCCCATGCCGTCCGGTTGCGGCTCAAAAGGATCGGTGTCGAAGGTCGAGGCGTCGTATTCTATGTCCAGGTACTGGAGCCACTCCAGGTTGTGGTACATGCAGGGGGAGCGAAAGCCGACCGCCTGCCAGTCGCGCAGGTAGCCGTTGATGCGTTGTGCCTGGGCGCGGAAAGCCGGCAGCGACTCGTAGAGGGTCCGGTCGTGCACGAGGCCGTGGACGCCGATCTCGAAGCCTGCCGTACGCAGCTGGTCATGCAGGTTGCGGGAGACCGGGTATTGTGCCGCGACAAAGTTGAATGAGGAGCGGAACCCGAGACGCTCCTCGAGCTTCTGGAGCTGCCCGCATTGTTCGTGCCCCCGCGCGGTGTCCACATCGTGGGTGAGGACCACGGCGAACCGGCGGTTATCCGGCCAGCCGCGCCACCCCTCCGGAGCCGCGCCAGCCTTTCGGTCGACTGGCCACAGGTCCCGGCAACCCTCCCGTTTCCGGGCGGCGACCATGCTGCGCAGGGCGACCTGCAGGCGCCTCGGGATGAACGGTTTCAGGTAGTAATAGTAATGAGGCATGATCATGGCGATGGTCCTGTTATCCCATGTGCCGGTACAAAAGCTGTCCGATGATGCCCAGTACGGGCTCTGGCAGCTTCTTGAGATAACCGGCGTAATGCCCGAGGCGGTCCGCCTCTTCTGCCAGGAATCTGCCGGCCTTCAGGTCGTAGCGGTAGTAGCTAAGTTCGCTTTCCGTGCTCCCCCAGCTGGCCTTGAACCTGCGCAGTCCGTCGTTGTCGCACTCCGTCCTGCCAAAACTCAGTTCGCGGTAGCCAAGCTGCAGATACTTCCTGATCGCTTCCCACATGACCAGGTCGTTTGGGTAAAGCTTCCAGTAGCGGGGATCCGAGGCCCCGAACTTGTAGAGCGCCTGGTCGCCGAAATGGAAGAAGACGGCCCCAGCCACGTTTTCCCCGGCGCCGGAGGCCAGCACGACCCACCCCAAGTTTCTTTTCAGGATCAGCTCGTGGATCCTGGCGAAGAACTGGAACGGCTGCGGGGGCACCCCGTGCCGCTTCCTGGTCATGGCGTGCAGGCGGTAGAAATCCCTGACCGACTGCAGGCTGTTGTCGAAGCGCACCGAAAGGCCAAGGCCCGCAGCTTTCTTGATGCCGCGGCGGGTGTTCAGGTGAAAGGCCGCCAGGAGTTCCTGCTCGCCACCTTGCAGGGGGAGTTGGTGATGGAGGTAGCGGGCGAAAGCCGGGGCCTCCGGCAGAAACCGGCGGCCGCCGCGCAGTTCCACGTACTGCCAGCCGGCCTGCCGGCCGTAGGCAAGCACCGCATCGAAGAGGGCCCCAAAGGCCTCCTGGTCGGCGGCAATCGGCTCGCAGTAATCGGTGAAGGAGAGGGATACACCCCGCCGGCCGGTGGGGAGGCTGCGCACCTCCATCATGGGTAGCAGGCCACGCAGCGCACCCTGCTCTTGCAGGATGAAGTACCGTGGCTGGTACTGAAAGGAATCGGCGAGCACCGAAGCCCAGGCCGAGGTGTGAAAGCAGCAGTACCCCCTGGTCGCCAAGATCTTGCGATCCCATTCAGGCTCCTGGGCTGGATTGACGATTTCCACTCTCATCGCTGCTCCACGGGCAAAAACGCCGGTGATCATCTCACCGGCGTCCTTTGCCACCTCTCTTACTTTCCGGCAAAGACCCCCTGCGGGTGATGCACCTCGCGCTCGAGTGCGGCGCCCTGCAGAAATGTGCGCACGGTTTGGGCGACCTGCAGGACCTGCTCCTCACTCAGTTCTGCGCACATCGGCAGGGAAAGGGTTTCCCCGGCGATCCGCTCGGCGACCGGGAAGCTTCCCGGGCCCAGCCCCAGGCAGGCGTAGGCCTCCTGCAGGTGGATCGGCACCGGGTAGTGGATGCCGCAACCGATCCCGTCGCGCTCCAGTTCGGCCATCAGCTGTTCGCGGTCGGCCACGCGCACGGTGAACAGGTGATAGCAGTGCTGGGCGTAGGGCATTTCCTCCGGCAGGGTAAGCCCCGGAACGCCTTCCAAGAGGGCGCGGTAGCGTGCGGCATGGCGCCGGCGCCCCGCGTTCCAGGCGGGGAGGTGCCGCAGCTTCACGCTGAGCACCGCACCCTGCAAGCCATCCATCCTGCTGTTCATACCGATCATCTTGTGGAAGTACTTTTTGGACTGGCCGTGATCTCGCAGCATGCGGATCTTTTGTGCCAGTTGGGCATCGCTGGTAGTAACCCCGCCGGCCTCCCCGTAGGCGCCCAGGTTCTTGCCAGGGTAGAAGCTGAAGCACCCAGCATCGCCCATGGAACCTGCCGGTCTCCCCTTGTACTGAGCCCCGTGCGCCTGGCAGGCGTCCTCTACCACGAACAGCCCGTGTCTCCTGGCGATCTCCAGGATCGGGTCCATGTCGGCGGTCTGGCCGTACAGGTGGACAGGGATCACGGCCCTGGTCTTCGGGGTGATCGCCGCTTCCAGCAGGGCCGGGTCCATGGTGCAGCTGCGTTCCTCCGCGTCCACAAAGACCGGGGTGGCACCGCACAGGCTGATGGCCTCCGCCGTGGCGATGAAGCTGTTGGGGACCGTGATCACCTCGTCACCCTGGCCAACACCCAGCCCCAGAAGGGCGAGCCAGAGCGCCTCGGTACCGCTGCCCACGCCGATCGACTGGGCGCAACCGCAAAAGGCGGCGAACTCCTCCTCGAAGCGGGCGACGAAGGGACCGCCTGAGAAAGCGGTGGCCTCCATCACCTGGCGCAGGACCGGGTCGAGTTCCTCAGAGATGGCAAGGTACTGCGCTTTCAGATCCAGAAAGGGCACGTTCATCGATGGTCTCCTCCTTGGTCAGTTTTCTCATCAGCCGGGCCGGATTGCCCGCCACCACGCTGTCGGGGGGGACATCCTTGGTTACCACGCTGCCGGCCCCCACGATGGCCCGCTCGCCTATGGTGATCCCGCAAAGGAGGGTGGCGCTGGAACCGATGGAGGCGCCCCGCTTGATGGTGGTGATTCCCACCGACCAGTCCTCCTCGGTCTGCAGCGCGCCACCTTCGTTGGTGGCGCGGGGGTAGAGGTCGTTGATAAAGGTCACGTTGTGCCCCACGAAGACGTCGTCCTCGATGACCACACCCTCGCAGATGAAGGTATGGCTGGATATTTTGCAGTTGCAGCCGATCTTGGCGTTTTTCTGGATCTCGACGAAAGCACCGATCTTCGAGTTGTCACCGATTTCGCAGCCGTAGGCATTGATGAACTTGGTCAATTTGACGTTTTTGCCGAGCTTTACGTCATTGGCTATACAGAGAAACTCGCCCATGACTTCCCCCCTTTCCCTAATGGTTGAGATATACGACCGGCCCGCCCTGCCTAAGCGATGTCCCGGCTGCCTCCAGCATCCGGACCACATCGAGCCCCGACTGGCCATCGTTGATCGGCCGCCGTCCGCTGTCGATGCAACTGACGAAATACTCCGCCTCTGCCCGCAGCGCCTCGATGTCGTCGCAGCGCGGGCACCACATGTCGCCGGTACGGTACTTGGTCAGCATGGTGTGCCTGGTCTCGCGGCTCAGGCCACTGTTATCCTCGATCCCCCGGTCGTAGACCCTGAGCTTCTCGTCCGCCACCAGGTCATTCCAGACCACCATCTTCTTCTCGCCCCCGATCAGCGTGGTGCGGATCTTCACCGGCGACAGCCAGCTGACGTTGAAGTGCGCGATGAGGTTGCCGCAGAAGTAAAGGGTGATGTAGGCGACGTTCTCGAGGTGATTGAAGTGAGAAATGCCGGTCGCTGCCACCGCCACAGGCTTCTTGCCGACCAGGTAGTGCATGATGGAGAGGTCGTGGGGAGCCAGGTCCCAGATGACGTTGACGTCCTTTTGGAAAAGACCGAGGTTGATCCTGATCGAGTCGAAATAGAGGAGATTTCCCAGTACGTCGTTATCGACCAGTTCCTTGATTTTCCGCACCGCACCGGTGAACAGGAAGGTGTGGTCCACCATGATGGTGAGATTTTTCCGCTCCGCCAGTTCGATCAGTTCTTCCGCCTGGCGCGCGGTCGCCGTGAACGGCTTCTCGATGAAGAGATGCTTGCCGTTCAAAAGCGCCTCCTTGGCGATCTCGAAGTGGGTAGAGACAGGGGTGACCACCGCCACCGCGTCGATGTCGGGGGAGGCGAGAATGTCACGGCTGTCGCAGGTAAGCCGCACCTCGGGAAAGGCCGCACGCACCTGCTTCAGGGCCGATTCCTCCCGGTCGCAGACTGTAGTGACCTTCACCCCCGCAATACTGCTGAAGTTCCGAACTATCTTGGGGCCCCAGTATCCATAGCCGATAACGCCCATCCTAAGCATGGCAAATTCCTCACTTTGCGGAACGATCCGCGGTTGTCGGTCAATACGCACCCTTGCCCTTGAGTACCGCAAGAGGGGTCTGCAGCAAAAGCTTGATGTCCAGCCAGATCGACCACTCCCTGATGTACTGCAGGTCCAGGCGCACCATCGAATCGAAGCTGGTGGAACTGCGTCCCTTGACCTGCCAGAGCCCGGTGATGCCCGGTTTGGTGCCGAGCAGGCGGTGCCGGTGCCAGGCATCGTAGCTCTCCAGTTCGTAGGGAATGGGAGGGCGGGGGCCCACCAGCGACATCTCGCCTTTCAGCACGTTGACGAACTGGGGAAGTTCGTCGAGGCTCGTCTTGCGCAGAAACTGTCCCAGCGGGGTAACCCGCGGGTCCTTGGTGATCTTGTAGACCTTCTCGCCGCATTCTCCGTCTTGTTCGCCCCCCCCATCTCCGCCGGCGCGGATCAGCTTGCTGACGAAGGCCCGGTGGATGGCATCGTCGTTGTCGACCTTCATGGAGCGGAACTTCAGGAACACGAACCTTTTGCCGTACTGCCCGTAGCGCTCCTGCCGAAACAGCACCGGCCCCGGCGAGGTTATCCTTACCGCCAGCGCAATGACCAGGAACAGGGGGGAGAACACGAGCAGTCCGAACAGGCTCCCCACGATATCCATCAGCCTCTTCAAGAAATCGCCGGCCCGGTGGGAAGAGTTCTGCTCAAGCACGTCCGGGTAGAAGAGCATGTTGAACGGCTCGCCCCGCCCGGTCTGGTCGTACTTCTCCGGGTAGACCTGATAGGTGATGGTCAGGCGGTCGACCACCGCGTCCGGAAGGTGGCTGGCCAGGCTGCCGCGCACTTTATGGTCGATATGCTCCCGGGCCAGGTCCACCTGCTCCTCGGAGATGTCCGTGAAGATCACGCCGATCATGCGCTCCCGGCTGATCCATCCCATCACGTCGGTTTCCCTGGTGGCGGTAGCCAGTACCTCGACGATTTTCCTGATGGTGAAGGCCTGGTGGCCGGGGAAATCCCCGTCGAAGGAGACCCTCATCAGCACGAACGGCTTGCGGGAGCGCTCCGAGCGCTTTCTCTCCAGGCAGAGGAGCTCCTGGAAGTACTCCTCTATATGGATGCGGTACTCATGGTCCACGATGCCGCTGTCGATGCGGGCATGGCGGTTTTGATGCAGCTCCAGGAAATTTTTCTTGTTCGCTTCCATACCACCCCCAGGACCGGCGGTCACAACCGGCTGTAGACGCTATCCGGGATGTAGAAGCGCCGCTTGTTGAAAATCACCCCCAGGATGTTGCCGCCGTTTTTGAGGATGCGGTTCTTCACCGTTTCCGCCACCTGCCAGCGCGTCTTCTCGGCTTCCAGCACCAGCACTACTCCGTCCACGAAGCGGGTGAGGGCGAGGCTGTCCGACGATACGGTGGCAGGAGAGGAGTCGATCACGATCAGTTCGAAGTTTTGCCGCAGTTCGCTGAAAAGAGCGGTGCAGGCCGCCTCGTCGTGGATGCGCGGCGTGAGGCCGGCAGCCACGGAGATGGGGGAGACGAACAGGTTCTTGTCGCCCCCCTGAAAGCACGCCTTCAGCATGGGCGTGCCGCCGCCCAGGGCTTCCCGCCAGCCGAACCCCTGGGGGATCCTGAAGTTGAGGTGCTGGGTCGGGTTGTGGTGCGCGGCATCCATGATCAGTACGCGCTTATTGAAACGCAGTGCTGCCGCCCGGGCGAACTCCCGGACCACGCTGGACACCCCCTCGCCGGGTCGCGCGCTGATGAACTGGATGGTCTTGCCGGGGGTGTCCGGCATGAGCCCCGAGATTTGCCGGTAGAGATCGGACAGCTCGCTGTCGGCGTTCAAGCCGGCCCTGGTCACCTTGCGTACCGTGAGGGGAGGGGAAGCCGGGCGCTCTTCGTCCGGCAGGGTGATGATGTCCGGGGCGGCTTTCTTTTCCTGCTGTGCCTGTATCAGGGCCTCATAAATATTGCTCATGGCAGCTCTCCTGTCTGATGCCTTCCCCAGATCAGCGGCTGGGAAAAACTATCCGGTCACCCTCGACGATGATGTTCTCGTTGACGATGTTCGGGTTGTGCTGCTTTACCATCCGAATGAGCCGGCGGTTTACCGAACCGTAGTTATCCTGGATCATGCCAGCCAGCGTGTCGCCGCGTTTCACCACCTTGCGCACCCCCTGGCCCTCTTCTTTAACCTGCGCGGGCGTTTGCTTTGCTGCCGGCTGGGGCTGCGCGGCGGGCTCGAGGGGTCCGGCGCTGGCCGATGCGGCGCGCGCCTGCGGACGCACCGGCAGTTGCCCCTTTTCCTGGTGGGGCCAAAAGCTGGTGAGCCCCACCAGCAGGGCAGCAGCGCCCAGCACACCACCCGACAGGACCACCCGCCAGTCCAGGCGCTGCACATTCTGTGGGTGGAAGTCGGCGATGATCTCGCCTGCCACCTTCGCCGAAACCTGTTTCTGCTGCCTGCCGAAGGAGGTTATCAGGCAGTTATCGCACAGGATGTTGATCACCCTCGGGATTCCGCCGGCCTTCCTGACGATCTGGCGCAGCGCTCCTGCGCTGAATAGTTCGCGGCTGCCGAGGGCGGTCTTGGCGAGCCGGTGCTCGATGTAGGCGAGGCTCTCCTTGGCGGTGAGCGGAAGTATGCGCACAGTAATCACGATCCGCTGCCTGAACTGCCTGAGGCTAGCGGTGGCGAGCTTCTCCTCGAATTCCGGCTGTCCGCTGAAAACTACCTGGATCAGCTTTTCCGTCGCCGTTTCCAGGTTGGAGAGCATGCGCAGGCTCTCCAGGGTCTCGACCGGCATGTTCTGCGCCTCGTCGATCACCAGCACCACGTTGTTGCCCGCCCGATACTCCTCGATCAACAGGTGGTGGAGGCGGTCGACCAGCTCGTAGACGTCCTCGTGCTCGGGTACCTTCCCCAGCCCCAGGTAGACGGTGCGCAGGAGCGCCTTGAACGAGAGGTTCGCGTTGAACAGGTAAATAGTCTTCAGCTGCTGCTTGTTGGCCTTGTCAAGGAAGGAGCGGACGATGGTTGTCTTGCCGACCCCCACCTCGCCGATGATGGCGATGAACCCCTTGCGCTGCTGCACGCCGTAGATGGCGGCAGCGAGCGCCTCCTTGTGGCTGGGGCTCAGAAAGAGCAGTTCCGGGTCCGGCGTGATGTTGAACGGCTCTTTCCTGAGATTGTAGAAATGCAGGTACATACCTACCTACCCCTCCCGGTAAGGGATGGCCGCCAGCACCGGCAGCCCGAGGCGACCTTCCACGCTTTCCGGTGTTGAGAAGCTCTGGGTGGCAAACTCGGCAACGAAGGCCAGGCCGACCCCCGCCATGGCGCCCAGGATGACCCCAAGGGCGATAATGCGCGGCCGTTTGGGCGACACCGGGCTGATGGGTGGTGCCGCCTTTTCGATCACCGAGACGTTGGCCAGCTTGAGCCGGTTCATGTCGTCCGCGATACGCGCCTCCTCGGCCCGGTCAGCGTAGTTCTGGTAGTTCTTCTCGTTGATGGTCTGCTCCCGTTTGAGTTGCTGGATTTCTTTCTCCCTGGAGTCAAGCGACTGCAGAGCACCATCGACCTCCCGCAGTTGAACGCGCAGTGTGTCCGCCTTCGCCTGCTGTGCGTGGTAATCTGCCTCGGCCTTGTTTAGCTCGATCTGCACATTCTGATAAACCGGGTTCGCCGACTTCACTTTCCGTGAGATCTCCCTCTCCTGTTCTTGCAGGAACGAGTTGACGATCTTTATTTCCTTCCGGATGTTGACCACCAACTGGTTGCTCTCGGTGTACTTCTTCAGTAGTTCCTGTTCCTCGAGCTGCAGGGTAAGCAGTTTGGAACGGGCGTCGATGACGATCCGGTCGCGCTCGGTGGGTGTGAACCCTGCGTCGCTCTCCGAGATCCTCCTGGTCTGCCCTTTAAGTGCGCCCAGCCGCTTTTGCAACTCGGCAATCGAGTCCTCGGTTGCTTTCAAGGATGAATCGAGGTCTGTTCTTTGAGTCAGCAGCAATTTCCGCTGATCGTCGAGGGCGAAGACGCCATGTTGCTGCTTGAACTTCTGGAGCGAGTCTTCCGTATTCCGCAACTTCTCGGCGTAGGCGTTAAGCTGTTCCTCCATGAAGGCCGGCTTGGTGCCGCTAAAGACCTGGAGGTGTTTATCTGTGTACTTTTCCACCAGGGTGTTCACGGCTCGCGCAGCGATAGAGGCGTCCCGGTTTTTGAAGGAAATCTCGATCACATTGGACTTCTTGACCGCGGCCACCTTGAGGTTGGCTGAGAAAAGGTCAGCCGCCACCTCGACAGGGGGAACCTTGGAGGGGGCTCCCTTCACCAGTTCGGGGTAGAGCTTGTCGACCCCGATGGCGGCGATGACCTGTTTGATCAGGTCGCGGTTGGTGAGGATCTGGATCTCCGAGTTGTTCATCTCCTCCTGGCTGACCCAGATCCCTGCCCCGGCGTTGCCGAGTTCTGGGCGGTTAAGGTATTCGCGGCCGATTTTCACCAGAATGCTCGACTTACTTTCGTAAAGGTTGGGGCGCAGGAAGCTGCCGATGGTGGCGGTTGCGACCACTACGCAGAACACGGTGAGGATTTTCACCTTATGTTTGAACAATATGGCAAGCGTGCTGCGCAGGTTGTCGTTTCGCCTATGTTCACCGTCGGTTATCAATTCGTAACTTTCGTTATCCATGGCGTTTTCCTTTGTCCTAGGTGCGGATCAGAAGTTGGATTTGTAGAAACCCGCACCAAGGGTGATTGGGATCAGCTTGCGAATGTACTGGTCGACCCATACGTCCGCGTTGGTGATGGCTGTCCTCGGCACAAAGACGATGTCGTAGGGTTGGAGCTGAAGGTCCTGTTTGGGATCACTGCCGTCCAGCGCCGCCTTCAGGTTAAGGCTCAGGGTGATCTTTTCGTTCCGGCCACTGTTCCTGATCACTATGACATCTTCCATCAAAGCGGTGTCAAGCTTCGGCCCACCAGCCTGCGAGATCGCCTGCAGTGCGGTCATCGGCCGGGCCAGTGACACCAGGCCCGAGCGGTTCACCTCGCCATCCACGAAGACCTTCTCGGAACTGAAGGAGCGGACCAGCACGGTGACCTCGGGCGTCTTTATGTGGGGGGCGTATTTGGTGGTCAGCTCGTCGTTCAGCTGCTGCGCCGTCTTGCCACTGACCTCGATTTCCTTTATCAACTGCAGCGCGATCCTGCCATCCGGGCGGACCATCACACTTTCGTTTAATTCCGGGTTGTAGAAGAATTTGATGTCCAACTGGTCCCCAGGCTGAATCAGGTATTCACTTGCGGCAGCCGGCAACTTGCTCTCCAGGGGGAGCGGTGCGGGGTTCTTTACTGTTGTGGCACAGGCGATCAGAAGAAATGGCAGGAGCATGGTTATGACGGTACGTAGCATTTTCATGGCGTTTCTCCGGACGGTTAGTGTGCTCGCGGGGCGAAGTTTGGTACCCCTTTATTTCCAGCGTGGTGGCTTCAGGTTATCTGCGCCAGCTTGAGGCCACGACGCTCAATGATTGCTGTGCCGCCTTCTGTCCACTCTTTAAGTCTCCGGAAACGTGTTCGATTTTGTGGCGTCTGCGTTACCGAGGCGGGTACCACCGCAGCCGACTGAATTTGTCGTCTGCCTGAACTTTTTAAGTGCGGCTGGTATCTTGCCTGCGTTACCCGGTCGCTTACACCTGCAAAACGAAGGTATTGCAGCGGATGGTACTTAGGTTAATAGTAATTTATCTTCCTTCGTCGGTAATTCAATTAAACTAAAAGGTGTTTGTGGGGGTACCTAGGTATATTTCTGGCGCAACTTTGGTATTGGTCCGATGGTGCTATCAGGAAAGGATGTTACAATTTGGCAGGTGTTTCTGACGTGAGTAATATCCCGGGAACGATGTACTGGACCATCCGGAGGCAGGTACCTATTTGGGTTGCTAATTTCGTGCACCCCCTCTCATTGACACCGGACAATCGAATGTTACAATGGGAACGGAAAGGTCTATTCGGAAGGTTACTTGCCGTATTTAGTTAGTGTTGGCAACAAAGGCCAAGGAGACTTCTGTGAATATTCTAATTTGCGTAAAAAGTAAGGTCATCGGCGAAGCGCTCTACGATCTTTTAAAAAAAGAGGTGCCGGAGTACCAGATCTTTGTGACCGGCGGGGAAATCGACAACACCGGGTGTCAACCGGACCTGATACTGATGGACAACCACAACCTCAACAAGGAGTTGCTGGTCCGAAAGCCGGGGACCAAGGTACTTTTGATTGATACCGGACTGGAACAGGAGGACCTGATCAACATCCTTCTTTCGTACAACCTGGACGGCGTCCTCTCTACCGACATCGACGCATCCCTGCTCAAGAAGGCGCTCAACCTGGTGCACGAGGGGCAGCTCTGGATCGACAACAACAACCTGAAGGCCCTCCTTTCCAGGCTCGGGACCATTTCCAAAAACGGCACCATAAACGCCATCAGCAAAAGGGAGCAGCAGATCCTCGATCTGATCAAGCAGGGCTACAAGAACAAGGAGATCGCAGCCCAGCTCTTCCTGAGTGAACAGACCATCAAGGCCCATGTAAGCCGGATCCTGAAAAAATTCAACGTTTCAACCAGGTCGCAGCTTATCTCACTGCAGATGAGAAGCAGCCTGTCGCCGCTGCGGGCCGCGTCGCAGTAGCCCGGCAAGCGCCATCGCCAGCCGTCCTTTCATCGCCCGGTGGCCTTTAGGTCGTCGAAATAGGTCACCGCATCGCCCCTCGTCCACAATCCGATTCGTCCTCCCGTCGGAAAGGTTCCATCCCGCGCGTCCAGATATTTCCTCCCGTCCAGATACGCCTCGATATGATCGCCAGTCATTACCACCCGGACCGTGCGCCAACCGGCAAGGCTTGCGGCCTGCGCGCGCCCCAGTTCGAGACGCCCATAATTCTGCACCCGGTAGAGTACGAAATCCCTGCTGAGCGGGTTGTAGCGGGCGAGGTAGTAGTTGCGCCCGTCCAGGGCGCGCCAGACGACGCCGCCTCCCTGCTCTGTCTGGCCGTCCACCGGGCGCAGCCGGACCGAAAGGTCGAGGTCTCGGTAGTGGCTGTCGGCAATCAGTACGACGTTGCAGGCCTCCGGTGAATTTCGGGCTATCTGGGCCAGCACGTTGGGAGTGGAAGGGGCGCTGGCATCGGCTTTCACCAGCCACTGCCCTCCGGTCACGTAAAAACCTGCAGGGGCCAGGCCGCTGCGCTGCTGGTCGAAATTCCAGCTGGCGGCAGCAGCCACGGAGACTGCAGCCGCGACTATGGCTAGTGCCCAAAAAAGAGATCGGGCCATTCTCATATACCTCCCGATTGCAAAGATTCTTTCCTGACCAATGTTAGCGGTAACCGAAATTGCGGCAATTGGTCGTAAGGGTATTTTTCGCACCACGAAAAGGCTAAGCCGTTTGGGCCGATCGGCCTGCAGGCCACCGATATCTGAAGGGGAGAGCGCGACGCTACCGGGAATTTACCTTCAGCGTGCCAGGATTTGGATATCTGTTATGGAGAAGGGAGGGGACTTGGGCGATGACTTGGTGAGGTTGTCGATCGCTGAGCGGCTGGCCGCAGCGGTTTCCGCGCACGGGACCGCTGTATCAAAGACCTTTTGCGGGTTGATACTGGCGTACTGGAGGAATCGGTCTTGCCAGCCGCGCCCGGATCTGCGCAAGGCATGAACGGTAGCTGCGACCACCTCCCACTGGGGGGCGTAGAGGGCATCGGAGCCAAACAGTATCCGCTCCTGCCCGATCGAGTCGACCACCAGGCTGAGCTGCTCGAATTCCAGCCCCGAGATGTCCACGTAGAGATTGTTGTGCCTGTCGAGCATCTGCTTCAGCAGCGCGAGCCCGTCTGCTTTCATCTCCGCGGTGGTGCAGCGGTGCAG
Source organism: Geomonas sp. (assembly GCA_035255025.1). Classification (GTDB taxonomy): domain Bacteria; phylum Desulfobacterota; class Desulfuromonadia; order Geobacterales; family Geobacteraceae; genus Geomonas. The sequence goes on from DATFAB010000081.1 coordinate 53,399, forward strand.
GCCGGCATGGGCAAGTACCACCGGAAATCTGGACAGGGAAAGGTTGATCTCCACAAGGTGCCGGAGGGAGCCGAAGTTTCCCCGCGCCCCTCCCCAGTAGGGATTGTTGCTGCCACCGTGGATGACGAGAGGTAGCGCCAGCCGTTGGCAGGCCTCCAGCAGTGCCTCCAACCAGGCCTTGCCCCGGCCAGTGCCGAGGTCGATGCCGCTCACCACCGGGTGGCACTTGAGGGCCCGGATGCCGAAGCGCTTCTTGAGGCTGGCCGCGTACCGCTCGATTTCGTCCCACTCTACTGCGGGGGGGATGCTCCCGGCCAGCCAGAAGCGAGGATCGGCTCCGTACAGGTCGAGGATCCACTGCATGCGAAGGTCGAACTGCGCGCTGTCGCTCTTTTCGGAGGCGACCGGCAAAAGCAGCACCTGGTCCACGCCGCTTAGCTCCATGTGATCCAGAAAGACCCGGGGCCCGACACTGCCGTACACCCTGGACAGGAGCATCACACCGATGTCGCAAAGCCGCTGCGACCTGGGCTCCGGGCAGGACTCCGGCACTTCCGAAAGCTTGAGGGGGCCGGTGGCCGGTGGCGCGTAGGACTTCCCCGGCAGGCTCCACACCCCCGGTCCTACCTGGGACGCGCCATAGCTGAAGCGGTCGAAGAGCACCTCGTAGGGGTGGACGTGGATGTCGTACAGGCGGCAGGATGATCGCAGCTCGGCCACGGCAGCCAGGTACCACGCGGTTTGTGCAGCCGTCAACCCGGTCATGGTCTCCCCCCGCCGGCGCACAGTTGCCGGTAGCTTTCCCGAAGGGCCGCCCGGTCGATCTTGCCCCGGTCGGAAAGCGGTAGCCGCTCCAGTTGGACGACCCGTTTGGGAACCATGTAGGAAGGCAGGCTCCCGCGCAGTCCCTGCAGCATCACCAGGTCATCGGCGTCTCCCGCATACTCCACAAAGCCGACCAGTTCCGAGATGTCCGACCCGGGCGAGGCGCACAGGACCACCGCCGCCTGCTGGACCCCCTCCAGCGCGAGCAGCGCCTTTTCCACCTCGAAAGTCTCGATCCGGTAGCCCATGAACTTGATCTGGAAGTCCTTGCGCCCAAGGTACTCGAGGAGACCGTCTTCCCGCAGACGGCCGAGGTCCCCCGTGCGGTAGAGCCGGTCATGCCGGCTGTGCCCCAGCGGGTTGGTCACGAAAGAGGCCGAGGTCTTCTCTTCGTCGCCCCAGTAGCCTGGGCTCAGCCCCGAGCCGCGGATGCAGATCTCCGCCGTCTCCCCGACTGATGCCGGCATGTCTTCCTCGGTCAGCAGGATGATCTCGGTATTGGCGCACGCTTTGCCGATGGGGATGGGCTCATCGGGTGCCGCCGGAGCCCGCATTACCGGGTAGTAGGCAGAAATGCCGGTCGCCTCGGTCGGTCCGTACACGTTGTAGAAGCGCTTTTGCGGGAACACCGACATCCAGGTCATGAGATGCCTGGTCGGCAGGACCTCGCCGCCGAAGAGCACCCTCTCCAGGGAAGGGATCCGCCCTGGCTTGAGGGCGCCGGTGCTGGAGAGGTACATGAGCAGCGAGGAGACCCCTTTCCAGATGGTGACCCGCTGGCTTTCGATCAGGTCCAGGAGGCTGCCGGGAAAGAGGAGCTGCCGGTCGGAGGCGATGACCAGGGTGGCCCCGCTTTTGAGGCTGGCAAAGATGTCGAAGGTGGACATGTCGAAGTGGAAGGGAGCGGTCCCCAGCACCCGGTCTTCGGGGCCCATGCCGAAGCAGTCGACCGCCCAGTCGATGTAGCTCGTCACGTTGAGGTGGGAAATGGTCACCCCTTTGGGGCTGCCGGTGGATCCCGAGGTGTAGAGGATGTAGGCGGCATCGGTATCGATGTTCTGATAGCGGCAGGAAGGCGGGGCGGCTGGAAGCTCTTCCCAGTGGCGGCCGGGCAGGGCTAGGGGAGGGGAGAGGCCCTGGTCTGCCCCGGACACCAGCAAAAGGCGCAGGCAGGCCAGGGGGTGGGGAACCTCTGCCAGCAAGGCAATTGTGGCCTGGTCGCAGATGACAGCGCTGGGACGGCAGTCGTCGATCACCTTGAGAGCCCTTTCCAGGGGAGCCTTGGCGTCCACCGGGACGTAGATGGCATCCGCCTTCAGTACCCCCAGCAGGGCGGCCACCACCCGGGCCGAGCGCTTCATCCAGATCACTATCCGGTCCTGCCGCTGCACGCCGCTGTCTCTGAGGGCGTGCGCCACCCGGCTGGCCTCAGCCTGCAGGGCGGCATAGGTCAGGGCGCCCTGCTCGTCGACCAGGGCGGCTTTATCCGGATGGACCAGGCAGCCGGCATCCAGATAACTCTGCAGAAGATAGTTCCCCATCACAGTCCCAGCATTCTGGCAATGATGTTTCGCTGGATCTCGGAGGTGCCCGAATAGATGGTTGCTGCGATGCTGTCCCTCAAGTCGCGCTCGAGACCGCATTCCTCCATGAAGCCGTAGCCGCCATGGATCTGGACCGCGTCGAGGCAGGCGCGCTTCAGGCTCTCGCTGACGAAAAGCTTGCCGATGGAGGCTTCCAGGGTGGCATGCTTTCCCTTGTCCTTGAGCCAGGCCATCTTGTACAGCATCAGCTTGCCGAGTTCCAGGTTGACCTTCATTTCGCCGATTTTGTTGGCAATGGACTGGTTCTTGCCGATCTCGTTGCCGAACTGCTTGCGGGTCTTCGCGTACTCCACGCTCTTTTCCAGGACCCTTTCCATGGTCCCCAGGTGGGCCGCGGTCATCAGCACACGTTCCCATTGCATCCCTTCGCCGAACATGAACATGCCGTGTCCGCGTTTGCCCAGCATCATGTCGCCGCCGACGGCCACCCCGTCAAAGAACAGCTCGCTGTTTTGCAGGGTTCTCAGCCCCATCTTGGCCAGCGGCTTGCCGGTTGAAAACCCGGGAGCCCCCTTTTCCACCAGGAAACAGGTGATCTCCCCTCCGAAGGTGCTCTTCCCCTCGCTGTCCTTGGCGAAAACCACCACCAGGTCGGCAAGCGGGCCGTTGGAGATGAACACCTTGCCGCCGGTAAGGAGATACCCGGCATCATCCCCCTCCGCCCTGGTGCGCATCGACACCACATCCGAGCCTGCGTCCGGTTCGGTGATGGACTGGGCTGCCATCATCTCGCCGCAGGAGAGTTTGGGGAGATAACGTGTTTTTTGTCCTGCGGTGCCGTACTGGTTCAGCAGCACCACGCAGCAGAGCTGGGTGATGACGGCGTGGGTTAGCCCGCTGTCCTCGCAGCCGTAGGAGAGAGCCTGGACCGATACGGCAGCGGAGGTGAGGCCTTCGGCGACTCCCCCGAATTCCTCCGGGGTGAGCAGGCCCAAAAGCCCCATCTCGGCGCACTTGCGCCATTTTTGCCAGGGGAAGGCCCCCTGCTGGTCGTCCACCCGCACATCGGCGTTAAGCTCGCGTCTGGAGAAATCCACGATGCTTTCCCACTGCAAAAGCTGTGTGTCGCTCAGCGAAAAGTCCATGGCGGCTCCCTTTACGCGCACACCTTGCTTTCCAGCAACGAGTAGATGGAGTTGACGCAGCTGAAGTTTTCCAGGGTCAGGTCGTCATCTGAAATCTTCACCGCGTACTTTTCCTCCAAAAAGAGGATGAGCTTCATGATCCCCAGGGAATCCATGATGTCGGACCCGACCAGATCGTCGGAATCAGTGAGCCGGCTAACACCTTTGCCACGGGCCAGGTCCGAAACGATGTACTCCATCAGCCTGGCTTTTTCGGTTTCAGCAGTCATGGTTGCCCTCCTGACCGGTAAACGTGCCCTACTGCTCATGGGTAAGTTGCACGCCGGTCGCTTTGGTCAGCGAAGTTCTCAACAGAACCCCGGCTGGCGCCTGAAGGTATTGCGGTCGCTGGTGTGGGACGAGGTGTCGCAATCGACAAATGGTACTGCTGCTTCCAAAATCGGAATTCCCTATCTGACAGGGATATTAAAAAGGCGGTACTGTAAAAAAATACGCGGTATCTGCTGATTATCTTAGAACTTCACTACGGATAAACAAGGAGACTTTGGTCTATTTCTCTGCCACTAAAGTACGACAAAACAGATGCTTTGGAGTTTAAACCTGAACCGGCTCCAACTCACCACCGTCGAGCGGGAATGGTCTTGACACTGGAGTCCCATTGGTTCAGCCGCAGGAAACGCGCGAAAGACCGGCCGGGTCCACTTCCGATTGATACGCACGGCCGGGACGGCGCAGTTACCCGCCGCTTCCGGCGGCTTCCCCCTTGACTTTGAGGTTTGGTTACGTCAAGGTGAAGCCCGCGCCGCCGTGGATTCCCCTCCCTGCGGCCGCCTTATTCCCCGCACCTTCGAGAGTGCCGATGCTTTTCCAGAAACTGCCCGACGACATCTTCAAGCCCCTGTCCGGCCCCAACCGGCACCTTTACGAGGCGGTGCTGCTGGCACTATATCCCGTGTTCTTCGACGAGAACGAGGCGGAGGACTTTTTCCCCCGCAGGGACGCGGTGATCGACGAGATGGAGGAGGCGCTCGGCCGCTTCGAGAGACTGCAGTGGGTCGCGGAGAACCAGGAGGAACTCGAAGATATCGAGCAGTTCCCCAGTGTGCCGCGCTGCGCTGACTACCTTTACCACCGGCTTTTAAAAACCGGGTGGCTCGAGGAAGATCAGGAAGGCTACCACAAGACCGTCATCATGCCCCCCATCGTGAGTTCGCTTTTGGCCGCGCTCATCTCGATATCGCACAACGAGAAAAAGAGCTACGGCGGCACCGTGCTCGGTATCCTGGTGCAGATCGAGGCCGCCATCGGCAACCCGGAGGATATGGGGCAGCTGCTTATCGAGGCGGTGGACAACACCCGGAAGTTCAACAGCCATCTCACCGGCATCATCTACGGCTTGAAGGATATCCAGTCGCAGATCATCGCCAGCCGGTCCCCCCGCGAGATCTTCGCCTCCTTCTTCGACGACTTCGTCACCAATATCCTGATCGCCGACTACAAGACCCTGCAGTCGGAGAACAACCCATTCCGGTTCCGGACCCGCATCCTGCAGCACCTGCGCATTCTGCAGGGGAAGTACGGGACGGCGGCGGCAATTGCCAGGCACTATGCCGAGCGCTACGGTCATTCGGAGACCAAGTCGCTCATGATGGTGATGGACGACATTCAATACCTGGTGCGCTCCTTCGAGCTGGTGGACCGGCGCCTGGCCAAGATCGACCAGTTCCGCTTCCGGCTTGAGGAGCGGGTCGCGGAGACGGTCCGCTACCTGGACAAGACCACGCCGGGGGTGCGCACCAGGATCGCCACACTGCTGGAATCGTTGGGAGCGCTGGAGGTGAAAGGCGCAGCGGTCCTGGCCGAATTCCCATCTCCGCAAACGCTGCTGAACCACCACATCCTGTCGCCCAACAGCATCCGGATCACCGGTCGCAGGCGGTCAGCGCTTTCCGGACAGGTCCTCAGGGAGCCTGCGGTTTCCCCGGAGGTGATCGCCAAGAGCCGGGCGCTGACCCAGTACATGGCCCGCCGCAGGGCGACGCCGGAAAAGGTGGTTGCCTACCTGGAACGGCAGCTGGCCGGAAAAGAGCAGGTCGATGCCCATGAGATGGTCATCGAGACCGTGGAGGACTACGTCGCCTTTACCCACGTCAAGCACCTGGCAAGGTTGGGAGCAAAGGGATACGCCCTGGCCACCCGCTACCAGGTCACCGCCAGTGCCCAGCCGTGCCGCAACCGCTGGCTGGAATGCGCAGGCTTCCTGGTGACCAGGCGCAGGTAGCGTACGGCCCGGCCCTCGCGCCATTCAACAGATTACGAGGAGTAGCAGATGCTTTACGAACTGAAAAAACTGCTGGACGCCGAAGCGGAGCTGGAGCTGTCGGACATGCGATAGACGGCCTCCGTGCTTCTTGAGCGCCAGTTCCTGTACGCGGACCAAAGCCGCGACAAGAAGCACTACCACCGGGTGATCGGCCATATTCCTTATTTCAGCAACCTCTTCGACGCACTCAACCGCAGGCTCGTCTACGACCAGGATTACGGATTGGTGGGGATCCTGCCCCAGGAGGGTGCGCGGGCGGTGCAACTCCCCCAGGAAGAGGCGCTGCTCCTCCTTTGCCTGCGCCTTCTCTATGAGGAAGGGGTCGAGAAGTTCGAGGCCCACCAGGGCTCGGTTTTCACCGACAGTGAGACGCTCCTCAACCGGTACCAGACACTGGTCCGCCGCGAACGCCCCGGGCTCGTGCGCCTGCGCGACATCTTGCGCACCTTCGGCCGGTTTGGGCTGATCGAGGTCGAGGACGAGCAGGACCGGGTCATTCTCCTGCAGATCCGCCCGGCCCTGCGCCTAGTCACCACCGAAGGGTACCTGGGCCAGCTGGAGGCGATGCTCGAGGGGCGTGAAACAGAAGCAGGGGAGGGCGCAGAGACCGGGGAGGGTATGGATGAAGAAGCTTAACAAGATCGTCCTGGTCCAGTGGTACCTCCTTTCTGCCGTGGAAGTCCCGGTACGCGGCAACCTGGCCATCGTCGGCCCCAACGCCTCGGGAAAGTCGTCCATCCTCGACGCAGTGCAGACCGTTTTGACGGGTGCCAACAAGAACCGGGTCATGCTGAACGCGGGCGCCGGCGAACGGAGCAAGCGCAGCATCAGGGAGTATTGCCTAGGCGTGGTGGACGACCCCAACCTCTCGGCCTCCATCCGCCCCCGCGAACAGTCCACCACCTATCTTGCCCTCGGGTTTGTGGACGAGGTAACCGGCGAAGAAACCTGTGCCGGCCTTGCCATCAGCGCCACGCTCTCGGACCCGGAGGAGCGGGTGGAGGGGCGTTTCATTGTCCCCGGGCTGTCGGTCGGGCTTGGCGACTTCATCCGTCACACTCCCAAGGGACGGGAGACCATCCCCTGGAGCGAGGTGAAACAGTCATTCAGCCGGCGCTTCCCCGACACGGTCTCCTATCCCACCCAGTCCGGGCGCTTCACGAAGGAGCTTTTCGCCCAGTTGAGCGAGGACAAGGGGTATCCCAACGACGACGAGACAATCCTGAAAAACCTGAAAAACGCCATCGTCTTTTCCCCCATCACCGACACCACAGAATTCGTTCGCAAGTTCATCCTGGAAGAAGACGAGTCGCTGCGTCTGGGCGACCTGCGCCGCGCGCTGAAGAACTACCGGGACATGAGCAGCAAGGCCGATGAAGTGGCGACCCGCATCGAAAACCTGGGGGTCATCACCGCCACTTGCGATGCCGCCGTCAAGGCGCAGAAGGCCCAGGCTACCTTCACATGGGTGGCGCATGCGGCCGAGGTGGAGCGCATCCTGGAGCTGGTCGGGCCGGACCAGGATGCACTGGAGGCGGCCGAGGCCAGCTGGCAGGAACTGGCCGAAGAGGAGAGGGCGCTGGAAGAAAAGCTCGAGTCTGACATCGCTGCCCATGCCGAGAAGAAGGCTCTACTGGCAAATTCCGATGTCGAACACCGCAAGAAGAGCCTCGAGCTGGAACTGCAGACGGCTGAGAGGGAAACCGAGGGGGCCCTGCGCGCCCTGTCGGCGCTCAGGACGACGCTCAACGGGCTTCCCGAGCGGAAGGACTCGGTCGAGAGGGCGCCCGCTGCGCTGGCCCGGGCGATCCGGGAGGCGGTAGCGCTGGCCGAAAAAGGGCAGGGGATCATGGAGCCGATCTGGCCAGCCGATCCGGTGCAGGGGGACGGCGTGCTCGCCGCTTTGCTTTGCGCCATCGAGGATCAGCTCCCGGCCCTGGAGAAAACGAGCAGCGTGTACGGCACCCGCCTGAATGACCTGGAGCGCGAGGTGAGCGAACTGGGCAGACGGACCAGCAAACTTAAGCAGGGAAAGGCGATCAGCGACGAGACCGAGAGCCTTGGCGAGCTCCTGGCCGATTTCAAGATCGACTCCACCCCGCTTTGCGACTTGGTGGACGTGGCTGACCAGCGCTGGCGCGGCGCCATCGAAAGCTGCCTGGGAGCGCACCGCGAGGCACTGATCGTGCCGCCTGATCAGGCCACCGACGCCATCAGGGTCTACCGGAGGGAAGGGCGGAAGTATAACCGCGGCCAGCGGGTGGTGGACACCACCAAGAGCGCCCGCTGGCTCAACAAGGCGCAGCCGGGCTCGTTGGCCGAGCTGGTGACCACCGACAACGAGCACGCCCGCGCCTATGTGAACCGCCACCTGGGAAACGTGATCAGGGTCGAGACGGAGCAGGAACTGATTCTCCACGAGCGGGCAGCCACCGCCGACCTCATGCTTTATACCGGCGGTGCCACCGCCGCCATGCGGCCGGTGGATTCCATCCTCGGCCGGCAATCACGCAAGCAGCTCCTCGGGAGCATCCAGGAAGAAGCCCGCGAAAAGGGACTGGAACGCGAAGGGCTGCAAAAGGAGGTGGAGCTCCTTTTCGACCTGCGCCGGACGCTGGGCAAGGTCCAGAACGCCCTTAGGGATGCTCCTCTTTCCCTGCAGGAACTGGTGCGCGGACGCGACGAGGGACAGGGTATGGTGGCACGGCTCAGGCAGGAAATCGAGGACCTGACAAAGCACGAGGACAAAGGGCTGAAAGGAACCATCGCTGCCCTGGAGAAGGAGGTCGAGGAGGCCAGAAAGCGGCGCGAGGCGCTGAAGACCAAGGGAAAGGAACAGCAAAACGCGATCGCGGCGCTGAAAAGCGCTCTCGAGCAAAAGGAGCGGATGCTGGATCACTTCGGCAGGGAACGTGACAAATGCGCGCTGGGGCGGCATTTCGTGGCAGCCGAGGCCGGCGAGGTCATGGAGCGGCTGCGGGAGAAATTCGACTGGAACTACGACGACTTGATCCGCCACGCCGAACAGGAGGCTAAGCTGGCGTTCGAGCGGATCGGCCGCACGGAGGAGAAGGCCCGCGGGCAATTCAGGGAACACTGCAACCGCTACCTGCAGAGTTCTGAAGAGACTGCGTCCGGCAGGGACGGCTCTTTCGAGGAACTGTCCCACGCTGTCCGCCTGATGAAGAAGACCCTGGAAGACACCTCGCTGGCGGAATACCGCGATAAGGCATCCCGTGCCCTCTACGAGGCGGAGATCGCCTTCCGGGCCAAGTTCGTGGTCAACCTGAACGCCCGTCTGGAAAAGGTGAAGGCGCTCATCACCGACCTGAACCGGCACCTGAAAAAACGCCCCTTCCATGAAGAGATCTACCAGTTCAAATGGAAGAACAATCCCCAGTACGAGAAGGTCCTCGCCTACATCGCCTCGCTCGATGCCGCCAGCCAGGCCAATGTCGGAGGTCTTTTCGATATCGCCAACGACCCGACCTCCCCCCATCGAGAGGCGATCGAAGAGATCGCCGAAGCGCTAAAAGATGAAGGGCATTCCAAGCACCTGGAAGACTATCGCAACTACCTGGTCTTCGACTTCACCATGTTCGACAAAGACGGGGTGCAGAAGACATCGCTCAAGCAGAGGATCCAGAAGGGGTCAGGGGGGGAGAACCAGGCGCCTTTCTACGTCGCCATCGGTGCCTCCCTCGCCTCGGCCTACCGGATCGGGACCACCGCAACCGGCAAGGGAAGGGGGGGCGTGGCACTCGCCCTCTTCGACGAGGCCTTCAACAAGCTCGACCTGGGAAACTGCTCAAATTGCCTCACCTTCCTGAAAGATATCCACCTGCAGGTGCTCCTGGCGGCCCCCGATGAGAAGTACGGCATCATGTCGGAAAACATGAACACCGTGGTGCGGATCTTCCGCGACGGGGGGAGCGTGGATCTGGAAGTGGAATATCCCACCGAAGAAGGTCAGCGGCTGCTGAGATCGGATAATCCCTACCTCGTCGAACCTCTGCTGGACCTGTTAGATACTTATAAGCAGCCGGAACAGGTGGTGACAGCGCCGGCAGAGGGGACGGTGCCGTGAGCCGCCAGGGAAGGGGACTTTTGCTTGATGACGGGCTGGTGCTCTACACGGCGGGTTTCCCTTCCTCCAGCACCCTTCGACTCTTTCAGGTAATGGACCGTGAACTTCCCGACGGCGCTTTACCATTGGGGCGACCTCGATCTAGGGGGGGTGCGCATCATGGCACGTATTCAGGCGCATCTTCGCAGGGCACTGAAACCGCATCTCATGACGCAGCAACTGCTGGAACTGCACGGGGAAGAGTATGATGGCATCAACAGGGCGAAACTCCTCTCTCTAGCTGCGAAACACAAGGAATCCGTGCCGTTGACTGACTTGATCCTCTCCTCGACGCCGCCCCGCTGGCTGGAACAGGAAAATATCGATCCTTCGGCTCCTACCAAATGACGGGCGGGTCATTACCTTGACAGCAGGCGCAACCGGCCATTTGCAGTCCAAGCTGGCTGTGGAGTGTTAATGAAGCGAATCGGCCCCCGGCTGCCATGGCAGACGGGGGCCGTGTGTTACAGCGGACCTGGTTGGTTACCTGCCGTGAGGCCCACCCTCCGGCCTTCCGCCCCCGCCTTCGGGTCGTCCACCACCTTCACCGGGCTGGAATCCACCGGAAGGCGGCTCCATGCGATGTCCCCCGGAAGGTGGTGCAGCGTGCGGCATGCCGCCAGGGCTGCGTACTGCAGGTGGAGCGTACTCACGGCCAGCAGGCGGTGCACTGTGCGGCGCCGGCGCAGGAGCGTATTCCCGCGGAGCACGGTGCTCGCCCGGAGCCGGATGTTCGTACCGGGGTTCAGGCTGACGGTGTGAAGGCTGTTCGTAGCCGCCACGCGGCGGCATGGCGTGCGGAGCGACTTCGCCCCCTGTCGGCCGGTGCTGTGGCTGCGGTCGCTCGCCCGGCGGCACAGCTCTTTCGCCATGTCCCGAGGGACCCTGCGCTGGTCCATGGTAGGGACCTCCAGCCCGCTTGGCACCTACCACCCCCGGACCTCTGAAAGCACCCGGCTTGGCTGTGGCGGCCACCGGCGGACGGCCATGGTTTGTAGCTACCCGCAGCGCCGGGTCTCGCCGCGCAGCCTGCATGTGCTCTTTCTGGGCGGCAACCGGTTGCGATGCCCATCGATTGGCCGCTTGCCGCTGGGCTTGGGTGGGACGAAGATGAACACCGTTGCGGCCACCGTTGAAACTTACCCGGCTGGTTGTCGATGTCCGTGTGACCGGGCGACGGTACACGGTGTTTATATTGTTCCCCAGGTTGTTGACCGCCCGGTTGTAGTAAAAGGTATTGCCGCGCCAGTAACCGCCATAGTAGCCGTAACCGTTATACCCGCATCCATAGTTTATGCCGCCGTAGAAACCGACCACCGGTCCCCAATACCCTTCGTACCAGACGTAAACACCGTCGTCCCATCCCCAGTAACCCGGCGTCCAAAGCCAGCCAGGGTAGGGTGCGAGCACCCAGGTGCCAGGCACCCAGTAATAGCCATAGTCCGGATCCCATGCCCAGTAACCGGGAATCCAGAGGTAGCCAGGTCCCGGAGCGACAGGCTGAACGTAGACAGGAAGCGGGGGCGGGGCAAAATTGACAGAAATACCTACGGAAACAGCGGCTGAAGTAGCGAGCGGCGTCGCTGCAATGTCTACCAAGAGCGTAAAAAGAATTAACACCACCACTCGCAGAATGCTTCTCAGAATGCGGCGGGGCGGAGGCAGGGCGGCAGTTGCCATGGCTGATTGATAGCCCATAAGCGAGCGGCCACTCCACCGATGAACTTTACGACTCTGTCCAGTCATAGAATCACCTCACGAAGCTTTGATCGGTACCTGCACTTGTCATTCTACCATTATGCAGGGTACGAAGAGTGTGAATAACGGCCTGGCAAGCTGAGATAGCCTGTTGGTTTAGGATCTCTTGCATGGACTCAGTGAGACCATCGCCCGGCTTTAACCATGTGGGTGGACCAGCTTGGACACCAAAGCGGCGCATTGCTGCAACCTTTTGCGGCTAATAAATAGACTAAAGTCTTCTTGTGTACCTCTCCTGAACTAATAAGATAGTTTGGAGCCATTTCTCTGCTTGTCTCTGATTGAAGGTCCCATTGGAGAGAGCTGCAGTGTCAGACATTTACATCGTTACCGCCACCCACGACTGCAGTGCATTTCCAGGCCCGTGCCCTTCCCTCTTAAGTTGCCCCCCAAAAATATGCACCGACAGTAGCTCGTTTTCTCCCTCATCCCCTGTTAGAGAGACAGGATAGGTGGCTGTGCCAGCCGTCAGTTAAGGGTTATCGTCTCTACCTAGCTATTTCGTCAGTTGTGCCCGCTGTCTTTCAGACCCCATTCTCAACAGGGGCTTGGGCAAACGGCGGCGAGATCGACAAAGGAGCAAGCCATGGCGAAATCATTTTGTTTAGCCCTACTATTTCAGCTGGTTACCGTATCGTATGCCTTAGGAGGGGTGGTGGAGCTGTCTAAAACGGGACAGACTCTTTGTTATGATCTGGCGGGCAACGTCATATCCTGTACAGGAACCGGACAGGATGGCGAAACACAATCGGGACTGCCATGGCCTTCTCCCCGGTTCTCCGACAACCTGGACGGCTCGGTCACCGACAACCTGACTGGCCTTATCTGGCTAAAAAATGCCGTATGTCCCGATATCCAGTTGACCGGGGGAAGCGACTGGAGTACCGCGCTGGCAGCAGCCAACGGCCTTCACAGCGGTCAGTGCGGGCTGACCGACGGGTCGGTCTCAGGTGACTGGCGCCTTCCCAATGCAAGCGAAATGGAAAGCCTCGTCGACATCTCCAAAGGCTATCCCTCGCTGACAACTGGATACCCTTTTGCAACTGTCCACGGCCAGGTGTTCTGGACATCTACCACCTACCCACTTTACTCGCACAACGCGGAAAGTGTGAGCATAGGGAATGGTTGCCTGCGTGCGGACGTAAAGGACCAGTTGAAATTGGTCTGGCCCGTAAAGGGTGCATCCACAAAAATAGCTAAAACAGGTCAGACTACCTGTTGGGATATATACGGCGCAGTTATGGCGTGTGCCGGCAGCGGGCAGGATGGAGACAAACAGGCAGGTGTTGCTTGGCCTGCACCGCGCTTTGTTGATTCCGGCGACGGGACGCTGGTCGACCAGCTTACTCACCTGGTCTGGTTGAAAAATTCCAACTGTTTCGGACAGCAGGATAGCCAGGATTCAGCGATTGCCGCTGCGAGGGTCCTCGCCAGTGGGGTTTGCGGCCTCACGGATGGCTCGGCACAGGGTGATTGGCGGCTGCCAAATCGAAACGAGATGAGAAGCCTGGTGAATTACCAGGCCGCAGATGGAGGTGTCTGGCTCAATAGCCAGGGATTCACCAACACCGTATATTCCTATTTCTGGACCTCAGATTCCTATGCATTGGGTATCGACCAAAGTTGGTTCCCTGCTGGTGCCAACCCGGCACTAGGTGACAAGTGGATGGTCAATACCAATGGTAGCGTTTGGCTCTCCAGTTGGGTAAGCAACTACGTCGATCCTTTCTATAAATATATGCATCCCGTCCGCGGGCCCTATGACGCATACTGTGGCAGCGCAAACGGGGGAACCTTCAGCACCGCACCCACCACAAACCTGTGTTCAACCGGCACTGCATCCGCCGTCGCCGGTACCGGCCCCTGGAATTGGACCTGCAGCATTTCGCAGGCACCGAGCATCACGGTAAACTGCTCTGCGAAATATGCAGGAACCGGGTCTCCGGCCATAAGCCTGACTGCGCCCTCAAACGGAGCGACCTTTACCGCACCGGCTAACGTGGCCATATCCGCGACTGCGACTGCAGGAACCGGGACCTCCGTAAGTAAGGTAGATTTCTACAACGGCAGCACACTATTAGGAACCGTAACCACCACTCCGTACACCTTCATCTGGAGCAATGTGGCCGCGGGGAACTATTCACTCACCGCGAAGGTTACCAACACGCTGGGAGCAACCGCGACCTCTGCCTCGACAGCAATTACCGTCAATCCTGCCCCCGTCGCCCCGACAGTAAGAATCACCGCACCGGCAAGCGGAACGACCTACACCGCACCGGCAACGGTGCCCCTCAGCGCGTCGGCCACACCTGGCGGCGGGGCCACCATCAAACAAGTCGATTTCTACGTAGGCAGCACACTGCTCGGCAGCACCACGGTGAGTCCGTACAGTTACATCTGGAGCAACGTGCCGGCAGGGGGGTACTCGCTGAGCGCTAAAGTAACCGACACGCTCGGCGCAACAGCCACATCAAGCGCTGTCACCATCACCATAACCCAGCCGGCGCTTCCCCCGTCAGTAGCGGTGACCGCACCAGCCGCAGGATCGACCTTTAACGCTCCCGCCACTTTCACTATCAGCGCGACCGCCACTCCTGGCACGGGAGCTTCCGTCAAACAGGTCGCCTTTTACAGTGGATCAACGTTGCTGGGGACTTCCACCGTGAGTCCGTACAGTTACACGCTAAACAACGCGCCTGCGGGCAACTACTCCCTTACAGCCAAGGTCACTGACACCCTTGGAGGGACGGCTACCTCAACTCCTGTCGCAATTACCGTCAACGTGCCGCCGGTGGCTGCCACGGCAACCGTGACCGCGCCAACAAACGGGGCGCTGTATACTGCGCCGGCCACAGTGACCATTTCAGCAATCGCCACTCCAAGTTCGGGGGCCGCGGTGAAGCAGGTAGCTATCTATAACGGAGGGACGCTGCTCGGAACTTCCAACGCCAGCCCCTACACCATCACCTGGAAAACAGGGGCAGCTGGCACTTACTCATTCACGGCCAAAGTCACCGACACGCTCGGGGCAACGGCCACCTCCAGCGCGGTTAGTGTAACTATCAGGAAGAAAAAATAAGGGTGTCCAACTGGATGCAACCTTAGGAAAGTTAACTTTTCACTGACCGTACCGACTTTACCGAAGTTGGAAGGGTTAAGGCGAGTGCAAGAAGGGTATGAGAGTCACCAGTAGCGAAAAAGGCCCGGCCAGCACAGGATATTCTGAGATGGTCGGGCCTTTTTTTGCTTGAGCAGCTGTTTCGTTGAGTGGTTAGAGGGCAGTTGCCATCCCGGGGACAGCGGAACCGTCTGGGGCTGATCAATTGGTCAAGGCAAGCGGGGCGATGATTTGATAATGGACGACCCAGTTCTTGGAGCGTAGGAGACTCCGTGGGCGTTGAGGTTGTCACGAACAAACTCAACCGTCGCCTCAAGCTCCTTCCTGTAGTCTCCTCGGCATTGCTCCACTGATTTATCCATACCTGTCTTCAGAATCCCGACAGCTTCTGCCTCGGAAAC
The DNA here is from genome assembly GCA_035255025.1 of Geomonas sp. Lineage (GTDB taxonomy): Bacteria > Desulfobacterota > Desulfuromonadia > Geobacterales > Geobacteraceae > Geomonas. The sequence continues at coordinate 68,639 of DATFAB010000081.1, forward strand.
GGGAAGGGGATGCCCCAGGAAACCAGGAACAATGCCCGCAATCTGTTCGGCTGAAAGCTGTACGGCGACCGGTTCCGGCTGCGAGAGGGCCTGTCCCAGGAATATCATGTTATTCCTGTGCTGTTTTTCAATGCTGGTTAAAACTGAGGCCGCGGTAGAAACGTTCCCTCCGAAACAGTAGGCAGCGTAATCCGCAGCATAGGTCTTCACCAGGAGTTCAGCGAATCTTTTGGTATCACTTCGGGACGACGTTGCCAGTTTCCGTCCGATCAGGGGATCCAGGTCGTTTCTTACACGAATATCCACGGCATATTCGGTAATTACATGAGCGATCATCAGTTGCTGGTCCGCGTTGGCTCCGAGAGTTGCGAATTCATCGGCAAAAGTACGGGCGGGGGTGGCCGGGTCAACCGGAGTACTCAGCAGCAGCTTCGCCTTCACGAGAATGTACCCGTCGTCCTCTCCGCAAGTCAAACACTGCACATGGGCCGTGTGATCGTCCCCCCAGGCCCCATTGTGACTGACAAAACCATAGGCAAGGGCCTGTTCCCGGTCACTTGTGGCAGCATTCCATATTTTCAGAGCACTGTCGCCATTGGTTCCCTGCAGTTCGTCCGCTATCCAGCCAGGGCAGACAGCTGGGTCGAATTCAAAGTTGAAGAGATCGGGCGCAACGCTTCCCCACATCTCATAGTTGTTGTCATAGCCTGCAGTTGCACCAATTTGATCGGCGATATAAGCATGGGTTGCCTGGTTCCAGGAAAAAGCCACCGGGGGCGTCAAGACGGAAAAGAAAGCGATCGCCACCAAAGTCCTGCCGAGGATCTTCGTCAAAAGATTGCGTGCCATCTGCGTGTCCTCCCTGTGTCATTACCAATTTGGAGTGCTGACCGGAGTTACGTTTTTTTTTACTGGAGATGGAAACCGTTGGCGTGGGCTCTTTCGCTCACCACCCGTTTCACATAGGGTCCGTTTCACATGAGGTGTTGGAGACAGGTGCTGAATCACGAAAGGGTACAACCGAATTTCACGCGGTCAATCGGATTCCGCGGTTCAAATATGGAAATTAGCCTTGTTGCTCTTCACCAGCCTGGAGTTCCAGCTATCTTCCTTGACACGAGAAACGATGACTATAAAATTTTGGATGGTACTTTTTTCCCAGCATCCTGAAAAAGCCAAACCCTCCGCGAGAAGGGGACGGAAAGCGGCGGATCTTCCCTTAGAAGATGGCTGAGCTACCATCGGTTGTCCATGGTGAGCTCAGCCTTTTTCGTTTCAACCCAAAAAATGATGTAGTGGCATTACTGAGTGCGCACCAGTAACCGACCCCGGTTGGGAACCGGAATATCCCAAGTGTCTTTCAAGCAGGGACCTTCCGGTTATCGCCGGCTCAAGAAAGATTTGCCATGACAGCTCGTCACGTGAATTGGCTCCTTTTGTTCGTGTCGCATCACAACTGCAGGGGGAGTCCGGTGCCATTTCCCCTCTAGCGTCGACGTTTCCTCGCAGATCCTTACCGACCGCTATTTTGAAAGAAGGGAAGGGGGAGAAGATGAGATTCAGAACGCATCAAACAGTCATGATCGCACTACTTTCGCTACTATTGCTTGCATTCCCAGCCTCCGGTTTTGCCGAGCAGTTCCTGAAGATTTTGCAGCCTGCGGAATCGCAGCCGTTCACTTCCTCCAATGTCACCATCAGCATCCAGTTCGGATTCGATATCCAAAGCGATCCTAAACTTTTCCAGGCCTGGTTGAACGGGAAACCTGTAGGAGCTCTTTTCACCTATACCGACACCCGCGTCGCCACCGCCACGCTTTCGCCCAAGGACGGACTGGAGGCCAGCGACAAGGGAAGAAGAATGAATGTCTTTGCCGCGGAAGTTGAGGGCCCTGACGGTTTCAAGTACCGTGAAATGGTCAGGTTCACCGTCGATTGTTCCGGAAACCACGCGCCGGTCGCCAGTGTTACTACCGCTGACACCCTCGTCTTTTCACACGAGTTGGTCCAGTTGGACGGGACCGGATCATCAGATGCAGACGGGGATGCCCTGGCTTACAAATGGTCCCTGGTTAGCAGCCCGAAACAGAGCAAAGCTGCCTTCATCAACCCGGCTGCCATCAACCCGACCTTCATCCCGGACGTTCCGGGCACCTACGTGGCACAACTGGTAGTAAATGACTACAAGACGGACAGCCAGCCGAAAACCGTGACTATCGAGGTGGTCCCCCTCAAGATCCTCATCGAGCGTCCGGTGAACGACACCATCTACGACATTCTCAGTAAGCATGGCATCGTGACCCAATCCGACGCCCTTTCTGACATCCAAAGCCACCATGTGGCCATTCTTGACGGCAATGGAATTGGGGCCGACGACATCAAAAACAGCAAGCTCTTGAAGAGCGCCCTTACCGGGGGAAGGTGGGGGATAGTGCTCAACGTTTCCGAGGAACAGAAAAAGGTCGGACTGATACCGCACCTGGGTATCGTGAGCCACGGCAAGTCGAAAGCCATGCTGTTCCGGCGCCTTTACAGCGGCAACACACCGGTCATTCGCATCCTGGAACTGCCTACCATCGACCCGGAAGAGATCAAGACCGACCCGGACATCTACCTCCGGTATGCCGGAATGCTCTTGAAAAAGCTGAGGGAGTCCCTGATGAACCCGGAAGAAGTCCTTCCCGCAGCGCCTTCTCCGGACAGCCCAATCCCACCGAACCTGATCAATGTCAGGTGGGACTACAGGAGCGTTCTGCCATTTACCTTCGACCATTCCGGCCGACAGTCGGTAACGAAAGGGCGTACCCAGTTCGGAAAGTACATCGTGAATTACACCTTCACGCTGTTTCTCGACAATGGCGGCAAACCGACCGGCAACAAGCAGTACCTGCTTGCCCAGGTCGACACGCAGTCCAATCCCAACGATACGGGAAGCGACTGGATGGCATCCGACGGCGACATGTCCAAGCATAACGAATACGCATGGTTCCAGGATTACATCAAGGTAAGCATCTTCCCGGCGGAAGCGGACCCGCAAACACCGCAATGATTCTGGGTCAGCAACGACCCGACCTCACCGAACAACCTGACGACCTACTCGGCGAATGCGAATTTCAACGTAGGTTTCAGCGCCGCCAACGCGATATCGTCAACCTTTGGCTGCCAATTCACAACGTCCTATACCCTGGCAGACTGGGGTGTCCTGTGCGATGGGTGCTCCGGGACTTCCATGAACTGGAAGTACCACTCGACAAATCCGCCCGAGCACAGCGGGTCCTATTTCGGGTACTGGGACATGTATGACTGGTACTATGGATGCGGGAAACCGAAAAAGCCTAACGCCATCTGCATGGGGGAGGAAGTCTTTCACGGCGCCCTGGCCATGAATTCGGATCACGTGCTGACTGGCACGACCACGTTGGGGAGTCATATCGAGATCAACCTGGTTGATAACTATTGCGAAAGGGACCTGGGAACCACCTGCTGCTCCAAGGTACACACCGTAAAGACTCCCTTCTCGGCCGACGTCAGCTTTGACATCCAGACTGACGCGGTTATCCCGATTCCCATTGAATCGATCACCTTCGACCAGAATCCTGTGCAGGTCACTCTCGGGACCGTCACAACCATGAAGGGGTACATAAACCTGGCCAGTGAGGCGAAAATCGACACCAAGATCACCAACATCCAGGCCGACAGCCTCAACGTGAACGCAATCCCCAGGATCGACACCATCGTTATTCCCAAGGGCTCCAAAACGGGAAGTTTCGACATCGACGTGAACACCAACGGGCTCAGTCGAAACCAGGCCGTCACGGCAGGAATTTCTGCTTTCTACACTAATAAGTACTCTTACAGTCTAACCATTCAGGCGAAGTAGGGACTGATAACCGTAAAAGATCGAGCGTGCCGATGTTTGGTCCAGGGCATGCTCGGTCTTTTTTAGGTAAGCGATGAGTCACCAGCACTTGGCGGAAATAATAGTGGTTTCGAGCCGTTTGCCCGGGCGGGTGAGGTGGCAAGAAAATCGGGAAAGGAGAGAGACATGGGTTCACGGCACATGTGTAAGCTTCTTACAGCGATATGTACCTTGACGTTTCTTGTGACCGGATTCGCGATTCTGGCTGCCCCTCGCTCGGTGCAGGCAGCAACCATCTATGTGAACGCGGCTGCCGGCGGGCTAAACAACGGCACCAGTTGGGCGGATGCATACACCGACCTGCAGCCGGCGCTGACTGCGGCACTTGCAGGGGACCAGATCTGGGTGGCTGCCGGGACCTACAAACCAGGCCCCCCATGGGATCGAAACGCAACCTTCGCAATGAAAGACGGCGTCGGCATTTACGGCGGCTTCCCTGCCTCGGGCACACCAGGATGGGCTGACCGCGACTGGCAGGCCAATGTCACCGTCCTAAGCGGCGACATCGACGGCAACAATGTACTTGATGACGGCAACGCCTATAACGTGGTGCGTGCCGCTGGTTCAGTATCGAGCAGTGCCATCCTGGACGGCTTCACCATTACCGCCGGAAACGCGAATGGGACTTCCACGTCAGGAGGTGGAGTGAACAGTTCTTACGCCAACCCGACCCTGCGCAACCTCATAATCACGGGAAACAAAGCCGGATTCGGCGGGGGGGTGTCCGCGAATATGAACGCCCCGACGCTTTACAATGTCACTATCAGCGGCAACACGGCTACTACTTACGGCGGCGGAATGTTCACGAACTCCAGTTCTCTTCTGTTGACCAAGGTTACCTTCTCGGGCAATACAGCCGTTAGGGGCGGAGGATTGATGAGTGACGGCTCATCGCCAGTCTTTACCGACGTCACATTTACCGGCAACACCGCCACCGGCAGCGAGGGGGAAGGTGGGGGCGGCGTCTACAACAGATGGGGTTCGCCTTCCCTAAACGGGGTGAGCTTTTATGGGAATACCGGCTACAGCGGCGGTGGATGGTACGAGGAAGACGGCTCTTCGGTCCTGAATAACGTCACCTTCACGAACAATACGGCGACCGGCTCAAGTAACGGAGGAGGGGGGATGTACCTTCACTCGACTACCGTTGCCGGCCCCAGGCTCACCAACGTCACGTTCTCAGGAAACCATGCCAACCGCGGCGGAGGTTTAAGCAACTCCGGCAATAGCACGCTGACCAACGTGAAGTTTCTTAACAACGTCGTGAGCGGCAGCTATGGCGGCGGGGTTTATACGACCGGATCCTGTTCCCTCACCACTTGTCTTTTCGCCGGCAACTACTCCCAGGCCGGAGTCGCAATTGGAGGCGGAATGTTGGCGGATGTCAACAGCACCACCACCATCATCAATTCGCTTTTCACCGAGAACAGCGCCGCTTCTGGTGCAGGCATAGGTGCCTATGGTAACGTGATGATCCGGAACTCCATCATCTGGAATAATTCACCGGGTCAGATATCCGGTAGCGCCTCCGTCACGTACAGCGATGTCCAGGGAGGCTATGACGGTGCGGGCAACATCGTCGTCGATCCCTTTTTTGTCGACGCCCCCGCCGGTAACTTCTATCTCACATCCGACTCCCCCTGCAGGGATACCGGCAACGACTCGCTGGTTCCGTCCGGAATCACGACCGATCTGGGCGGCAATGCCCGTTTTGTCGGCGTGGTCGACATGGGGCCTTACGAATTCGCCATAGCCGCGGCACCGACCGTCACCGTTCAACCAGCCGACAAAGAAATAATCGACGGGGACATGGTCTCCTTCTCGGCAGCAGCCAGCGGGTATCCGTTCCCGACGGTCCAGTGGCAGGCCAGCGGCGACAACGGGAATACCTGGTACGACATCAGCGGAGCGACCTATACAACCCTTGCCTTCCTGCCGAAAACGTCGGATAGCGGCAAGCAGTATCACGCCGTCTTTAAAAATGCCAGCGGGACTGACACGACGAGAGGGGCAATTCTGACGGTAACCCCGGCTTCCCCTCCAGTTGTCACCAGCGCGAACAACACCACCTTCACTGCGGGACTTCCCGGTTCCTTCACGGTGACAACAACCGGGACACCTACACCTTCTCTAACTCAAACGGGGACGTTGCCCAATGGAATAAATTTTGTAG
>DATFAB010000082.1:0-14993 GCA_035255025.1 Geomonas sp.
AGCGTTACTCGGCAGGCGACATCGCGCGGCGGATCACCGACATCGGCCGGCGGGTCGCCTTCGACTACAAGAGCGGCCAGATCGTCCTCGTCGCCGTCCTGAAGGGGGCCGGCTTCTTCGTCGCGGACCTGGCCCGGGCCATACCGCGTTCCGTCCGATGCGAATACATCGACGTTATACGGAAGGGGGAGGACGAGGAGGTCACGAACCTGAACTTCATCACCTCCTTCGACGTCAAGGATGCCAACGTCATCGTTTTGAAGGACGTGACCCGGAGCGGCGTCACCGAGACGTACCTCGTAAACCAGCTCCTCGAGCTCGCTCCCCGCTCCATCCGGTTCGCTGCGCTGGTGGACCGCCCCCAGGAGCGGAAATGCCCCCTTCTCGTCGACTACGTGCTTTTTCCATCCGAGGAGGGAATTCTCGTCGGATACGGTATGGAGTACACCGGGGAGGGAGGAAACCTCCCCTTCATCGCGCAGGTCCGGACCGAAGGAGAGGCGCCCTTCGACGCCAGCGATCCGGGGTCGCGGAGGACCTGAACTTCAGGCGCGAGAATTGCGTATAACGAAGCAGGGAAAATCGTGAATACAACCGTCAAGAACATTCTGCTCTGGATGGTCATCCTCGTCGTCATCCTCCTCCTGTTCAAGGTGGTGGATTATGGCAAGGGGGCCACCACCTCGATCAGCTTCTCCGACTTCATGGAGAAGGTGAACAAGGGGGAGATCGACCGGGTCACCATCCGCGGGCAGGAGATCCGCGCCTTCACGAAGGGGACGCCGGAGGGGCGCGAGCCGAACGTGAGGACGTACGCCCCCGCCTACAACGACCTCGTGAACGACCTGCGGAAGGCCAACGTGAAGATCACGGCCGAGGAGCCGCGCGAGGGGTCGCTCCTCGTCGTCCTGCTCCAGTGGGCGCCAATCCTGTTCCTGATCGGCCTCTGGATCTTCATCATGCGGCAGATGCAGACCGGGGGAAACCGCGCGCTCGCCTTCGGAAAATCCCGCGCCAAGCTCCTGACCCCCAGCCAGAAGAAGGTCACCTTCAAGGACGTCGCAGGGTGCGAGGAGGCCAAGGAGGAGCTCCGCGAGATCATCGAATTCCTCAAGGACCCGTCCAAGTTCCAGAAGCTGGGGGGAAAGATCCCGAAGGGCGTCCTGATGATGGGCCCTCCGGGAACGGGCAAGACGCTCCTGGCCCGGGCCGTGGCCGGCGAGGCGAACGTGCCCTTCTTTTCCATCTCCGGCTCGGACTTCGTCGAGATGTTCGTCGGTGTCGGCGCCAGCCGGGTCCGCGACCTCTTCGAGCAGGGGAAGAAGAACGCCCCCTGCATCATCTTCATCGACGAGATCGACGCCGTGGGCCGTCACCGCGGTGCCGGCCTGGGCGGCGGCCATGACGAGCGCGAGCAGACCCTGAACCAGCTCCTGGTGGAGATGGACGGCTTCGAATCCAACGAGGGTGTCATCCTGATCGCCGCCACCAACCGCCCCGACGTCCTCGACCCTGCGCTGCTCCGTCCGGGGCGCTTCGACCGCCAGGTGGTGGTGCCGCGTCCCGACGTGAAGGGGCGCGAGATGATCCTCAAGGTGCACACCAAGAAGACCCCGCTCTCCCCGGATGTCGACCTGGAGACCATCGCCCGCGGCACCCCCGGTTTCTCGGGAGCGGACCTCTCGAACGTGGTGAACGAGGCGGCTCTTCTGGCCGCCCGCAAGGACAAGAGCGTGGTCGAGATGCGCGACTTCGACGACGCCAAGGACAAGGTCCTGATGGGTGTGGAGCGCCGCTCCATGGTGATCTCCGACGAGGAGAAGAAGAACACCGCCTACCACGAGGCCGGACACACCCTGGTCGCCAAGCTGATCCCGGGCACCGACCCGGTGCACAAGGTCTCCATCATCCCGCGCGGCCGCGCCCTGGGCGTCACCATGCAGCTCCCCATCGAGGACAAGCACAGCTACTCGCGCGAGTCGCTGCTTGACCGCATCGCCGTGCTGATGGGCGGCCGGGTTGCGGAGGAGATCATCTTCAACTCCATGACCACCGGCGCCGGCAACGACATCGAGCGTGCCACCGAGATCGCCCGCAAGATGGTCTGCGAATGGGGCATGAGCGAGAAGCTCGGCCCGGTCACCTTCGGCAAGAAGGACGAGCAGATCTTCCTGGGGCGCGAGATGGCCACCCAGAAGAACTACTCCGAAGCCACCGCCATCGAGATCGACCACGAGATCAGGCTGATCGTCGAGCAGAACTACGCGAGGGTCCAGGAACTGCTCAAGAACAACATCGACGCGCTGCACAAGATCTCGCTCGCCCTCATTGAAAAGGAGAACCTCTCCGGTGAAGAGGTCGACCGGATCATGGCCGGCGAGGATATCCCCCCGGAAGGGGTGGCAACCGCATGATAGCTACACCGGCGGCGTGGGAACTCCCACGCCGCTCGCTTTCCATGGACCGCCCGCTGGTGATGGGCATCCTCAACGTGACCCCCGACTCCTTTTCTGACGGCAACCGCTTCTTCTCCACCGAGTCCGCCGTCCGGCGAGCCCTGGAGATGGAAGAGGAGGGCGCGGACATCATCGACATCGGCGGGGAAAGCACCCGCCCCAAGGCCCCCGCAGTTTCCCTCGATGAAGAGCTCCGCCGGGTGGTTCCTGTCATCGAGGCGCTTGCCGGCAAACTTTCCGTTCCGATTTCAGTCGACACCTACAAGGCAGCGGTCGCTCGGGCGGCCTGCGCGGCAGGGGCCGAAATCGTCAACGACGTGAGCGGTCTCTTCTTCGACGAGGGGATGGCCGCTGCGGTCGCCGAGGCGGAAGCCGGGCTGGTGGTCATGCATACCCGGGGCACGCCCCAGAGCATGCAGGCTGACACCCACTACGACGACCTGCTCGCCGACGTCAAGGCCTATCTCGCCGCTTCCCTGGAGCTGGCGGCAAAGGCGGGGATCAAGCCCTCCCGCATCGTCATCGATCCCGGCCTTGGATTTGGCAAGAGCATGCAAGGAAACCTAGATCTGATCCGCAGGCTCAAGGAGTTCCTGCCGATGGGACACCCGATCCTGATCGGCCCCTCCCGCAAATCCTTCATCGGCACCGTCATCGGCAAAACGGGCGTCGAGCGGATCTTCGGGACTGCTGCGGCGGTGGCCGTCTCGGTGGTGAACGGCGCCTCCATCGTCCGGGTCCATGACGTGGCCGCCATGAAAGACGTGGTGCTGATGGCGAAGGCGCTGGCTGGCTGAAGGGAGCTGGCAAAAAGTTTGAGACGCACCGGCCGGATAACTGGCCTTGGACAATCTTCGTTCAGTATCCCCGCTCAGCTTCGAGCGCGGGCAAAGCGGGGGCGGGCCGGTGGCAGCACCGGCGGCATCACCCCCTGAAACGGCGGCTTCCCGGATGAACGTACCCCTGCAAAACATAAGCGTGCTGCGGGACCTCCTGGACCTGTCGCTGGTCGCCGTGATCGTCACCAGGCTTTCCAGGCTCCTGAAGGAAGGGATGGCGCTGCGCATCCTGGCCGCCCTCTGCGCGCTTCTGGCCGGCCACCTGCTGGCACGCCTCCTTTCCCTGCAGGCGGTCCGGCTCCTCTTCGACACGTTCCTCGCTTCATCCGTGGTAGTGCTCGCAGTGATCTTCCAGACCGACATACGCAGGGCCTTCGCCGCGCTGACCCGCACCCGGGCGGAAAAGGACGTCGAGATGTCGGACGTCATCGACGAACTGGTGTTCGCGGTGGCCGGGCTCGCCCAGAAACGGATCGGGGCGCTGATCGTCATCGAGCGGGGCATTCCGGTTGACAGTTACCTGGCAGTCGGCACCGACATCGATGCCAAGGTGACCAGCGAGTTGATCTCCTCCATCTTTTTGCCGTACTCGCCCATCCATGACGGTGCCGTCATCATCCAGCACGGCAAGCTGACCAAGGCCGGCTGTTTCCTGCCGCTCACCCAGAACCTGGAGGTGAGCAAGAGCCTGGGGACCAGACACCGGGCCGCCATCGGGCTTACCGAACTGCTGGACTCGGTGGTGATCGTCGTTTCTGAGGAGACCGGGGCGATTTCCGTGGTGGTGGGGGGGAAGAAGACCGACGTCCTGGAACCTCCCGCCCTGGGCAAGATGCTCCGCAGGCTGGTCGAGCCGAGGTGGCTTAAATGAGCAAAGAGGGGAGCCAGGAAACTGCTGCCGCATCCATGGTGCGGGCGCTCTCGCTGCTTTTGGCCATGCTCCTTTGGGCGAGCGTTGTGGTCGAGCGGCCGGGGCAGGCCAGCGTGCAGGTGCCGGTGCGTGCGGCTCATCTGCCGACCGGCCTGAAACTGGCTTCACCGCTCCCCGAAAAGGTGACCGTGACCGTGCGGGGGCCGCGCATACTGCTGTGGCTGCTGCCCTACCGGGACCTCTCCTGCCGGCTCGATTTAAGCGGGGCCTCGGCCGGCCCTGCCAGCTACCCTTTGCAGGAAGATGCGGTCCTGCTCCCCGACCGGGATCTGAAAGTGGAGCGGGTGGTGCCGGGCTTTCTGGCCCTGTCGCTGGCGGAAAACCGTTAGCCAAAGAGACACGGAGTTCCACGGAGAAAACCTGTAAAATCAGTTGAACCTGTGGTATCTTGTGGAGTCCGCTTGGCTGCCGGGGAACGGTAGTTTTCCCTTGCTCAGAAGTTCTTTGTTCCTCCGTGGCAGGCGGTTTTGTATTTTTTATCTTTTCTCAGAGGTGATCTCTCCATGAAAAAACTTTTCGGCACCGACGGCGTTCGGGGAGTGGCCAACGTCTATCCGATGACCGCGGAAATGGCCATGCAGATCGGGCGTGCCGCGGCCTATACCTTCAAGAACAGCAAACGGCGTCACCGGATCGTGATCGGCAAGGACACCCGGCTCTCCGGGTACATGCTGGAAAGCGCCCTGGTGGCCGGCATCTGCTCGATGGGGGTCGATGTGCTGCTGGTCGGCCCGCTGCCGACCCCGGGCATCGCCAACATTACCTCCTCCATGCGCGCCGACGCCGGCGTGGTGATCTCCGCCTCCCATAATCCTTTCGAGGACAACGGCATCAAGTTCTTCTCCCGCGACGGCTTCAAGCTCCCCGACGAGAAGGAGCTGATGATGGAGGAACTGATCTTCTCCAAGCAGATCGACTCGCTGCGTCCCACCGCCAAGGAGGTGGGGAAGGCCTACCGCATCGACGACGCCGCCGGCCGCTACGTGGTCTTCCTGAAGAGCACCTTCCCCAAGGATCTCGACCTCTCCGGCTTGAAGATCGTGCTCGACTGCGCGAACGGCGCCGCCTACAAGGTGGCTCCGGCGGTCTTCGAGGAGCTGGGCGCCGAGGTGATCACCATCGGCGTGAAGCCCAACGGGACCAACATCAATGCCGGCTGCGGTTCGCTGCACCCGGAAGTGATGAGCGAGCAGGTCAAGTTGCACGGCGCCGACCTCGGCATTGCCCTGGACGGCGACGCGGACCGGGTCATCTTCGTGGATGAATACGGCAACGAGGTGAACGGCGACAAGATCATGGCGATCTGCGCCCTGGACATGATCAAGAACGGCACCCTTCACCACGACACGCTGGTGGCTACCGTCATGAGCAACATGGGACTCGACATCGCCATGAAAAAGGCGGGGGGGCACATCATCAAGACCCAGGTGGGCGACCGCTACGTGGTCGAGGAGATGGTGAAGGGGGGGTACAACCTAGGGGGGGAGCAGTCCGGTCACATGATCTTCCTCGATCACAACACGACCGGCGACGGGGTGCTCTCCGCGCTGCAGGTGCTGGCCATCATGCAGCGGCGCCAGAAAAGGCTCTCCGAACTGGCCATGGTCATGGAATCGCTGCCGCAGGTGCTGGTGAACGTGCGCCTGTCGCAGAGATCGGACATCATGCAGGTCCCGGAAGTGGCAAGCCTGGTGCGCGACGTCGAGTCCAAGCTGGGCGACGAGGGGAGGGTGCTGATTCGCTACTCCGGCACCGAACCGCTTTTGCGCATCATGCTGGAAGGAAGCGACGAAGGCGAGATCCGCGGCTGGGCGAATGAGATCGCCTCTACCGTGGCAGGGGCTCTGGGAGGTGAAGCGCGTGGCTAGGCTGGGAGTGAACATCGATCATGTGGCAACCCTTAGGCAGGCGCGGGGCGGCAGCGAGCCGGATCCGGTAGCGGCCGCCGCCATCGCCGAACTGGCCGGCGCCGATGGCATCACCATCCACCTGCGCGAAGACCGCCGGCACATCCAGGACCGCGATCTGAAGATCCTGCGCCAGACCGTGCAGACCAGGCTGAACCTGGAGATGGCGGCCACCGAGGAGATGATTGCCATCGCCTTGGCGGTGAAGCCGGAGACCTGCACGCTGGTACCCGAGAAGCGGGCGGAACTGACCACCGAGGGTGGGCTGGACGTCAGGATCCATCAGGAGGCCTTGAAGCTTTCGATTGAGAAGCTGCAAAAGGCGGGTATCATCGTCAGCCTGTTCATCGATCCCGATCCCGATCAGATCAAGGTGGCCAACAAGATCGAGGCAGACTACATCGAGATCCACACCGGCGCCTACTCCGACGCACGCAACTGGAAGGAGCAGGAGCAGGAGTTGATCAAGATCGAGAACGCCGTCAAGCTGGCCAGGAAGCTCGACCTGGGGGTCAATGCCGGCCATGGCCTGAACTACACCAACGTCAAGCGCGTTGCCGCCATCGGCGGCATCGAGGAGTTCAATATCGGCCATTCCATCATGTCGAGAGCGATCCTGGTCGGCCTGCACCAGGCGGTGCGCGACATGTCGGAGCTGGTCAGGTACGCGTGAGCCGGCCGGAATAAAAGTCACTGCTAAGCGGATGGAACGGGAGGGTGGCCTTGGTGCCACCCTCCCGTTTTGCATGCAGCTAGTGTGGTTCCCGTCGCACCGTAAACCCCTCGCTTGCCAACGAGGCCCAGAGAAAACAAACGGCTCCCTTACAACCGCTCACCTGCTTTGCTCACAGCATCTTCGGCTGTTGAATATTAAATAATATTTACACAGTCTACCTTTCCCTTGCTACTCATAACCTTCAGAGCCTCTCTCATAGCCCCAACAGGATGGAAGTCTCATCCAATTACTGGAAATCCCTGTTACCTATTGTGGTAACGCTATGTCACCAATGGCTCCAGTTTGTTGTTTTTTGACGGTTCTCTGTTACAAATAAAGAGAAGGCCATCACAAACTGAGGAGGTGTGGGTATGAAAGGAATAGCTCTCGTTTTAGGAACGGTAGCTATGGTTGGACTTGCAGGGTGCGCGACCGAAGATTATGTCCGTACGCAAGTGAGTCCTCTGGAACAGCGCCTTGACAAGCTTGAGGCGGCTCAGAATGCTGACAGGGCGGCAATCAAACAGGCTGACGACAAAGCACAGCAGGCCCTTGACGCGGTAAAAGTCTACAATCAGAAGGTCGATGATGCCGCCGCCAGGGCCGAGAGGGCCGCCACCGCTGCCGAGCAGGCAGAACAGAAGGCTGAAAAGCTCTTCAGGCTGCAGCAGAACAAGTAACGATCGTGCAGATGATCTGAAACCTTTACCCCTCTCCGCCCTGGGCCGACGGGGAGGGGAACCCGTAACAGCGACCAAACCCTTGAAAAGACTTCCCTTCATCGCGCTGTTCATCTACTCACTGCTGACCGCGTTACTGGCGGCCACCGGGCCGGCTGCCGCCGCCCAAGTGCTCTTCCATGACGGGGTGGCCGGCGTTCCCAGTGTCGTCACGGTTGGCGAGGACGATTCCCTGATCGAAATGGCCAGGGAGTACGACATGGGTTACGACGAGATGGTCGCCGCCAATCCTGGAGTCGATCCCATCCTGCCGCCTCCCGGGACCCTGGTGGTCGTGCCCGGCTCCTGGATACTCCCCGACGTGCCCAAAAAAGAGGGCATCGTCATCAACCTCTCCGACATGCGGCTCTACTATTTCACCCCGCCCAAATCGGCCTGGGTCGAGACCTTCCCGGTCGGGATCGGGCGCGAGGGGTGGGACACGCCGCTTGGCACCTACACCGTCATCGAGAAGATCGTCAATCCCGCCTGGTACGTGCCCCCCTCCATTCGGCAGGAAAAGCCGGAGCTCCCCGAGGTGGTCCCTCCCGGACCGGACAACCCGATGGGCAGCCACGCCCTGCGGCTGTCAAACCGTTTCGTGCTGATCCACGGCACCGACCGTCCGTACGGCATCGGCAGGCGGGTGAGCCACGGCTGCATCCATCTCTACCCTGAGGACATAGTCTCCCTGTTCTGGACCGTGAAGATGAAGACGCCGGTAACCATCGTCCGCCAGCCGGTGAAGGCCGCCCGCTTCGAGGGGCGCGTGATGGTGGAGATACATGAAGACGGCGAGGTCAACCTGGAAAAGGAGGCGACCGAGTTATTGCAGCGGAAAGGGTGGTGGGGTGAGGTCGATCAGGAAAAGCTGAAGGCGGCGCTGGCGTCGCATTCCGGCATGCCGGTGGACGTCACGGGAGCCGGGATGCCGAAGGCCGAACCAGGTGGCGAGAAGGAAAAGCAGAAACCGCCGGAGCCGGAAGCTCCTGCGGGAGGCGAAGGTTCGCCAGACGATGAGGAGGAGTGAGCAATCAGGGCCTGATTTCTATGGGGGTGCCGTCCGGTATCATCTTGAAGATCTCGTCCATCTGCTGGTTGTTGACGGCGATGCATCCCTTGGTCCAGTTGGCCTCGGAGTGCATCTCGGCCATGTCCTCGAATCCCTTGGGGAGTCCGTGAATCATGACATCGCCCCCCGGGGATTGATGGAGGCGCCGGGCCGAGGCGAGGTCGAAGGCATTGGGGTAGGAGATGTGGAGCGATTTGTAGAACTTGCTTCTACTTTGGTGCCGGTCGATGACGTAGCACCCTTCCGGGGTCCGGCAGTCGCCGGCTGTCTTCTTGGGACCGTCGGGATTCCTCCCCAGGGCGACCCGGTAGGAGCGCAGGAGGACCTCCTTGGCGCCGATCAGTTCCATCAGCTTGCGTTCCTTGTAGACAACCACGCGCTTGACCGTCTCCGGTTTGTCGAGCGCGAGGGAGGGGAAGGCAGAGGCCACAATGACGAGAGCTGTCCCGAGGGCCGCCCATCCGCTGGTTGTCATCTTTAATGTGCGCATGGCGCAAAGTCTATCAAAATTGCACCTTTTAGTCTATACCTTTCATGTAACAAAGTATCGGCTACCATCGGGTGCAGTGGCAGTTTGAGGATCAGGTACTATACTACTTGGGAAATCGATCTTCAGGGGTGGCAACTACAGGGGCTACAGACAAACAAGGGAGGCGCAACATGATCACTTTCGAACTCAACGAGAAAGATGCTGTCGACCTGGTCGAGATACTCCAGACCTACCTGCAAGATTTGAAGACGGAGAGACTCCGCACCGAGAACAGGGAATACCACGTCACGCTGGTCGGTCGCGAAAAGTTCGTGTCCGACATGATCAGCCGCCTGCAGCAAGGCATGAGATGAATCCGCCAACGAAATGCCAGCGCGCTGCCGCCGCAGCGCGCTGGCCCACCTCGAGAGTTATTCCCGCCTGCCACAACGCAACCTGCACCGATTTTACCCGACCACCGCCTTCCCCTCGCCTTATCCATGCATCACTGAGAGAACCCGGTCGACCAGGCTATCCGTCCGGGTACCAGGCCACTACTTTCGGGTATCCAGGCAGTACTTTCGGCTTACTCGAAGCTGTCGAGTAACCGGCCCCAATGGTGCCAATTCACAGCGGGGTAGCTGCCCCAGGGCGGGTTCGATGCCCGTGCCGTTTCAGGACTGTGATTTTTCCAGGTACAGGCCGGCGGCACACCATGCTTCCCATTCGGAGTGATAGCTCTCCTCGCTGGTGTCTCCCTTCCCGTTGGTGAACTTGAGGTAATCTGACGAGTCCGGGACGGCGATAACGGTAAAGCCGGCTGCCTGCGCTCTTTCCTTGTAGCATTCGATGCGGTCGGCAACCCAGTCCCAGTACTCCAAGGAGGTCGCGTTGCTGTAGACGTCATCGCGCCATGCGCCACGGGGGAGCAGGTCCGATTCATTCCGGCTGCCGCAGCACAACCTCCTGATGTCGGCGACGAAGACGCTCCACTGCTTGGTGGCGTATTTTGCCGGGTCCGCTTCGGGCTTGGCCTGGTGAAGCTGAGCAGGGGGCGGGGGGGATGGACGGAGGTTCTCCACCTGCAGCACCTCCACCGGCACCACCGGTGAAGGGGGTATTCCCGCCAGTCCATCCGCCAGCCTGGAAACATCCTCCAGCAATCGGGCGAGGCCATCCTTGATGGCGGTCATCCCGCTTGCCAACTGTCCGGCCTGTTCGGGACCCTCCCCTGACAAACGCGAAGCTTCCAATTGCGCCTCCTCGACCGGCAGCGACCACAGGTTTACCGTGCTCTTCTCGGAGACGTCGATGGAGGTCACAAACCCCTGCGCTGCGGCAAAGGTCTCTTTCTGTAAACCGTGATGTTCGCAATAGGCGGCGTAGCGAAGCTCCCAGTGCTTTTCCACATTCTCGACATAGGCCGCCTGAGCCTTGGCCTCCTCGGAAAAAATGCGCGGTATCTCAGCGACACCCCACCTGACTACCTGAACGATGTGCAGCATCTCGACCTCCCTGCAAAGGCGCTCCCGTTTTGGAAAATGTCCCGACCCGCCGGGACAGCGCCTCCCACGGGTGCCGGGGAGGCTGTTGCAGGTTATGGGACGGTTTGGAGAGGTACTCTGTCACAGGTAAGCTTTCCCGGTCAATGGCGGATTTTCCACACTTTTTTGCAGGTGTAGAAAATCTCCACGGTTGCACGGGCGCAGCCCGCCACTGCCGCTTGCTTCACTCAGGTGCCAGGATCCTTTTTAGTTGGTGGCTTAGCATGGTTGTGGTAGGATTCCTGCTTTATTGCAGAAAATTAATTGAATGCGGTTAAGCGGTGAGCTTGTAGGGGGGCCATCCTGTCGGCCGCGGCCGACAGCTGTGGTCCGCTGTCACAGGAGATCCGCCGCTGCCAGGGCCGGCGCGACAGCCTGGAGTCGGCGCTGTTCGTGAAGGGGCAAGCAGTTGCCAGCAAGGTCTGCAGGCTAAAGCGGGCTGAGGGGCGGGGCTGCGGCAGCGGTGGCGGATAATGAGAATGACGGTATACTATGCTTAATGAAATAGAGGAGTCGTGCTTTCAGTGAAAACCTGCATTGTTTCCCATGTAATTGCCGCCGTGGCGGCGGCTGCGGCGCTGGCAGGATGCGCGGCCGGTCCCGATTTTCACAGGCCGGAGGCGCCGGGCCCCAAGGCACTCAGTGCGGTGACGCCTCCAGCTACTGTGATAGCCGTAACCGGGGAGGGTGGTGGGGAACAACGCCTGGTCCAGGGGGGGAAGATCCCAGAACAGTGGTGGCGCCTTTTTCACAGCGAGGCGCTTGACCGCGTGATCCGGCAGGCTCTCCTGGAAAGCCCCACGGTGGAAGCAGCCTCCGCGCGGGTGCGCCAGGCCCAGGAAAACTACCGCTCCAGAAGCAGCGCAATCCGTTATCCCAAGGTCGATGCCAAGCTTTCCGTTAATCGCCAGCAGATATCGGGCGCCTCTTTCGGCGAAACAGGTAACTTCGTCCTCACCTTCTTTGACGCCACCCTGAACGCCTCCTATTCGCTCGACCTGGCCGGAAGCGGCCGGCGCGAACTGGAAGGGCTGGCGGCCCAGATCAATTACCAGCGCTTCCAGTTGGAGGGGGCGCAGCTCACCCTGGCTGCCAACATCGTGGCGGCGGCGGTCAACGAGGCCTCGCTGCGGGGCCGGATAGCCGAGACCCAGAGCCTGATCGATCTTCAGCAGCGCCAGCTGGACCTGGTCGACGAGCAGGTCAGGCTTGGCGCTGCCGCCCTTCCTGACCTGCTCGCCCAGAAATCCCAACTCGCCCAGCTGGTTGCCACCCTTTCCCCCCTGGAAAAGGAGCTGGACCTTTCGCGCCACCTGCTTGCCGTGCTGGCCGGCCGTTTTCCAGGCGATCCCGATTTGCCGCACTTTACCGTCGACGACCTGCAGCTTCCCGCCGAACTGCCGGTCAGCCTCCCCTCCGACCTCGTCCGCCAGCGTCCTGACATCCGCGCCTCCGAGGAACTGCTGCACGCCGCCAGCGCCGACGTCGGCGTCGCCACCGCCAATCTCTACCCGCAACTGACCCTGACCGGCAGCTTCGGCAGTGAGGCGATCAAGCTGGGTGAGCTCTTTACGGCCGGGACCGGGATCTGGTCCATCGGAGCGGGGCTGCTGCAGCCGGTCTTTCACGGTGACGAACTGACCGCCAAGCGGCGGGCGGCCAAGGAGGCTTACGATGCGGCCCTGGCGCAGTACAAGGAGACGGTGCTGCAGGGATTCCAGAACGTGGCGGATGCCCTGCACTCGCTTAGCCGGGATGCGGCGACCCTGCAGGCGCTGATCGCGGCCGAAGCGGCAGCCCGTGATTCCCTGGAGGCGAGCCGGGAGCAGTTCCAGGTGGGCATGGCGAGTTACCTGACCCTCTTGAACGCCGAGCGCCAGTACCAGGATGCCCGGCTGGCGCTGGTGCCGGCCCGGGTGGCGCGGCTATCCGATAGTGCCCAGCTGTTGCAGGCGCTGGGGGGCGGCTGGTGGAACAGGGAGCAGGAGAAGGGGGCGGCGGCAAGCGGTACCGAATCGGGAAAGGGAACCGGTAGCGGAAAGACGAACGATAGCGGAAAGGCAAATCCCCCCTGACCACCCCCTTTGTCAAAGGGGGAGATGTGGAAAGAGCCGGCCTTAGCCGGGATTTCTTGGGAGGGATGGGGAGCTTTTGAGGGCTGTCAGCGGCAGGTGGTTTTAAATCGAGTCATTCCTTCATCGGAGCTATTGATATGAAGAAAAGGAAGGCCGTTGTTTTTGCTGTCATCGGTGTACTGCTGGTGGTCGGCGTGCTTGCTCTTTTGAAGTTCCTGCAGATCAGGGCCATGATCGAACAGGGGAAGAAGTTCGTTCCCCCGCCGGAAACGGTGACCACGGCCAGGGCTGCCTCCCAGCTGTGGGAAACCTCGCTCAGCGCGGTCGGCTCGTTAAGCGCCGTCCAGGGGGTGACCGTTTCTGCGGAACTGGCCGGCAAGGTCGTCGACATCGCCTTCCGGTCGGGGGAGCTCGTGAAAAAGGGTGCTGCGCTGGTGCGCCAGGATATCAGTTCGGAAGAGGCCCAGCTTCCCGGCACCCAGGCACAGACGGAACTGACCCGCCTGGTCCTGGAGCGCGACGCCAAGCTCCTTCCCAAGAAGATCGTCTCGCAAAACGACTACGATACGGCGGTCGCCAACCACCTGCAGGCGCGCTCGCAGGAGAACAACATCCGCGCCACCATCGGCAAGAAGACCATCCGGGCTCCCTTCAGCGGCCGGGCCGGCATCCGCCAGGTGAACCTCGGGCAGATGCTGCGCGAGGGGGATGCCATCGTCACCCTGCAAAGCCTAGATCCCATCTACGCGGACTTCGCCTTGCCCCAGCAGGAACTCGGCCGGCTCCGCCAGGGGCTGCCGGTGCGGGTGACCTGCGACGCCCTGCCGGGAGTAACGGTGAACGGGCGGGTGACCGCCATCAACCCCATCGTCGATGCGGAGACCCGCAACCTCAAGCTGCAGGCGACCCTGGAGAATCCGGGCGAGCGGCTTAGGCCCGGCCTCTTCGTGAACGTCACGCTCGGCCTTCCCACCCGCAACCAGGTGCTGGTCATCCCCACCACCTCGGTCCTCTACGCCCCGTATGGAGATTCCGTCTTCGTGGTGGTCGGCGACCCCAGTAAAAAGGGGGGCAAGGTGCTGCGCCAGCAGTTCGTGCGCCTTGGGGAGAAAAGGGGGGATTTCGTGGCGGTGCTGAGCGGACTGAAAGAGGGGGAAGAGGTGGTCTCGACCGGCGCCTTCAAGCTGAAAAACGGCGGCCAGGTGGTGGTCGATAACCGGCTCGCTCCGACCTTCAGCCTGACGCCCAAACCGGAGAACAACTGACGCCTCTATGAAAATCACCGACCTCTTCATACACCGCCCCGTGCTGGCCGCGGTGGTCAGCCTGGTCATCGTGATCGCCGGGCTGCAGGCCATCCGGACCCTGAACGTCCGCCAGTACCCGCGCAGCGAGAATGCCTCGGTGACGGTGACCACCGTCTACGTGGGGGCGAGCGCCGAGCTGGTGCGGGGATTCATCACCTCCCCCCTGGAACGGGCCATCGCCGCAGCCGACGGCATCGACTACATGCAGTCGCAGAGCACCCTGGGGCTCTCCACCATCACGGTCCGCCTCAAGCTCAACTACGATTCCACCCGGGCGCTGGCGGAGATCAGCTCGAAGGTTGACCAGGTGCGCCGCGACCTCCCGCCGGAAGCCGAGGTGCCGGTCATCAACATCGAGTCGGCCGACAGCCAGTTCGCCTCCGCCTACCTGAGCTTCGCCTCGGACATCCTCAAGCAGAACGAGATCACCGACTACCTGGTGCGGGTGGTTCAGCCGCGGCTTTCCGCCGTTCCCGGCGTGCAGCGGGCCGACATCCTCGGTGCGCGCACCTTCGCCATGCGCATCTGGCTCAAACCGGACCGGATGGCGGCCCTCAACGTCTCTCCCTCCCAGGTGCGCCAGGTGCTGGCCGCCAACAACTTCCTGGCCGCCCCCGGGCACACCAAGGGGGCCTACATCCAGGTCAACCTGACCACCGACACCAACCTGACCACCTCGGAGCAGTTCAGGAAGCTGGTGGTCCGCCAGTCCAACGGCACCATCGTGCGCCTCTCCGATATCGCCGACGTGGCGCTGGGGGCCGAGGATTACGACTCGGAGGTCCATTTCTCCGGGCAAACCGCGGTCTTCATGGGGATCTGGCCGCTCCCCAACGCCAACTCGCTGGACGTCATCAAGCGGGTCCGGGCCGAGATGGACGGCATCCAGCGCGACCTTCCCACCGGCCTCAAGGCGCGCATCGCCTACGACGCCACCGACTACATCTCCAGCGCCATCC
>DATFAB010000083.1:0-50555 GCA_035255025.1 Geomonas sp.
TTTCGGCGCTTCTGGTCGGCGCGGCTCGCCTCCACCCTTGCCTACCAGATGCAGGGAGTCGCGGTCGGCTGGCAGATCTACGCGCTGACCGGCAGCGCATGGTACCTGGGGCTCGTGGGCTTGGCCCAATTCCTGCCCATGTTCCTTCTCACCCTGGTGGTCGGCCATGCCGCCGACCGTTACGACCGCAGGAGGATCTCCGCCGTCTGCCAGCTAGTCGAGGGGGTCGCGCTCACCTCCCTGGCGGTGGGAAGTTTCGCCGGCTGGCTCGGCAAGGAGGCCATTCTGGCCACCGTGTTCGTGATCGGAGCCGCCCGTGCCTTCGAGGGCCCCACCATGCAGGCGCTGGTGCCCGGGCTGGTCCCCCAAGAGTTGATCCCGCGCGCCGCGGCGTGGTCCGCATCGGCCAACCAGACAGCCAGCATCGTCGGGCCGGCAGTGGGAGGTATCCTGTACGCCATCGGCCCCACCACGGTGTACGCGGTGGCAGCCCTCCTCTTCTTCACCGCGGTTGCCTCCATCAGTTCCATCCGGATCACACGCCCCCCTGCCAGGCGGGAGCCGGTCAGCATGCGGTCCCTCTTCGCCGGCATCGCCTTCATCCGTAGCCGGCGCGAAATACTCGGTGCCATCTCGCTGGACCTGTTCGCCGTGCTCTTGGGTGGTGCGACGGCGCTTTTGCCGGTCTACGCGCGCGACATCCTTTTCACCGGGCCCTGGGGGCTGGGACTGCTCAGGGCGGCCCCGGCCATTGGCGCCCTGGCGATGTCCGTTTTCCTTGCCCGCACGCCGCTGCGCCACCGGGTGGGCCGCACCATGTTCGTCAGCGTCACCATCTTCGGCCTTGCCACCATCGTCTTCGCCCTTTCCACCTCCTTTGCCCTTTCCATGGTCGCCCTGGTCATCCTGGGCGCGGCCGACGTCATCAGCGTGGTGATCCGGAGTTCGCTGGTCCAGATTGAAACGCCGGACGAGATGCGGGGCAGGGTCAGCGCGGTCAACGCCATGTTCATCGGCACCTCCAACCAGCTGGGAGAGTTCGAGTCGGGGGCCACCGCTGCCCTGTTCGGCACCGTCCCCTCGGTGGTGATTGGAGGCATCGGCACGGTGGCGGTCATCTTCATCTGGGTCTGGCTCTTTCCCGAATTGCTGAACGTCGACACCTTGGGACACTCCGACAGCTGATCCCGTATCCTTCCGTATCCTTCCAGTATCGCCTCTATCGCCCCTACCTACCCTGTCTATCCCACTCTCCTGCCCGTCCCTGTCCTACCCAGGCAAAGCTGCCACCGCGTCAGATGCGGCCTCCTCCCGACATGTGTCACTAAGTTGACATTTTTGGAGACGGGCAGGTATAGTACCTAGAGATCAACGCTAACAGCTTGATTACTAACTACATTTGTACGCGAAAGGAATTCACCGGACCATAACTGAACATGGAAAATCAGAAGATATTACTGCTCGACGACGACAGCAAAACCATCGACTTCCTGGCGGCCTTCCTGGTGTTCAAGGGTTACGACGTGATCAAGGCGGCAGACGGAACGGACGCCCTGCGGAAGCTGGAACAGGACGAAGTGCAGATGGTGATTGCAGACACCAGGATGCCTCACTTGAGCGGTGTCGAGTTTGTCCAACGGGCCAAGGCGCTTCGCCCCGAGATGGTGATCATCGCCTACAGCCCTTTCGTCAGCCCCGAGATGACCTCCGAACTGCTCAAGGCTGGCGCTTTTCTTTTCCTGGAGAAACCGTTCAACCTGGAAAGGCTGGACGCCGCCATCAGGCAGGGACTGGAACACCAGGCCCTGCAGGCAAAAAACCTCAGGCACAAACCCAAGGTGAAGAGCCGTGACCAGCTCAAGAACATCATCGGCGAAAGCGACAAGATGCTCGAACTGTTCGAGATGGTTGAAAAGGTCGCCCGAACCGACTCGACCATTCTCATCCACGGTGAGTCGGGAACCGGCAAGGAACTGGTGGCACGGGCCATCCACGACCTCTCCGAGCGTTGCAACAAGAACTTTGTAGCGGTGAACTGCGCCGCCATTCCGGACGACCTGCTGGAAAGCGAACTGTTCGGCCACGTAAAGGGATCCTTTACCGGCGCAGTCGTGTCCCGGATGGGACGCTTCGAAATGGCGGACAAGGGGACGATCTTCCTCGACGAGATCGGCGACATGAAGCCCAACCTGCAGGTCAAGCTGCTGCGCGTGCTGCAAAGCAGGGAGGTCGAGCAGGTGGGGGGCACCAGGCCGAAAAAGGTGGATGTCAGGATCATCGCGGCCACCAACCAGAACCTGGAGCAGATGGTGGCGGACCGCACCTTCCGGGAGGATCTCTTCTACCGGCTCTCCGTGATACCGATCGCCCTCCCTCCGCTCAGGGAAAGAGGCTCGGACATCGCGCTGCTGCTGAACAGCTTCCTCAACAAGTTCAACAAAAGCATCCACAGGAAGATCGAGGGGTTCGACAGCCAGGTCATGGACATCCTGACCCACTACCCGTGGCCGGGCAACGTCCGCGAGCTCGAGAACCTGGTCGAGCGGCTGGTGATCATCGCCAGCGGGCCGGTTGTCACCTACCAGGACCTTCCGGAAAAATACCGCGGCGGCAGAACCATTGCCAGGGAACAGCAGACCGTCACGCCCGTGGCGCAGGTAGCGCTACCCGGAAATGGCATCTGCCTGCACAGTGCGGTCGAGGAATTCGAGAACAGGCTTATCTTGCAGGCGCTGCAGAAAACGGGGGGAAACAAGAAGGAGGCGGCCATCCTGCTGAACCTGAAACGGACCACCCTGATTGAAAAGTTGAAGAAGAAAAACCTCACCTACAGCGGAGGTCCCCAGCACCACTGAACCGGCAGTTCGGGGCAGCCTCTCCGACCCGAAGGACCGGGGTGAGGGAAGTTTCACTTGCAGACATGCCTGGCATTTGAGGAGCGTCCTGCAACACCGCGGCCACCATGCCACTGGACCTCGCCCCGCGCCTGCCGAAGGGCTTTTCCCGGCAAAGAGAGGCTGGCCAGCTACGGTGCTTCGACAGGCTCAGCGCTTACGGCTCCACCTTTTTGTCGCTGACGTCACTCCCGGGGCAGGACCGAGAGCGCGCCGATCGGACAGGCTTCCAGACATTTGCGGCAACCTCCGCAGGTAGGCCTGCGCAGGACCGCATGCTTGCGGTAGCCGGTCGTCTCAAGGGTGAAGAGTTTTTCCTGGCAGGCCGCAACACAGCGACCGCATCCGGTGCAGCGAGCTACATCTACCTGCGGGCTTTCTGAACTCATTTCGACTCTCTCAGCACGGACATCCCCAACAACTACCTATGCGTCCCCGACTACAAGCAATCAGGAACCGACAGCGATGATGCTATCGCAATAAGAGTTGCCGCTGCAATCTATTTTTGGAGGTCCAGCCGAGCACGGGACTCTTCCAACAGTGCTATCAGCGTCCGCCGAAATGATATTAACCTTGCACAGGCAAACCATCCCGCATAGAATAGGCCATCCCGAAGCAGGGGCATCAATAACACGGAGGCGGCTTACATGAAAAAAATAGGCGTTGTACTTGCTGGCTGCGGAGTTCGTGATGGTAGTGAGATTCACGAGGCGGTCTTAACCCTGTTAGCCATCGACAGAAACGGTGCCAAGGCAGTATGTTTCGCGCCGGATAGTGAACTTAGCGAAGTGAATCATCTCAAAATGGAGGAGACCGGCGCCAAACGCAACGTGCTGGTCGAATCGGCACGCATCGCACGTGGTGAGATCAGCGACGTCGCCAAGGCAAGCGCAGCCGAACTGGACGCCCTCGTTTTCCCCGGCGGCTTCGGGGCGGCCAAGAACCTCTGTAATTTCGCCGTGGAAGGCCCGAAGGGCTCGGTCCACCCGGAAGTGCTCCGCCTGGTGAGGGAGATGGCCCAGGCAAAAAAACCGATCTGCGCCATCTGCATCGCGCCTACCGTACTCGCCCTGGCGCTCGGCAAGGACCTGGCGCCCCGTTTGACCATCGGCAACGACCAGGGAACCGCCGACGCTATCAATGCCACCGGCAGCAAGCACGTCAACTGCGCAGTGAACGACTGCGTGGTCGACCGTGACAACCTGATCGTCACCACTCCCGCCTACATGCTGGCCGGGCACATCGCGGAAGCCGCGGACGGGATCGAGAAAGCGATCAAGGCGACCGTGGAACTGATCAAGTAACAACGGCTTTCTTTCCAAAGGAAAGGCACGACAATCCCCCTCCCCCCTTTGTTAAAGGGGGCACGTTGAACATCTGCCCTCTTCTTCAGGCGGGAACATTGTGTCCCTCCCTTCAAGGTGAGGGCAAGGGTGGGGATGGTCTCTTTTGAAAGCAGGATTTTAATGACTAAACGGAGGGAAACACGTGATGAAGAAATTTGCTCTATTCGCCGCCTGCGCGCTGCTGACGGCATGTGTGGCCGGCAATGCAGCTGCTGAAGACCTCAGGGGAAGGATAGCGGTTACCGGCAGGATCGGCGTGATCGACCCGGCCAACAGCGAAAAGAACGGGTTTGAAGGCACCCTTCTCGTCAAGACTGATCCGGGGATCATCGGCGGAGGCGGCTTCCTGTTCGGGGTGGATGAAAACGTGGCCCTGGACCTTGAGGTCACCAGGTCGGCCTTTGATACTGACGGGTTGGGCCGCGCCGGGGTAACTGATCTGGCGGTAGGGGCGCAGTACCGCCTGCCGGAAAGACAGCGCTTCGTCCCCTATGCCGGGGCGGGCATCGACGTGCTCATCAATGATGTCGGCAACAACGTCACCGATACCGTGGTCGGCCTGCACCTCAAGGGGGGAGTCGACTACATGCTGATGCGGCAGGTGGCTTTGAACGCAGAAATCAAGGGGGTGGAAGCCTTCAACGCCGATGTCAGGAACTTTGCCGGGGCGAAGACGGGCGAGTTCGATCCCTCCAACGTCTCCTTCACGGTCGGCGCGAGGTACTTCTTCAACTAGATGAACCGGTCACGGGGGAGCTGTGCTGACGATTCCGGCGGAGGCTCCCCCTCCCTACTATCCCTCCCCCGTTCGGGGGAGGGGACTCTAACGACGGAAGGGGAACTCAGGGCGGATTACGCATCTTCTCCGAACGCCCGGTGATACTCCCGCTCCAGACGGCCGGTGTCGCCGCCCTCGATGAAGCCCCAGGGAAGCGGCTCGTCGAGCGGAATATCGCGATAGACGAAACTGTCGCTGTCGAAACCTGCCTCCCGCACCGCCTCCTTCCAGCTCCCGAGCCGATCCGCCTCGATCAACAGCGGCGCAAGCCTCCGGTCCCCCCGTGAAAAGAGGGCCTGCTGGTAAGCCTCGCGCGGGCTTTCCATCTGCAGCTTCACGTTGGAAAGCCGCCCCAACGCCTTCTGCAGGAACTTCCACTTTTTCTCCAGCGACTTGATATCCTCCATCCCGCACCACTGAAACGGGGTAAACGGCTTCGGGATGAAGGGATTGACCGACAGCTGTATGTCCCCCAGCCGCTTGTTGGCACGCGCCGCTGCCACCACCCTCTCCCGTATCTTCGATACCAGCACCACCATTTCCTCAAGGTCCTGGAACGTCTCGGTCGGCAGACCGATGATGAAGTACAGCTTCAGGTTTAGAATGTCGTGCCCGATCAGCATGTCGCAGGCGGAGAGGATCTGTTCCTCGTCGATCCCCTTGCGGACCAGGTCGCGCAGCCTCTGCGAGCCACCCTCCGGTGCCAGGGAGACCGTCTTCTGGCCGCTGGCCTTCAAGGCCTCGATCATCCCCGCATCGTAGTGATCGATCCGGAACGAGGAGACCGAAAACTTGCCGCCCGCCGCCACGATTTCCTGGCAGAGCTCGCCGATGCCGGGGTAATCGGAGACAGCCGCGGCGACCAGGCCGACCTTCCTCCCCTCGGCGACCCCTTTCATCACCTCCTCCCGGACCGACTCCGGTGAGCGGCTTCGGTAGGGAAGATAGATGAAGCCGGCGGCGCAGAAGCGGCAACCGCGCGGGCAGCCTCGCGAGATCTCCACCAGGTGCATGCCGGAGAATTCGGTGGCGTCCGTGTGGATCTCGGTGGCGCTCGGACGGCCGCCATCCTCGTCTTCCCATACCCGCCGTACCCGCGCAGGAGCGCCTGGGGCGGGATTCATGGAAACCAGAGCCGTTCCCTGATAGGTAGGCTGGTAGAGGGAGGGAACGTAGATACCCTGAAGCGCGGCAGCTTTCAGCAGCAGTTCGTCCCGCGAGCCCGCGCCTTCCTTGAGGAGATCCAGCAGGCCGGCCAGCACCGGCTCTGCCTCGCCGATGCAGATCACGTCAAGGAAGGGGGCGATCGGCTCCGGGTTCAGAAAGAGAGCGGCACCGCCGGCAAAGACCAGCGGCTGCAGGGGGGAGCGCTCCGCGGACAGCGGCGGAATACCGGACAGCCTGAAGATGGCCGGCAGATTGAGATAGTCGCTTTCGAAGGAGACCGAGAAGGCGACGATGTCGAAGGAGGAAAGCGGCCGCTGCGATTCCAGCGACAGCAGGGTGCCGCGGCTGCGCTGCAGCTCGTCAAGCTCGTCCTTGTCGGGGAGAAACGCGCGGTCGCACACCACTTCCGGATAGTCGTTCATCATGGCGTAGACGGCCTGAAAGCCGAGGTTGCTCATCCCGGCGTGATAGCGGTTCGGGTACACCAGGCAGCAGGAGAGCCGGCCACCTCGGTGGCCCAGCCGTTCGCCGCTCTCGCCGGCCAGGGTGCTGCGTCTTTTTTCGATGATTTTCCAGGACATTCGGGCAGCGTACCATCTTTGGCGGGATCGATGAAGGAAAAAAGCTACGCGGTGCCTGAAGGCGGTCTCGTCCGGCTGCTACCTCCGACTGCTCCCTCCCCCGAACGGCGGAGGGCTGGGGTGGGGAAACTGTCAGTGGCAATGCCCGCGCTGCTCCCCCCTCCCGGTCTCCCACGTTCGGGGGGAGGAGGTGGAGTTAGAATTGAAAATGTGACGGGAATTTGTTAGGCTCCTGGCGATTCAGACAGCTGACGCTTTCGGAACCGAAGGGGGACTGGCACCTGCCGCAGAGGGGACAGTACCGCAGAGGAGGACAGGCACCTGACGGAGCCAGGCCCCTCACGACACCTCAGGACAACCCAGGAGAACTCATGACCTCCCGCATCGCCGCCTTCTTCAAGTTCGATCTCTACGGAACCAATTTCCGCCGGGAGACCGTGGCCGGGCTTACCACCTTCCTGACCATGGCCTACATCATCATCGTCAACCCGGCCATCCTGGAAAACGGCGGCATCCCGCGCGGCCCCTCGACTACCGCCACCATCCTGGCAGCGGTCTTCGGTACGGTGCTGATGGCCCTGTACGCGAACCGCCCCTTCGCCATCGCACCCTACATGAGCGAAAACGCCTTCATCGCCTTCGTGGTGGTCAAGGTGATGGGTTACAGCTGGCAGACGGCGCTGGCAGCGGTCTTCTTCGCCGGGGTCATTTTCACGCTGCTCACGCTGTTCCGGGTGCGCAGCTGGCTGGCGGAGTCCATCCCTCTCTCGCTGAAATGCGCCTTCGCCGCCGGCATCGGTCTTTTTCTCACCTTCATCGGCCTGAACGAGACCGGCATCGTCGCGCTGGGCGTGGCGGGAGCCCCGGTGAAGCTCGGCAACATCTCGCAGCCCTCCGTGCTGCTGGCCCTCTTCGGCCTCTTGCTGACCGTCATCCTCATGTCCCGCAAGGTGCTGGGGGCCATGATGATCGGCATCGTGGCCACCACCATCGCCTCCATCGCGCTCAAGGTGACGCCGCTGCCGGCGCAGTTCTTCAGCCTTCCTCCGGAGCTTTCGCCGATCCTCTTCAAGCTCGACTTCGCCGGGGCGCTCAAGCCCGCCTTCTTCCCGATCATCCTGACCGTCTTCATTATGGCCTTCCTCGACACGGTCGGCACGCTGCTCGGGCTCTCCATGAGGGCTGACCTCTTGGACGAGGAGGGCAACCTCCCCGAGATCGAGAAGCCGATGATGGCCGATGCGCTTGCCACCGTTCTCGCGCCGCTGCTTGGCACGACCACCACCGGCGCCTACATCGAATCCGCCGCCGGCATCGAGGAGGGGGGCCGCACCGGCTTCGCTTCGCTGGTGACCGCCCTTTTGTTCCTGCTCGCCCTCTTCCTGGCCCCCGTCTTCACCATCGTGCCGCCGCACGCCTACGGCATCGCGCTGATCGTGATCGGCTCCTTCATGCTGAGCCCGCTCACCAGGATCGACTTCGACGACCTCACCGAGTTGATCCCCGCCTTCCTCACCATCGTGCTGATGATCTTCACCTACAATATCGGTGTCGGCATGACTGTCGGCTTCATCGCCTACCCGGTCATGAAAGCAGGCACCGGCCGTCTTTCCGAGGTGAAGGCAGGCGTCTGGGTGCTCGCCCTCCTCTCCCTTTCCTACTTCGTGTTCGGGGCCAGGTAGATACCCCTATTGCCCGAGCGCCCCGCTCACAGTGACGCCCTCCAGTTGCAGCAGGTTGCTGTCCACAGCCTGGACCAGGGTATAGCCGAAGTCGGCGCTGGAAAGGGTTACCCCCGGCGCCACCACGCACTGCAGGGTCAGGAAGCTGGTCGCCGGAAAGGACGACCCTGAAGCCACGGCGAAATGGACCTTGCCGCGGGTGCTTTCGGTGGCCGGCGTGTAGTAGCCGGTCGCCAGGGTCCCCACTGCTCCCTGCAGGTCGGCCCCCGCCACGACTCCGTTGGCATCGGCGGATACCACCACCCCGGGGGGAAGGGTGAGCAAGAAGTCGACCCCCGAAAGGAGCGAGCTGGTGCCCGACAGGGAGATGGCCAGCGGGCGGAGCACCTGCCCGATATTGACCAGGGGGGTGTTGGAGACGTCCTTGATGCCGGTCTGATTGCCACCGCTTGCCGCGAAGCTGCTGATCCCTTGCAGCAGGCTGCCAGCCACCAGTCCGCTCATCCGTCCGTCGCTGGTCACCGCATCCCGCACCTCGGCGATGACCGCGGCCAGGTCCTTCCCTTCGCTTTGCATCAGCGCCGAGATCCCTGCCAGAACCAGCGCGTATTCCCTCTGCTCAAGCCCGCTCGAACTCGCCACCGTCGGGTCCACCGGCATGGTTTTCAGGATGTCGACCCTGAAGATGGAGGCGATCAGGGCGTTGCTGGCGGCGATGTCGGCCACGCTGATCCTGCGGCTGACGCTGTTTTCCACTTTCTCCACCGCCATTTCGGTGAGCGGGGTGACCGCCGCCGACACCTCCCCGCTTACGCTCGCCAGCGCCGCCCTTAGCGGCGCATCGGCGCTCACCGTCTTGAGCTGCCCGGTCGCCTCGTCGGTGTAGCTGCCGCTTATCTCGATGACCACGGCCCCGCTGTAGCTGCCGAGATCGGCCCGGTAACTGCCGGTG
Source organism: Geomonas sp. (assembly GCA_035255025.1). Lineage (GTDB taxonomy): Bacteria > Desulfobacterota > Desulfuromonadia > Geobacterales > Geobacteraceae > Geomonas. Next base: position 9,401 of record DATFAB010000083.1, read on the forward strand.
TCCTTGTCGGTGGTGGTCTGCCTCAACAGGGCACCCTTGGAGCCGTCGGCGTTGATCGCGTAGACCCGGACCGTGCCGTTCTTGATGATCCCCTTGGAGGCGACCCCGCTCACGGCATTGCCGGGTACGCTGCCGGCAGACTGCGTGCTCCCCCCGCCACCGCACCCGGACAGGGCAAGCAGGGTAATCACTATGGCGGTTATCTTGTGCATTCTCATCTTGTTCTCCTGAAATGTTCCCTTAGTTGGACCCCGCCGGTGCAACCACCCAGCGCAGGATCTTTAGGGCGTCATCGATTTCAATTTTGCCGTTGCCGGTGACATCGTACTGGGAGAGCTCCGCAGGGGTCGGGATAAGCAGCCCGACCGTGAATTTGAGGGCCTTGATGGCGTCCAGCAGCACGAACGGCTGTGGAGCCGGCGCGGGGCAGCTTTCGGCCAGGGTGATGCCGGTCACCGCAGTCCCGCCACTGACCACGATCACAGAAGGGGTAGCCGAGGGAAGCGACTGGATCACGTAGCCATCCCCTGGATTTGCCGCAGGCGCCGTGTACCAGCTGACCAGACCGTTGGCGGTGATCTGCAGCCGGTAACTGCCGTCGGGTATCCCGCCCAGCTGGTAGGTGCCGTAATCGGTGCTCTCCTGCGCCACCAGGGCGCCGGTATCCCAGTTGTACAGCTTGAGGGTACCGGCGGTAAGCGGGCAGGCGCCGCTCGCGGTGACCCTGCCGGAGATGCTGCCGCCTCCTGTGCTGAGGGCGATCTCCACAGAGGTGGTCTCCCCCGCGCGGACCGTCACCGTCTGGGCCGCGGCCGCATCGGCCGCATTGGCATACCACTGTCTTAGGAAGCCGGCATCCGGGGTGATGGCCAGCTTGTAGCCGCCGGCCGGGAGCCCGCCGATGGTGAAGCGGGCGGTGTAGTCGGTATCGACATAGGTGGAGCTTATCTCCTGGCCGCTGTCGGCATCGTAGGCGGTGACCTTCACCAGGTGAGGCGCCGGGCAACTGCTGACCGTGACCACGCCGGAGATCGCCCCCCCTTTGCTGAGCTGCATGTCGATGCCGGTCGTGGTGTTGGGTGAGTTGACCACCACTTCCGAGCCGGGGACGGAGGCTGTATCACCACCGTACCAGGCGCCCAGGTAGCCGCCGTTGGCGGTATTTCCGCCGGTGAACTCCAGCCGGTAGCTGCCGGCGTTGAGACCACCCAGCAGGTAGCTGCCGTCGCTGTTGCTGTAGCTGCTGGCGACCGGCTGGCCGGTCACGCTGTCGTAGGCTTTCACGTAGATCATGACCACCGGCGAGCCGTCGTCACGGTCGGTGACCCGGCCGCTTATGGAGCCGGCCTCGTCGATGGCGAAGTCGATGCCGCTGGTGACATCGGGAGCCGTTACCGAAACGCTGTGATCCAGCGCCACACCCCGTCCGTAGGATGGTCCGGAGGTGGCGACCGCAGCATGCGCCGCCACGCTGACGGAGGTGCTGCTTGTCCCAGTCGCGGAGCTGGCGCCGGTCGCACCTGGGGAGGCGGCGGTCACTATGATCTCCCCGGCGCGGGTGCCGTCGAAGCTGATCTGGTAGCTGCCGCTGGGGAGCCCCACGATCTGGTAGCTTCCGTCCACGCCGGTGACATCCCCGGAGAGCACCCCGCCGGCAACCGCATCCAGCGCCCAGACCTGCACATTTGCGGCGCCCGCCCCCGTGCTGCTGTCGGTGACCCGTCCGTTGATTCCCCCTCCTTTGCTGAGCGCGGCATTGACCTGTTCGGTGACGGCAGGGGCCGAAACGGTGGCGCGAACCGGCGCGCTGGCAGCTATGTAGCCGGTGGCTTGGAAGAAGAGCAGATAGTCACCGCTGGCAAGCCCGGCCAGGGTGTAGGAGCCGGTTGCGTCCATGGTGAGGTTCCCCATCACCGAGCGGCCGGTGCTGTCGGTCCAGTAGAGGCTGGCCGCGCCGATGCCCTGGCCGGTGGCGGCATCGGTGACCCGGCCGGAGATGCTGCCGCCGGCATCGAGTGCAAAGTCGAAGGTGGTCACCTTCGTCGCGGTGACCGAAACGGTGTCGCCGCACAGGTAGCCATCCTGGTTGCCATACCACTTACCTAGGTAGGGGGAGTTGGCTCCCGGCACGACCCGCAGGCGGTAGTGGCCGGTCGGCAGCATGGTGATGGCATAGCTGCCGTCGCTGCCGGTGGTGGCGCTGCCGACCCAGTCGCCGCTGCTGGAATCGATGGCGTAGAGGAAGGCGCCGGCGATGGCGACGCCGCTGACGCGGTCGGTGACGGTGCCGGAGATGCTCCCGCCGGCCGAGAGGGAGGCATTCACAGCAGACGTAGCCTTGGGCGCGCTTACCGGGACGGCGGTGGCGCTAGCCTGGCTCAAGCTGCCGCCCGACCATTGGGTCAGGTAGCCGTTGGCGAAGAACATCAGCTGGTAGCCGCCGGTGGCGAGGCCGGTGAGGTAGTAGATGCCGGAGCCGTCGGTGCTGGCTGAAGCGATCAGCTGGCCGGAGGCCTGGTCGTAAGCGGTGATCTGGGCTCCCGCAATGGCGGCGCCGGTGGCGGCATCGGTGACCACCCCGGTGATGCTGCCGCCGAGTTGCAGGGAGAAGTCGATGCCGGACACGGTTGCCGGGGGCGCCACCGTGACCGTGGCGGCGCTCGACTGGTCGGCGCCGCCGTACCACTGGGCGGCAAAGCCGTTGCCGCCGGAGGCCTGGATCTTGTATCCGCCGGCAGGCAGGCCGGTCACCTGGTAGACGCCTTTGCTGTCCGTGCCGGCGCTCCACGCCCACTGGCGGTCCTGAGAGTAGAGGGTGATCCAGACACCCGCCAGCGGTGCACCGTTCCTCTTGTCGGTGACGGTACCGGTGATGCTTCCTCCCTTGACCAGCGCGGCGTTCACCCCGCTGGTGGAGCGCAGCACGGTTACCGCGACCGCCACCGCCGAGGCCTGGTCGCCCGTGCCGCCGGACCACTGCTCCAGGTAGCCCGCGCCGCTGAAGCGGACCTTGTAGCTGCCGGTCGCCAGCCCGGTGATGCTGTAGCTGCCGTTGGCGTCCGAGGAACCGTATCCCGCCACCTCCCCGCTGGTGGCGTCGAAGGCTGCCACCCCTGCGTAGGGGATGACGGTACCGGTCGCGCTGTCGGTGATGGTGCCGGTGATGCTGCCGCCTTTGGTGAGCGCCTTGTTGATGCCGGTGGTCGCCGTTTGCGCCGCCACCGTCAGGGAGGTCGCCGTCTGCCGAGAATCGCCGCCGTACCACCCCTGCAGGTAATCGCCCCCCCAAAAGTTCAGCTTGTAGCTGCCGTTCATCCCCACCAGGGTGTAGGCTCCCGTCGCGTCGGTGCTCGCCGACTGGAAGAAGGAGCCGCTGGCGTCGAAGGCAACCACCATGACCCCCGCGATGGGGGCGCCGGTCGCGCTGTCGGTTACCGTGCCGCTGACCGAACCTCCCTTCTGCAGGATGACGCTGATGCCGCCGGAAGTGAGGCCGGCCACCACGGTGACGGTGGCGGCAGAGGCCTGGTCCGGCTGATTTTTGTACCACTGCGGCAGGTAGCCGGAGCTGCTCTGCGGGAAGAACTGGATCTTGTAGTCGCCCGGGGCGAGCGCGGGGATCTGGTAGCTGCCGTCGGCCAGGCTGCTGCCGTAGGCGACCGCGGAGCTGGTGGCGGCGTTGATCACCGATACCGCGACGTAGGCGATCCCCGCTCCGCTCACCGGGTCGGTGACCGTGCCGCTGATGCCGCCCCCCTTGACCAGGGCCACGTCGATGCCCGAAACGCTATCCGGTGCGGAAACGGCGACGATGTCGGCCGAGGTGCGGTCGCTCTTGCCGCTGTACCACTGCTGTGCGTAACCGCTCGCGTTGAACAGGAGCTTGTAGTTGCCGGTGGCAAGCCCCGTGATGTTGTAGCTGCCGGTGCTGTCGGTATAGCCATAGCCGGCCACCGAGCCGGTGGCGGCGTTAAAGGCAGTCACGTAGGCGTAGGAAATGGCGGCACCGCTCCCCTGTTCGGTGATCCGCCCCGAGATGGCGGTAACCAGGGTGTAGCTCGCCGTCCTGACCGGTTCCTGCAGGCCGAAGGCATCCACCGAGTAGAAGCGGATGCCGGTCGAGGAGGTGATCGGGATGGCACCGGTGTAGGGTGTGGTCGGCGTGCAGCCGCCGCCCAGGCAGTAGAAGGTGCCGGCGCAGCCGCTTCCCGCGCCATCTGAGCAGGTGAGGGTGACGCTCTGCCCGGTCGAGTAGCTGCCGGAGGCCGGGGCGGCGGTGGTGACCGGGGCGAGGTTGTCGATGTCCCACTGGAAGACGGTGGCCGAGTTGACCGGCTGCTCGCCGGAGGCGCTTTTGCCTATCACCGCCACCGCGTGCAGGCCGCCCGCCAGGCCGCTCACGGAGATGGGGGTGGAGACCGCGCTGTCGGTGCTGCTGAAGGCGCCGCCGTCCACGGCATAGCGGTAGGAAACGATACCGTCGCCCCCCACCGTGAAGGTCGCGGCGGGCTCCCTGGTCACCGGCATCCCGCCGCTCAGCGTCGCGCGCGGCTGGCCGGGATCGTACTCGTAGGCGCCCAGGTCCACCAGCGCCGTTCCCTGCGGCAGACCGGCTATCACGCGTGCCGCGCCGGCCAGGTCGGTGGCCGGCAGGGCCGCTGCGCCGGAGTCGCCCGCGTCGATGGCCGGCGAGCCGGGGGTAAGGCCGAAGAAACCGAAGGCCGGGCCGCTTAGCTTGGGATCGGCGGCGAGATTGCCGTTCGCGCCGTTGGGATCGAAGCAGGAGTTGGCGTAGCTGCTGCCGGCGGGGGCCCAGACCAGGTTGTGGCTGAAGCCGGCCGGAGAGACGCCGTTCAGGCAGGCGCTGTCGAGAAGAGTCAGCGGGGTCGAGGCGTAGAAGATGTTGTTGACCACCGTGGCCTGCGAGGCGTCCCCTGCCACCAGCGTCCCGCCGGGATTGACCGTGTCGGAGATGGTGTTGTTGACCAGCGACCAGGAGGACCAGCCGCCGTTGTAGATCGCGCTGCCGTTGGCCGCCAGGTTGTCGGCGATCACGTTCTGGACCAGCAGGGTTTCGGTGCAGCCGGTCAGCGCGATGCCGCCGCCGGAGGTGACTCCGGTGGCCTGCGAGGAGCCGTTCCCCCTGATCAGGTTGCCGCTGATCAGAAGCCTCGCCTGCGAGGTGGCATAGATCCCCCCGCCGCTGTTGTCCATCCTGTTGCCGGTAATCGTGTTGCCGATCACCTGCGCGCCTGTTCCGGTGGCGAGGTAGACCCCGCCCCCGCCGTAGGACGAGGAGCAGGACTGCGTGTTGCCGGAGATCAGGTTCCCCTGGATGAGCGGCGCCCCGTACTGCGCGCCGATGCCGGCGCCGTAGCAGCCCCGGTTGCTGACCACGGAGTTGTTGCGGATGGTGGGGGAGGAGTCCGTGGCGGAGATGCCGCCGCCCAGGCCGCTTCCGCTCAGGGTGGTGTTGCCGTTACGGACCGTGAAGCCGTCCAGCACCGAGGTCAGCCACTCGCCCGACTTGAAGGTGACCACCGCCCCGGCCTGGCTGCCGTCGATGATGGTCGCCGCCGCGCCGCCGCTGCTTTTCAGGGTGATCGCCTTCCCCTTGAAATCGATGTTCTCCTGGTAGCTGCCGGGAGCGACCACGACGGTGTCGCCGTCCTTGGCTGCGTCGATGCCGGCCTGGATGGTGGGCTGCCCGGCCGGGACCTCGATGGTCGCCGGGCTCCCGCTGACAATGCTGTAGCGGGCGGTCCTGGTCGGCTCCTGGTTACCCGCCAGATCCACCGAGTAGTAGCGGAGGTAGGTGGAGCTCGGGATGGCAAGCGGGGCCAGGTAGGTGGTGGAGGGATTGCACCCCTTGCCGAGACAGTAATAGCTCCGAGCGCAGCCGCTACCGCTGCCGTCGCCGCAGGTCAGGGCGACCGTTTGGGGAGCCTGGTAGACACCGCCGCCCGTGCTGAGCGCCGTGCTGGGGGGGACCGAGTCGATGGTGTAGGAGACGGTGTGGATGGCCTCGTTGTTGCCCGAGCCGTCCACGGAGTAGAAGCGCAGGTCGGTCGAACTGCCGATGGTCAGGTAGCCGCTGAAGGCGGTGGTCGGCTGGCAGCCGGTGCCAAGGCAGTAGTAGGTGGTGGCGCAACCGCTCCCCAAGCCGTCGTAGCAGGAAAGGTAGACGGTGATCGGCCCATAGGCGCCGCTGGGGTAGCTGGCCCCGGTGACCGGAGCGGTGACGTCGGGGTAGATGGTGTAGCTCGCGGTCCGTACCGCTTCCGCGTTGCCGCCGCGGTCGACCGAATAGAAGCGCAGGTCGGTGGAAGCTGTGACCGGGATGGGCGAGCCGCTTGCATACGGGGTGTCCGGGGTGCAGCCGCTACCGAGGCAGTACCAGGTGCCGTTGCACCCCATGCCGCTGTCGGAGCAGGAAAGCGAGACGCTGCGGTTGCCCGAATAGGTCCCTGCCGGCGGCGAGGGGAAGGTGGACGGAGCGGTGGTATCGAAATCGAGACGAATGTACTTGGCCGGCTCCTGGTTTCCGGCCGCGTCCGTCGAGAAGAAGCGCAGGTAGCCGGCGGCGGAAACGGTTACGGGACCGCTGTAGGGAATGCTGGGGGTGCAGTTGATGCCGAGGCAGTACCAGGTGCCGGTGCAGCCGACGTTGTCGGTGCAGCTAAGGGTTACCTGCTGACTGCTGGCGAACAGCCCCCCTTCCGGGGCGGCGGTGGTCACCGGCGGCGTCAGGTCCGGGTTGCTCCCCGGCTGGAAGACGAGCTGGTCAACCCAGCCCTGGATGGGCCCGGTGCCGCTGCTGGTCCCCGCGATATAGGTCCAGCGCAGGGTATGGCTGCCGGCCGGCACCTGGAACGCCTGCTGCTGCCAGCCGGGCTGGTAGATGATGCCCTGCGAGCTGCCGTCGATGGTGAACTGCAGGGATCCCGGCGGGCCCGAGAAGTTCCACCAGAAGCGGATGGCACCGGGCCCGTTCACCGTGGTCTGCATCCAGCTCGACTGGCCGGCGGAGACCGCCCCGCTCTGGTAGGCGATGCCGTCCCGGCTGACGTCGCCCTGCTGGAACCAGGGCGCGGCGCCGCCGAAGGTGAAGGCCAGGTCGGACGGCTGCGTGTCCACCAGCCAGCTGCCGAAGGCTGCCGTCGAGGGGGCCTGCTCGTGGCCGGCGGCGTCCTTGCCCAGCACCGTGATGGCATGGCGGCCGGTGGCGAGGCCGGCCAGGGAGATGGGGGTTGCCACCGGGCTGTCGGCGCTGAAGGCCGCGCCGTCCAGGGAGTAGCGGTAGGAGACGACGCCGGTGCCGCTCACGGTCAGGGTCAGGGAGCCGCTGGTGATCACGCCTTCGGGGAGGCCGCCCAACTGGGCGAGCGGGCGGGCCGGATCGAATTCGAAGGCTCCCGCGTCGACCGCCGTCGTCCCGTCGCCGTTGCCGTCCACCACCCGCGGCAGGCCGTCCATGTCCGCCTGGGGCAGGGACGCGGCGCTGCCGTCACCGGCATCGACAGCCGGGGAGCCGGCCTGCACGCCGTAGCGCCCCCCCTGGATGCTGAACAGCAGCGGATCGGCGGTCAGGTTGCCGTTCACGCCGTTTTGATCGCTGCAGGCGCCGCCATAGGAGGTGCCTGCCTTGGAGTAGACCACGTTGTGGCTGAAGACCGGCGGCACGGTGCTGAACGTCCTGTCGCAGAAAATGGCGTCCCGGGTGCCGGTAGCGGCCAGCACGTTGTTGGTCCAGCGGGAGTGGGAGGAGAACCCGGTCGTGTAGATGAGGGAGCCGGTAGTCGAGCTGTCGCTGTCGACGATGGTGTTGTTGAGGAGGTAGGGACCCGGATCGCCACTGGGGATGCTCAGGTACAACTCGCTCCCCTGGCCGCCGGTGTTTTCCGCTATCACGTTCTGGACGATGAGGGCTTGCGCCCCGTTCACCGTGTAGATGCCGCCGCCCGACCAGGCCTTGTTGCGGGTGATGGTGTTGCCGCTGATGGTGGGCGTTCCCGCGCTCCACAACGAGATGCCGCCCCCCTGGCTGGCGCTGTTGCCGCTGATCAGGTTGCCGGTCACTTCGGCGGCAGCCGAGCCGCCGATGGCGAGGCCGCCGCCTATCGCGCTGCTGCTGTTGTTGCTGATCACGTTGTTGCGAATGGAGGCCGAACTGTTGGAGACATCGATGCCACCTCCCCATTGCCCGCTGTTGCCGAAGATCCGGTTATTGATAATGGTGGGGGACGCGTAGTAGGCCAGGATGCCGCCGCCTGCCTGGTCGCTGTAGCCGTTGGTCACCGAGAAACCGTCCAATACCGCCGCACGTGTCTCGCCCGAGGCGAAGGTGACCACGGTAGCCGACTGGTTGGCGTCGATGATGGTGACCGCCGGCCCGTCGCTGCTCCTGACCGTGATGTTCTTCCCTTTGAAATTGATGCTTTCCCGGTAGGTTCCCGGCCCGACCACCACGGTATCGCCGCTGTAGGCTGCATCGATGGCGGCCTGGATGGTCCCGTACTCCCCGGGGACCGCGATGTTCTTGGGCGGGTTGGGATTGCCGTAGCTCTGGGTCACCACGGTTTCCCGGTTGGAGGCGGCATCGACGGAGTAGAAGCGGAGCACCGTCCCGCCATCCACCACGATGGGACCGTTGTACTGCGTGGTCGGGATGCAGTTGGCCCCTTTGCAGTAGTAGGTGTACTGGCAGCCGGTGCCGCTAACATCGCTGCAGGAGAGGGTGACCGAGGGGGGCACCTGGTAGTTACCTCCCGGCGGGTTGGCGGAGGTGACCGGCGGCGTGCCGTCGATGACATAGGAAACGGTCCTCACCGTCTCGTTGTTGCCTGACCTGTCCTGCGAGTAGAAGCGCAGGTCGGTGGAGGATTTGATGGAGACCGAGGATCCGTTGTAGAGCGTACTGGGAGTGCAGCCGCTGCCCAGGCAGTACCAGGTGGAGGCGCAGCCACTGCCGTCGCCGTCGGTGCAGCTGAGGCTGACCCAGCTCTGGCCGTAAATGCCGCCGCCGGGGTTGGAGGTGGTGGTGGGTGCTGCGCTGTCGGGGAGGATCGTATAGCTGCCGGTTTTGACCGCCTCGCTGTTGCCCGCCCTGTCGACCGAGAAGTACCTGAGATCGGTGGAGGCCGGGATGGTGAGGGGCGTGCTGTAGAGGGTGTTCGGGGTGCAGCCGGTGCCGACGCAGTAGAAGGTGCCGTTGCAGCCGGTGCCGGTATCGGAGCAGGTAAGGGTGACCTGGTGCTGGCCGGAGTAGGTGCCGGAGCCCGGCGACGCGGAGGTGACGGGCTGGACCGCGTCGAAGCTGTAGCTGGCGGTCCTGGTGCTCTCCCTGTTGCCGGCCGTGTCGGTCGAGTAGAAGCGGAGGTCGGTTGCGCTGGAAATGGTGACCGGCCCCGTGTAGGGGGTGGCAGGGTCGCAGCCGCTTCCCAGGCAGTACCAGGTCCCGATGCAGGCGACGTCGTCCGTACAGGCGAGGGAGACCGACTGGGCGGGACCGTACATGCCGGCGGCAGGGGTGGCGGTGGTCACCGGAGGCTGATCCGCCAGCACCGGAGAGGCTGACACCAGGAAAACGGCCAGAAGCAGTCCGTACGGAAGGATGGACCGGAACAGGCGGGCGCAACGAGGCGGGGAGAGGGGCATGCTGTGACTCCTGATAGTGACGGCTGCAACTCGCCAAGAACGGCGGTCGCCAGCTCCAATGCATTGAAGGTATCAGGGGTAGCATACGAAAGGTTCATTAACAATAAAATTTAGTTTAGTTGGTGACTTTTTAGAGAGAGTGCGGTCTATCTTGGTAATTCCGACAGGAAATGGCTGCGCAAAGAAGTAACAGCTGCCGGCTTGAGACTGTGTCTACACTATTGAAGCTCATGTAAGTATCTTGCAACTTGCACAAAGGTTGAGTTATAGTTCCTCTCAAACATCCTGGTCTTCTGAAGCCCGAACTGAATGACTGTTTCTTCCACCGTGTTGACTGATCTCGTTAACGGAGGGGGTGAAGCAATGCTATTCGCCAGGCATGACAAAGAGAAGCGACACGGGATCCTGCTGGACCATCCCCTGAACGACCCGGCCTGCTGCAAGGAATGCGACGCGCTTTGCTGCCGCTCGTTCCCCACGGTCGAGCTTAGCTGGGAGGAATACCTCGACCTCGAGGCGCTGGGTGCCACCCGGCTCCACTTCTCCCTCCACGGCCCCCACAAGCTGATCATCGAGAACGGTTGCGAGTTCCTGCAGGGTAGCCGCTGCGGCATCTACGAGCACCGCCCCGCCATCTGCCGCCGCTTCGTCTGCCAGACCGGGCAGCAAAGCTGAACGGTCTCTCCATTCGCTGTATTCACTGCAACCCAAAGAGGGGGCGTACAAGATGACCCAAGCATTCAAGGACCATTTTTCCGGGGTTGCCAAGGCGTACCGCGAGTTCAGGCCGCAATATCCGGACGAGCTTTTCCAGTGGCTGGCGGAGGTCGCACCGGCGCGCGAACGGGCAGTCGACTGCGGCTGCGGGACGGGACAGGCCACGGTGGCGCTGGCAGGCTACTTCGACGAAGTTTGCGGCGTCGATCCCAGCGCACAGCAGATAGAGGCGGCCATCCCGCATGAGAAGGTGCGTTACCGGGTCGCGCCGGCCGAGCAGACCGGGCTGCCGCAGGGAAGCCAGGACCTGATCATCGCCGCCCAGGCGCTGCACTGGTTCGACCTGGACGCCTTTTACGCGGAGGTGCGCCGAATCGCACGTCCGCAGGCCGTCTTCGCCGCCATCACCTACGGTCTCTTCACCCTGAGCGAGGAGCTGGACCGTGTGCTGGCCAAGCTGTACTGGGAGATGCTGGGGAGCTACTGGCCTCCCGAGCGCAAGCACGTCGATGCCGGCTACCGGACGCTCCCCTTCCCTTTCCAAGAAATAGCGGTTCCTGAATTCGCCATGACGGTTGAATGGAGTTTCGACCAGGTGACCGGCTACCTGTCCACCTGGTCGGCCGTGAAGGAATACAAGGTGAACAACGGCGAAGATCCGGTCGCGCTGGTTTCCGCGGAACTGGAGGAGGCCTGGGGGAACCGGCAGGAAAGCAAGCGGGTCGCCTGGCCGTTGAAGATCCGGGCGGGGCGCGTGAGCTGATTCTGCTGGAGGTGGGTAGTATTCACTTTCCCGGACCAGTACATTCCAGGTACAGACCCTGTTCATAAAATGAAGGAAGGTGCAAAACCAGCACGGTCATGTGCGGCTGATTTGCGCGGATCTCCCGCTGCAAGTCCCCCTTTGAAAAAGGGGGATTTAGGGGATTTGAAAGCGGCTGGCGGAGTCGATAAATCCCCCCCGGCCCCCCTTTTTCAAAGGGGAGAGCCTCCAGCCAAAGCATGGGGCGACTACCCTTGCGAGAGCCTCCGCGACATGACGCTCGAGTAGGCCCTCGACAGCCGTCCTGACTATCGGCACGGTTCCTGTAAAAGTTGAAGCATTGCACGCGGAGTTACTTTGCTTCAATTCAGGGGGCTGCTGACATGGACACGGGAAAGAACATCATAGACATTCACTGTCACACGGCCGGCATCGGCGCGGGGGGAAGCGGTTGCTTCGTATCCCCCGCCATGCGCAACAGCTGGAAGTACGCGGTCTATCTCAAGGCCTTCGGCGTAACGGAGAAGGAACTGGCCGCGGAAGGGGACCAGCTGATCATGCGCCGGCTGTCCGGGGAACTGTCCCGTTCCAGGCGGGTGAAGGCGGCTGTTGTCTTGGCCATGGACGGCGTAATCGGCGCCAATGGAGAGCTGGACCGGGAGAAGACGGAAATTTTCATCCCCAACGAATTCGTCGCCGACCAGTGCAAGCGGTACCCGAACCTCCTGTTCGGAGCGAGCGTCAATCCCTACCGGCCGGACGCCATCGAGCGGCTGCAAGCAGTGGCCGGGAGCGGCTCGGTCCTGCTCAAATGGCTCCCCTCCATCCAGCACATAGACCCCGCCGACCACAGGCTGCTCCCTTTCTATGAAAAGCTCGCCTCCCTGGGGCTGCCGCTACTCACCCACACCGGCGAGGAAAGCTCCTTCACCTTGACCAGGAACGAACTTGCCGATCCCGAGCGGCTCCGGTTGCCGCTCTCGGTTGGCGTGACGGTCATCGCCGCACATGCTGCTACCAACGGCCGCAACGGCGGCGAGCGCAACCATGATCGCTTCCTTCGCCTGTGCCGGGAATTTCCCAATCTCTACGCCGACATCTCGGCCCTCACCCAGCTCAACCGTATCGGCCACCTGCAAAGGCTTTTGAAACACCGTGAACTGCACGGCCGCCTGCTCTACGGCACCGACATGCCCCTGCTGAACACCGCCCTCGTCACCCCCTGGGCGTTTCTCGCCAGCCTGTCGCTGCGGCAGATCGGCAGCATCGCACGGATCGCCAACCCCTGGGACCAGGATGTCGCCCTCAAGGAGGCACTGGGAGTCGGCGAGGATATCTTGCTGAATACCGAAAGGGTTCTTCCGCTGCGGTTGGATCAGAAGGAAAAACAGGCTGGTGGGATCAGCAGCAGATAAAGGTGGAAGGTGGAGGCAGACCGGCCTCAACCGGTGGGGCCGGTCAGCAGAGGGCTCTGCCAGAGGGGGCGCACATCATGATTTGCGTTGCGGTTGATAACGCCCCACCTCCGGGCGGAAAGCGATGGACAGCCGGTTCCAGCCGTTGATTGCAACGACAGCCAGGCTGAGATCGACCAGCTCCTTCTCGCTGAAATGCCGCGAGGCGAGCTCGAAGACATCATCCGGGACCTGACCTTCTGAAACTACGGTGAGTGCTTCCGTCCAGGCCAAGGCCGCGCGCTCGCGATCGCTGTAGCAGGGCGCCTCGCGCCAGGCGTTGAGCAGGTAGAGGCGCTGCTCAGTCTCCCCCCCGGCCCGCGCATCTTTCGAGTGCATGTCGAGACAGTACGCACAACCATTCATCTGCGAAGCGCGCATCTTCACCAGGTGGAGCAGGGAGGCCTCCAACCCGCTGCCGGCGAGGTATTTCTCCAGGACCAGCATAGCCTCCATCACGCCCGGCGCCGCCTTACCGAAATTGATTCGTGCTGTCATTTTTCTATCCCCCCGTGCGCCGATCCCCAGTCACCGGGTGAAGGGCGGCTCTCCGCGGCCGTCCTGGCCAGCAGTCCCACCCCGCGCACCCGCCTGTCGACCGGCCGTCTGAGCTCATTGTACTCCTAAAGCCGGCTGCTCCGGCCAAGTTCCGCAGCTGGCCAGTCGTCCTCCAGGCCGGGGGTCATCCCCAGCGCGGCCCGCCGGGTGGCTATTGGGTGAAGGGCAGGATGAAGAGGACGATGCCGGCCGCCCCGGCCAATAACGACCCGAACCAGACGTAACGGGAGCGGGTGAGGGCGGCGACGGCGCCCAAGGCGATGGAAACCTGGAAGAGGGTGACCGCCTTGGCGAAGCCGTGGTGTTTATGCAGCAGATGCTCCGATTCCCGCATCTTTTCGTCCCGGCGCTTCTCCTTCTCCCTGGCCTTGTTGCTGATCTCGGCCTGCTCATCCTGGTAGCGCTTCCTCTCCTGCTGGTAGGAGGCGGGGGGCTCCTTGCCTACCGCCAGCCAGGCGGTGCGCGAAGCTTCCTGGACGGCAGACTTGATCCCCTTTGCCTGGTAGTAGGACCACTGGTCCGACGCCTGGGACTGCAGCTGGACGGCTTCGGTCTTCAGCGCCAGCGCCATGTTGACCGTGGTGCCGGCCTGCAGGGAAGCCAGCGCGGCCAGCACGGCAAGAATGGCGGTGGTCAGGGAGATCTGCTTCAGGAAGCTTCCCCCCTCCTTCTCCAGCTCTTCATGTATGGTCTCGTGCTGTTTTTCCAGTTCGACTTCGGGACCTTCGGGCATGGCATGGCTCCTTCCGCTTTGCTCAGAGGGACAGTCAGCTAAAGGGGACAGGCACCTTCGGAGGCAGTCCCCGGTGTTTCCAATCTTCAGCAGGTGGATTTACATGTTCCTGCTGTCGTAGGCCCAGTGCAGGAGCGCTTGGCGCTGCTTGCGACGGCAGGAAAGGTTGCCTTTCACGCAGTTCTTCTTGAGCTGCAGGATGTGCCTTTTCATGGCTTTCCACCTCTTGATCTGCCTCTCGTCGTCGGCGCAGCGCCTGCCGCGGTAGTAGCGGCAGTACCACTGGAACCATCCCCGCGGGTCCTCATGGTAGATCCACCCCTTGGCGCGCCAGTACGAGAGCGGCTTGGACGCGTTCACCCCGAAACAGTTCAGCTCCGCAACATGACGCTCGTGACAGAGCTTCGCTTCCTCGAACCAGTCGGCGGGAAATTCATCGCGGCAGTCGGTCATGTATCTGCCGCCGAAGACTCCCATCTTCAGCATCTCTTTGGGGGTAAGCTCTGGCTTAAAATCGGGATGGAAGTTCTTTCCTTCCGGCTCACTGAGAACATACTCATAATCGTTCTGCATCAGGTCGTGTACGACAACCCTCTTCTCACTCATAGCAGCTCCTCTTTGACGGCCGGCGTCGACAATACATCATAAGGTAATCGTTCTTGCTGTATTTGCAATGACATGCCGCTGTCAACGGTAAATTTTCAGGCGGCGATATTGTGTTGGCGAATGGTAAAATGGTGGTGGCGTAAAGCGGGACAAAGTGCGTCAGTTGTGGCAACTGACAAAAGCAATCACCGCACTCCTCCCTTTGTCAGGCCGGGGGACGTGATGGGAAAGATACTAGTCAAAATATCCATTTTTGATGGGGAGGAGACAGCATGGAGACAGTAACCACAGCGGGCGCTTTGCTGAAGCAGGCGGTCAGTGAGGAGAAACCGCTGCAGGTAGCGGGGGTGATCAACGCCTACGCGGCCCTGCTCGCGGAAGGGACCGGTTTCCGCGCGCTCTACCTCTCGGGAGCGGGGGTCGCCAACGCCTCCCATGGCTTGCCGGATCTGGCGATGACCACGCTCTCCGACGTGCTGGAAGACCTCCGGCGCATCACCTCGGTCAGCGCCCTGCCGGTGCTGGTCGACATCGACACCGGCTGGGGACATGCCTTCATGATCGCACGCGCCATCCGCGAGCTGGGCCGGGCAGGCGCCGCCGCAGTCCACATCGAGGACCAGGTGGCGGCGAAGCGCTGCGGACACCGGCCGGGCAAGGCGCTGGTCACCACGGACGAGATGGTGGACCGCATCAAGGCGGCCACCGATGCCAGGACCGACCCCGATTTCGTGATCATGGCCCGCACCGACGCGGTGGCGGTCGAGGGGCTGGAGGCCGCCATCGAACGGGCCTGCCGCTACCGCGAGGCCGGCGCGGACATGATCTTCCCGGAGGCGCTCAGCGAGCTGTCGCACTACCGGCGCTTCGCCGAGCAGACGGGAGTGCCGGTCCTCGCCAACATCACCGAGTTCGGCTCCACCCCCCTTTTCACCGCCGGGGAACTGGCCGCCGCCGGCGTCGGCCTCGCGCTCTATCCGCTCTCGGCCTTCCGCGCCATGTCGGCTGCCGCACTGCAGGTTTACCGGGCGATCCGGGAACAGGGGACCCAGCGCGAGGTGGTGGACCTCATGCAGACCCGGGCCGAGCTGTACGACGTCCTCAACTACCACGAGTACGAAAAGAAGCTGGACCAGTTGTACGGAAAGGAGGAAAAACCATGAGCACCAATTACAGTCCAGGACTGGAAGGGATCACCGCTGGCGAAACCGCCATCAGCACGGTCGGCAAAAAAGGGGTCGGCCTTACCTATCGCGGTTATTCGATAAACGATCTTGCCGCTCACGCCGCCTTCGAGGAGGTGGCTTATCTGCTCATCCACGGGGAGCTTCCCGGCCATGAGGAGCTCTCGGCTTTCCGGGACCGGCTGGTTTCCATGCGGTTCCTGCCGGCAGCGCTCAGAAACCTTCTCGAACAGCTGCCGGCCTCGGCCCATCCGATGGACGTGCTGCGCACCGGTGCCTCTGCGCTGGGGGCCATGGAGCCCGAGGGGGGAAGCCTGGACCAGGTCCGCATCGCCGAGCGGCTGCTCGCCTGCCTCCCCTCCATGCTCCTCTACTGGTACCACTACCGGACCAACGGCAGCCGCATCTCCACGGAATCAGTGGAGGCGACCCACGCAGGCCACATCCTGGCTCTCCTCAAGGGGGAAAAACCCGGAGAGCTGCAGCGCACCGCGCTGGACGCCTCGCTGATCCTCTACGCGGAACACGAATTCAACGCTTCCACCTTCTCGGCGCGCGTCACTACCTCCACCCTCTCCGACTTTTATTCCGCCATCACTTCCGGCAT
Source organism: Geomonas sp. (assembly GCA_035255025.1). Lineage (GTDB taxonomy): Bacteria > Desulfobacterota > Desulfuromonadia > Geobacterales > Geobacteraceae > Geomonas. Next base: position 25,680 of record DATFAB010000083.1, read on the forward strand.
CGGCACCCTGCGCGGTCCGCTGCACGGTGGGGCCAATGAAGAGGCCATGCGCCTGATCAGCCGCTTCCAAACACCCGACCATGCGGAAAAAGGGCTCATGACCATGCTTAACAACAAGGTGAAGATCATGGGGTTTGGCCACCGGGTCTACAAGAACAACCTCGACCCGCGCTCCCCCATCATCCAGCAGTGGGCGAAAAAGCTCTCCGAGGCGGCGGGGAGCCTGGAGCAGTACCGGATCGCGGAACGCATCGAGCAGGTCATGCTGCGCGAGAGGGGGCTTCATCCAAACCTGGATTTCTACAGCGCCATCGCCTACCACCTCTGCGGTTTCCCGACCACCATGTTCACGCCGCTCTTCGTGTTCGCCCGCATCGCAGGGTGGTCGGCGCACGTGATCGAACAGCGCGCCGCCAACCGGATCTTCCGCCCCATCGCCGACTACGTGGGGCCCGAGCCGAGGAAGTTCGTGCCGCTGGAGAAAAGGGGATAGCCATGACCACCGCCGATCAGAACGTCCGTCCCGCTCCCGACCAGGAGATGACCGCCATCGCCGACTATGTCTGCAATTATCAGGTGGCCAGCGAGGAGGCCTACGATACCGCCCGGCTTTGCCTGATGGACAGCCTGGGCTGTGCCATGCTGGCGCTGGAATTTCCGGCCTGCACGAAGCTGCTCGGACCCTACGTTCCGGGTTCCACGGTACCGCTCGGGGTGCGGGTCCCGGGCACCGGCTTCGAGCTCGATCCGGTGAAGGGAGCCTTCGACATCGGCCTGCTGGTCCGCTGGCTGGACTTCAACGACACCTGGCTGGCCGCCGAGTGGGGGCATCCTTCCGACAACCTGGCGGGCATCCTGGCAGTGGCCGACTACCTGGCCCGCCGCCAGCGGGCGGAGGGGAAACCGTCCCTCCCCATGCGCGAGGTGCTGACGGCCATGATCAAGGCCTACGAGATCCAGGGGGTCATGGCGCTGGAGAACAGTTTCAACAGGGTGGGCCTCGACCACGTCGTACTGGTCAAGCTGGCCACGGCGGCCCTGGCGACCCGCCTGCTGGGCGGCAGCCAGCAGCAGGTCGTGGACGCAATCTCGCAGGTCTGGGTGGACGGCCAGAGCCTGCGCACCTACCGGCATGCCCCCAACACCGGCAGCCGCAAATCGTGGGCGGCCGGGGATGCCGCGAGCCGCGGTGTGCGGCTTGCCCTGATGACCATGGCGGGAGAGCAGGGCTATCCCAGCGCCCTTACCGCCAGGAACTGGGGCTTCTACGACGTCTCCTTCCAGGGTGAAAAGTTCCGCTTCCAGCGACCCTACGGCTCCTACGTCATGGAGAACGTCCTTTTCAAGAGCGCCTTCCCCGCCGAGTTCCACGCCCAGACGGCGGTGGAGTGCGCCATCAAGCTGCACGAGGCGGTCAGGGGGCGGCTGGACGAGATCGAGCGGGTGGTGATCCGCACCCAGGAATCGGCCGTGCGCATCATCAGTAAGACCGGCCCGCTCTACAACCCGGCCGACCGCGACCACTGCATCCAGTACATGACCGCCATCGGCCTCATCTTCGGCCAGTTGACCGCGGAGCACTATTCTGACGCGACGGCAGCCGACCCGCGCATCGACAGGTTGCGGGAGAAGATGGAGGTGGTCGAAGACAAGAACTACAGCAGGGACTACCTCGACCCGGAAAAGCGTTCCATCGCCAATGCCGTGGAACTGTATCTGAAGACCAACGGGAAGCCGGAAAAAGTGGCGTCAGTGGAGGTGGAATATCCGCTGGGCCATCGGCGCCGCCGGGCAGAAGCGCTTCCCTACCTGGCCGAGAAGTGCAGGTCGAGCCTGGCTTTGCGGCTGCCGGCAGAGCAGGTCGAGGCGGTGATGGGGTTGTTCGCCGACCGGCAGCGGCTGGAGAACATGCCGGTCGAGGAGTTCATGGGGCTCTTTGTGGTGTAGTGGGGGGGACTCTCGGGTTGACCGAAGAAAGTACTCTCCCGCTTTCCGCCAGGCACGCGGCGAAGCGGGAGAGGGTAACTGGGAGCCGGATTACGACTGCAACTGTTTCTTGATATCACGCGCCGGGGCGCTGGTGGCATAGACGGCGCTTCCCACATCGAACAGCTTCGATTTGTTCAAACCGCCAACTACCACCGGGTCGAGCCCGGCCCGCCTGACCAGTTCCACGGCCACTTCCAGTGCCTCGACATCGTCGCTGGCAATCGGGACCCCTATGGTCTCGCCGTTTTTATTCTTGGTCTTCTTCAGATCCTCGAAAAAGACGGAGTTGAAGGCCCTGACCAGCCGTACACCGGGGAGCAGACGAGAGACGAAGACTCCCATCCCTCCCGGCTCTGTGCGCGCCTCGTCGGCGATGTTGCCGTCCCTTTCCGGGTACGGGTTCGAGGTGTCGATGACGATCTTCCCTCTCAGTGCCTGCCTGGTTTGCTGGTCAAGCTCGGCAAACGCCTTCAGCGGCAGCGACAGCACGACCAGGTCTCCGAAAGCGATGGCGTCGGCGACTTGTCCGGCGTGCGCCTGCGGGCCAGCCTCGTTCACCAGTTCCTGCAGTTTTTCGGGATGCCTTGAGCTGAAAAATATCTCGTATCCGGCTTTTGCCAGCAAGATACCGAGCGTTCCACCGATCTTGCCGGATCCTACGATGCCGATTTTCTCTATTTTCATGGTCGATCCTCCGTGTCTCTAGGGGGCGGCTGATCCATCGTGCAGCATGATCAGCCTCTGGATTCTCCAGCTCATTACACTCCCCTTGCAGAGTTAAGTCAACGGGGGGAACGCGGGGCGTCCGGCCAGCCGAGTCGGCAGGAACGGCCAGCCGCAAGGTGACGGCCGGTGGTGCGGCTGGGAAAATAGGAAAATCATAATTCGGTGCAGCCCTTTACAGTCAGAAGAGAGATTGTACAATTCACCTCAGCCTGTTTCCGAAAGGGTAACCCTGGGCGCTAGACGCCGGGGACGCAAAGCTTCGGACCTGCTGGTGGCGGCAGGTGGCCGGGCTGCCGAAGAAACAGGCGACAATTTCACGAGCCGTCCATACAGCATGGGCGGCTTTTCTCGTTTGTCAGGGGACGAGCATCTTCCGCTACAGGCCCCTTCATCTTCAAGGTGAGGGACAGCCCCCCCATCCTCACCCCGTCTCCCCTGAAGGAGAGGGAGAAGTTGCATTGCAGCGGAAGATGGTGACCAACCGGGATAAAAAAAGGCGGCGAAAGGGATTATCCTTCCGCCGCCTTTGCCGTTTGGCCGGGGAGACCTTTTACCTCTGCTTCAACCGCTGGGTCCAGGCCGCGAGGGACTTGACCAGCTCCCCTATCCTCTCCCTGGTCCCCGGGTCGGTCAGCCGCCCCTGTGCATCGATCTTGTCCTGGGCTACGGCAACCATCACCTCGGGACCGTTCAGCGGGAACATGTTGAGAAACACGCAACTCTGCCTGAGATGGTACTGCGCCCTGGCGGTCCCCAGCGTACCGATGGAAGCCCCCATGATGGCCACCGGCTTGCCGTCCAGGGCATTGTCGCCGTAGGGGCGGGATGCGCAGTCAATGGCGTTTTTAAGCACGCCGGGGATCGAGTAGTTGTATTCCGGGGTGGCGATCAGGAGCGCATCGGCCGCACGAATGGCCGCCTTGAACTCCCTGACCTTCTCATGGGGCTCGCTTTCCAGGTCCTGGTTGAACAGGGGAAGTCCGTCCAGGTCGAAGATCTTCAGCTCGACGTCCGGCGGGAGAAGTTCCGCCGCGGCATTGAGAATGCTCTTGTTATAGGAGCCTTTGCGAAGGCTACCGGCAAAACCGAGGATGGAAATCTTTGCACTCATCATGCTCTCCTTTTATTAGCGCTGAAATAGTAGATACCGCCAGCTTGACCTTTCAAAGAGTATCGAAACAGTGACTACTGTCAAACAACACGAAGCCAACTGACAGTATAGATTTCCTGCCGATACAGATCACTGTCAGCGCAAGGCTCGGCACCTTAATTCAGATGCAAACACTGTCAGAGCATTGGCTTTCTTACGGTGGGATGGTTCTGCATAAAAGGATCTCAGGTCGACTTTCCTCATTTTGTCCTTATTTGCTGCATTATTTGACACTATGTTTACCCCTCCCGGGTCAGCCCGGTCGAGCCCACACCCAGCATTGCATCTATAGGAAGAGCTGCCATGACAGAAGAGGCAATCCTCGTCGTCGACCATGATGCCGACTATCTCCGCCTTTTCAGGGCGCTCGCCGAGCAGGCGGGGATCACCGCGTACCAGGCCCGGAGCGCGGAGGAAGCCTGGGGTATCCTGGTGGAAGTCCGCTGCACCGTGATGGTCATCAACCTGGAACTGCCCGACGGCAACGGTGAGATTTTGGCCGCGATGGCCAAGAAGCTGTACCCGCCGCTGCAGGTGGTGCCGGTGGCCGACGAGCCACGGCTGGCTCCTCCCCGTGACTCCGGCGCATTCGGGCCGAACCGGACCCTCGTGAAGCCTCATACCGCAGAGGAACTGAGAGCGCTGACCATGGCAGCTTCATCGAACGGAGTGCCGGAAGCGGCCTGCGGCGGCAGCGGGGTTCCCATCAAGGGGTGTGTCGGCTTTGGAGCGTGAGGTGCTGTCGTTGGAGAGGAGGCCGGCGGCTTGGCTGGTACTGCTGGGTGGCTATTTTGCGGTGGCATGCCTGGGGTTCATCGATTATCTGACCGGTGACTACTCCTTGCTGATCTTCTACGTGCTGCCCGTCTTCGTGGTGGCCTGGCACCTGGGGCAGGTCGGCGTCCTCCATATCGCCCTGGCCGCCGGCTTGGCGCGCACCTTTTCGGATTATTACACCTACGCCCCCTCCAGCTTCCGGTACTGCAACTCGCTGCTGGACATGATGTTTCTGCTCATGCTGGGGCTGCTGCTGGTCTTCATGAAAAATGTTCTGAGACATGACCGTGACTAGCTCGCACTACCCTCCCCTTTTTGCTGTAGCCGGAAGAACCGCCGGACGGCGGCAAGAGTGTGCCTCGGCGCCACCTCCACCATCAGCTCGGGCCTCACGTACACGGTGCAGGAGTCCGCGCCGCCCAAAAAGTCCAGAAGCTTGCCGGTTTGCCAGGCTAGCCTGGCGTCGGTCATCCCCTTGCTGGTCTTCCCCAGCATCACGAATCCCCCCTGTTCATCGTCCCCCGCTCCCGGATGCAGGTGCTCAACCAGCTGCCCATCGCCCGTGTCCCCACTTCGCCGCAAGCACCACCAGGTCGAGCGTCTGCACCGGTTTCACCTTCAGCCATCCAGCCCTCCCGGCCCGCCTGGTAGCCGGCTTTCAGCGATTTTGCCGTGATCCCCTCTCCTGGGGGTGAAAAAAACTCGATTCAGTCCTGCGCGGGCACCCCTTAGGGATCACTCGTGAACAGGAACTCTCCCGGCCGGTCGACCTTGGCATTGCAACAGGACAGGCAGGCGAACTATTCACGGGTAAGGCACCAGAATCATTAGTCAATCCAAGGATACCTCCTGACTCTCCGTCCTGTCGGAGCCGGCAGGCGGGTTGGCGCAACGGGAGCTGCTAAAATGATGTTTTAATGAATTTGCTTCATTCGCAGCTAAAAGCGTGGTATCACGATACCTTACCTGTTAAATCATGCCACCGCGCCACCCGCAGGAGATTTGCATGTTCGAAGCTTGGACCATCAGGAAAAGAGTCATCGTTTCCATCGTCTGCCTTTGCCTTGCCAGCCTCGCCGCACTCGGCTTCTTCACCTACCAGCACCAGAAACACCAACTGCAGGAAGGACTGCAGGACCTGGCCAAGAACGAGGGGAGGCTTTTCAACTCCATCGTTTCCGCTGACTCCGAAGGGCTCGCCCGCGCCCACACCGGGCTGGACCGCCTCGACTTTCTGCTGAAGCCGTTTGCCGCCGGCAACCGTACGGAACTGCTGGCCGTCGCCGAGCCGATCTTCAAGGAAATCCGTCAGAACAACAACATCACCCACATGTATTTCATACAGCCCGACGGCAAGGTACTGCTCCGGGTCCACAAGCCGCAGGACGCAGGCGATGTCCTGAAGCGGATCACCTTCCTGAAAGCGCAACAGACCAAGCAACTCGCCAGCGGGCTGGAGATGGGGAAAAACTTCTTCTCGCTGCGCTGCGTGCACCCGGTTTCCCTGCAGGGGAAGCCGATCGGCTACATGGAGGTGGCCGAGGAGATCGACCACATCTTCAAGCAGATGAAGGAGATCACCGGTGACGACCAGAGCCTCTTCCTCACCGATGAGTTCCTGAAGAGCCAGTCGTCGGTGGTAACCGGCGATAAGGTCGGCAACTTCCACATCCTGTACCCGACCCAGCGGGAGGTGGCGGTCGGTCTTGCCGCCCAGTTGCTCCCGGACATGCAGGAGGCGCTGAAGGCACCCAAGGTTGCCTTCCTTTCCTACCAGGGGCACCGTTACGTGGTTGGCATGGGCCCGGTCAAGGACGCATCCGGGGCGACCGTCGGCCTGCTCTTCTCCCAGAAGGAGGTGAGCTCGCTTTTCGCCTCCATGTGGCGGGGGGTCGCGGTCAACATGCTGCTGCTGGTGATCATCATGCTGGGGGCCATTGCCCTGCTGTACCTTTCCCTGCGGAAAAGCCTCGCCCTTTTCGTGCTGCTGAAGGAACACATCATCTCGGTCACCACCACCTGGGACCTGACCAAACGCCTCTCCGTCGACACCAATGACGAGATCGGCGAAATGGCCTCCGATTTCAATGCGATGACCGAGAAGCTCGCCGAAATGGTGCAGCAAGTGGCAGGCGCCAGTTCGGCGCTGGCAAGCGTCTCGGCCAAGCTGGCCGAAGTCTCCGACATGGTGATGGGGGCAGCCGAGCAGCAGTCGGCCTCGGCCGGCGCAGCCTCCTCGGCCATGGGTGACATCAACCGCTCCATCAAGCATGTGGCCAACGGGGTGGAAAGCCTCGCCACTTCCGCCTCCGAGAGCTCCTCCTCTATCCTGGAGATGGCAGCCAGCGTGGAAGAGGTCGCCCTGAACGCGGAGTCGCTGGCCAAATCGGTGGACGATGTCGGCTCGGCCATAACCGAGATGGCTGCCTCCATCAAGCAGGTAGCCGGCCACGCAGACCTCCTGCTGGAATCGGCCAGCGTCAACTCCACCTCGATCATGGAGATGGACGCCTCGATCATGGAGGTCGAGAAGGGTGCCCTGAACACGGTGAGCATATCCGAACAGATGAGGACCGACGCCGAGACTGGCAAGCAGGCGGTGCAATCGACCATGGCCGGTATCACCGCTATCAAGGACTCCTCGCGCATCACCTCCGAGGTGATTGCCAACCTCGCCAGGCGGACGGGAGAGATCGGGGCCATCCTGTCGGTGATCGACGAGGTGGCGGCACGCACCAACCTGCTGGCACTGAACGCCGCCATAATCGCGGCCCAGGCGGGCGAGCACGGCAAGGGGTTCACGGTAGTCGCCTCCGAGATTAAACAACTCGCCGACAACACGAGCAGCTCAACCCGCGAGATTGCTGAGGTGATCAAGGGGGTGCGGGAGGAAACCGACCGCGCGGTTGCCGCCATCCAGCAGGCCGAGATGAACATCGCAGAGGGAGAGGCGCTTTCCAGGAAGTCGGGCGATGCCCTGGAGAAAATCGTCGCCAGCGTGCTGGCGGCCAATGAGCACGTCAGCAGCATCGCCCGGGCCACCACCGAGCAGTCCAAGGGGAGCAGGCTGATCCGCGAGACCACCGAGCAGGTGACCGCTATGGTGAGGCAGATCGCCACCTCCACCCGCGAACAGGGTGACGGCAGCAGGCTGGTGCTGGTCTCGGTCGAAAAGATGAAAAGCCTGACCGAGCAGGTCAAGTGCTCGACCAGGGAGCAGAGCAACGTGGGAGGCTTCATCGCAGAGTCCACCGAGAACATAACCGCCATGATCGGCGCTATCAAGAACGCCTGCGACGAGCAGAGCAAGGGGAGCGACGAGGTCGTGCCGGCGGTCGAAAAGATCAAGGAGACCACGGAAAGCAACCTGGCCGCGGTCAAGGTGCTGGGGGAGACCATCGCCAACCTCTCCGCCGAGATCACCTCCCTGCAGGGCGAGATCAGCCGCTTCAAGGTCGGTGACCACACCGCTTAGAGCTTCGCCAACCATTCCACACCCCTTTCTGCCTCCTTCCTCCACTGCGGCAACCGGTGCTTTAGCCAGCCGCAGCCGAGGAAGTGGGCATCCCCACCTCACCGCGTCACCCCTCAATGCCAAGGTTTTACCTGCCGGCGCTACCCGGCATAGCCCACGGCAACCCTCTCCAGAGATCCCCCCCGGCTGGTCCTCACGCAGGCGAAGTGTGTATAATAGGGACGGGTTGGGAACAGTTACTGACGGGTGTCTGTCATGACCAAAAAACACTGCTCGTTCACCATCATGACCTACAACGTCCATCGCCTGATCGGCAACGACCGCCATACCTCGGCCGCCCGCATCGCCGAAGTAGTCGAGACCTATCACCCCGACATCGTGGCACTGCAGGAACTCCCTGGCGGAAGGTACCGGCCGGAGGAGAGCGGCACCACGCTGGCGCTCTCCCACGAACTGGCCCTGCTGGATACGTCGCGGGAGCTCATCTACCTGGAGCGGGAGCGTAACGGCAACGTGGTGTACAGCCGACATCCCATGCGGCTTATCAGGGCGGGGGGGCTGCATCCGGAGAGCAGGAGAAGGTCGATCGTGCCACGGGGCGTACTCTGGGTGGAAATCGATATCTGCGGGCGGAGGCTGCAGCTTCTCAACACTCACCTCGGGCTGACCCCGCCGGAGCGGGGCTCGCAGACCAAGGTCCTGATCAGCAGCGAATGGCTGGGGCATCCGGAGTGCAAGCCCCCCATCGTCCTGTGCGGCGACTTCAACCTGCTCCCGAGTTCGCCGCTGCACAGGCGGCTCAAGGATATCCTCGACGACCGGCAGGAGGCCCTTTCCCTGGGGCACACCGAGTGGACCTTTCCGAGCCACTATCCCATGGTCAGGTTCGATCATCTCTTCATCTCGCCCAACCTCACCGTAGAAAACCTGCTGATCCCCCAGACCAAGCTGACTCGGGTCGCCTCCGACCACCTGCCGCTGGTCGTCACCCTGCGGCTGGACTGAAACCGTACTCTGCGGCCGAGCAACCGAAGTCCCCTCCCCCGAACGGGGGAGGGCTAGGGAGGGGGAACCCAGGTGTCCCTATGGATGAAGCTACGTGTCGCGGGACAGTGCTCCCCCCTCCCAGCCCTCCCCCCGTTCGGGGGGAGGAGTTCTCCGCCCCATAGCCTATAGAGGCGGCAAACTACGCCTGCCTCCTAAAGTTTCCACCTCTGCCGCCGAAGAGGATTCATTAGCGAATGAGCGACATCCAGTCGACGGGAGAAGGAGAGCAGGCCATGAGCGAATACCTTGAGATGCCGGAAAACATGGAAGTGGAGGAAGTGATCGTCGAGAGGGTCTTGCAAAGCACGGGAGCCCTGCTGGAGATCTGCGTGGTGAAACACGGATCGCAGTACGAAGCGGCGCTCTTCTTCGACAAGAAATACAAGGCCGGCCCGCCGCTGCCGCGCCCTCTCGAGTCACCGTCCGGCCAGTCGACTCACTGGATGGGGGTCCGCCCCAAGGTGGGGCTGTCCCAGGAAGAGGCGGAGAAGATCGCCTACGAGGTAAACGGCGTAAATGCGCTGCACCGGATCCAGATGAAGGACAGCTGGGGGAACCTGCTGGACGCGGTGTAGGTTTGCCGGTACCGCCCCCATCCTCACCCCTGCCCTCCCCTTGAATGGGAGGGGGTGCTGGCAGGCAGTTAAAAAGTAAGGGTTTGAAAAAACTGCTCTGTTGCCAATAAAAAAGGCCGCTGCCTGTTTAGGTAGCGGCCTTTTTGCGTAGGCAGCCTGCGTCTCGTCCCCTCCCCTTCAAAGCCTGCCCGCCGTAGCCTTGGCGAAGGAGGGGGGGAGGGACAGGGTGAGGATGGGGTTCCCCCCTCTTACATCTCCACCCGCGTCAATACCCCCTGCAGCCTGCTGGCGGGGAGCTTGTTGAACTGGACGAAGTTGGGGGTGAGCTTCTTGATGAGCGAGAACACCTTCCAGACCGGGTTGGCGGTCGCAATATCCTCCACGCCGTAGAAGATGACCTTCTCCATGATGCCGTTTTTCTTCAAAAGCCCCTCGATGTCGATCACCTCCATGTATCCGGCGAAGATCTCGAAGGACTCCAGTCCCGCGCAGCGGTCGGAGATCAGCTTCGTTCTCAGGCCGAACGGCTCGTCCGTCCTCATGATGGAGATGAAGATGTTGCGCTCGTAGATGATGTTGCTTCGGATCATGCAGTGCACGACGTAGGGAGGTACCACAGCCCACTCGCGGGTGAAGAAGAGACCCGTGCCGGGGATGGTTCGCCCCTTCAGGTAGATCTGCTCGTAGGAAAGGAGGAAGGTATCGATGTCCAGCGGCCTGAGCGCCTTGTAGAGGGCGCGCTGGCCGTAGGTCCAGATCAGGATGGTGGTGAAAGGAACGCCGGCCAGGATCAGCGACCAGTAGCCGCCGTGCGGCAGCTTGTTCAGGTTGGCGACCAGGAAGATGGCATCGGCCACCGTCACGAAGACGGCGATGGGTACCTTCCACTTCTTCTTGGTGTGGGCGAAGATCATGGTCATCATGATGCCGGTGATGGTCATGGTCCCGGTCACCGCCAGGCCGTAGGCCGCTGCCAGGTTCTCGGACTTCTCGAACACCAGCATGATGAAGATGACCAGCACCATCAGGAACCAGTTCACCGAGCCGATGTAGATCTGCGACTTCAGGTGGCTCGAGGTGTAATCGACCTTCATGAGGGGCATGATCCTGGTGGTGATCCCCTGGTAGACAATGGAGAAGACGCCGCTGATCAGCGCCTGCGAGGCGATGACGGTGGCCATGATGGTCAGGATCAGGAACGGGATGTAGAGGATCTGGGACTCCCCCTGTACCATGCCGAACAGGGTGTTCTTGGCGTCGGGGTGCTTCAGCAGGAAGGCCCCCTGCCCCAGGTAATTGATCACCAGCGCCACGAAGACGAAACACCAGGCCCTGATGATCGGCTTTCTCCCCAGGTGCCCCATGTCGGCGTAGAGCGCCTCGCCGCCGGTCGCGCACAGGATGACCTCGGAGAGCACGAAGAAGGCGGACAGGCCGTTGTTCATGAAGAACTTGGCCGCGTACCAGGGGGAGATCGCCTGCACGATGGAGGGGTAATCCCCGATGGCGATCAGCCCGGAGACGGTGAGAGAGATGAACCAGAGCACCATGAGCGGGCCGAAAAGACCGGCCACCTTGTCGGTCCCCTTGAACTGGAAGACGAACAGGGTGATGGCGATGCAGGCGGCGATCAGGATGAGCATTCCCTGGCTGAGGGTCGCGCAGGCAGGGATCAGCACCAGGCCTTCCACGGCGGAAAGGATAGAGATGGCGGGGGTGATGACCCCGTCCCCCAGAAGGAGCGAGACGCCGACGAAGGAGAGGAAGCCGACCATGCCGAGGTAGCGCCCCCCCTTGAGCATCCGGACCAGGATCTCCTTAAGGACGATGGTGCCCCCCTCGCCCTTGCGGCCGAGACTCATGGCGAGCCAGGCGTATTCGACGGTAACGAGGATGATCAGGGTCCAGACGATCAGCGACAGGATGCCGAGGATGTTGTCGAGGGTGGGCTTGGTGATGGCAAAGATGACGGTCAGGGTATATATCGGGCTGGTGCCGATATCCCCGAAGACGAGGCCCATCGATTTGACGATGCCGCCCCAGTAGGATTGCTCTTGCTTAGACATACTTTCAGGGGTCCTTGTAGTTGTTCAGCCGACGTAAAATGCCGGCTCACCTCCCCTGCCTGCCCCATTGAAGGTCAGAGGATGTGGTCGGCAGGCCTCTTATAGCACTACCCTTTGAGGATTACAACTGAAATCCCCTTTGCGCTTGACATGATCCGGCATTCCTTGTAGCTTAAATCGTTTCGCTGATGGCTTTATAAACAGTGGAGGCCGTACAAATGGACTACAAGGATACACTCAACCTGCCCCAGACCCAGTTCCCGATGAAAGGGAACCTCCCGCAGCGCGAGCCGGAGATGCTCAAGCAGTGGGAAAAGAACCAGCTCAACACCAAGGTTGACGAAAACGGCAAGGGAAAGCCGCAGTACATTCTGCACGACGGCCCGCCGTACGCCAACGGTCACATTCATATCGGCCACGCACTGAACAAGATCCTCAAGGACATCGTCCTGAAGAGCAAGCGGATGAGCGGCTTCGATGCCCCCTACATCCCGGGCTGGGACTGCCACGGGCTCCCCATCGAGCTGCAGGTCGAAAAGAACCTGGGCTCCAAGAAGCACGAGATCTCCAAGCTGGAGATGCGCAAGCTCTGCCGGGAATACGCCCACAAGTTCGTCGCCATCCAGCGCGCCGAGTTCGAGCGGCTGGGCGTCCTGGGTGACTGGGAGCATCCCTACCTGACCCTGCACAACAGCTACGAAGGGACCATCGCCCGCGAACTGGCCCGCTTCGCCGAGAACGGCGGCCTCTACAAAGGTAAGAAGCCGGTGCACTGGTGCTCCTCCTGCGGTACGGCTCTCGCCGAGGCCGAGGTCGAGTACGCCGACCACAAGTCCCCCTCCGTCTTCGTGAAGTTCGCCGCCAAGGAAGACCTGGGCTCCGTGATCCCGGCGCTCTCCGGCAAGAAAGCGTCGGTAGTGATCTGGACCACCACCCCCTGGACGCTTCCCGCCAACCTGGCGGTAGCCCTGCACCCGGAACTCGACTACGTCGCGCTCAACGTGAACGGCGAGGTCCTCATCGTCGCCGAAGGGCTCAAGGACAGCTTCCTCAAGGAGATCGGCGCCGAAGGCCAAGTGATCGCCACCTTCAAGGCGACCGTGCTGGAGAAAAAGCTCCTCAAGCATCCCTTCTACGACCGCGACTCCATCATCCTGTTGGGCGAGCACGTCACCCTGGAGGCCGGCACCGGCGCGGTCCACACCGCCCCCGGCCACGGCCAGGAAGACTACGAGCTGGGCTTGAAGGAAGGGCTCGACATCTACAACCCGGTCGACAACCGGGGCCGTTTCTACGACAACATCGAATTCTTCGCCGGCCAGTTCGTGTTCGACGCCAACAAGGCGGTGATCGAGAAGCTGACGGAGGTGGGCGCGCTGCTCGCCTCCAAGGAGATCAGCCACTCCTACCCGCACTGCTGGCGCTGCAAGAAGCCCATCATCTTCCGGGCCACCGAGCAGTGGTTCATCTCCATGGAGAAGAACGGGCTGCGTGAGAAGTCGCTGGCCGAGATCAACAACGTGAACTGGATCCCGAAATGGGGGCGCGAGCGGATCTACGGCATGATCGAGAACCGTCCCGACTGGTGCGTTTCCCGTCAGCGCTCCTGGGGCGTCCCCATCGCCGCCTTCTACTGCAAGAGCTGCGGCGAAGTGCTGGCCGACGGCAAGATAATGCACCACGTGGCGGACATCTTCACCGAGCACAGCTCCGACGTCTGGTATGACTGGGATGCCGCCAAGTTCCTGCCGGAAGGGACCAAGTGCCCCTCCTGCGGCAAGGGCGAGTTCGACAAGGAAACCGACATCCTCGACGTCTGGTTCGACTCCGGCGTCTCCTACGCCGCCGTGTGCGAACTGCGCGACAACCTGCGCGCGCCGGCCGACATGTACCTGGAAGGGAGCGACCAGCACCGCGGCTGGTTCCACTCCTCGCTTTTGGCGAGCGTGGGGACCCGCGGCCACGCACCCTACAAGAACGTGCTGACCCACGGCTTCGTGGTGGACGGCAGCGGCCGCAAGATGAGCAAGTCGGTGGGCAACGTGGTCGCCCCCGAGGACGTCATCAAGAAGTTCGGCGGCGACGTTTTGAGGCTGTGGGTCGCGGCACAGGATTACCGCGACGACCTGCGCATCTCCCAGGAGATCTTGACCAGGCTCTCCGAGGCGTACCGCCGCATCAGGAACACCTGCCGCTACATCCTGGGCAACATCCACGACTTCAACCCGGCAACCGACACGGTCGCTCTGGCCGACATGCCGGAACTTGACCGCTGGGCGATGCACCAGCTGGAGCTTTTGAAGGAGAAGGTGCTCAACTCCTACAACGAGTGCGAGTTCCACATCCTCTACCATGCGGTGAACGGCTTCTGCACCGTCGAGATGAGCGCCTTCTACCTCGACATCCTGAAAGACCGCGTCTACACCAGCAAGACCACCTCGCTCGCCAGAAGGAGCGCCCAGACCGTCATGTACACCATCCTGGACGCCCTGGTGCGCATGATGGCGCCGGTCCTCTCCTTCACCGCCGAAGAGGTGTGGGCCGAGATGCCGGGGAACCGCGAAGAGAGCGTGCACCTGGCACTGTTCCCCGAGATGAACCCGGCCGCCAAGGACGAGGCGCTCGCCCAGCGCTGGGAAAAGATCATGAAGGTCCGCTCCGAGGTCTCCAAGGCGCTGGAACTGGCCAGGGTACAAAAGGTGATCGGCCACTCCCTGGACGCCGCCGTTGCCCTCAAGGCCTCCGGCGAGACGGCGGAACTGCTGAACGGGTATGCGGGCGAACTGGCGGAGATCTTCATCGTTTCCAAGGCGTACCTCGCCGACCAGCTTGCCGGCGAGGCTTACAAGGCCGATGGCATCGAGGGGCTGGAGATCGCGGTGAGCGCTGCTCCCGGCGACAAGTGCGAGCGCTGCTGGTGCTACAGCGAGAAGCTCGGCGAGGACAGCGAGCACCCGACCATCTGCCCGAAGTGCCTGGCGGCGGTGAAGTAACCCCGCTTCCTCCTTCAACCACCATCTCCCTCGGGAGAGGTTCTCAAGTCCCCCTTTGCGAAGGGGGATTTAGGGGGATTTGCTTCAGCCTGTCGAAGGAAATGCAAATCTCCCCCGCCCCCCCTTCGCAAAGGGGGGAGTTACGATCGGATACGTTATGAAATCTCGCTACATCATACTCATGGTGGTTTCAGCGCTGGTGCTGGTCATCGACCAGGTGACGAAGATCTACATCGACAAGACGATGGCGCTGCACAGTTCCATCACGGTGATAGAAAACTTCTTCAACATCACCTACCTGCGCAACAAGGGTGCCGCTTTCGGCATCCTGGCCAACTCCAGCTTCCGGCTCCCCTTCTTCATCCTGGTCTCGCTGGTTGCGGTCGGCGTCATCGTGGCCGTCATCAAGAAGCTCAGGGATGACCAGAAGTTTGCCGCCGTCTCCTTGTCGCTTATCTTCTCTGGCGCGCTGGGGAACCTGATCGACAGGATCAGGTTGGGCGAGGTGATCGACTTCCTCGACGCCCACTGGTACGAGCACCACTGGCCCGCCTTCAACATCGCCGACTCCGCCATCTGCGTGGGCGTCTTCCTGCTCGCTATCGACATGTACCTGGAAGAGAGGAAGAAGTCGCCGCAGGCATGAGGTGAACGTTGTTGCGGCACGCTGAACAGAAACAGAAAAGTCCCCTCGGAGATCCGAAGGGACTTTTTTTGTACGGTTTCGCGTTAAGTCCCCCTTGATAAAGGGGGATTTAGGGGGATTGCCTCTTTCGTTGGAGGAAGGGGGAAAAGCGCCAAAAGCAATCCCCCCTGCCCCCCTTTATCAAGGGGGGACCTGGATCACTTGAATAAGGGGACTGGCCCCGCAGGTGCCTATCCCCCTTTGATGCTAGCGAGAGAGTGGGTCACCAGGTGGTGGGAAGCTCCGAGGTGAGCAGGACTTTCAGCTCCGACGGCAGGCGGCGGGCTTTCATCCCCTCACCGACACAGGCGAGCGTCACCTTCGCCTCCACCAGGAGCTTGCCGTCTTCCTTCCTGGTTACCTGCTGTGCCGCCACGAAAGCGCTGTTGCGGACCTCGATGATGCGTGTCTCCACCTCCAGCAGGTCGTCCAGCCGGGCCGGCGCCCGGTAGTTGATCTCGATGGCGACCACGGGGAAGATGATCCCCATGTTGTGCATCTCGCCCACCGACATGCCGCGCTCCCTCAGGAACTCGCTTCTGCCGCGCTCCATGTAATTGAGATAGTTGGCGTGGTACACCACTCCGCCGGCATCGGTGTCTTCGTAATAGACCCGTACTTCCATTAAACCTCCGTTTAAGCTCATCCCTCCCCCTTTTAGCCGATCCCCTCTCCCTCCGGGAGAGGGGCAGGGGTGAGGGAACGTGGCACCTCTGAAAACGTACTCGTTACTCTGGGTGGCTTAGCTCATCATCAGGTCTCGGCCAACACCCTGCTGCCGGCAGTTCTGCTGCTTCCGGCTTCCCTCACCCCGGCCCTCTCCCGTAGGGCGAGGGGGAGTTGGAAGAAGGGGGATTAGTGTGCGCCGCCTACCAGGACCCGCTCGTACACCCCGCGCACCGCTCCGGTCACCCGCTCGTAATCGGCCATCAGCGCCTGGCCAGGATTCTTCAGCTGCGGATCGTAGCCCAGCCTGCGCGCCAGCTTGTTCAGGTACTTGAGCGGGCCGCCCAGGTCATTCATCGAGTAGTCGTGCAGGATGCGCAGCCGGTTTTCCAGCCGGCGCAGGAACTGGTATCCCTCGGAGAGGGCCTGGGCATCGGCTTCGACAATGATGGAGAGTTTCCGCATGGCGTCCAGTGCTTGCAGGGTGTTGCTGTTGCGGATCCCCGGATGGTCTACCCCGTACTTCAACTGCAGGAACTGGATGATGAACTCGACGTCGACCATGCCGCCGCGGCCGGTCTTGATGTTGTAGCTTCCCTCACTCTCCTTGGCGAGCTCGTTCTCCATCCGCATGCGCAGCCGGTGAATCTCGCTCCGCACCTCCTGCTCGGCTCCCCTGCCATAAACGGCTTTCTCTATTACCTGCTCAACGGTCCCCTTCAGCTTCGGGTCGCCATAGCAGACCCTGGCCTTGGTCAGCGCCTGGCGCTCCCAGATCTGCGATTCGGTGGAGTGGTAGCTGATGAAGGCATCCAGGGAGGTGACCAGGGGGCCGGCATTGCCGGAGGGACGCAGCCGGGTGTCGATCTTGTACACGAATCCTTCCCGGGTCTGGGTGGTGAGCACCATGATCACCTTCTGGCCGAGCTTCGCGAAGTATTCCCGGTTGCTGATGCTCTTCTCGCCGTCGGTCATCCCCTGCCCGTCGTAGATGTAGATGATGTCCAAGTCGGAATGGTAGTTGAGCTCGAAGCCCCCCAGCTTACCCATGGCGACGATGGCGAAGGACGCCTCGTGTTCGCTGCCATCCTCCCCCTTCACCATGGGCCTGCCGAAGCGGGCCAGTTCCCCGGTGGCGAGGCAGCAGGCGGCGGCCAGGCAGACCTCGGCCAGGTGGGTGAGCTGCAGGGCGACCTCGGGCTGCCCCATCTTGCCGTACACGTCGTTCATGCCGATGCGCAGGAACTCCTCGTGGCGGTAGCGCCGCATGGCATCCAGCTGTTCCTCGAAGTTGTCCGACTGGGAGAGCAGGGAATCGAGCTCCTCCGCCATGGTCTCCCTTTCCTTCTTGAGATAGGCGTAACCGCGGGTGGTCATGCTGTCCAGCAGCTCGGGATGCCCGATGAAGATCTTGGCAAGGAACTCCGACATGCCGAAGATGGAGGTGATCAGCTTCAGGATGTCCCGGTTCTCGGCCAGGAGTGCATAGAAGGAGGAACGGGTCCTGATGGAGGTGAGAAAGCGCTCCAGGTTGGTCAGCGCGAGGTCAGGGTCCGGCGAGGCGAAGGACTCCTGCAGGAACAGGGGCGCGATCTTCTCCAGCGTGCGCCGCCCCTGCTCGGTGAGGTTCAGCTTGGGAGGGCCGTCGCGCAGCACCAGCAAGTTCTGGTAGGCGGCATCGACGTGCTCGAAGCCGCGCTCGGCCAGCATGTCCTTGATCAGGTCGGGGTCCGCCTTGGGATCGAGGAAGAAGAAGACCTCCGGCAGCACCTCCTCCTTGATGCGCCGGTCGCGGGACAGGAAAAGATCGCCATAGATCGCCGCTACCGTGTTCCGGTGCGCGGCCAGCGCCTCGTTGAACCGCTGGACGCCGTCCTTCCTCAGATACCCGCAGCGCCTGGCCAGCGCCAGCATCTCGTCTTCCTTGGTCGGCAGGGCGTGGGTCTGCCGTTCCTGGACCACCTGGATCCTGTGCTCTACCGTGCGCAGGAAGCGGTAGGCCTCGGTGAGGGCAACACAGTCCGCCTCCTTGATGATGCGGGACGCCCTCAGGATCTGGAGGGCCTTCAGGGAGTTCTTTTCGCGCAGGTTGGGGTTCTTCCCCGCGTAGACGAGCTGCAACGCCTGGATGAAGAATTCGATCTCCCGGATGCCGCCGCGGCCGAGCTTGATGTTGATCTCCGCTTCGTGCAGCCTGGTCAGCGAGGCATCGATGCGCAGCTTCATGGACATCATGTCCTCGATCAGGTTGTAGTCCAGGTAGCGCCGGTACACGAAGGGGATCAAGGCGGTGAGCATCTCCTCCCCCAGTTCGCGTGAGCCTGCCACCGGCCTGGCCTTCATGAGGGCGGCGCGCTCCCAGGACTGCCCCCACGACTCGTAGTAGACCTCGGCGGACCGGATCGAGGTGGCGAGGTCGCCCGCCTTGCCGTCCGGCCGCAGCCCCATGTCTACCCGGAACACGAAGCCGTCGCTGGTCACCTGCGAGATGGCGCGGCTGATCATCTCGGCCAGCTTTACGAAGAAGGTGTGCAGGGATATCTTCCCCTTGACCCCGCTCTTGCCGTCGGGGACCCCGGTGGACTCGCCGCGGTCGGAGGAATAGAAGTAGATGAGGTCGATATCGGAGGAGAAATTGAGTTCGCGCCCGCCTAACTTACCCATCCCCATGATGACGAAGGTTGCCTCTGCGGGGCCATCCGGAGTGTTGGCGATGGGCAGGCCGTGCTCCAGGACCAGCTCATGATAGGCGGCCTCGTAGGCGATCTGCAGGGCGGCCGCCGCCAGCGAGGAAAGCTCCCCAGTGACCTCTTCCAGGGGAGCGAGACCGTTCAGGTCGCGGGCCGCGATGCGGAGGATCTCGGAATATTTGAAGCGGCGCAGGTGCGGGAAGACGTCGAGATAGCTGATGTCGGCGGGGATACGGCTGCGCAGCGCCGCCAGCATTTCTGCCTCGCTGCGCCTGCCGCTGATCTCCCGCTGCATGAAGAGACGGTGGAAATACGAAGGATCTTTGCAGATGATGTTGGTGAGAAAGGGAGAGGAGCCGCAGATGTTCATCAGCTGGACGGCCATCGAGCGGCGGGAGCAGACCTCCAGCACCGCCTCGCGCCCCACCACCGATGTTACCCGCTCCAGGCCGTTCAGCGCCATGTCGGGAAGCGGCGTGGCCAGCGCAGCGAGCGTCAGCTCCTTCAGGAGCGCGGCGGGAAGCACTGCGGACAGAAGGCGCAGGTTTTCGGCGGAGCGGGCTTCGTAGCTGAAGCCTGCCTGCTGGAGGAGATGCGGGAGCTCGTCCGCCGCTTCGCCTCCCATGGCTGCGATTAAGGCGTTTGCGAACTCGGCCAGCCGGTTCATAGCCCGACCAGTGCTTTAAGCTCCCTCTCGTAGTCGCCGCGCACGACCCCTTTTTCCGTGATGATGCCGGTGATGTAGCGGGCGGGCGTCACGTCGAAGGCGGGGTTACGCACCTTCACCCCCTCCGGGGCGATCCGGATACCCTGGATGTGGGTGACCTCGGAGGCAGCGCGCTCCTCGATGGGGATGTCATCCCCGCTGGCGAGCTTCAAGTCGAGGGTGGAGATGGGAGCGGCAACGTAGAACGGGATGCGGTTTTCCTTGGCCAGCACGGCCACGCTGTAGGTGCCGATCTTGTTGGCGGTATCGCCGTTGGCCGCGATGCGGTCGGCACCGACCACGCAGAAGTCGATTTGGCCGGTCCTCATCAGCCAGCCGGCCATGTTGTCGGTGATCAGGGTGACCGGTATGGCGTCCTTCATCAGCTCCCAAGCGGTGAGGCGTGCCCCCTGCAGCCAGGGACGGGTCTCGTCGGCGAAGACGCGGATTCCCTTGCCAGCTTCATGAGCGGCGCGGATCACGCCGAGCGCCGTGCCGTAGCCGGCAGTGGCGAGGCCCCCCGCGTTGCAGTGGGTGAGGATGGCGGCACCTTCCTTGACCAGGGCGCCGCCGTGCCTGCCGATCTCCCTGCAGATTCTCAAATCTTCCTGCTCGATGCTGATCGCCTCGGCTTTCAGGACCTCGCGGATCGAGCGGAGGTCGAGCTCGCGGTGCTGCTGGGCGACCCGCTTCATACGCTCCAGCCCCCAGAAGAGGTTGACGGCGGTGGGGCGGGTGCGGCCGAGGACGTCGCAGACGTTTTCCAGCTGGCGGTAGAAGGAGTCGAAGGTGTCGGCGATGATGTCGCGGGCACCCAGGGCGACCCCCATGGCGGCGGCCACCCCGATGGCCGGGGCCCCACGGATGATCATGCCGCGGATCGCCTCGGCCACACCGCTGAAATCGGTGTACTCGTTGTAGACCTCCTCGCCCGGGAGCCTGGTCTGGTCCAGCATGATCACCTTGTTGTCGCGCCACTCGATTGTTCTGAAGGACATCTCGGTTACCTCGATTAGAGCCTCACTACAAGGGTTCGCGCCCGATGCAAAGAGGGTGTGAAGTCCCCCTTGATAAAGGGGGATTTAGGGGGATTGCATTTTTGATGGTGGACTGCTTCTACAGCTTAACCAAAGTCCAAAGCAATCCCCCCTGTCCCCCCTTTATCAAGGGGGGGACGTGATAGCAGCTGAGGATGTTAGCCTTTGAGCTTCTTCTGCAGCAGCTCGTTCACCACCGCGGGGTTGGCCTTCCCTTTGGAGGCCTTCATGACCTGGCCGACGAAGAAGCCGAACAGCGCTTCCTTGCCCGCCCGGTACTCGGCCACCTGGCTTTCTGTTCTCGCCAGCACCTCGTCAACGATGGCCTCGATGGCGCCGGTGTCGGATACCTGGACCAGCCCCTTCTCCTGCACGATGGTCTCCGGGTTCTTGCCGCTCTTGTACATCTCGTCGAACACGGTCTTGGCGATCTTGCCGGAGATGGTCCCCTTCTCGATCAGCTTCAGGAGATCGGCCAGCAGCGCCGGTGTCACCGGGCAGGCGGAGATCTCCTTGCCGTCCTCGTTGAGGGCGCGGGTAACTTCCCCCATCACCCAGTTGGACACGGTCTTGGGCTGGTTGAAGAGGGCGACGGTCTCCTCGAAGTACTGGGCCAGCTCACGGCTCGCCACCAGCACCTCGGCGTCGTACTCGGGCAGCCCCAGCTCGGTGAGGAAGCGGTTGAACTTAGCCTCCGGGAGCTCCGGCAGCGTGGCGCGCACGTCCTCGACCCAGGCGGGGTCGACGATGACCGGGACCAGGTCCGGGTCCGGGAAGTATCGGTAATCGTGAGCCTCTTCCTTGCCGCGCATGGAGCGGGTGGTGCCGGTGTTGGGATCGAAGAGACGGGTCTCCTGGATGACTTTGCCCCCTTCGTCCAGTATCTCGGCCTGCCTTTCGATCTCGTACTCGATGGCCTGCTTGATGAAGCGGAAGGAGTTGATGTTCTTCAGTTCGGCGCGGGTGCCGAAGACGTTGGAGCCGACCGGCATCAGCGAGACGTTGGCGTCGCAGCGGAAGCTCCCCTCCTCCAGGTTGCCGTCGCAGATCCCCAGGTAGACCACGATCTGGTGCAGCTTCTTCAGGTAGGCGATCGCCTCGTCGGGCGAGCGCATGTCCGGCTCGGAGACGATCTCCAGAAGAGGAGTGCAGGCGCGGTTCAGGTCGACGCAGGAATCATCGCCGATCCCCGGCACGTCGGCGTGCACCAGCTTGCCGGCGTCCTCCTCCATGTGGATGCGGGTGATGCCGATCTTCTTCTTGCCACCCTCCACGTCGATGTCGAGGTGGCCGTTCAGGCAGATCGGGAGATCGAACTGGCTGATCTGGTACCCCTTGGGAAGGTCGGGGTAGAAGTAGTTTTTGCGGGCGAAGACGGAGCGCGGGGCGATGGTGCAGTTGGTGGCAAGGCCGGCCCTGATGGCGTACTCGACCACCTTCTTGTTGAGGACCGGCAAGGCGCCGGGGAGGCCGAGGCAGACCGGGCAGGTCTGGGAGTTGGGCATGGCACCGAAGCGTGTCGAGCAGCCGCAGAAGATCTTGGTGTTGGTGGTGAGCTGGGTGTGCACCTCAAGCCCGATGACGACCTGGTATTTCATAATGAGCTCCGGAGTAGGAGAATTCCTTCAATCATTTCAATGACAATCCGCACTAGGCTCCCCCCTTGATAAAGGGGGGACGGGGGGGATTGCTGGTGCTTCTGATCAGACCCGAAAAGCAATCCCCCTAAAAGCCCCCTTTATCAAGGGGGACTTAACTAAAAAGAGGGGCTTTGCTACAGCGCGGCCTTCAGCTTATGCCAGTTGGTCTCGCGCTCGAAGGCGTAGCCCGCGCGCAGGATGGTTTCCTCGCCAAACGGTTTGCCGATCAGCTGCAGGCCGATGGGGAGCCCAGCCGAGCTCATCCCCGCCGGCACCGATATGCCGCAGGTGCCGGCCAGGTTCACCGGAATGGTGAAGATGTCCGAGAGGTACATCTGCAGCGGGTCCATTTTCTCGCCGATCTTGAAGGACGGCGTGGGCGCGACCGGGGTCAGCAGCACATCGACTTCCTCGAAGGCCTTCAGAAAATCCTGCATGATCAGGGTGCGCACCTTCTGCGCCTTCAGGTAATAGGCGTCGTAGTAGCCGGAGGAAAGCGCGTAGGTGCCTATCATGATCCTGCGCTTCACCTCGGCGCCGAACCCCTCGGCCCGGCTCTTGGCGAACATGTCGATCAGCCCCTTGGCCGATTCGCTGCGGTGCCCGAAGCGGACACCTTCGTAGCGGGCGAGGTTGGAGCTCGCCTCGGCGGTGGCGATCAGGTAGTAGGTGGCGACGGCGTAGTCGGTATGGGGAAGGCTGACCTCCCTGATCTCGGCGCCCAGGCTCTTGTAGAGGGCAATCGCCTCGTCCATGGCCTTCTTCACGTCCGGGTCGAGCCCCTCGATGTAGTACTGCTTGGGAAGGCCTATCTTCATCCCCTTCACCCCTCCGCCAAGGGCGCCGAGATAGTCGGGGACCGGAGTGTCTACCGAGGTGGAGTCCATCGGGTCGTAACCGGCCACGGCGCCCAGCATGATGGCCGCGTCGGTGACGTCGCGGGTCATGGGGCCGACCTGGTCGAGGGAAGAGGCGTAGGCGATGACGCCGTAGCGGGACACCCTGCCGTAGGTCGGCTTGAGGCCGACGCAGCCGCAGTGGGAGGCCGGCTGGCGGATGGAGCCGCCGGTATCGGTGCCCAGGGTCGCGGTGGCTTCCCGCGCCGCGATGGCAGCCCCGGAACCGCCCGAGGAACCGCCCGGGGTGCAGTCGAGGTTCCAGGGGTTGCGGCAGGGTCCGAAATAGCTCGACTCGCAGGAAGAGCCCATGGCGAACTCGTCCTGGTTCAGCTTGCCGAGGATGACCGCGCCCCGCTTTTTAAGCTGAGCGACAGCGGTGCCGTCGTAAGGGGGGATGAAGTTTTCCAGGATCCTGGAACCGCAGGTGGTGCGGATCCCCTTGGTGACGAAAATATCCTTCAGGCCGACCGGGATGCCGGTGAGGAGGCCGGATTCGCCGGCGGCGATCCGCTGGTCGGCAGCCTCGGCCTCGGCCAGCGCCTGTTCGGGAGTAACGGTGATGTAGGCATTTACCCGCTCATCCACCGCCTCGATGCGGGCCAGCAAGGCCTTGGTCGCCTCCACCGAGGAAAGCTCCCTGGTCTTCAGTTTGTCGTGCAGTTCATGAATGGTGAGGTCGAAAATTTCCATTACAAGGTCTCCGCAACCGCCGCCCGTCCAAGGTCCCCCCCTTGATAAAGGGGGGACAGGGGGGATTGCCTTTGATTTTCCAGTACAGCTTCAACCCCATCCTCACCCCTGCCCTCCCCTTGAAGGGGAGGGGAAGCTTGAGAACGGGGAAGAGAGAGCGAGGGTCGACCTACTCGATCACCTTCGGCACTCTGAAGAAGCTCTCGGTATGCTTGGGGGCATTGGCCAGGGCGGCGTCGACGCCGATGGACTCGGCGAGACTGTCGGGACGGAAGGCATTTTCCATCGGTACCGCGTGGGAGGTCGGAACGATCCCGTCCGTGTCGAGTTCGTTCAGCTTTTCAACGTAGGCCAGGATCGAATCTATCTGGGCTGTGAAGGTGTCGAGTTCCGGGTCGGAAAGCTCCAGACGAGCAAGCCGTGCCACGTGTTCCACCTCGGTTCTGGTGATCTTCATGGATGCTCCAAAGGACGCCATTGCTCGCGTCCCCGCTATTTTTGAGTGATATCGGTTATTAACATGAAAGGGTCAAAAAGGCAAGAAACCGCCCCTAATCCCGCTCCAGCATCTCTCCGGTTGCCTCGTTGGAGGGGGTGCTTTCCACCAGCTCCCCTTTCACCTTTTCCAGGGTGGTGATCCAGTAGCTGTAGCGGACCCCGAACAGCACGCTTTTGTCCTCGTACTTGGTGCCGGCGACCGGGGCAGCGTTCAGCGGAGAGGAGGGCATCTTTTCCCCCTGCTTGGCACGGTAGATGTTGTAGCCGACGATGCTCCCTTCCGAAGGGGGGAGCGAGACGAAGGCGAGGACCACACCGGTCGGGGAAGAAAGGGCTTCCAGCACCGGCGGGGCCGCCGGGGTGACCGCGGTGCGGCGGACCTTGTTGGAGTCCTTGCTCTGCAGGTTGTCGGTGGTGAAGGAGCGGACCTTGTACTGGTAGGTCTTTCCTTCCAGCAGATCGTAATCGGCGTACAGGTACCGGTTGCCGAGCTTGGTTACTCCCTGCGGATAATCGACGTAGACCTGGAGCAGCTGGGTATAGGCGGTCGGGCATTCCTCGCAGTCT
>DATFAB010000084.1:0-64064 GCA_035255025.1 Geomonas sp.
CGGCTGGCCAGGGCGGGGCTGATCGATCCGCAAGAGCGCTGGTACGCCGGGGCGCCGGTGATGATCACCTGCAACGACTACAATCTCGGCCTTTTCAACGGCGACGTCGGGCTGATCCTTCCCGATCCGGAATCAGGCAACGAACTGCGGGCCTTCTTCCCCACCGGGGCCGGCGCCATGCGCAAAGTGCTCCCGTTGCGGCTTCCCGAACATGAGAGCGCCTTCGCCATGACAGTCCACAAAAGCCAGGGCTCCGAGTTCGACGGCGTCTTGCTGATCCTGCCCGAGCGCGACGCACCGGTGCTGACCCGCGAGTTGATCTACACCGCCATCACCAGGGCGAAAAAGCGGGTCGAGGTGCTGGGTGCCGCCGAACTCTTCCTGGCCGCGGTGCATCGGCGCATAATGAGAAGGTCCGGATTGCGCGAGCGGCTTTGGCAGGGTGACCAGCCCAAGGCTCAGGAAGGACACAAGGAAGGGCGGAAGCCCCCCGGGCAGGCAGCGGCAAAGGGAGTCCAGCTGGAGCTTTTTTAACGCGATCAGCTTATTCGTCCCCTCCTGTCGGAGAGTCCCCTCCCCCGGACGGGGGAGGGCTAGGGAGGGGGAACGCCGGCGGAATCGCCAGCGCCGCTTCACCTGAAAAGTTGGCAGTTTAGAAGGTCGGAACCGCCGGTAATGCAGCGTATCAATGGCAGCTAGCAGCGGCAATCGCCGGCATCGTTCCCCCCTCCCAGCCTCCCCCGTTCGGGGGGAGGGGCCTTGGAAGAACGAGAAGCGGGGATAAACCCTACGATAAAAAAGGACGCTCACTATGAAAGTTAAGATAAACGACATAGAGATGGCCTATGACGACTCGGTGAAGGGGGAAGCGGTCATTCTCGTGCACGGCTTCCCGCTCAACCGGCAGATGTGGCAGCCGCAGATCGCACCGATAGCCAATGCCGGCTACCGCGTCATCACCCCCGACCTGCGCGGCTTCGGCGCCAGCGAGGCGCCTGCCGGCGGCTACAGCCTCGATGTCTTCGCCGATGACCTGATCGCCTTGATGGATGCGCTGAAGGTCGAGCGGGCGGTGGTAGGCGGCATGTCCATGGGAGGCTACATCCTGATGGACATGCTGGAGCGTTACCCGGACCGGGTTCGCGCCGCCTGTTTCATCGCCACCAAGAGCTCGGCCGACGACGAGGCCGGGCGCGAGCGCAGGACCGCGCTGGCCAACGAGGCCGAACGGCTGGGAGCCAACCCGATCATCAAGATCTTCGCGGAACTGCTGTTCAGTTCCGACACGCTCCACGAAAGGCCCGAGCTGATCGCCAGGGTCACCTCCTGGATGCGCGACACAAATCCGAAGGCTCTTGCCGGCGGACTGCTGGCCATGCGGGACCGGAAGGATTACACCCCGCTGCTGCCCGGGTTCCGGCAGCCCTCGCTGGTGATCGCCGGCGCCGAGGACCGCGCGGCTTCTCCCAACGCGGTGGAGCTGTTGACGGGAGGGCTTGCCGACTGCCGGAGCCGGGTGATCGAAAAGGCCGGCCACATGGTGAACATGGAGCAGCCGGAGGCCTTCAACTCCGCCCTTATCGAATTCCTGCAAGGGCTCAGCTCTTGACGAATTGAAGCCCTGCACGTTTTCAGCTGCTGTCGATGCAACCAACCCGATCCCCACTGAACCAACTCCTCTCCCCGCGGGAGAGGGCCGGGCTGAGGGCGCTTGCCACGAAGATGCCTGGTTTCCCTCACTCCACCCCTCTGAGGGAGCGCCAAGAATTGTCCGGAAAAGTGAGCGCAACCTCCTAGGCCACTGCCTGTTTGGGAAATTTCACCTAATGGCGGAGAAGAAATGAGCCAGCAATTGTTCCAGTTCGCCATCCTGCTGCTGTCGGCGGCTACCCTCGCTGTGGTGGTCTTGTGCTATCTCACCCTCCGGCGCCGTTCGTCGTCCGGGCCGCGTTTCGACCAGCTCGAGAAGGGGCTGGAGCGGCTGGAGCGGATGTTCCAGGCTGAGCTTGCGAGAAACCGGGAAGAGCTGTCCGGGGGGCTCCGCCAGTTCGGCGACCACGTGCAGCGGAGGATGGTGGAGATCGCCTCCCTGCAGAAGGGACAGCTGGACGGCTTTGCCCAGCAGCTGGGAACCCTTACCGCCAGCAACGAGCAGCGCCTGGAAAGGCTCCGCGAGACGGTGGACCAGCGGCTCAAGTGGCTGCAGGAGGACAACTCCAAGAAGCTCGACCAGATGCGGGCGACGGTCGACGAAAAGCTGCACGAGACCCTGGAAAAGCGGCTGGGGGAATCGTTCAAGCAGGTAAGTGGCCAGCTGGAGCAGGTGCACAAGGGGCTGGGCGAGATGCAGTCCCTGGCGGCAGGGGTGGGAGATCTGAAAAAGGTCCTCTCCAATGTGAAGACCCGCGGGACCCTGGGCGAAGTACAGCTTCATAACCTGCTGGAGCAGATCATGACGCCGGACCAGTACGGTTCCAACGTGGCGACCAAGCCGGGGAGCGACGCGCGGGTGGAGTTCGCAATACGCCTGCCGGGCCGGGAAGACAAGCCGCTTTGGCTTCCCATCGACGCCAAGTTCCCGCAGGAGGATTACCTGCGGCTGGTGGAGGCCCAGGAGCAGGGAAATCAGACGCTGGTCGCCGAGGCAACCAGGCAGCTGGATAAGACGGTGATCGGCATGGCCAAGCTGATCAGCGACAAGTATCTCTCCCCCCCCGACACCACCGACTTTGCCGTCATGTTCCTGGCCAACGAGGGGAGCTACGCCACCGTGCTGAGCCGCCCGGGGCTCTTCGACGCCATCCTGCGCGAGCACAAGGTGATCGTGGCCGGCCCGACCACCCTGGCTGCGCTGCTCTCCTCGCTCAGTCTCGGCTTCCGCACCCTGACCATCGAGAAGAGAAGCTCCGAGGTCTGGCGACTGCTTGGCGCCATCAAGACCGAGTTCATGACCTTCGGCACCCTGCTCGACCGGACCCGGAAGAAGCTGGACGAGGCATCTTCCAGCATCGACCGCGCCTCGAGCCAGACGCGGCGCATGCAGAAGAAGATGCAGGGGATCGAGCAGTTGCCGGAGCGCGAATCGAAATGCCTGTTGGATTTGGAGGTAGTGACCCAGCCGGAGCTGGAGGGGGAGGAACTCTTTTTGTTGGAGGATGGCACCTAAGGGGATGGCACGTAAAAAGGGGGAGTCGCCATGATCCAGGCAAATCCCCCTCGTCCCTCTTTGTTACGGTGGCGAACTGCTCGAGCCCCGTTAGATCCGGATCACTACTTGATTTGACCTCTTATCTCGCCGTCGGGATTGGCATCGGTGTGGACGTTGACGTAGGCCCCGCCGGTTTTCAGCAGATTGACCAGGTCGTTCATTTTGCCCTTGTAATCGCCCATCAGGTCGTCGGCGGTAATTTTGCCTTTAGCAAGAGTCCCGCTGAATTTCCCTTCCTTCTTCCCGCTGAAGAGAGTCACGATTGGCGGCCCGTCTTCGCCTTTCTTCCCGACATGGATGTGGGCTGCGTTGGCATTGACGATGTGTTTAACGTGCACCTCGTACTTGATGACGGTGCCATTCTTTTCCGTCTCGAATTCTGCTTTCCCTGAAGCTTTGGATTCCGGAGCTTTGGTCTCTTCCTTCGGAGTCAATTTCACTTTGTAGTGGTGGTCCATGGCATAGACGGTTGAGGCACCCAGGAACGCCGCCAGTACGATGATCAGCAACAGTTTAATCCTTCCCATAACTCCTCCTTCCTGAGTTTTTCTGTCTAACGTGGCTCAGGCTTCATTATACCACTCGCTCCGCGCACGAAGACAATCAATCTTGGGGGAAAATCCCGCTGCCGCGCAGCTTCCCTTTACCAAAACGTCGGCTGACGTCATTCAAATTCGGCGACCGGTTGCCCCGGCTTCACCGGTTCCCCGACGGCGACCAGGATCTTGGCGACCTTTCCCGACATGTGCGCCGTTATGTTGGTCTCCATCTTCATGGCCTCCAGGATCACCAGCAGGTCGTTGACCTCTAACTGCTCCCCGACCTGCGCGACGATTTTGAAGACCACGCCGGCGATGGGGCTACGGCATACCTTGTCATCGCCGGCACCGGCGGTGGGAGGTGCAGAGACCGGCGCGGCCGGCACCGGTGCCACCGGATGCGGCAACGAGGCGGCCGGCTGGGTGACCGCTGCCGGCTGACGGACTTCCTCACCCTCCTCTTCCACCTCAACATCCACCAGGTACTTCTTCCCGTCGATCGTTAGCGTGAGCTGCACGGCTCTCTCCTTTTTGGGGGTCCTTTGAGAACAAAAGATGCTCCCCTCGCCCTGCGGGAGAGGGGCTGGGGGTGAGGGAGCCATGCCCAGGGCGAAGAGCTTCTTGTAGCCCGGAAATGGCACTTCGGGCAGATCTGCTCACCCTTTCAGGTAGTGGGAGGTTTGCAGGATCACCCGGCCCGACTGCCCCCAGCTGTTACCCTGCTGCACCCCGAGGAAGCGGGCCTGCCTGATACGAACGGTCCTGCCGAGGTAGGCGGCGATGGCGGCCGACATCACGAGCAGCAGCTCCGGTGTGATTACCCCATCCTGTTGCGGCTGTTTCTCCATGGAGCCCTCCTCAAAGGGGAATCAGGCCGTGCTTCTTCATGGGCCGGAACTCCCGCTTGGTGTGCAGGATGTCGAGCGTCATGGCCAGCTGACGCCTGGTTTCGGCGGGTTCGATGACGTCGTCCACTTCCCGGCGCGCCGCTGCCGCGTAAGGGGTCGCGAAGGTGGCCTGGTAGGATTCGATCAGCTCATCCCGCTTCCGCTGCGGATCTGCCGCCTGGGCAAGCTCCTTCCTGAAGATGACGTTGACCGCTCCCTGCTGCCCCATGACAGCGATCTCGGCGGTGGGCCAGGCCAGCACCCGGTCGGCCGCCAGTTCCTTGCCGCACATGGCGAGGAAGCCGCCGCCATAAGCCTTGCGCAGGATGACCGTGATCTTGGGAACAGTGGCGGCGGAGTAGGCGAACAGCATCTTGGCGCCGTGCCGGATGATGCCGCCGTACTCCTGCTGCACGCCGGGGAGAAAGCCGGGAACATCGACCAGCGTGACCAGCGGGATGTTGAAGGCATTGCAGAAACGGACGAAGCGGGCACCCTTGTCGGATGCGTCGATGTCCAGGGCCCCGGCCATCACCGACGGCTGGTTGGCCACGATGCCGACGCTGCGCCCGAGGATGCGCGCGAAGCCGACCACCAGGTTCTGGGCGAAGAGGGGCTGCACTTCCAGGAAATCTGCCGCGTCCACGATCCGGAAGATGACGCTTCTGATGTCGTAGCCTTTCTTCGGCTCCACCGGCACCAGCTCGTTCAACATCTTGTCCGGCACGATCATCTCGTTCCATTCTGCCTGCGGCGGGTCTTCGAGGTTGTTGGCCGGCAGGAAGGAGAGCAGCTTCTTGCAGATCTTCAGGGCCACCAGGTCGTTTTCGGCCAGGAAATGCGCGACCCCTGCATTGTTCATCTGGGCGTGCGGTCCCCCCAGCGCTTCCTGGCTGATTTCCTCGCCGGTCACCTCCTTGATCACCGAGGGGCCGGTGATGAACATCCTGGCGTTGGCGGTCTGGATGATGAAATCGGTGAGGGCGGGGCTGTAGGCCGCCCCGCCGGCGCATGGCCCACAGATCAGGGAGATCTGTGGCACTACCCCGGAGAGCATGACGTTGTGGTAAAAGATCCTGCCGTAGCCGGCCAGCGAACCGATCCCTTCCTGGATGCGCGCGCCGCCCGAATCGTTCATGAAGACGAAGGGGGTGCCGGTCTTCAGCGAGGACTCCATCGCCTGCACGATTTTCTCGCTGTGCACCTCGCCCGCTGCCCCTCCGGACACCGTGAAATCCTGGCTGGCGACGTGCACCGGTCGTCCTGCCACGGTCCCTGCCCCGGTCACCACCCCCTCGGCGGCAAGTTCCTTGTCCGCCATGCCGAAGTTGGTGCAGCGGTGCCTGGCGAAGATGCCGAGTTCCTGGAAGCTGTCCCTGTCCAGCAGCGTCTCGATCCGCTCGCGGGCGGTCATGCTGCCGTTGGCGTGCTGCTGGTCGATCTTGTCGCGCCCGCCTCCCAGCATCAACTCGTTTTTCCGGTCCTTCAGTTCCCTGATCCTCTCTTCCATGGACATGACGTTATCCCCTTTCCCTGCCCATCCTCACCCTGTCCCTCCCCGTGAGGGAGGGGACCATCGGCGGGAGGTCATCGTATCGGCCATCTTTCCCAGATTGGCACCCAGTACCGTCACCCCAAAGCACTCCCTCCCCTTCAAGTGGAGGGCCGGGGTGAGGATGGGGCGGCGCTACCCCTGGCCGTACGGTGCGACGGTGACTTTGTGCTGTTGTCCTTCCACGGTGACGGAGTAGGTGACCGGACCGCTGATTTTACCGGGATGCCCCTCGGGGACCTCCGTCTCAGAGGCGCCGGTGCCGGGATCCTTGCCGACGTTGCACGGCCCCTCGTGGCGGGTAGCAAAAAACTTGGGCGCTACCTGCGGGAAGAGCGCGTAGGTGAGAATGTCCTCGTCGGTGCCGTTACAGCCATCGAGCCGCAGCGCGTCGATGCGGAGCTTCGACCATTCCGGCTCCAGCAGGTCCGCGGGCCGGCACTCGATGGCCTCCTTCTTCGCGTGCTGCCGCGCCCGCTCGACCACCGCCGGGTTCCTCTCTCCCGGTGTTGCGCCGTAGTAGCCAAGCATCAGGTCGGCAAACTCGCCGGTCAGCACCTTGTAGCTCCCCATCAGGATGTTGAGGACCGCCTGGGTCCCCACGATCTGGCTGGTCGGGGTGACCAGCGGCACGTAGCCGGTGTCCTGCCTCACTACCGGGATCTCTGCCAGCACTTCGCCCATCCGGTGGCCGGCCCCTTGCTGCTTCAGTTGGCTCTCCATGTTGGAGAGCATCCCTCCCGGGATCTGGCTCTTGAATATCTCCGTTTCCACCCCGGTGACCGCGGAGAGAAACTCCCGGTAACGACGCTGCACCTTGGAAAAGTGCTCTTTCACGCGCAGTACCCGCGCGAGATCCACCCCGGTCCGGTAAGGGGTCCCTTCCAGCATCTCCAGAAAGCTCTCGGTGGGGTTGTGCCCCGGCCCCAGGCTCATGGAACTGACCGCCGTATCCACGCAATCGACCCCGGCCTCGACCGCCTTCATCAGGCTCACCATGGTGACCCCGGTGGTGGCGTGGACGTGCAGATGGAGCCGCACCCCCTCCCCGCAGGTTTCCTTGATCCCCTTCACCAGGTCGTAGGCGGCCTGCGGCTTGATGAGGGCGGCCATGTCCTTGATGCAGATGGAGTCGCAGCCCATCTCCGTCAGCCGCCTGGCCTGCTCCACGAACATGGCGGTGTTGTGGATGGGGCTCACCGTGTAGGAGATGGCGCCCTGGGCGTGTTTGCCGCTTTTCCTGACCGCCTTCACCGAGCGCTCGATGTTGCGCAGGTCGTTGAGCGCGTCGAAGATCCGGAACACCTCGATGCCGTTTTCGGCGCTCTTCTGGACAAAGCGGTCCACCACCTCGTCCTGGTAGTGGCGGTAGCCAAGAAGGTTCTGGCCACGCAGCAGCATCTGCAGCCTGGTCCTGGGCATGAGCGACTTGAAGGTCCTGAGCCTCGTCCAGGGGTCCTCGTTCAGGAACCTGATGCAGGCATCGTAGGTGGCGCCACCCCAGCATTCGAGCGACCAGAAGCCTGCGTTGTCGAGATCCTCGCAGGCGCCGGTCATGTCCTCGATTCCAAGCCGGGTCGCAATCAGGCTCTGGTGTGCATCGCGTAGGGCGAGTTCGGTCACGTCGATGGTCCGGGCTGCCATTGTTGTCTCTCCCTGTGCATGGACGAAATGGTGAGAAAGCTGAACGATTAAAACCAGCTAATAATAACCTGGATATTCTACGACCTGTTTTCTGTATGGCAAGGCGGTGAGGGGGGGGCGGAAAGGTCCCCTCCCCTTCAAGGGGAGGGACAGGGTGAGGATGGGGTTGTATCGGAAGAACGTTGCTGCGGAGTTCAGCTGAGCAGGGAGTGGTAGAGGGCGAAGTAGGCCTCGGCTTCCTTTTCGGGGGAGTGTTTCTCGCGCATCATGGCCCTGGCGTTGCGGCCGAGCCTTTCGCGCAGCTGTGCATCTTCAAGCAGGAGCATGGCTTTCGACCGGAACTCGGCGTCATTGCGGTACAGAAGGCCGGTGACGCCCTCCTTGACCACGGAACGGTTGCCGTCGATGTCGGAGGCGAGGACCGGCTTGCCGTAGGCCATCCCCTCCAGCACACTATTGGCCATGCCCCCCTCGAAGTCCGAACAGTTCAAGACCACATCGGCGCCCCGGTAGATGGTCCCCATCGAGTCGTGAGGGACTTCGCCAAGATAGCGGGCAAACCGCTGCTCCTCCAGCGCGTCCAGCACCTTCGCCGCGTACTCGGTGTCCCGCACCGGTCCGACCAGCTGGTAGCAAAGGCGGGGGTACTGCGGGTAGAGAGAGGCCAAGGGGGACAAGGGGAACAGTACATTCTTGACCGGCCGCAGCCCCGCGGGAAGCAGGAAGGTGAAGCCGTCCGCTTCCTGCCGGGTGGCGGCTTCCGCCGGCAGTTCCACCCCCTGCGGGATCACCACGGTCCGCTCTTCCAGGGAAGGGCAGTGATCGGCCAGCCGGCGCTTCACCGCGGTGTGAAAGGCTACCAGGCGTACCGCATCCTTCAGAGCCAGCTGGGTGTCGTGTCTTCGCTGGTCGCACAGGGTCTGGTAGATGTCGGTGCCGGTGAGGGTAATGAGGTAGGGAATGGACATCGCTTGAGCGACCGCCCTGGCCATCCTGCCGCCCAGGTAGCCGTGAAAGGCATGCAAGAGCCGGGGGGCGAAAGCCTGTACCTTGCTGAGCAGCGCCTCTCCCGCCAGTTCCTCCACGGGAAAGACCTGCACTTCGCACCCCAAAAGCTGGAGGTTTCGGGCGATGCGCCTGACGGTCACGGAGTTGCCGCTTTTATCGCGGTGGTAGTTGGGAGCGATGATGCCGACGCGCATGGGACCTCTGGAATTTGAAGCGGTTTTTATGCCTTGAAGAGGGGCCGCTCATTCGTGATTTTATATGAGAACATGGAGCGATTTCTGGCGAATTGCCGCTACGTTCATGAGAAGAGCGGCACAAAAATCTCCTGCATCCTGGTTGGATAATAGCCATAAAAGCCGGACTACACAAGGGATAAACCCTTGCCTCGGTCAGGGCAATCATGCTACTTTACGCCATTCCGAGGTGCGACACATGAAAATCACCATCCTCGGCTCTGGTACCTCGACTGGTGTCCCGATGGTCGGCTGCCACTGCCAGGTCTGCGACTCCAACGATCCGCGCGACAAGCGCACACGAGCCTCGATCCTCGTTGAGTGCAGCGGACAGCGCATTCTGGTCGACACCTCGACTGATCTGCGCGTGCAGGCGCTCCGTGAAAAGATCCCGCAAATCGACGCCGTGCTGCTGACCCATACCCATGCCGACCACCTCCACGGGATCGACGACCTGCGCGGTTTCTACTTCCTCCATCGCAAGGTCATCCCCTGCTACGGCAGCCCGGACACCATCGGCCAGGTCGCTGCCAGCTTCTCCTACATCTTTGAAGGACTCCAGTCGGAAGGGTATTCCCCCCTCATGGTGCCGCATCCGGTTGAAGACGAGTTCGATCTCTTCGGCTGCCGGGTCGTCCCCATACCGCTTATGCACGGTTCCTTTCCAGCAACGGGGTACCGGTTCGGGGACGCGGCCTACCTCACCGACTGCAGCCGGATACCGGACGCCTCCATGGCACTGCTCCAGGGATTGGAGCTGCTGATCATCGACGCCCTGCGCTACTCCCCGCATCCCAATCATTTCAACATCGAAGGGGCGCTGCAGGTGGTGCAGACGCTTGGGCCGCGCCGCACGCTTTTGACCCATCTTACCCACGAAGTGCACCACAAGGACGAGATAAAGCTTCCCGCGGGCGTCGAATTCGCCTATGACGGCCTGGTGGTTGACCTTTAAGGACGGAGCTGATGTTCAGAGACATTCGACTGCACGGCTATGCCAACGACCAGATCGAGTTTTACGCGATCACCGCCGGGAGCGAGGCCTACCACAGGTACTTCTTCAATACCGACCACGCCGATCCCCAGGAGATCCGCTTCTTCTCGCCGGGCAACGAGTTCATCATCGGCCGCGACGGCATCAGCCACCGGGGAAACGGCGGCTCCTTCTGCGAGTACATGTTCGGCGTCGACCAGCCGATTGCCGACCTGGCCAAGGAGGAGGTCTGCAACCGCCTGGTGGTGTACGGAACCCACTACGACAACCGGGCCGGCTCCCTCCGGTTCAGCGACCGCACCGACGGCTACCTGAGCTACGAGAAGATCTTCTTCGACGGCAATGCCGTGTTCAACTACTTCTTCGCGCTGACCGGGGCCGACTTCGCCGGTCCCCTTCATGAGCAGCAGGAGCGGATCGTCCGGGTGCTCGGCAAGGCGCTCAAGCGCTCCGAAGCGGTGGGCGATGAAAAGGATAACCTCATCATCGAGGAGATCCTCAACATCATCGACGAGCCGAGCGCCCACCTGTTCCTCTTCAAGCTGATCAACGTCCGGCACCGCGAGTACAGCGACGCCTTCCGAAACCTCTATTTCAGCAACAAGAAGATCACCGACGCCGATTTCCAGATGCTGGCCACCCTGGCCGAGCGCTACGGGATCGACCGCTACCAGCAGGAGCGGATCCGGATCGATGCCATGTACAAGCATCCGGACAACCGGCGCATCGTCGACGAGTACAAGAACATCCTGATCGCCTGCAACAGGAAGGGCGAGATCAACAAGCTGGAAAACGCCCGGCTGACCAGGCTGAAGACCCTCTCGGTCCGCAACAAGATCCCCGGCGCCCTCTTCTACACGCTGGACGAGATGCTGAAGAAGGACAAGAAGCTGGTCGACCTGGAGGAGAGCAATTACATCTCCGAGACCAGGCAGATCCTGGAGGGGATGTTCCTTTCCGAGCGGCACATCGAGAGCACCATCGACACCGAGGACATGCTGAAGCTCCTCTACGCCAAGAAGCAGGCGGCGGAGAACCGCGACCACGCCTTCGAGGAGATGCTGCTCGACGCCAGCAAGGAGTGCGACGAGAAGATCCGCGACGGGGCCGACATCTCCATCCTGGAGGGCTATTCCTACATCATCACCTACTTCGACCGCTACGATGCGACCTCCTCTGCCATCAACCGGCTCGCCTTCATGGAGAACGTCAAGGTCTCCGAGGAGATGATCAGGAGCCTTTTGGGGAACAAGAGCGCCTTCGACATGCTGGCCCCCGACCTCTTCACCAAGCTGTTCTTGTCCGGCATCTTCGAGGACAAGTACCTGGGGATCTACGGCAGGAAGAAGGTCTCCCACCTGGCCCAGGGGCTGAAGCTGATCGAAGAGAACCGCATGACCACCACCGCGCTTTTGGAGCAGTTGCAGCAGATCGACAGCGACGAAAGGCTGTATCTCACCCTGCTCGAGCATGTGAAGGACCGGATCAGGAACTTCTACTCGAAGTACACCACCAAGGCCGACCAGGAAGCTCTCAAGAAGGAGCTGACCGAAGAGATGCAGCACAAGAAGCTGATCGAGGGAGAGATCCCGACCTATCTCTTCCACGAGGTCATCCTCACCATCAAGATGGAAGCCGTCTACATCCACAACCTGCTGCCGCAGATCATCGCCGAGAAGAACAGCTCGCTGCGCGAAGACTTCCTGGAGAACTCGGGACTCGACCGCTTCTATGTGGAAGAGCTGGAGAGGGAGTTCTTCGAGTTGAACGGCCTGAACCTGGAAGAGCTGTACCAGATCCGCAAAGGCTTCAACTAGCCCACCTAACCCGTCACCACCAGGGAGACCAGTTGTCACTCCCCTCTCCCGGAGGGGGAGGGCCAGGGAGGGGGAACTCGGCTTCCCGCTCCGTCGATTTCTGCTGATTCGGGCCGGCACTCTCCTGCCGCTCTTCACCTCCTATCCCGCCTGCCCCCGCTCGCCCCGGGCCTGCCGGAGTGCACCCCTCGGCTTTCCCTCCTTTTTGCTTTGACACCCCCGCGGTTTTTCTCTAATCTACCCACATTGTGTAAATTTTGTACTCAGAGGACCCGATGGCCGCGATAGCAGAGCAACTGACAAGGATTGGCGACAAGATCGCCTCTTTTGGCAAGGAGAACCTGGACGAGATGCTGCACCTGGTGGGGGAGGGGACCCGAATGATCACCTCCCACGACCGGGTCCGCATCTACCTCGAGGACCTGACCCGCGGCGCGCTCTCCTGCGCCTACGCGTGCGGCGCCTTCGGCAACGAGATCCGCCAGCAGACCTTCCCCATCATCTCCGAGGAAAGCGCCCTTTCCATCGCCTTCGTCACCCAGCAGATGGCTCACTTGCAGCATCCGGCCGCCAGCGGCCTCCCCCTGGACCGGGAGTTCTCCAGCCGCTTCCAGATCGACGGCACCACCCTGCTTCCTATCACGAGCCTCGGCAAGTCGATCGGCGTGGTCTGCGTGGACGGCTCT
This sequence comes from Geomonas sp., assembly GCA_035255025.1. Lineage (GTDB taxonomy): Bacteria > Desulfobacterota > Desulfuromonadia > Geobacterales > Geobacteraceae > Geomonas. The sequence goes on from DATFAB010000084.1 coordinate 12,569, forward strand.
TCCCTGTCGGCGCAGCAGATCGGCCGCCTCACCCCCTTTCTGGCCGGGGCCGGAGAGAGGGTCGACCATGCCCGAAAGTACCACCAGCAGCTGCTGCTGGCCCGGCGGGTCGAGCTCTACAAGAAACGCGAGGCCGCAGGCTTCATGGTCCGCTCGGCGGTGGGGCTGATCGACGGGCTGTCGCTCGCCTCCGTGCTGGTCCCGGCCCAGGGTTCCATGGAGGTGCTGGCCAGCCACGCCGCGGACCGCGAGCTAAAAGCGCTCTACGACAGCGTCGGGAGCATCGATCTCAAGCAGGGGATCTCGCTGGTTTCCCGCTTCGTCAACGAGGCCGGGATCATCACCGACGAGAGGCTCTTGAAGCCGGTCTTCATCGAGGACCTCTCGGAGCAGAGCATCCAGCGGCGCGCGCTCACCGAGGAGATGGCGCTGCGCACCCTCTACATGGTGCCCCGCTACGAGCCGGAGTCCCGCCGCATCATCTGCCTGGTGAACTACTTCACCCGCCAGGCCACCCGTTTCACCGACTTCGAGATGGGGCTTTTGCAGACCCATGCGGAGATGGTGGAGAGGGTCATCAACGAGGTGGGGGGCGAGCACCTGGAGATCAAGGTGCTCTCCGAGATCTCCGACCTTTTGCAGGAACAAAACGAGGGACTGCAGCAGTTCCTCACCAAGGTGCTCTCCAAGGCGACCGAGCTGATCGGCGCCGACACCGGGAGCATCGCCATAGTGCAGGAGCGCGAAGACGAGAAGTGGCTGGTGGTGGAGAACGAGGAAGGGACCATCATCGGCGCCAAGAACAAGGAGTGGATCAAGAAGAAGATCCCCCCCTTCAAGGTGGGCGGGCCGGAGCTGCCGCCCGAGCAGAGAAGCCTCACCGGCTACGTCGCCTGGGCCAAGACGCCCAAGATCATCGGCAACGTTGCCGACACCAGCCAGCACAGCGGCTTCCACCGCCCGATGAGCGAACTGATCAAGAGCGAGATCGCGGTCCCGGTAGTAAGCGACGACGTGGTGATCGCGGTCATCTGCCTCAACTCCCTGCAGGAAGGGTATTTCACCGAGGAGCACAAGCGCATCCTGCAGATCATCGACCGGCTGACCTCCCGCCACATTTCGGACATCCAGCGCATAGAAAGGCTGCAGCACGAGGTGGCCAAGCTGCAGAGCGACATCGCCTACAAGGACCCCAAAGTCTCCTCCTACCGGCTCGGCAACATCATCGGCAACAGCCGCAAGGCGCAGGAGATAGTCGCCTTCATCAACACCGTCGCCCAGCCGCTCTCCAACCGGATCGCCCTCTGGAGCAAGAACGTCCTGCAGGAGGCGACCATCGGCCTTCCCTCCATCCTCGTGCAGGGCCCCACCGGTGCCGGCAAGGAGTTCTTCTTCAACAACCTCTACAACAAGCTGAACGAGCTGTACCGGCAGCAGATCAACCCCGACGGCGAGCTGCCGGTGAAAAAGACCAACATCGCGGCCTACAGCGGCGAACTGACCTATTCCGAGCTGTTCGGACACATCAAGGGTGCCTTTACCGGCGCCTACAGCGACCGCAAGGGGATTCTGGAAGAGGCGGGCGGCGGCATCGTCTTTTTGGACGAGATCGGCGACGCAGACCCCAAGACCCAGGTCCAGCTGCTGCGCTTTCTCGACAACGGCGGCTTCGTGCGCCTGGGCGAGAACCGCGAGCGGATCAGCCGCGTCCTGCTGGTGGCCGCCACCAACAAGGACCTGCAAAAAGAGATCGCGCTGGGGAACTTCCGCGAGGACCTCTTCCACCGGCTGACCGAGCTCTCCGTGGTCGTGCCCTCTTTAAACGAGCGGCGCGAGGACATCCCCGACCTCGCCACCCACTTTCTCGGCAAGCTGCACCGCACCTACCGGAGCCGGGAGGAGGAGCGCGACGACTCCCCGAGCCTCTCCAAGGACGCCAAGGAGGCGCTGGTCAGCCACAACTACAAGGGGAACATCCGCGAGCTGCGCAGCATCCTGCTGCGGGCGCTCTTCTTCAGAAGCGGCAAGATGATCACCGGCGACGACATCCGGCGCGCCATCAGGGACGGTATGCGGGGCCAGCCGGCGCCCGCCTCCGAGAGGCTCTCCGAAGAGGTGGCCGGCGGCATCATGCGCGACATCGCGGCCGGAAAGGACTTCTGGGAGGCGGTCTACGAGCCCTACTCGCAGAGCCGGATTTCCAGGGATGTGGTCTGCCTGGTGGTCGAGAAGAGCCGCGCCGCCGCCGGCAAGAGCATGCCTGAGATAGCGCGCTTCCTGAAAGCCGTGAAAGGCGTCGTGCAGGACGACGAGGAGGAACGGAAGAGGTTCTTCAGGTTCAAGAACTTCCTGTACAAAACCGTCAAGATTTAACGACTCCGAAGGAGCCGGCGAGTGACAGTCCCTTTAGAAGGCGGAGCCTATGCTGGTGCAACCTGATACCGAAGAAAACAGGATCCTCATCGGGCAGGTCCATCCTCCAGGCTGGACCAACCCTGCGCCGGCCGGCCGCTACAACCTGGTAGTGGTGGGAGGGGGGACCGCCGGCCTGGTGTGCGCCGCGGGAGCGGCCGGGCTGGGCGCCAAGGTAGCCCTGATCGAGAAGCATCTTCTGGGAGGCGACTGCCTGAACGTGGGATGCGTTCCGTCCAAGGGGCTTTTGCGTGCCTCGCGCGCGGTTTTCGACGCCAGGTCGAGCGAAGAGTTCGGCGTACGGGGGGCCGGGGAGCTGAAGGCCGACTTCGGCGTGGCGATGGAGCGGATGCGACGGTTGCGGGCAGGCATCAGTCCCCACGATTCCGCCAGCCGCTTCCGTGACCTCGGTGTCGACGTCTATCTCGGGGCCGCGCGGTTCACCGGGCCGGACAGCATCGAGGTCGAAGGGCGGCAGCTCAGCTTCGCGAAAGCCGCACTCTGCACGGGGGCGCGGGCAGCCGAGCCGCCCATGCCGGGACTTGCCGAGGCCGGCTATCTCACCAACGAGACCGTTTTCTCCCTGACTGAATTGCCACCGCGCCTGGCGGTGATCGGCGCGGGCCCCATCGGCTGCGAGCTTGCCCAGGCCTTTGCCCGCTTCGGCAGCCGGGTGACCGTGATCGCGCGTGGGAACCAGCTTCTGGACCGGGAGGACCGGGACGCGGCGGCGATCCTGCAGGCCACGTTCATCAGGGATGGCATCGGCCTGGAATTCGGGGTGAACATCGAGCGGGTTGAGACGCGCGGCACCGGGAAAGTGCTGCAGCTGGAACGTGACGGCCACCGGTTCGAGCTTGCCGTCGACGCCATCCTGGTCGGCATCGGCCGGGCTCCCAATGTGGAAGGGCTGGGCCTGGAGGCGGCGGGGATCGGCTACGACCAGGGAGGCGTCAAGGTCAGCGATACCCTGCAGACCTCGAACCCGCGGGTCTATGCGGCCGGCGACATCTGTTCCCGCTACAAGTTCACCCACATGGCCGACGCCCAGGCGCGCATCCTGATCGCCAACGCACTCTTCCTGGGGCGCCAGAAGAACAGCGCACTGACCGTCCCCTGGTGTACCTATACCGACCCGGAGATAGCGCACGTGGGCATGTACGAGGCGGATGCGGCAGCGCAGGGGATCGGGAGCGTCACCTTCACGGTACCCTTTTCCGAAGTGGATCGCGCCCTCCTCGACGGTGAAGCCGAGGGGTTCGCGCGGGTTCATCTCAAAAAGGGTAGCGACCGCATACTGGGCGCAACCATCGTGGCCCGTCACGCCGGGGAGATGATCAACGAGCTGTCGCTGGCCATTTCCTCCGGGCTCGGCCTCTCCGCCATCGGCAGGACCATCCACCCCTATCCGACCCAAGGGGAGGCGGTCAGGAAGCTGGCCGACGCCTACAACCGGACACGGCTGACCCCGCGGGTCAAGCGGATCCTGGAGGGGTGGTTGAGGTGGCGGCGGGGGTGAGGATCGTTTCTTCCCGATTTCGTACCGTCTTTTGGAATGCTACTTTTGTTAGCGCGGAAGCTTGGCCGGGCAACTGCTTAAGGGGAGCGTTGGCTGCTTTCTCTGCTTTAAGCCGGGACTGGTGAGCGAGAAAAGAGAGCTATTGATGAACCTGAAAAAATTGCTGTTGCTCCTCCTTGCTGCACTGGGGGTGGGGCTCTTCTTCTACTTCGATCTCGGCCGCTACCTCACGCTTGACTCGCTCAAGGCGAACCGCGCTGCTCTCGCCGCTTACTACGCGGGCCACCCCGGCTTTACGGTGGCTGTCTTCATCGCCATCTATATCGCCCAGACCGCGCTTTCGCTTCCCGGTGCGGCCATCCTCTCGCTCGCTGCCGGCGCCATTTTCGGTTCCATCCTGGGTACCCTCTACGCCGTCATCGCCGCCACCATCGGCGCCACCCTGGCCTTCCTGGTCGCCCGCTATCTCCTGCGCGACTTCGTCATCAACCGCTTCGGCTCCAAGCTGGAGGGGCTCAACCGCGAGCTGGAGGCGCGCGGCTTCAACTACCTCCTCTTTCTTCGCCTGGTCCCGCTTTTCCCCTTTTTCCTGATCAACCTGGCGGCCGGCCTTACCCGGCTGCCGCTTCGCACGTTCGTGCTCGGCACCCTGACCGGCATCATTCCCGGCGGCTTCGTCTTCGTGAACGCCGGGGCGAGCCTCGCTTCCATCAACTCGCTGAGAGACGTCGCGTCGGCACGGGTGCTCGGTTCCTTCGCCCTCCTGGGGCTGTTCGCGCTGGTGCCGGTCATCTACGGGAAAATAAAGAAAAGATAAAGTGGAGCCCACCTGAACCCCATCCTCACCCTGTCCCTCACCTTGAAGGGGAGGGGCCCTGAGGCCGACGCCTGCCGGTATCGTGTCCCCATCTCCGGTTCGGTGAGCACTGTCCACCCCATAAAAGATGAGCAGATCCACAACATCCTAAGAGACACGGTCGGGGGAGGTGCCGGCGTTAGCCGACAAGGGGGGCAGGATCCCCTCTCATTGGAAATGCGCAGGCGCGAAGCCGAATGCAGCGGGGCCTTTGACATAGTGAGAGTGTCGTCTACACTTTTCTCATTGGATGCTATCACATTAAAACCGAGCGTTCACCATGCCCCGAGAGACAATTGCCACCTTCGAGATCCGCCGGCTAAGCGTGCTCAATGAGGAGGGAAAGGCAGACGAGTCGCTGATGCCGCCGCTGTCCGACGACGAGATCTGGCGGATGTACCAGGCGATGGTGCTGACCCGCACCTACGATGAACGGGCGGTTGCCCTGCAAAGAGAAGGGCGCATCGGCACCTATCCGCCGGTGATGGGGCAGGAGGCGGCCCAGGTCGGCACCGCCCTCGCCATGTCCCCCTCCGACTGGCTGTTTCCCTCCTTCCGCGAGATGGGGGTCCACTTGACCCTCGGCTACCCGATACACCAGCTTCTGCAGTATTGGACCGGCGACGAACGCGCACAGAAGGTGCCGCCGGGATTCAACTTCTTTCCCTTTTGCGTCGCGGTCAGCAGCCAGATTCCCCAGGCCGTGGGGGCCGCCATGGCCGTCCGCTACCGCAAAGATCCGGTCGCCGTCCTTACCTTCTTCGGGGATGGCGCCACTTCCAAAGGCGATTTCCACGAAGCCATGAACATGGCCGGCGTTTTCCGGCTCCCCATCGTTTTTATCTGCCAGAACAACCAGTGGGCCATCTCGGTCCCCTTGAAGGGCCAGACCGCCTCAGCCTCCCTCGCCCAAAAGGCCGTCGCCTACGGATTCGATGGCGTGCAGGTCGACGGCAACGATGTCTTCGCGGTCTACAGCGCGGCCAGCGAGGCGCTGGAAAAAGCCCGCAGCGGCGGCGGTCCCACCTTCATCGAATGCCTGACCTACCGGATGGCGGATCACACCACGGCGGACGACGCGGGGCGCTACCGGTCGCCGGAGGATGTGGCCAGCTGGCGGGCGAAAGACCCGGTCCTGAGGCTGGAGCGGTTTCTCGAGTCGCGTGGCCGCTGGACGGCCGGGAAGGGGAGCGAGGTCAAGACCTGGGCGACCGGCATGATCGACGAGGCGGTCCAGCAGATGGAAGCCATTCCGCCGCCCGGCGCGGCCGAGCTGTTCGACGGGACGCTGGACACCCTGACTGTGCGGCAGGAATCAGAAAGGAAGGGACGCTGACATGGCACAACTGAACATGGTGCAGGCGATCAACCAGGCTCTGGCCCAGGAGATGGCGCGCGATGACCGGGTCGTGCTGCTGGGCGAGGACGTCGGGCGGGACGGCGGCGTGTTCCGGGTCACAGAAGGGCTCCAGGAGCGGTTCGGCCCGGAGCGGGTGATAGACACGCCACTTTCCGAGTCGGCCATCATGGGGTGCGCGGTGGGGATGGCCGCCTACGGGCTGCGCCCGGTGCCGGAAATACAGTTCATGGGCTTCGCCTACTCCGCCTTCGAGCAGCTCTTCGCCCACGCGGCGCGGCTTCGCTCCCGTTCCCGCGGGCGCTTCAGCTGCCCGTTGGTGGTCCGCACCCCGTACGGCGGCGGCATCAAGGCGCCGGAGCTGCACGAGGAATCGACGGAAGCCCTCTTCTGCCAGGCGCCCGGACTCAAGGTGGTGATTCCGTCCGGCCCCTACCACGCCAAGGGGCTCCTGCTCGCCTCCCTGCGCGACCCGGACCCGGTCCTCTTCCTGGAGCCGACCCGGCTGTACCGGATGGTAAAGGAGGAGGTGCCGGAAGGGGACTACCTGGTGGAACTGGGGCGGGCGCGGGTGGCGCGGCCGGGCGGCGCGGTCACCGTGATCGCCTGGGGGAGCATGCTGGAGCGGGTGCTGAAGTCGGTGGAGGGCTTCGACGCCGAGGTGATCGACCTGCTGACGGTCAACCCGATCGATTTCGAGACCGTGCTGAACTCGGTGAAGAAGACCGGACGGGTAGTGGTGGTCCACGAGGCGGTGAAGACCTGCGGGCTCGGCGCCGAGATCGCGGCTACCATCGCCGAAGAGGGCATCCTCCACCTGCGCGGGCCGATCCTGAGGGTGACGGCGCCCGACGTGCCGGTCCCGCTGGCGAAGCTTATGGACCAGTACCTTCCGTCCTCCCGGCAGATCCAGGCCGCGCTGGAAGAGGTGCTGAAATATTGAAGTCTTTCGCGCCGACGTCGCCGAATAGTTACTACATCAGGTCAGGGGCATGCCATGTCATTTGATTTCAAACTCCCGGACCTCGGCGAGGGGATCGCCGAGGTAGAGCTGCGCAAGTGGCTGGTCAAGGAGGGGGACCGCGTTTCCCAGCACCAGGGAATCCTGGAGGTGGAGACGGACAAAGCGGTGGTCGAGGTGCCTTCTCCCCGTGCCGGCGTGGTGGGGCGCATCCACCGGCAGGAAGGGGAGACCGTCCAGGTAGGCGAGACCCTGCTGACCATTGAGGAGGGCGCGCAGGCCGGCGCGGAGGTCCCGCCGGCGGGAAGGGCGGCTGAGCCAACCTGGGCGGAGCAAGAGATCCAGGAGAAACCGGCGGGACAGGCCCAGCCGGCAGAGGTCCCGCAGCGGCGGCCTTCGGTGGGAATAGTAGGCTCGCTTCCCGAGGCCGAAGAGACCCATGAGACGGGGCGCCCGGAGCCGGTCCGCCTCCAGCCGGCGCCTCAGGCGTTCCAGGGGCTCGCCACCCCCATGGTCAGGAAACTGGCCAGGGAGAGGGGGATCGATCTGAACGGCATCCAGGGGAGCGGGCCGCGTGGCTGCATCAGGCCTGAAGACCTGGACACCCAGGGAGCCCCGGCCCGTGCCCGGATCTGTTCCGAAGTGCAGGCCCAGGTCAAGGTCCGCCTGGCTCTGACCGGCGACGAGGAGAAGATCCCGCTGCGCGGCCTGCGGAGGACCATCGCCCGCAACGTGCTGGCCTCCCAGTGCACCACCGCCTTCGTGACCAGCATGGAAGAGGTCGACATCACGGAGATCTGGGAGATGCGGATGCGCGAGCAGGGTGAGGTGGAGTCCCGCGGCACCCACCTGACCTTCCTCCCCTTTTTCATGAAGGCAGCCCAGCACGCCCTCAAGGAGCACCCGCTGCTGAACGCCGCCATCGACGACGCCGCCGAGGTAATCGTCCTGAAAAAGGAGTACAACTTCGGCATCGCGGTGGACACCCCCGAAGGGCTGATGGTGCCGGTGATCCGCAACGTCGACAAGAAGAACATCATCGAGCTGGCAGAAGCCATCCAGGAACTGGGGCGCAAGGCCCGGGAAAGGACCATCTCGCTGGATGACCTGCGGGGAAGCTCCTTCACCATCACCAACTACGGCCATTTCGGCGGCACCTTCGCCACCCCCATCATAAACTGGCCCGATGTGGCCATCCTCGGCTTCGGCCGCATCGTGGAGCGCCCGTGGGTGCACCGCGGGCAGATCGCCATCAGGAAGATCCTTCCCCTTTCGCTTACCTTCGACCACCGTGCCACCGACGGCGCCTATGCCGCCCGCTTCCTCGGCAGAGTCCTGCACTACCTGGAGGATCCGGGACGTCTCTTGCTGGAGGGACAGTAAGGGATCCTGTCTTGCCTGGCAGTCACCTAAAGCCCACCTCACCCTGTCTCCTCCTTGAAGGAATGGGACGCCAGCGGGACCCCGGCGGACGGAGGCTGCGTTTGTCTTTCTTCACCTGCGTGTGGGGAGCAGGCACCGTTGCCCGTGCAATGGTCGGCAACCGATGTTCCTGACGGTGGGGGGCGAGTGCTGGAGGGGGGCGGCAGAGCTGCGGTGTCAGCCGAGGGTGCTGGATTTGCCAGGGATGGACAGCTGGCCCGCAGGCCGGGACCTCCCACCAATAGGATTTTGGGTGGGCGGCGCCGCCCTGCGGCAGCATCCGGAAAAAGGCCTGTCGGGCGCTGCACCTTGTTCAATGATGGCAGCAATCTCTGTCATAGTCGCTCAATGCGTTACCGTCTGCTGACTCTTTGACAGCACGACAGTGAATGTGTGCGTGCTAATAAGCTTAGCATGGCCGGTATGGATGGCAATGTCGATATTTGGGAGTTCCCTCACTGACAGTTCTGTATACGCTATGCAGGGTGGCCGGATCGCTGTTCCTGTTGTTTTCTCCGTGTAAGATGATAAAGTCTCACAAATTTCCCAAAGGAAGAATTTGATGAGTGGACGCTACCTACCCTGTCCCCGTTGCGGACGCCTGTTCGACCATGCACACCCTTCCTGTCCGTGGTGCGGAGCCGAGCGCCCAGGCCTCTTTGCCAAGCTGACTTCCTGGAGCCGCAGCAATCGCAACGGCGATAAAGTGGTGCCTGCCATCATCATCGCCAACGTAGCCGTTTATATCATCTCGCTGCTTGTCAGCCGGCACCGGGGTTTCATGATGAACCCGCTCCGTTTCCTCTCCCCTGACGACCGCAGCCTGTTGCTGCTGGGGGCCACCGGAACCGTGCCGGTCTTCGAAATGGGCCGCTACTGGACCCTGATTGCGGCAAGCTACCTGCACGGCGGGCTGCTGCACATCTTCTTCAACATGATGGCCCTGCGCCAGATCGGTCCCTGGGTTTGCGAGGAATTCGGCGCCAGCCGCATGTTCATCATCTACACCCTGACCGGAGTGATAGGGTACCTCGCTTCCTGCTTTGCCGGTGTACCGCTCACCATCGGCGCCTCGGCCTCGGTGTGCGGTCTGATCGGCGCCCTTTTCTATTTCGGCAAAAGCCGCGGCGGTCGATACGGCACCGCAGTCTCCCGCGAAGTGAGCGGATGGCTGATCAGCCTGGCCGTGTTCGGTCTCATCATGCCGGGCATCAACAACTGGGGGCATGGCGGCGGGGTGGTCGGAGGGGTGCTGCTGGGCAAGCTGCTTGGCTACCGTGAGCGCAGCCGCGACAACAAACTCCACCTCTTTTTTGCGGCTCTCTGTCTCGCGGCAACCGTGATAGCGCTGGTCCCGGCAGGACTGGCAGCTCTTGGCATAATATGACCATGCCGGTGTAGACTGATTCCCCTCCTGCCTTCATGTCATCCCCTCCCACACTGTCCTCGCGGCCACTCTTTCTGCAGGCCTTCTCCTTTCTGCTATTCCGTGCTGCCGATAGAATTGCCAACTTAGTGCCGGCAGGTATAATCGTACTCGTTGCGCAATGAGAGTCCGCTTCCTGCAGGCCATGGCGCTGGATGAACGGCTGGGTCTTCAGGTAGGTAAATCGTACTAACGGCAGGCTTTGGCCGGCACGTGATGTTACCGAGCAAGGAGGTCATACATGAAGGGGAACGAGCGGGTCATCGAACAACTCAACATTCGCCTGGCCGAGGAGCTGACAGCCACCAACCAGTATATGGTTCACGCGGAGATGTGCGAGAACTGGGGGTACCAGAAGCTCCACGCCTTGATCCGGACCCGTGCCATCGTTGAGATGAAGCATGCCGAAAAACTGATAGAGCGGATCCTTTTCCTGGAAGGGAAGCCGATCGTCAGCAGGCTCGACCCTGTTCATATCGGCGGAGAGGTGCCCAAGATGCACCAGTTCGACCACGCCGCCGAAGAGACTGCCATCCGCGGCTATAACGAGAGCATCCGCATTGCGATGGAGGCGGGTGACCACGGTACCCGCGATCTGCTGCAGTCGATCTTGGTCCAGGAAGAGGAGCATATCGACGACATCGAGGCGCAGCTCGACCAGATTTCGCAGATGGGTGTGCAGCTCTATCTGTCCGAGCAGGTATAAAACAGGGGCCAGGCATGAGGGGGCGAGGGGGGTACCCCTTCCATCTCATGCCTGGCCCCTTCAGTTGTCCCGAAAGGTATGAAGAGTCTTCCCCCCCTCCCGGCTTCAATCCCCGTCCCAGCTGCTAGCTGTTACTCCCAACTGCGTGAATTCCTTCCCTCTCCAGGTCGGCCAGCCGCGCCCGCAAGGCTTTCTCCTTGTTCCAGCGCGCCGTTACGTCCCTGATGATGGCCGCAGTCCCCGCGATCCCCCCCTCCGCGTCCCTGATGATCACCATGGAAAACTCGGTCGAGATCCTGGTGCCGTCCTTGCGAAGCGCCGGGGCGTTCAGCATTTCCGTGGCATAGCGGGTGGTGCCCGTTCCCATGACCTTGAAGTAGCCGTCCCAGTGCCGTTGCCGAAGGTTTTCCGGTATGAAAATATCGAGAGACTGTCCCATCGCCTCTTCGGCGGTAAAGCCGAACATCTCTTCAGCGCCGGAATTCCAGAGCCGGATCTTTCCTTCCCGGTCCGAATAAACAATGGCGTCGTTCGATTCCTGCACGAGTTGTCGGCAAAGTTCCTGCTGTGAAACGTCGGTCATCCTGCACCTCCCCGGAGAATTTTGTTAAAGAGTACCATGACTTCAAGGGCCGGTCCTTGACCGGAGTCAAAGATTTGCTGAGGGTTTCTGCCGTTGCAGAGTGCCTGCCGGCACCGACATCGGCCGGGTGGAGTCGCCCCTTAAGGAAAACCTGGTGCGAGCCTGTTTTGTAGCTGAAAGAACAGCACCCTGCAAAAACAAAAATCAGTAACCGAGCATCCTTGGTTGGTGGCGCCCCCTAAAGTACCGCAACCTCCTGCCGATAAACCACCGCATCAGCAGCATTTGTGCAACTTCGGAGGCAGGATGTTCAAAAATAAAGTGATGCACAAGATTCTCGCCATCATCGGGGTCACCCTCTTCTTCGGTCTCAGCGTTGTGGGGGTGCTGGCCATCTGGCTTCAATACCAGGCGAGCATGGATTTGCAGCAGAAAAACAGCCGCATCATGTCGAAAGTCATCATAAACGAGATCTGCGAATTCATGGTGAAGGACGACTCCAAGGCCGTGCTGAACCTCGCCAGGGTCGCCAAGGATCAATTCGGCTTCGATGTCAAGATCTACCACAACGACGGCAGGGACGGTTCCTCCTCTGCGGCCAATCCGGAAGTGCTCAAGGCGCTCGCCAGCGGCAGGGCGGTGGAGACCAGGCGCACCGAAAACGGTGTCCATGTCCTGCGGGCGGTGGTTCCGCTGGTGAACGAGGAACGCTGCAAGCAGTGCCACGATGCCGGGGACAAGTACCGCGGTGCCTTGCTGCTCACCTCGTCCATGGAGGAAGGGTACCGGAGCGCGATGCGGATGATCTCCCTGTTGCTGCTCGCCGGGTTCTGCTTCTTTGCCGTAATGCTGGTCTGCATGTACGTGTTCTTCAAAAGAACCCTGGTCAGGGACATCAAGGATTTTTCCCAAAAACTGCAGGATATCGCGGAGGGGGAGGGGGATCTCACCAAGGAGATCCCGGTGCGCTCCGGGGACGAACTGGGACAGCTGGCCAGCCATATCAACCAGCTGATCGGGAAACTGAGAGAAACCGTAACGGTTCTCTACCAGTTGGCCGAAAACATCTCGATCTCCCTGTGCCAGGTTTCCGACCTGACGCGCAGGACGGTGGCCTCGGCGACCGACCAGAAGGAACGCTCGCAAACGGTGGCGGTGGCATCCGAGGAGATGGCCTCCACTCTCAACCTCGTGGCAGGCAATACCGTGCAGGCGGCAGAATTTTCGGCGCAGGTAGACCAGGCAGCCAGCGAGGGGATGGGAGTCGTGGACGGGGTCTGCGCCAGTATCGTGACGGTCCGGGAAAACGTGGCAAACACCTTGAAGACGGTGGGCAAGCTGGAGAGCTCCTCCGCCCAGATCGGCAACATCATCTGCCTCATCGAGGATATCGCGGACCAGACCAAGCTGCTGGCGCTGAACGCGGCCATCGAAGCCGCCCGCGCCGGCGAGCACGGACGGGGGTTCGCAGTGGTGGCCGACGAGGTGAAGATGCTCTCCGAGAAGACGGCAACCTCGACCAAGGAAATAGCCGGCATCATCGTGAACATCCAGCGCGAGAGCCGGGAAACGGTAGATCTGATCAGTGAGGAGCAGGAGCGTGTCGAGGAGGGGGTGAGAAAGTCGGCCGCCGCCAAACAGTGCCTGGAGAGGATCCTGGGGCTGGCGGGAGAGACGGCGCAACTGATCGGCCACATCGCTTCGGCCACCGAGGAGCAGAGCGCAACCACCTGCGAGATCTCCGAGAAGATCCATGGGGTTTCGGAGACGGCCACCGCGGTGCATAGCGACATGGTGGAAAGCGACCAGGCTTTCACAATGCTGACCGGAGTGGCGGAGAAGATCTTCTCTACGGTCGGCAAATTCAGCGTCGGCAACCGCCACGACGTCATAAAAGGGCTGGCCAGCGAGATGAGGGCCCGGCTGGTGGCGGTCATCGAGCGCGGCATCGCCGAGCACAGGATCGCTCTCGCCGATCTCTTCAACCGCAACTACCAGCCGCTTCCCGGCAGCTCGCCGCAGAAGTACACCACCGCCTACGACAGGTTCTTCGACCAGTACGTCTCGCCCGTGCAGGAGGAGATCCTTGCCCGGCAGAGTTCGCTTTTCTTCGTGATCTGCGTGGATGACAACGGTTACGTGGCGAGCCACAATCTGCGCTACAGCAAGCAGCTGACCGGCGATGCGGAGTTCGACAGGAACAACAACCGGACCAAGCGGATTTTCAACGACCGGACCGGACTGAAGGCGGCGCAGAACCGGGAGCCCTTCCTGCTGCAGACCTACATGAGAGACACCGGGGAGATCATGAACGACCTGTCCACCCCGGTCTTCATCGGCAACCGGCACTGGGGCGCGGTGCGCATCGGCTACCAGGCGAGCGGCGGCGCCTGCGGTAAAGATTAAAACAGGTCCCTACGCCGCCGACCCGGGCTCCCTGCTGCCGGCCGCAGAGGGCCGACCCGCTGGCGGAAAAAGACCGGAAAAGAAAACCCCGTTCCGGATGTGCGGGACGAGCAGCTTGAATTGACGGTGTCAAGTTGGTAATGTCTGTGTTCGCAAACGAAAATTTGCCGGACCAGAGCAGATGCCGCCATTGGCGGGGGAGTTGGGTAGAGTCCCGGTACGCTGCCGAGGAAACTTTCTTCAAATGGCGTTTTTTAACTTGACGTATACGGCCGATCAGATTAGATTGCATACTGTATACAAGACCCGCCCGCTAGGGGTCTGCCGGTGAGATTTCTGTCAGGCTCCTCGCCAACGGCTGCTGCCGGACCACGCCGCCCGCCGCATCTCCTCAAAGATGCGCTGCTTTTGCCTTGACTACCGGGATTCCGTTCAGTAGAATCCGGTTCTAATTTTTCGTAACCCTGCCGTCATCGTTGTGAAGGTGCGGGGCCGGCAGCTGGTGCAAAGAGAAAAATTGCAGTAGTGATGACACCTTAGGTGGCTTCGACTGTAGACACCAAAACCAAACAGGAGGAAGAAGATGTCGGAATACGGTACACTCCAAGACCGCGTACGTTGCAAGTCCCTTCTCAACAAGGTGATGACGCCGGAACAGACTATCCAGTTCTTCAAGCCCGGTATGAACCTCGGCTGGTCCGGGTTCACCCCCGCCGGTTACCCGAAAGTGGTGCCCATCGCAGTGGCTGACCACGTCGAGAAGAACAACCTGCAGGGCAAGTGGAAATTCAACCTGTTCATCGGGGCTTCCGTCGGTGCCGAGACCGAAAACCGCTGGGCTTCCCTCGACATGATCGACCGTCGCTGGCCGTACCAGACCGGCAAGGACATCGCCGCCGGCATCAACGCAGGCCGCATCCGGATGGGCGACAAGCACCTCTCCCTGTTTGCCCAGGACCTGGGCTACGGCTTCTACACCAAGGACACCGAGACCGGCAAGCTTGACCTCGCCATCATCGAAGTCTCCGCCATCACCGAAGACGGCGGCCTGGTGCCGACCTCTTCCTGCGGCGTTATCCCCGAGATCCTGATGATCTGCGACAAGGTGATCGTCGAGGTGAACACCGGCCAGCCCTCCTTCGAAGGGATCCACGACAACATCTCCTGCAACCATCCGCCGAACCGCCAGGTGTTCAACATCACCCGCGCTGACTCCAGGATCGGCACCACCTACATCCCGTGCGATCCGAGCAAGATCATCGCCGTGGTCGAGTCCAAGCTGCGTGACAAGGGCCGCGCCTTCGCCGAGCAGGACGACACCTCCGAAGCGATCGCCAACAACATCATCGACTTCTTCTCGACCGAGGTGAAAGCCGGCCGTCTGCCGAAGAACCTGCTGCCGCTGCAGTCGGGCGTCGGTTCCATCGCCAACGCCGTCATCGGCGGCCTGGCAAAGGGCCCCTTCTCCAACCTCACCGTCTACACCGAGGTTCTGCAGGACACCATGCTTGACCTGTTCGACTCCGGCAAGCTGGATGCTGCTTCCTCCTGCTCGCTGTCGCTTTCCGAGAACGAGGGCTTCCCGCGCTTCTTCGCCAACATGGAGAAGTACTTCGACAAGATCACGCTGCGTCCGCTCTCCATCTCGAACGCTCCCGAGCCGATCCGTCGTCTGGGTTGCATCGCGATGAACACCCCGGTCGAGATCGACATCTACGCGCACGCCAACTCCACCCTGGTCGGCGGTACCCGCATGATCAACGGTCTGGGCGGCTCCGGCGACTTCCTCAGGAACGGCTTCCTGAAGATCATGCACACCCCGTCTTCCCGTCCGAGCAAGACCGACCCGACCGGTATCTCCTGCGTCGTGCCGCACTGCTCGCACATCGACCACACCGAGCACGACCTCGACTGCGTGGTTACCGAGCAGGGTCTGGCCGACCTGCGCGGCCTGGCGCCGAAGGATCGCGCCAAGCGCATCATCGAGAAGTGCGCACACCCGGACTACAAAGCTCAGCTCACCGAGTACCTGGAAATCGCATCCAAAGACTGCCTCGCCAGGAAGGTCGGCCACGAGCCGCAGCTGTGGGACCGCGCCTTCAAGATGCACCTCAACCTTGAGAAGAACGGCACCATGAAGCTCAAGAACTGGGATGTGAAGATCGACCTCTGCGAATAGCAGCAGGTTTCAAGTGTAGCAAAAAAGAAGGCCCCGCCGGCAACGGCGGGGCCTTTCTTTTTCCTGCCTTTAAACTTGCCACCCTCCGGTTGAGACTCCCTTGCCCTTGGTTTCCCCTAGCCGTTCATCCTGAGCCTGTCGAAGGATGTGGCCCCACACCACCACGGACCAAAAGGCTATAAAAATCAGACGATGAGTCGTGACCGGTGCGTTATTTTTTGTCGACCGCGGGCAACGAGTCATCGGTCGCGGGCAACGAGTCATCGGTCGCAGGCATCGAGTCATCGGTCGCAGGTAACGAGTCATCGGTCGCGGGTAACGAGTCATCGGTCGCGGGCAACGAGTCATCAGTCGCGGGTGACGAGTCATCGGTCGCGGGAGACGAGTCATCGGTCGCGGGTGACGAGTCATCGGTCGCGGGTGACGAGTCATCGGTCGCGGGTGACGAGTTATCGGTCGCGGGTGACGAGTCGTCACTCGCAGGTGCTAACGGGATGGCAACAAGTTCCTGAAAGACACTAGAGTCTTCGGTGGGATGGAGCTGAATAGGGGGAGAAAAAGAAGGGGGTACCTGGACGGTAACCCCCCGATGCTCGCGATGGGTGTCGTCGGGACCGCACGGCCTTCTAGGTAGAAGGCTGTTCGGCGTTGGACGGATTGAACTCTTCAGTAACAGCCAGAGCTGCTTTGGACCTGGTGCGGTTCCTGCGTTCTTTCGCAAGATCGAAGCCCGAGGTGAGCAGCACGTCAGGACTGCGGACTGCTAGCGATTCCAGAAGGGAGGCGATCTCGTCCAGCAGGTCGACTAACTCGGACTGGAGCCTGTCGCGCTCAGCGATGTCGAGTTTGCTGCCGTAGCTGGCTTGGTGGTACATGGAGTCGTGCTTGTCCGAGGTCGCCTCGTATGACGACATCAGCGCGGGGTTAGACTCCTTAAGCTTTGAGCTGCCGGCCAGGCCATTCCTGGTCTTCTGGTTGTAGGCGTGGAATCTGCTCGGGGACATGTTGCGGTAGTTTCGTAAGATTCTGCTGGGAGCGGACTTGGGCACCTTGCACCTCCTCACTTCGCCTCATCGACAGCAGATGGGGACTTGGTTTGATGCGAGTATTAGCGCGAGCACATAAAGCCCAAGCTTACTGGGTGTCAGCTGCGTTGCAAGGCGACCATGTAAATTCACCTCACCCTGCTCTGGTCTCGCTGGCCGGTTCACCTCGGACAAGGAGGCCGCAGTGCCGGCAACGCGTGGAGAAGGAGAGGGAACCATTTCGCATGTTGAAGTTGTTGCCGCAGGCGGGGCATTTCGCGGTAGCGACCAAGGACACCGCGATGATGAGCAGGATCGCCCAGATCAGGAACAGGATGACTGCCACGTTAATAGAGTCGGTGAAATGCAGGACTGTGGCGATAGCCGGCAGATAGACTACGACCAGCGCCCAGAAGAACCATCGTCGCCTGCGAACGGCGGTCCATCTTCCGGCATCGATGACTGCATAATCGCTGGAATTGCTTTCCACGTGTCGCCTCCGCTCTTGCCCGTTATTGTCTCCCACGTCATCATTGGTGAGGATATTCGACCACAGCGTCTCTGTTGTTAAATGCTTTTGACTTCGGCCAAGGCCGGCGTGACCCGGAGCGCTCTCTCAACTGCGGTTCATCGCGCAATAGGACTTGCTTCGTTGGGAAAGTATCATGATTTACGGTTTATATCATCTACTTTTCTGGCGGCGAGGAAATGAAAAAAGGCAGCTCAAACCGATTGGGAGGAGTCTCATTTTAAGACAGGGGGCTCGCTCCGGGTGGCCGAAGGCGCGGTTGAGGGGCCTCTGCCCATGGAGGAGTGGTTAGTGGTGCAAGCTTCCCTCACCCCTGCCCCTCTCCCGGAGGGCGAGGGGGAACGGCGGGAGATAGGAGGGGCTACTTGTGCGCCTTGGGGTGGGCCTTGTCGTACACCTCCATCAGCCGGTCGATGCTGACGTGGGTGTACTTCTGGGTGGTGGAGAGGGAGGCGTGGCCGAGAAGTTCCTGGATGGCACGCAGATCGGCGCCCCCCTCGAGAAGGTGCGTGGCGAAGGTGTGGCGCAGGGTGTGCGGGGAAACCTTGCGCATGGTGGCGATCAGCAGTATGTGGCGGTCGACGATCCGCGCTACGCTGCGCCGGGTCAGCCTGCCGCCGCGGGCGTTGAGGATCAGGGGGTCGCCGGGCCCGGGGTTGCCGCGCTCGTCGAGGTACTCGGTCAGCACTTCGCTCGCCAGGTGTCCCACCGGAACGATGCGCTCCTTGCCTCCCTTGCCGAGCACCCTGGCCAGTCCCCCTTCCAGGTCCAGGCTCCCCACGTTCATGGCGGTCAGCTCGCTGACCCTGATGCCGCAGGAGTAGAGGGTTTCCAGTACGGCCCGGTCACGTAGCGGCAGCCCCCCGGTGCGAGCCGGCGCCTCCATCAAGGCGGTCACCTGGTCGATGTTCAGGTGGAAGGGGAGCCTCTTCTCTTTCTTGGGCGTCGCGACCACCTCCGCCGGGTTCTTCTCCAGTCTCCCCTCCCTGAGCAGGAATCGGAACAAAGCCCGGATGGCGGATAGCTTGCGGCCGATGGAACTCTTGGTGTGTCCCTTGTGCAGTTGCGCGAGGTAACGCCTGATCAGCAGGTGGTCGATCTCCTCGACGGCGATCCCCTCCTTGGCCCCGGCCAGGAAGGCGGAGAACTGGCTGAGATCGCTGCGGTAGGCGGCGACGGTATGGATGGAGACGTTCCGCTCGGTCTCCAGGTAATGGCAGAATTGCTCGATGGCACGATTCATGGTATTTCCTCTATAGCCCAAGTGGGGGATGGTTTACAACCCCATCCTCACCCTGTTCCTCCCCTTGAAGGGGAGGGGACGTCATGCGCCATCTTAGCTTTCGGTTCGGAGATGTCGAAACTGTCCCGGGACGCGATGTCCAAGGGAGTTCTGCGGCGGTGCCCCCTCCCCTTCAAGGGGAGGGCAGGGGTGAGGATGGGGTTAAAGCGGAGGATCCATGTATCAGGTCAGTATTGAAAAGGTCGCACAGTACGACCGGGCGCTGGTGAAGGCGGCGGTGGTCCGGCTCCTGGAGCCGCTTGGCGGGATGCAGCGTTTCGTAAAGCCTGGTGAGCGGGTGCTGATCAAGCCCAATATGCTGGCAGCCAAGCCGGCGGAGGCGGCGGTAACCACCCATCCTGAAGTCTTGCGTGCCGTGATCGAGCTCGTCAAAGAGGCCGGCGGCACTGCGCTGGTCGGTGACTCGCCGGGCATCGGCAGCCCTCGCCGGGTGGCCGAGCGCTCGGGGCTCCTGCGGGTCATCGAGGAGACCGGCGCGGAGTTCGCCCCCTTCAGCGAGTCGAAGGCGGTGGCCGGCACCGGCACCTTCCGACAGTTCGAGCTGGCCCGCCCTTACCTGGAGGCGGACCGCCTGATCAACCTGGCCAAGCTCAAAACGCACGAGATGATGACCATGACCTGCTGCGTGAAGAACCTGTTCGGCGCGGTAGTCGGTACCCAGAAGGCCGCCTGGCACCTGAAGGCCGGGGCAGACAAGGATTTTTTCGCCAGGATGCTCCTGGAGGTCTACCGGCTGCGCGAGCCTGATCTCAACATGGTGGATGCCGTGGTGGCCATGGAGGGAAACGGTCCGGGGAGCGGCGATCCCGTCCCCTTTGGCGTGCTGTTGGCCGGCGACAATGCGGTGGCGGTCGACATCATCGCGGCGGAACTGGCGGCCATCCCCGGCAAGCTCCTCTACGTCGAGACGGCAGCGCGCACCCTGGAGCTTCCCGGCTGCCGCAGGGAGGAGATCGAATGCCTGGGCGTGCAGCCCCGCGCAGCCGGTTGCCCCGAGCTTCGCTTGCCCCACCTGTCCGACGTCCAGTTCGGCCTGCCGCGTTTTTTGAAGACCCGCCTGAAAAACCAGCTCACCTCGCGCCCGGAGATGATAGAGGGGAGTTGTCAGCTGTGCGGCATCTGTGTGGGTGCCTGTCCCCCCAAGGCGATCCGCATTCACGGCGGCCGTCTGCGCTTTGACTACCAACGCTGCATACGCTGCTTCTGCTGCAGGGAACTCTGCCCGCACGCCGCCCTTAAGCTCAAGGACGGCTGGCTTTTGAAGCTGATCAAAAAAAGCTAAATGTCATCAGAAACTTGAGCGGGCTCAGGTTGACATTGGACAGGGCGGGTATTATATTAGAGCCATCCTCCGGGAAGCACACAGAGAGGGATGCAAATCTAACAGGGAAAAGGAGATCGCCACATGTGCTGGACTAACTTCTTTATGATCCGTCCCGTAAGCCACTGCAAAGAGGGTTGCCCTAGTTAGCCCGCCGGTGAAAGTCGGCGGGCGTGCCCCAGAGGCCCCCAGCCAGGTAACTAAAGGGGGCTCTCGCCAACGATCCAAAAGGCTCCCGGTTCACCAGAGCCGGGGGCCTTTTCCTGTCTCGTCTCTCGAAAAACCCCTGTAATTGACAATTGCGCCAAATTCCGCTATGATGCACGTCCCTGCACGCCCCCCCTGTGCAGAGAACTGCCGTTAAGGGAATTAATGACGAAAGCCATCATCCTGATAGCCGCGCTGCTTGCCCCTTGCACCGCCTTCGGGTTCAAGCTGCCGGGCGGCTCTGGCGCCGACCACCAGTATGCCGCCGAGACCCGCCAGGAGGCCGGCGACCGCGTCATGCTGGCTGCCAGCACCCCGGAAGCGGGGCTCTCCAAGGCGCTCGACATCCCCGCCAGCGAGTTCGCCGAAGCGGACGATAGCCAGGCCGAGGCGGCGAACGACTCTTTCGACCTGAAGCTCCCCGAAGAGGAACTCCCCGACTCCGACATCCCCCTCACTTTCAACAGCAAGGTCTCCTACTTCATCCGCTACTTCCAGGACTCCGGCCACAACGCCTTTGCCAAGTGGCTGTCCAGGAGCGAGCGCTACATCCCGATGATGAGGTCGGTGCTGCAGAAGGAGGGGCTCCCCGAGGACCTGGTCTACCTGGCCATGATCGAAAGCGGCTTCTCGCCGCGCGCCTTGTCGGTGGCGAGCGCGGTGGGACCCTGGCAGTTCATGTCGGCTACCGGCAAGGCCTACTCGCTGCGCATCGATCCATGGATCGACGAGCGGCGCGACCCCCTGAAGTCGACGGTGGCGGCCGCCCTCTACCTCAAAGAACTGTACGGCATGTTCAACAAGGACTGGTACCTGGCCGCGGCGGGCTACAACGCTGGCGAGAACAAGATCCTGCGCGCCATCAACATGTACAACAGCCGTGACTTCTGGGAGCTCAGCAAGGGTGGCTACCTCAAGCGGGAGACCAAGGACTACGTCCCCAAGCTCCTGGCTGCCGCCATCATCGCCAAGGAGCCGGCCAAGTACGGCTTCGCCGATGTCGCCTACCTGCCGGCCATCGAGTTCGACGTGGTGAAGATACCGTCCCGCACCGACCTCGATGTGGTGGCCAAGGCCTGCGGGGTCAGCACCCAGACCATCCGGGACCTGAACCCCGAACTGCGCCGACTGACCACGCCCCCCAACTACCCGGGGTACGAACTGAAGATCCCCAAGGGGACCGCCGCCCAGTTCCAGGCCGAGTACGCCAAGATCCCGGAGAACGAGCGCTTCAGGGACATCGTCACCCATGTGCGCTACCGCGCCAAGCGCAGCGACACCCTGACCACCATCGCCCGTCGCTTCAACACCACCCCGCAGACCATCGCCGAGTTGAACAACCTCGGCAAAAAGCACAAGCTGCACGGCCGGGTGCTGACCATTCCGGTGCAGGTCGCTGCGGCGGAACCGCAGCCGAAAGCTGCCGCCACCGCCAAGGTGGAGGTCAAGGCGCAGCCCAAGGCCGCCGCGGTGCAGAACAAGTACTACACGATCAAGAAGGGCGACACCCTGTTCTCCCTCGCCAAGCGTTTCAACGTGACCGCACGGATACTCTCCGCCTGGAACAACCTGAAGATGCGGGTGGCCCTCAAGCCCGGCAAGCGCATCATCGTTTCCAAGGACGTGGCCAAGGACGAAGGGTAGCTCACCAGGACCGGCTGAAACCATGGTTCCCAAGATCCGCCGGAAACGCAAAAACCGAAACCAACCTCAAAGGATACAGCAATGTATAACTTCATAATCTCTGGCATCGTCGCAGTCGTGGCCTTCTTCATCGTGACCCTCAGCGCGGGTTTCCAGTACTGGTGGGCAGGGCTGTTGGCCGCCGCGCTCCTCTTTGCCGGCTCTTTCCTGGTGATCGCCCGCATCGTCACCAAGAAACTGCAGGACATCATGGACCCGGCCATGAAGGACATCCAGGCCCAGCGCTTCGACAAGGGGATCCGCGACCTGAAGGAGGCGCTCAAGTACGCCAAGTGGCAGATCTACGTGGAGAGCCAGATCAACTCCGCCATCGGCATGGTCTACTACGTCCGCCGCGAGTTCAAGACCGCCTTTCCCTACCTGGAGAAGGGGTTCTTCAAGAACTGGGTCACCATGGGCATGCTGGGCATCACCTACATGAAGCGCAACAAGCCGGACAAGATGAAGGAGACCTTCGACAAGGCGCTGATGGCCTCGCCCAAGGAATCGCTCCTCTACAGCGTGTACGCCTACTGCCTGGAGGAGACCGGCGAGCACGCCAAGGCCTGCGAGGTGCTGGCCAAGGGGCAGGGTAAACTCCCCGGCGACGAGAACATAAAGCAGAACCTGGAGCTTCTGCGCGACAACAAGAAGATGAAAATGAAGGGGTACGGCGACATGTGGCTGCAGTTCCACCTGGAGCCCCTGGCGGTCCTCCAGAAGCAGCAGATGGCCAAACAGATGTCCATGATGGGGAAAAGGCCGCGTATTATCAGAAAATAGCTTGTAAAGTGCGGCCGGAAATGCAATATTGAGCTGTTTCAGAGACGGGCGGTTTTTTGCTCGTCTTTTTATTTTAAGATGAGCTAAAAACAAGGAGTTCCAAGGTAATGCAGGAGAAGATCAGAAACATCGCTATTATCGCCCACGTCGACCACGGCAAGACCACCCTGGTGGATGCCATGCTGAAGCAGTCCGGCGTGTTCCGTGAGAACGAAGCAATCACCGAGCGGGTGATGGATTCCAACGACCTCGAGAAGGAACGTGGCATCACCATCCTCGCCAAGAACCTGAGCATCCACCACGGCGGCTACAAGATCAACATCGTCGACACCCCGGGCCACGCCGACTTCGGCGGCGAGGTGGAGCGCGTCCTGAAGATGGTCGACTCGGTGCTCCTGCTGGTGGACGCGCTGGACGGCCCCATGCCGCAGACCCGCTTCGTGCTCAAGAAGTCCCTCGACCTGGGGCTTAGGCCGATCGTGGTGATCAACAAGATCGACCGTCCCGGCGCCCGCCCCTCCGAGGTGGTCGACATGGTGTTCGACCTCTTCTGCGAGCTGCAGGCTTCCGACGCCCAGCTCGACTTCGCCATCTGCTACACCAGCGCCAAGATGGGCTACGCCATGCGCGAGCTGGAGCACCCTTCCGAGAACATGGAGCCGCTCTTCGAGCTGATCAAGGAAAACGTGCATCCGCCCGAGGGTGACGCGGACGCCCCCTTCCAGCTGCTGGTCACCAACATCGACTACAACGATTACATCGGCCGCATCGCCACCGGCAAGATCTTCAACGGCAAGGTGCGCGCCGGCGAGACGGTGGCGCTCATCAAGCGCGACGGCGCCATCACCAGGGGCAGGGTCAGCAAGCTGCTCGGTTACGAGGGGCTCAAGCAGGTGGAGATCGAGGAAGCCTTCACCGGCGACATCGTCACCATCGCCGGCTTCACCGAGGTCGGCATCGGCGAGACCCTGGCTGCCTCCGACGACCCGATCGCGCTCCCCTACGTCGCCATCGACGAGCCGACCCTCTCCATGAACTTCATCGTCAACAGCTCCCCCTTCGCCGGCCGCGAAGGGAAACTGGTCACCTCCCGCAACATCCGCGAGCGGCTGGAGCGCGAGCTGCGCACCAACGTGTCGCTCAGGGTGGAGGACACCAACAATGCGGACACCTTCCAGGTATCCGGCCGCGGCGAGCTGCACCTCTCCATCCTGATCGAGAACATGCGCCGTGAAGGGTTCGAGATGGCGGTCTCCAAGCCGGAGGTCATCCTGCGCGAGGTGGACGGCAAGAAGCTGGAGCCGATGGAGTACCTGGTGGTGGACGTCCCCTCCGAGTACCAGGGTGTCATCATCGAGCGCATGGGTCCCAGGAAGGGCGAGATGGTCGCCATGACCCCGATGGGCGAGACCGTCCGCCTGGAGTTCATCGTGCCGGCCCGCGGCCTGATCGGCCTGCGCGGCGAGTTCCTCACCGAGAGCCGCGGCACCGCGGTGATCACCCATACCTTCCACGAGTACGCTCCCTACAAGGGGGAGATCCCCGGCAGGAAGAACGGGGTGCTGGTCGCCATGGAGCAGGGTGAGACCACCGCCTACTCGCTGGACGCCCTGCAGCCGCGCGGCATCCTGTTCCTGGGCCCCGGCGTCGAGGTGTACGGCGGCATGATCATCGGCCAGCACGCCAAGGACAACGACCTCGACGTGAACCCCTGCAAAGGGAAGAAGCTCACCAACGTGCGCGCCTCCGGCTCCGATGACGCGGTGAAGCTCGCTCCGCCCCGCATCCTGACCCTCGAGCAGGCGCTGGAATTCATCGACGACGACGAACTGGTCGAGGTGACCCCGCTCTCCATCAGGCTGCGCAAGAAGGAGCTGGACCCGATCATGCGCAAGCGCGCCAACCGGTAGCCGGCTCTCCCTCTCCCCCTGGGAGAGGGTTGGGGTGAGGGAAGTTTCCTCGAAGGTACCAGGCTTCCCTCACCCCTGCCCTCCCCCGGAGGGGGAGGGAGAGCCGGGAATGTGCGGAAAGTTGATACTGCAAGTTGTAACCGGGCTGTGATCTTATCAGAAGGAGTCGTGCCATGTCCTTGAGAGCCGTGCAGTACCTCGCCATGATCTCTGCAGTCGCCATCCTCGCCGCTTGCGCCTCGGCTCCTGCGCCGGTGAAGACCCCGGAGGCCAACCTGAAGGAGGCCGAGAAGGCGTACGCTTCCCGTAACTACGAGGAGGCGATCGCCGCCTACAAGAAGGTCAAGGAAAGCTACAGCTCTCCCGAGCTCACCACCCAGGCGGAACTGAAGATCGCCGACGCCTACTTCGAGAACAAGTCCTACATCGAGGCCGCCTCCGCTTACGAGGATTTCCGCAAGCTCCACCCGGTAAACCCCAAGGCCGCCTACGCCGTCTACCGGGCCGGCCTGAGCTACTACTACCAGATAACCGGCATCGACACCGACCAGACTCCGGTCAAGAGTGCTGTGACCATGCTGGAGGCTTTCCTCAGCCAGTATCCGGATTCGGAATACGTGCCGGACGCTCGGGCGAAACTGGCAGACTGCAAGCTGAAGCAGCTGGAGTACGAGAATTACGTCGGCAACTTCTATCTGCGCACCGGCAAGTACCCTTCGGCGATCAAGCGCCTGAACGAGGCCCTGGTGCGCTTCCCCAAATCGCCCAAGCTGGACGAGACCCTCTTTTTGCTCGGCAAGGCCTACCTGGAATCGGGCGACCTCGCCCAGGGGAGGACGGTGCTGCAGCGCCTCTACCAGCAGTATCCGCAAAGCCCGCTCAGGGAAAAGGCTGGCAAGCTGCTGGGCGGTTTCGGCTCTTACTCGTCACAGCGCGGCTGAAAGGCGCAGGCGGGGAAGTGGGCTGCGGCTGCCAGGCTGCCTGTGCTGCAAACGCGTCGCCCCTGGCGGTCACAGAAGGGAAGCCGGGATCTGTTGTTTGAACTGCACGAGATGGAAAGGCGATCTTCGAGGGTAAGCTGAAAGGATTGCTGCAGGTCAGGTGATGGGTACCGGCAGGCCGGTTATCTTCGATTGATTTTGGTGGCGCAGTGCTTGGGCAGATTTGCCGGCGCTGCGCCCTTTTTTATGCCTGTACATCCTCTGGTCGGCGATGCGCCAGGCGGCCATCAGGTCGTCGCCGTTGTGGGCGGTGGCCGCACCGATGGAAAGCCTGAGGGGGGGGGCGTCGTGCCCGGCGTTGCACAGCTCTAGATGCTGCTGCAGGCGCTCCATAGCCTCCTTGAGCGCGGCCTCGTCGGTGTTGGGAAGCAGGGCCGCGAACTCGTCGCCGCCGATCCTGGCTGCCACGTCCTCCCTCCTGAATGCCCCCCTGAACACCTCCGCAGTCTGCCTCAAGAGCTCGTCCCCCGCCGCATGCCCCTGCTGGTCGTTGGTCTCCTTCAGCATGTCCACGTCCGCCATCACGATGCTGACCGGGAACTTCCTCCCCTTTTTGAGCCGCTCCAACTCCTCGTCGAAGTAGGCCCGGTTGTAGATGCCGGTCAGCATGTCGTGGGTGCTCAAGTAGCGCAGCCTCGACTCGGAGCGCTTGCGCTCGGAGATATCCAAGAGGGCTCCCACCACCCCGCCAACTGAACTGTCGGAGTTGTTGAAGGTGGCGCTGTAGAAGATCACGTCGCGGTTCTCGCCGCCTGCGCAGGTGATGGTCGCCTCGAAGGAGTGCGGTCCCTGGTTGGCCTCCAGTTCCTCCTCGCCCCGCGAGTACAGCTGGGCCAGGTCGGGCGGCAGGATCTCGTGGATGCTCCTGTTGAGGATATCTCCGCGTTTCAGGCCGATCTGCTCTTCGAAGGCCCGGTTGCAACCGAGGTAGAGCCCGTTGGAGTCGTTGTAGAAGATCGGGGTGGGGAGTGTGTCGATCAGCACCTGGATGAAATCGAGTTTCTCGCGCAGCTCTTTTTCGGCCCGCTGGTGCTCCCGGCGCAGGGTTGCCTCGGCAAGCTCCCGCTTCACCGCAGGCACCAGCCGGGCCAGGTTTCCCTTCAGCAGGAAATCGTTGGCTCCTGCGCGCATCGCCTCCGCAGCCGCCTCCTCGCCGACCTTGCCCGAGATCATGATGAAGGGGGTGAAGGTCCCCTTGGCCTTGGCCATCTCCAGGGCGGACAATCCGCTGAAGCCCGGCAGGTTGTAGTCGCACAGGATCACGTCCCAGGTCGAGCACAAGGCCTCCCGCAGGCCGGCTGCATCGTCCACCTGCTGGAACTGGACGCAATAGCCCTCCTTTTCCAGTGCTCTCACCATGAGCCTGGCATCCTCGGGCGCATCCTCGACTATCAGAACTCTCAGCGCGGTCTCCATTCCGCTTGTCTCCATGTCTAAAGCTGGTCTCCGCGGGGGGCTGCGGTGTAGCAGGCGTACCGGCCAACCGGGTCCGCCTGCTACTTGTGCTTTGTGAGTGGTGCGGCACTGTCAGTAGTTAAGGCGTTACAACATTATCATCTGTCATGTCTAATGCAATAAGCAAGGAAAATTCTTTCAACCAGTCATTTGTCACGACCCTTTACCTCATTGGCAGTTTTGCTATAATGCGGCACATTTCGTCCGGAGGTAATCAATGGCTGAAGAAAAAAAAGAACCATGGCTGAACTGGCTGGCACTCAGTACCATTATCCTTGCTGTCTGCGCCACCATGGCTACCTTCAAGGGAGGTGGCTTCTCAACCCGCTCGGTACTGTCACAGACCCAGGCCTCTGACCAGTGGTCCTTCTATCAGTCCAAAAGCATCAAGGGATACTTGTACGAGATGCAGAAGGACCAGTTGGAAATGCAACTGAAGGCGAATCCGGCCTTGGCGGACGAGTATCAGAAAAAGCTGGACGGCTACGCGACCAAGATCGCCAAGTACGAGACGGAGAAGGCGAAGATCCTGGCGGATGCCAAGAAGCTCGAGGCGCTGCGTGACGACGCCCAGCAGCACAGCAAGGCCTTCGGGGTGGCGGTGATCTTCCTGCAGATCGCCATCCTCTGCTCGTCTATCGCAGCGTTGTTGAAGAAGAAGTACATCTGGGTGATCGGCATGATGATGGGAATTTACGGGATCGTGCAGTTCGCGAACGGATTTTTCCTCTTCATGTAGCGGAAAACGGAGCGGGAGGGGGACAGGCACCTGCGGAGCCAGTCCCCTGCCAGCAGAAACGAGCGGGCGGCCAGCGGGGATCCCTCCTACCAGTAGGGGGGGAGGGGGCCCGCGCGGCCGCCCGCTTTTTCTTTACCCTTTCGGGAGTGCGCTAGGAAGTGGCGGCTCCCACCTTCATGACTTCCAGCATGGTGGCCCCCATCTTGGTCGGGCTGGGGAAAACCGCTACGCCTGCCTCGGTTAACGCCCTGATCTTGTCTTCGGCTTTACCCTTGCCACCGGTGATGATGGCCCCGGCATGCCCCATCCTCTTGCCGGGAGGGGCGGTGACGCCGGCGATGAAGGCGGCGACCGGCTTCTTCATGTACTCCTTGATCCATTCGGCCGCCTCTTCCTCGGCGCTTCCCCCGATCTCGCCAATCATGAATACCCCGTCGGTTTCCGGGTCCTCGTTGAAAAGCCTGAGCACGTCGATGAATTTCAAGCCGATGATGGGATCGCCGCCGATGCCGACGCAGGTGGACTGGCCGAGCCCCACGTCGGTCAGTTGCTTGACCGCCTCGTAGGTGAGGGTGCCGCTGCGGGAGACCACGCCGATCCGGCCGGGCTTGTGGATGTAGCCGGGCATGATGCCGACCTTGCAGTGGCCGGGGGTAATCACGCCGGGGCAGTTGGGGCCGACCAGCCTGGTCGCGCTTGCCGCCTGCACCTGCCGGGCCAGCACCATGTCCCGCACCGGGATCCCTTCGGTGATGCAGACCGCCAGGGAAAGACCGGCGTCACAGGCCTCCAGGATGGCGTCGGCTGCTCCCGGTGGCGGCACGAAGATCATGGAAACGTTGGCGCTCGTGTAGCGGACCGCTTCCTCCACCGTGTTGAAGACGGGGATCCCCTCGATATGGATGCCACCCTTGCCCGGTGTGACGCCGGCCACGATGCGGGTGCCGTAATCGCGGCACTGCTGGGTATGGAAGAGCCCGCTCCTGCCGGTGATCCCCTGGACCACCACCCTTGAATCGCTATCGAGAAGTATCGACATATAACCCCCGTCGGTTGTATTGCTTCGGTTCCGCGCGCCTTTCGTCCCCTCGCCCCCCGGGAGAGGGGTAGGGTGAGGGTGGTGTCCACGAAGAACAGATGTTCCGCCGCGCCGGCTTCCCTCACCCCCGCCCCTCTCCCGGAGGGCGAGGGGAGAAAGAGCCTACCCCTTCAGCATGGAGACGATCTTGCCGGCGCCGTCGCCGAGGTTGTCGGCCGACTGCACGTTCAGGCCCGATTCCGCCAGAAGCCGCTTCCCTTCCTCGACCTGGCTGCCGTCCATGCGTACCACGATGGGGAGGGTGCAGTTCATCTCCCCGGCCGCCTCGATGATCCCCTGGGCGATCACATCGCAGCGCATGATGCCGCCGAAGATGTTGACAAAGACGCCGCGGGCGTCGCTGTCCTCCAGGATGATCTTGAAGGCTTCGGCCACCTTCTCGCGGGTCGCGCCGCCCCCCACGTCCAGGAAGTTGGCCGGCTCGCCGCCGTACTCCTTCAGCACGTCCAGGGTGGCCATGGCCAGCCCGGCCCCGTTCACCATGCAGCCTATGTTCCCCTGCAGCTTTATGTAGGAAAGGTCGTACTTGCCGGCGTTTATTTCCAGGGTGTCCAGCTGCGAGTAGTCCATCATGTCCGGGTACTCGTGGTGCCTGAACACCGCGTTGTCGTCGAAGGAGATCTTGGCGTCCATGGCCAAAAGCCAGCCGGCGCGGGTCACCACCAGCGGGTTGATCTCGACCAGGAAGCAGTCCTTCTCCAGGCAGAGCCGGTACAGGTTCAGCATCAGCTGCACGCAGTCCTCGCAGATGCTGCCGGAAAGCCCCAGCTTCAGGGCGAGCTTTCTCGCCTGGTAGGGGCGCAGGCCGGTGGTGGGGTCGATGGTGAAAATGTGGATCTTGTCCGGGGAGCGGCGGGCTACCTCCTCGATCTCGACCCCCCCCTCGGCGCTGGCGATCAGGCAGTAGCGGGAGGCGGCGCGGTCCAGGGTGATGGAGAGGTAGAACTCCCGGGCGATGTCCACCGCCTCTTCGACCAGGATCCTGCGCACCTTGAGCCCTTCGGGACCGGTCTGCGGCGTCACCAGCCTCTTGCCGAACAGTTCCTTGCCCAGTTCCTGGGCCTGTTCGGGGTGGTGCACGACCTTGACGCCGCCAGCTTTACCCCTGCCACCCGCGTAGATCTGGGCCTTGACCACGCAGTGGCCCCCCAGTTCCTTGGCGGCGCGCTCCACCTGGTCGGAGGTCAGCGCGACCCTGCCGCGGGGAACCGGAATGGAATAGCTCTGCAGGATCTCCTTCGCCTGGTACTCATGAATGTTCATGCTGGCTCCCTTTCATCGCGAATGAGAAACAATGCATTTCTATCATGAAAGCTCAGGTTGGCAACCAGTAGCTGGTCATTTTTCAGCGGAATCATCACACCTTTCCGGCCCCAATCTTTAATGAACGGGGGCGGGGGCTATCCCGCTGCAGTCGCCGGCGGCTTGCTTTTTAAGCTGCCAGGGAAGCAAATCCCCCTCAATCCCGCTTTGTCAAAGGGTGAGGTTGCCGTATGGACGGTGAGAAGGTGTCAGTGTTTCGGCGGCGAACACCATCATTTGCATTGCGCGTTGCCGACGGGGAAGTGTATAGTCCTCATGAGAGTGCCGGATACCTTGGTCTGAGCCCCGGCGCCCCAATCCACATTTCGGGAAAGACATGACAGAGCAGTATTTTTTCGCCACCACTGCCAAAGGGGTGGAAGAGGTCTTGGCTGCCGAGCTTAACGCGCTCGGGGCCAGCGAGGTGAAACAGGAAAGCGGCGGCGTCCGCTTCGGCGGCGGCCTGGAGGCGGCCTACCGCGCCAATCTCTGGCTGCGCACGGCGAGCCGGGTGCTGATGACCCTGGCGGAGTTTCCCTGCGAGACGCCCGAGCAGTTGTACCAGGGGGTGCGCGCCGTGTCCTGGACCAGGTACCTCACCACCACCATGACGCTGGCGGTCGACAGCAGCCTGCGGGACAGCGCCCTCACCCATTCCGGCTTCGTGGCGCTGAAGACCAAGGACGCCATCGTCGACACCCTGCGCGACCGCTTCGGCAGCCGCCCCAGTGTGGACACCAAGGACCCCGACCTGCGGGTCAACGTTCGCCTCTTCAGAAACCGCTGCACCCTGAGCCTCGACTGCTCCGGCATGCCGCTCGACCGCCGCGGCTACCGGCTGGACCGGCACGAGGCGCCCCTCAAGGAGAACCTGGCGGCGGCGCTGGTGGAGCTGTCCGGCTGGGACGGCAGGGTCCCCTTCCTGGATCCCATGTGCGGTACCGGTACCATCGCCATCGAGGCCGCCCTGAAGGCGCTGCGCATCGCTCCCGGGCTGTTGCGGGCCGGCTTCGGCTTCCAGCGCTGGCCCGGCTACGACCGCCTGCTCTGGAGCCGGCTGGTCAAGGAGGCGCGCCAGGGCCGGCTCGACTCGCTGCCGGCGCCCATCATCGGCTCGGACATCTCCCACTCCGCCATCGCCATGGCCCACCAGAACGCGGGGCGGGCGGGGGTAGGGGACCTGCTGCGGCTGGAGCGCTATCCGGTCGGCGAGCTGATCCCGCCGCCCGGGCCCGGCGTGCTGGTCCTCAATCCCCCCTACGGCAAGCGGCTGGGTGAGGAGGAGGCGCTGCGCCCCCTGTACAAGGAGATCGGGGATGTGCTCAAGCAGCGCTGCAAGGGGTACACCGCCTATCTCTTCACCGGCAACCTGGAACTCGCCAAGTCGGTAGGTCTCAAGGCCGCCCGTCGGATCGTCCTCTTCAACGGCCCGATCGAGTGCCGGCTGCTCAAGTACGAGATGTACTGACGGCGTCGTTAGCCGCGTAAATCGGCGTTGTCATTAAAAATTGGCCTTGACACCCTTAACCTTTTAACATATAGTTAAATTTCGCTTTTCGGGCCTATAGCTCAGTTGGTTAGAGCTACCGGCTCATAACCGGTCGGTCCCAGGTTCGAGTCCTGGTGGGCCCACCACCTCTACAATTAGGATGATGTGGGGATGCCCTTAAAGCACCTGGTCAGACGAAAAAATACACGTAAAGTGGAGAAGAAGAGTGCACACCCTGTGGTTGCACTCTTTTTCTTTTGTGCGCGATGATTACTCCTAGAGTTTCGGATATACTTGGAATCACTAACAAAATTGCTCCCGCAGAGTTCGCGGAGTCCTGGGACAACGTGGGTCTGCAGCTCGGGGACCCGGTCCGGCAGGTCTCCCGGATCATGGTGGCCCTGGACCCGGGGGCTGCCGCCATCGAAGCCGCAGTCGAAGCAGGCTGCCAGCTGCTGATCTCGCACCATCCATTCTTCTTCTCCCCGCTGAAAAAGATCTCCACCACCGACGAAACCGGCCGCCTTACCATCCTCGCCATCAAGAACGACCTCGCCATCATCTCGCTGCACACCAATTACGACATCGCACAGGACGGGGTTAACGACCTCCTGGCAGCACGCATCGGGCTTGGCGCGACGCAGCCCTTGAGGATCACCGGCGGCGACGAGTTCCTGAAAATCGCGGTCTTCGTCCCGCACGGGTTCGAGGATAAGCTCCTCGCGGCGCTCTCGTCGTTTTTGGCTCCCATCGGCAACTACCGCGACTGCTCCTACCAGGGAGAGGGGATCGGCAGGTTCCGGGCCATGGCGGGGGCGACCCCTTTCGTGGGCAAGGTCGGGGAGCTGCACCAGGAGAAGGAGAGCCGGCTGGAGTTCCTGGTCCAGAAGGAGCGGCTCTCCGCGGCAGTGGCCGCCCTCAACGGTGCCCATCCCTACGAGGAGCCGGCCTACGACATCTACCCCGTCCTGAACCGGGGGGCTGCCCGCGGCCTGGGGCGGATCGGTCTGCTGGCGGAGCCGACCACGGCAGGCGATTACGCCCGGCTGGTAAAGGAGTCGCTGGGAGCTGCCGGCGTCCGGCTGGTGGGCGACCCGGGGCGGCGGGTGAAGAAGGTAGCGCTTTGCGGCGGCAGCGGCTCCTCGCTTCTGCACGAAGCGGCGCGCAAGGGGGCGGATCTCCTGGTGACCGGAGACCTGAAGTACCACGAGGCGCGCGAGGCGGAGGCGCTGGGGATCGCCGTCCTGGACGCCGGGCATTTCGCCACCGAGCACCCGATGGTGCAGGGGCTGGCGGCGACCTTGAGAGCAGCAGTGGAGAAGAGGAAGTACGAAACGGAAGTGGTCGAGTATCAGGGAGAGAGGGAGCCTTTCAGTTTCTGGTGAGGGCTACTCGCGATTTCCATAAATAAGAGATGTTTGGGAGGCAGATTTTGCGCAATAAGCTGAAGTCGTTGTATGAGTTGCAGGAGATTGACCTGAGGATCGATGGTCTGGATAACGAGAAGGGGCAGCTTTTGAGCGAGGCTCAGGCCCTGGAGGCGAAGCTCGCCGAGGCGCGCGAGAAGATCGCGGCGCGCCGCGAGGAGGCCGAGGCGCTGGGTGACGACAAGGCCGCCCTGGAGGCGAGCCTTGCCGCCGAGAACGAGAACATAGCCCGCTCGGAGTCGCACCAGAAGGAAATCAAGACCCAGAAGGAGTACCAGGCGGTCTCCAAGGAAATCTCCGGCGCCAAGAAGATGATCGGTGAACTCGAGGAGCAGATCCTGCAGAAGATCAACGCCATCGAGGAGATCACCGCCGACATCGCCAAGCGGGAATCCGATCTCCACGAGCTCGAGGAGAACGTGACCACCCAGCAGGCAGAGGTGCAGCGCAAGGTGGAGGCGCTGGAGGCGGGGATCGCCGCCGACGTGGCCCACCGCGAGGAGACGGTGAAGGTGCTGCCGGCCTCGGTGATGAAGCGCTACAGCAGGCTGCGGGACCAGCGTCGCGGGGTGGCCGTGGTCGAGGCCAGGGAAGGCAACTGCCTGGGGTGCAACATGCACCTGCCGCCGCAGCTCTACAACACCCTGTTCCGCGCCGACGACGTGATCACCTGCCCCCACTGCCAGCGCATCCTGATCATGAAGCAGGAAATCGAGTAGAGGCAATAAAGGCGAGATTAAGATTAAGGTTAAGATTAAGATTGAGAACGGCCCAGGCTAACTCCCTTCCTTAATCTTAATCTGTAATTTCGCCTCTCCCAGTTGTGGTCGAAGCAGACCAGATGGCCGCCGCCCGCGCAAGCGGGGGGAGGAAAGTCCGGGCTCCACAGGGCATGGTGCTGGATAACGTCCAGCGGGGGCAACCCCAGGGAAAGTGCCACAGAGAGAAGTCCGCCCGCTTCGGCGGGTAAGGGTGAAAGGGTGAGGTAAGAGCTCACCGGGTCCGGCGGCGACGCCGGATGCCAGGTAAACCCCACCAGGAGCAAGACCAAATAGGGAAGCGTTAAGGGCTGCCCGTCCGTGCTTCCGGGTTGGTTGCTTGAGGCCGCCGGTAACGGCGCTCCTAGATGAATGACCATCGCCCGCCCCCGGGTAACCGGCGGCGGGAACAGAACCCGGCTTACGGGCTGCTTCGGCCATTTTTACCGCTGGTTCCCAAGCTGGAGCTTGGGAACCAGACGTTCTTTTGGGCGGCACGACGACTGGATGAAAACGGTGCGACGGTGATATCTCCGGATGGACGCCGAATGAGTGGGCGGCTGCAGGTGCTGCTTCGCTGGGTGACGGGTTGCCATGTAGGCTGCTGTTGAAGCCTGGATGGCTTTTTTTGTGCCGCGCTAGTTGAGGGATTGCTTGAGTAGTTTCGAAGGTTTGTGGCGGGAGGGTGTCTGCCGCGTCCAGCTCGCGTTCGCCGGGCTGGACGGGCCCGGCCGGCGGGAGGCGGAGCGCCTTTGCCGCTTGCTGGTGGCGCGCAAGGAGGCGATGCAGGAGCTGGTGGCCCGGGTCGATGCCTCCGCGCACTGTGCCGGTTGCGGCGGGGCGTGCTGCGTCACCGGCAAGTACCACTTCAGCGCGGTGGACCTCCTGGCCTACCTGGCGACCGGCAGGGAGCTCTTCGAGCCGAGCTTCGACAACGGGCTCTGCCCATACCTCTCGTCCGACGGCTGCCTGATGCCCCCCGGCTACCGCCCGTTCAACTGCATCACCTTCAACTGCGAGCGGATCGAGGACCAGCTCTCCAAGGACGAGGTGGCTCTCTTCTACGACTCGGAGCGGGAACTGCGGGAGACCTACGCCCGCATCCGTGCGCTCTTCCCGGGCCGCTCGGGGGACGGGCCGCTCCTGAAGGATTGACAAGACTGTAGCTGACACGATCAGTGACGATCGGAGGACGATCAATGCCTACTACCATCAACGACCTCGTGCTTGCGCACATCGACAACAAACCCGCCTTCTACGCAAGGATCGAGGATATCAGCCCTGACGTCAAACCGGGCTGGTGGAAGGTCAAGCTCCTGGTGCTCACGGTGCCCTTGCAGGTCTACACCTGGATCCTGGACGAAAGCCAGGTGAACGGCGCCCCCTTCACCATGGGACAGACCCCCATCATGCTGGAGAAGGTGGAATCCCCCGAGCCGCCGCCCAAGCCGCTGGCCTCGGTGGAGAAACCCGCTCCCCGCAAGGGGGGCAACGTGGTCTCCCTGTTCGACAGGAAGAAGTAAGGATTTTCTCGCGTTCACAGCCCCATCTCGCCCCGCTTGCGGGGTGAACGTTCTTCGACCGCACGCCCCTCCCTTTCCCGGCTGGGAAGGGAAGGGCGCCGTCCGGTCCGAGGGGGTGGATGACGTGACTCTTTTGGCTTTGGCAGCGAACTCGAAAGTAGCACTACCAACGTACCGCCGCGGTTTGACGTTTTTAACTTGTCGAAATTGCCCACCATTTACCACCTCCCCGGCAGTTCCTCCATGTCGTTCGTTAAACCCTTGGAAAATCTCCAAAAAATTCACTTCCGTGGCACAGTTTTGCCTTGACATCGCCGTAACCCTACCGTATAGTTCCTGCGGAAAGTGGTATAAAGTGGTATAAAGTGGCAAGAGGTGCCGGGGAAGCCATGTTCAGGGGAAAATTCGACACAACCATCGACGCCAAGGGCCGCACCAGCATTCCCGCGAAATTTCGCGAGGTTCTGGTGGAGACCTTCGGCGACGAGCGCTTTTTCCTCACCAAGTCGAGCCCGGTGCGCCTCGCCGACGGCGAGGTCTGCTACGGCCTGGTCATTTACCCCTATAAAAAATTTCTGGAACTGGAAGAAAAGCTTAAAGACGGCAGCGGGCTCGGCTTGAGCCTCGCCGCCCTGGACGCGGTCAGGAGGACCATCCTGGTGCCGGCGGTCGAGCTGACCGCGGACAAGCTCGGGCGCATGCTGGTGCCGAGCGACCTCAGGAAGACCGCGCAGCTCGACAGCAAGCTGCACTTCGTCGGCATGCAGGGGAAGGTGGAGATCTACAGCGAGGTGGTCTGGGCCAAGGTCTGCCAGCAGGACGAGCAGAACTTCCCGGTGGACTCCGCGGCCCTGGCCGGCCTGGGGCTCTAGATGGAGGACTTCCACCACATCTCCGTGATGCCGGACGAGGTGCTGGCTGCCCTCAAGCCGCACTCCGGCGGCATCTACGTGGACGGCACGCTGGGGGGCGCGGGGCACGCCGGGCTCATCCTAACCGCCAGTTCGCCGGAAGGGGTGCTGATCGGTTTCGACCGCGACGCCGAGGCGATCTCGGCGGCCGGCCAGAGGCTCGCCCCGTTCGGAGCGCGCGCGCGGCTCTTCCAGAGGAACTTCGCCCGCCTCGCCGAGACCCTGGCCGAGATCGGGGTGGATGCCATCGACGGCTTCGTGCTGGACCTGGGGGTTTCCTCCCACCAGCTGGACCGCGAGGAGCGGGGCTTCAGCTTCATGCAGGACGCCCCCTTGGACATGCGCATGGACCGAAGCGCCGGAGAGACCGCCGCCGACCTGGTCAACACGCTGTCCGAGGCCGAACTGGCCAGGATCATCACCGATTACGGCGAGGAGCGCTGGAGCAAGCGGATCGCCTCCTTCATCGTGCAGGCGCGGGAGAAAGAGCCGATCGAGACCACCTTGCAGCTGGTGGACATCGTCAAGGGGGCGATCCCCAAGGCCAAGTGGGAGGAGCGCCTGCACCCGGCCACCAGGACCTTCCAGGCGCTGAGGATCGCGGTCAACGAGGAGCTGAAAAGCCTGGAGACCGGGCTTGCCGGCCTGCTCGGGCTGCTTAAAAAAGGGGGGCGCGGGGCGGTGATCTCCTTCCACTCGCTGGAGGACAGGATCGTCAAGGAAGCCTTCCGCGCCGCCGCCACCGGCTGCACCTGCCCCAAAGAGCTCCCCATCTGCGTGTGCGGCAAGAAGCCGCAGTGCAAGGTGGTGACCGGGAAGCCGCTGATGGCCCGGCCAGAGGAAGTCGCCGCCAACCCGCGGTCCCGCAGCGCGAAGCTAAGGGTCGTGGAAAAGATAGTTTAGAGACAGTCAGTTCGAGAGAGGTTAGCCATGGCACAGAGCAAAGTTGCCTACGACAAGGTTGCGGCACCGGTAAGGATAGGTGGAGTCGCCAGGGAAAACTGGGTCAGCTTCCCATACCTGATCGGGGTCATGGTGCTGCTTACGCTGGTCTCCATCTTCCACGTCTGGTCAAGGGTGGAGGTGATCGACCTCAACCTGAAGATCTCCGACGCCGCGCGCCAGCTCAAAGACGCGCAGCAGGAAAACAAGCGGCTCAAGGTGGAGGTTGCTTCGCTGAAGACCCCCGCCCGCATCGAGACGCTCGCCAAGGGTGAACTGGGGATGGCGCTTCCCACCGATCAGCAGGTCGTTGTTGTCAAGTGATTGAGAAGACCGAAAAATGGGCGCGGATGCGGATGCGTTTCGTCGCCCTGCTCTTCATCGCCGTGTTCGCCGTCACCGCCGGACGCGCGCTGTACCTGCAGGTGTTCCAGAAGGACAAGCTGGTCAAGATCGCCGAAAAGCAGCACAACCGGATCGTACCGCTCACCCCGGGCAGGGGGGCGATCTACGACCGCAACAACGCCCCGCTGGCCGTCTCCATCGAGATGGATTCCTGCTACGCGGAGACCCGCAACATGGAGAACATCCCGGAGGAGGCCGCCAAGCTGGCGCCGCTACTGGGGATGAGCGAGCCGGAGCTGGAGGCGAAGCTGAAGGGGGCCAAGAACTTCCTCTGGCTGGCCCGCAGGCTGCCGCCGGAGCAGGCCCAGAAGATCAAGGACCTCGACCTGGACGGCATCGGCTTCGTCAAGGAGAGCAAGCGGTTCTATCCCAACTCGGAGGTCGCCGCCAGCGTGGTGGGCTTTACCGGCGTCGACCCGGGGGGGCTGGAGGGGATCGAGAAGAAGTACGACTCGACCATCCTGGGTAACACCGGCTACCTGGTCACCGAGCGCGACGCCCTGGGGCGCGACATCGACCTCAAGAAGGGGAGCGAGGCGAAGGCAGGTTCCAAGGGGAGCAACGTGGTGCTCACCCTGGACAAGAACATCCAGTACATAACGGAGAAGGAGCTCGCCAAGGCGGTGGAGAAAAACGGCGCCAAGGCGGGGATCGCCATCGTCATGGAGCCCGACACCGGCAAGGTGCTGGCCATGGCCAACTACCCGACCTTCAACCCGAACAGCTACTTCAAGTACGGGCCGGGGGCCCTGAGAAACCGCGCCATCTCGGACAGCTTCGAGCCCGGCTCCACCTTCAAGATCCTCTTGGTCTCGGCGGCGCTGGAAAACAGGGTGATCAGGCCGGGCGACATGTTCAACTGCGAGAACGGCAGCTACAGCCTGGCGGGGAGGACCATCCACGACACCCACCGTTACGGAGCGCTGAACGTGGGGCAGGTCCTCAAGTATTCGAGCAACATCGGCGCCGCCAAGATCGGCCAGCGGCTCGGCTCGGAGCGTCTCTATGCGGCGCTGACCTCCTTCGGCATCGGCCAGAGAAGCGAGATCGACCTGCCGGGAGAGGCAGGGGGGATGCTGAGGCCGCAGTCCAAGTGGTACCCGATCGACCTGGCCACCATCTCCTTCGGGCAGGGGGTGACCGCCACCGCCCTGCAGATCACCAACGCGGTCTCGGTGGTGGCCAACGGCGGCAACCTGATGAAGCCGTACCTGGTGGACCGGCTCACCAACGAAGACGGCGACGTGCTGCAGCAGTTCGGCCCGCAGGTGAAGAGAAGGGTGATCTCGGAGTCGACCGCCAGGACGGTGGCCCACATGCTGGAAGGGGTGGTCGACGAGGGGGGCACCGGCACCGCCGCCGCGGTCGACGGCTACACCGTGGCGGGCAAGACCGGCACCGCCCAGAAGGTCGATGCCGCCACCCACGGCTACTCGGCCAGAAAGCGCACCGCCTCCTTCGTGGGCTTCGTGCCGGTGGACAAGCCGAGGCTCACCATCCTGGTGGTGGTTGACGAACCGACCACCAGCCCCTACGGCGGGGTCGTCGCCGCACCGGCCTTCGCGGCCATCGCCCAGCAGTCCCTTTGCTACCTGAAGGTACCGCCGGTGAAGAGCGTGAAGAAGAAGGCGGAGCCGGTGGTGGCGGCCAAGAGCGAGCCGAAGCCGGAACCGGCAGCGGCCGAGGGGGGCATCGTCGAGGGGAGCGATGCCACCGGGGCCATGCCCGACTTCCGGGGGATGAGCATGCGCCAGGTGCTGAGGATCATGGAGAAGCGGGGACTCAACGTAAAGCTGCAGGGGAGCGGCAGGGCGGTGGAGCAGCACCCGGCGCCGGGGGCTCCCATCAATACGCAGGAGGAAGTCTGGGTCCGGTTCGTGCCGTCGGCCTGATGCCATGGGGGAATCATGAAACTCGCACAACTGCTCGAGTGCCTGGAAGGAGCTCGGATCACCGGTGACAGCGATGTCGAGATAGAGGGGCTCTACTACGACTCGCGGCAGGTGAGGCCGGGCGGGCTCTTCTTCGCGCTGCGGGGGGTAAAAAGCGACGGCACTCTGTTCATAGATGCCGCGGTGAAGGGGGGGGCGGTCGCCGTCGTTGCGGACCGCCCCTGCGCCGTTCCCGGGGTCACCGTGGTGGAAGTCACCGACGCCCGGCGCGCCATGTCGCTGATGGCGGCGCTCTTCTACGGCGAGCCGACCGCGGGGATCCCGACCGTCGGCATCACCGGCACCAACGGCAAGACCACCACCAGCTACCTCGTGGAAGGGATCATGGAGAAAGGGGGCTTCCCCCCGGCGGTGCTGGGGACCATCAGCTACCGCTTCGGGGACACCTTCATCCCGGCGCCCAATACCACCCCCGAATCGGTGGACCTGCAGAAAACCCTGCGGGAGCTGGTCGACCTGGGGGCGCACGGCGTGGTGATGGAGGTCTCCTCGCACAGCCTGGAGCAGCGCCGCGCCGACGGCTGCCAGTTCGACGTGGCTATCTTCTCCAACCTGACCCGCGACCATCTCGACTACCACCCGGGCATGGAGGCCTACTTCGAGAGCAAACTGAGGCTCTTCACGGATCTTTTGGCCCCCACCCCGCGCAAGCCGGCACGGCATGCCGTGGTCAACGTGGACGACGAGTACGGCAGGAGGATCGCCAAGCGCGCCGCCGCGACGGTGATCAGCTACGCGGTAGAGGGCAAGGCCGACATCACGGTGGCCGAGGTCGATTTCTCGGTGCACGGCATCAGCTGCACGCTGAACACGCCGCGCGGCGAACTTTCCCTGAAATCCGACCTCCTGGGCCGCTTCAACCTCTACAACATCCTCTCCGCGGTAGGCGCCGGCATCGCCCTGGGGATTTCCGACCAGGCCATCCGGGAAGGGATCGAGGGGCACAAGAAGGTGCCGGGGCGCCTGGAGCGGGTGGAAAACGACAAGGGGATCACCGTGCTGGTCGACTACGCCCACACCGGCGACGCCCTGGAGAACGTGCTGGCCACCGTGTCCGAGCTGAAGAAGGGGCGCATCATCACCCTGTTCGGCTGCGGCGGCGACCGCGACAAGGGGAAGCGCCCGGTGATGGGGGAGATCGCGGCCCGCTACAGCGACCTGGCCATCGTCACCTCCGACAATCCCCGCACCGAGGAGCCGCAGGCGATCCTCGAGGACGTCCGGGCCGGGATCTTGCCGCTTTCCCTCAGGGAGTACGGCGCGCAGGAGATCGCCGGCGGTTTCCAGGGGAAGGGGTTCGTGACCATCGAGTCCAGGCACGACGCCATCAGTCTGGCCATCCGGGTGGCGAAGCCGGGGGACATCGTGCTTTTGGCTGGCAAGGGGCACGAGGACTACCAGATCGTCGGCACCGAGAAGTTCCACTTCGACGACCGCGAGGAGGCCGCCGAGGCGCTCAAGCTGCGGGACTAGACGTGAAGTCCCCCTTTGCGAAGGGGGATTTAGGGGGATTTGCCTTTGGTTTATTGACTGCACCGAAAGGCGTGGAAGCAATCCCCCCCGTCCCCCCTTTATCAAGGGGGGGAGTTGGCAGGTGTAGAAATTGTTGATAGGTTGCATCGCAGGTTGTTGCAGATCAGAAAGGTTGAGGTTTTGGCAATAAAATCGGCGCCGCCGGCGCCTGGCAGAAATACAGGAATTAGAGGAACCATGGCGACATTCACCCTTAAAGAGATAGCCGAAGCGACGGGCGGGACCCTGCTGGGAGATGCCGGCGCGGTCGCTCACGGCGTCTCCACCGATTCCCGGCAGGTTGCCGCCGGCCAGCTCTTCGTGGCCTTGCGGGGCGACCGCTTCGACGGCCACGAGTTCGTCGCCGCCGCCGCCGAGAAGGGGGTTGCCATCTTCCTGGTCGATGACAGCTGGGCCGCTCTCCACGAGCTCCCCGCCGGCTGCTCGGCGGTGGTGGTTCCCGATACCCTGCGCGGACTCGGCGACCTGGCGGCCTGGCATCGCCGCCGCTTCAAGATCAAGGTGGTGGCGGTGACCGGCAGTAACGGCAAGACCACCACCAAGGAGATGCTGGCCGGTATCCTGACCCCGACCGGACCGGGCATCAAGACCGAGGGAAACCTCAACAACCTGATCGGTCTGCCGCTCACCCTGCTGAGATTGAGCGGGCGGGAGAGATGGGCGGTGGTCGAGATGGGCATGAGCGACTTCGGCGAGATCGACCGGCTGGCGGAGATCGCGGACCCCGACGTCGGCATCATCACCAACGCCTTCCCCGCGCACCTGGAGAACCTGGGGAGCGTGGAAGGGGTGGCCAGGGCCAAGGGGGAGCTTTTCTTGAGGCTCAAGCCCGGCAGCGTTGCGGTCTACAACGTGGATGACCCGCTGGTTTCCAAATGCCCGACCCACCTGAACGTGACCCGCCTCACCTTCGGCCTGAGGGGTGCCGAGGTCTCCTCCGCCTCCATCAAGAGCCTGGGCAAGCTGGGGGAAAGCTTCCTCCTGCGCCTTCCCAACGGGGAGCAGCAGATCACCCTGAAGGCTTTCGGGCAGCACAACATCTACAACGCGCTGGCCGCCGCCGCTGCCGCCTACTCGCTGGGGCTCTCCGGAGAGGTGATCCGGGCGGGGCTGGAGGAGTTCACCCCCTACGACAAACGCTTCCAGCTGGAAGAGGTGGGCGGGGTGGTGCTGATCGACGACAGCTACAACGCGAACCCGGCCTCCATGGCCGCCGCGCTGCGCACGCTGAAGGAGGTCAGGGGAGAAGGGCGCGCCGCCGCCGCGCTGGGCGACATGCTGGAGCTGGGAACCGGCACCGAGCAGGCCCACCGCGAGCTGGGCAAGCTGGCGGCCGGCTGCGTGGAACGGCTCTACCTGCTGGGGGATCTGGCCGGCGAAGTGGCCAAGGGGGCCCTGGAAGGGGGGCTTGCCCCGGACAACGTGGTGGTGGCCAGGGATCACGAGGAAATAGCAACCGCGCTCACCGGCTGGCTTGAGACCGGCGACTGCGCTCTCTTCAAAGGCTCGCGAGGCATGCGGATGGAGCTGGTGGCCCGGGCGGTACGCGCGGCCCTGACCAGCAGCTCGAAAGGGGGGCACCACTAATGCTTTACCATCTCTTGTTTCCGCTCGCTTCGTCCTACAAGCTCTTCAACGTCTTCAAGTACCTGACCTTCAGAACCATCTACGCCATGATCACCGCCCTGGTGCTCTCCTTCATCGTGGGGCCCTGGGTGATCCGCCGGCTGGAAAAACTGCAGGCGCGCCAGGTGATCAGGACCGACGGCCCGGAATCGCACCTGAAGAAGCAGGGGACCCCCACCATGGGTGGCGTACTGATCCTGGTCTGCACCGTGGTGCCCACCCTGCTCTGGGCCGATCTCACCAACATCTTCGTCTGGCTCACCCTGGCGGTGATCATCGGCTACGGCCTGCTCGGTTTCGCCGACGACTACAAGAAGGTGGTCGAGAAGAACCCCAAGGGGCTCTCGCCGCGCCAGAAGATGTTCTGGCAGGCCCTGGTCGGCGCGGCAGTCGGCATCGTCCTCTACAACCTCCCCGGCTTTTCCACCGAGGTCTACTTCCCCTTCTTCAAAAAGCTGCACCCTGAGCTGGGTATCCTTTACATCCCCTTCGTGGCCCTGGTCATCGTGGGTGCCAGCAACGCGGTCAACCTGACCGACGGCCTTGACGGCCTGGCCATCGGCCCGGTCGCCATCAACGCCGCCACCTACCTGCTCTTTTGCTACATAGCCGGTAACGCCAGGCTTTCCGGCTATCTGCAGATCCCCTACGTTCCCGGGGCAGGCGAGCTCGCCGTCCTGTGCGGCTCCCTGGTCGGCGCGGGGCTTGGCTTTCTCTGGTACAACTCCTACCCGGCCGAGGTTTTCATGGGGGATGTCGGCTCCCTGTCGCTGGGGGGCGGGCTCGGCACACTGGCCGTTTTGACCAAGCAGGAGATCCTGCTGGTGATCGTGGGGGGCGTCTTCGTGGTGGAGGCTCTTTCCGTCATCTTCCAGGTCGGCTCCTACAAGTACCGGGGCAAGCGTATCTTCCGGATGGCCCCCATCCACCACCATTTCGAGCTGAAGGGGGTCGCCGAGCCGAAGATCATCGTCAGGTTCTGGATCATCACCATCATCCTGGCGCTGGTAGCCATCTCGACCCTGAAGATGCGCTGATGGCGGGACGAGCGAAAAAGTTTGATCTATAAGTGATTTTTCACCCACTCTCCCCTCTTTTTCGGGTAAGATGTTGGCCGCTTTTTCGGGTCCCGTCCGCCGGGAGTCCCCTTCCCTTCAAGGGGAGGGACAGGTTGAGGATGGGGTGCCGGAAGGCCAGAAAAACAAATCCCCCCTCGCCCCCCTTTGCCAAAGGGGGGTAGCTGGAAAAGCCCCTGTCAAAGGGGGATAGCTGGAAACGCCCCTGCCAAAGGGGGGGAGCTGGAAAGGCCCCTGCCAAAGGTGGCTGGAAACGCTAATAGAAGCGGAGAAAGAAAGGCAGCAATGGAATTAGCAGGCAAGAAAATACTGGTAGTCGGCCTGGCACGCACGGGTGTTGCCGTGGCGCGCTTTCTCGCCGAGGCGGGGGCACGGGTGACCGTGACCGACATGCGCGAAGAGGAGGCGCTCTCCGACACCCTGAACGAGCTGGCCGGCCTGGATATCGACTTCGAGCTGGGGCGCCACGTGCCGCACAGCTTCCTGATGGCGGACCTGATCGTGGTGAGCCCGGGCGTGCCGATGGACATCAAGCCGCTCATGATGGCCCGCTCCCAGAAGCGGCGCGTGGTGAGCGAGGTGGAGCTCGCCTCCTGGTTCATCAAGGCCCCCATGGTGGCCATCACCGGCACCAACGGCAAGACCACCACGACCACCCTGACCGGCGAGATCTTCCGCGCCTGCGGCTTCGACACCTTCGTGGGGGGCAACATCGGCAACCCGCTGATCGAGCTGGCCATGAGCGGCGAGGAAGTGGAGCGGGTGGTGGTAGAGCTTTCCTCCTTCCAGCTGGAGGGGGTGGAGAGC
Source organism: Geomonas sp. (assembly GCA_035255025.1). Classification (GTDB taxonomy): domain Bacteria; phylum Desulfobacterota; class Desulfuromonadia; order Geobacterales; family Geobacteraceae; genus Geomonas. Next base: position 57,202 of record DATFAB010000084.1, read on the forward strand.
TTCCACCCCCACATCGCGGTGCTCCTCAACCTGACCGAGGACCACCTGGACCGCTACCACAGCTTCCAGGAGTACATCGACGCCAAGCTGCGCATCTTCGAAAACCAGACCGCCGACGACTATGCGGTGCTGAACATCGACGATCCCCTGGTGGCCGCCTGCGCCGAGAAGGAGAAGATCAAGGCGCGCGTCTTCCCGATGAGCCGCTTGAGCGAACTGGAGGAGGGAATCAGCTACCGCGACGGCTTCATCACCTTCGCCCACCACGGCAAGGTGCTCACCTTCGGTACCGAAGGATTCCTGCTCAAGGGGGTCCACAACCTCGACAACATCATGGCCGCCCTCGCCGCCACGCTCCTCATGCGCTGCGACGGCGACTGCGCCTACCAGGCGGTGCGCTCCTTCAAGGGGCTGCCGCACCGGATGGAGTTTGTGGCCGAGGTGAACGGGGTTGGCTACTACGAGGACAGCAAGGGGACCAACGTGGGGAGCGTGGTGAAGTCCCTGGAGAGCTTCGATCCCGGCATCACCCTGATCGCCGGCGGCAAGGACAAGGGTGGCTCCTACGAGCCGCTGGCCCCCTTGGTCTCCGCCCGGGTGAGCCACCTGATCCTGATCGGGGAGGCCAAGGAGCGCATGAACGAGGCGCTGGGCTCCCTGACCGATACCCACTTCAGCGAGACCCTGGAAGGGGCGGTCGAGCTCGCGCATCGAATCACCGAGCCGGGCGGGGTGGTGCTCTTCTCGCCGGCCTGCTCCAGCTTCGACATGTTCAAGGACTACCTGGAGCGCGCCAACTGCTTCAAGGGTGCAGTCCGGGCGCTGCCACAGAAGGAGGAGGCGTGAAGCGGCTCGAGGGGTTCGACATCATCGTGCTTGTGATGGTGGTGATCCTCACCTGCTTTGGCGTGGTCATGGTCTACTCCGCCTCTTCCGTGATGGCGGCCAAGAAATATCACGACGGCTTCTACTTCCTGAAGAGGCAGTCGATCTACGCGCTGGTCGGCTTCACCGGCATGGCGGTCGCCATGCACATCGATTACCACGTCTGGAAGAAGTGGGCGGTGCCGCTCTTTTTCAGCTGCTTTTTCCTGCTTTTGCTGGTTTTCGTGCCCGGTATCGGCGGTGCCGCCAAGGGGGCTTCCCGCTGGATCAGGCTGCCGGGCTTCAACTTCCAGCCCTCCGAGCTCGCCAAGGTCGCGCTGATCGTCTACATGGCCTACTCGCTGGACAAGAGGCAGGAAAAACTCAGGCAATTCGCCTCGGGATTCTTCCCCTACCTGCTGATCCTGGGGGTGTTCATCGTGGTCCTTTTGAAGCAGCATGACATGGGGGCCGCCATGACCATGGGGACGGTGGCCATCGTCATGCTGTTCGCCGCCGGCACCAGGGTCCAGTACATCCTGGGGATGGGGCTCGTGGCGCTACCCGGCGCCTGCTACCTGGTCTTCACCGAGGCCTACCGCATGCGGCGCATCACCGCCTTCCTGGATCCCTGGCAGGACCCGACCAACGCGGGTTTCCAGATCATCCAGTCCTGGCTGGCGCTGGGGACCGGCGGCTTCTTCGGGCAGGGGCTGGGCGAGGGGAAGCAGAAGCTTTTCTACCTCCCCGAGGCGCACACCGACTTCATCCTCTCGGTCTGCGGCGAGGAACTGGGCTTCATCGGGGTGGTGGTGATCGCCTCCATGTTCCTTTTGCTCGTGCAGCGCTCGATCCGGGTCGCCATCGCCGCCGAAGACAACTTCGGGCGCTTCCTGGCCTTCGGCATCGCCATCCTGATCGGGATGGAGGCTTTCATCAACATGGCCGTGGTAACCGGCATGCTCCCCACCAAGGGGCTGGCTCTGCCCTTCGTAAGCTACGGCGGCAGCTCGCTGATCATCTCGCTTTGCGCCATAGGAGTGCTCTTGAACGTGTCGACCAGGATGAGGGGGGCGCAATGAGGTTGATCGTGGCAGGCGGCGGCACCGGAGGCCACCTGTTCCCGGGGATCGCGGTGGCCGAGGAGTTCCTGGCCAGGGCGCCGGAGAACGAGGTGCTCTTCGTGGGAACCAGCCGCGGCATCGAGGCCCGCCTGCTTCCCAAGCTCGGCTACCGGCTGGAGCTGGTATCCGCCAGCGGCATGAAGGGGATGGGAACCACGAGAAAGCTGATGAGTGCCGGCAAGCTCCTCTACGGCTACGCGCAGTCCAGAAAGATCCTGAAGGAGTTCAAGCCGGACCTGGTCCTGGGGGTGGGAGGCTACGCCTCGGCGCCGCTGGTTCTGGCCGCGCGGGGGATCGGGATCAAGAGCTTCATCCACGAGCAGAACGCGATCCCGGGCATCACCAACAAGATCCTGGGACGCCTGGTGGACGGCATCTTCATCTCCATGCCGGAGTCGGCCGAGCTCTTCCCAGAGAACAGCACCCTGATGACCGGCAATCCGATCCGCAAGGAGATCCTCTGGAGTTTCCACGAGCGGGTGCCGGTCTCCGGCGACCTCTTCAGCCTGCTGGTCTTCGGCGGCAGCGCCGGCGCGCACCGGATCAACACGGCGCTGATCGAGGCGCTCCCCTTCCTGGAGAGCGTGAAGGGAAGGCTCAGGATCACCCACCAGACCGGTGAGAAGGACATCCAGGAGGTGCGGGACGGCTACCAAAAGCACGGCTTCCAGGCCAAGGTGAGCGCCTTCATCGACGACATGTCGGCGGCCTACGGCGCGGCCGACCTGGTGATCTGCCGGGCGGGCGCCACCACCATCGCCGAGATCACCGCCTGCGGCAAGGCCTGCATCTTCGTGCCGTACCCGTACGCGGCCGACGACCACCAGCGAAAGAACGCCGAATCCCTGCTGAACCGGGGAGCGGGGCTGATGATCGTGGAAGAGGAGCTGACCGGCGAGAAGCTGGCCGGAGAGATCCTGGGCCTGATGCAGGATCCCGAGCGGCTGGCCCAGGTGGAGAGAAACGCCAGGAGCCTCGCCCAGTTGGACGCCGCCCAAGCCATCGTGGCGGCGATGATGGAGAAGGTGAAAGAGAATACGAGCCCCTGACGGGGTTCATAAAGTCCCCCTTTGCGAAGGGGGACTTTAGGGGGATTTGAAATTAGCTGGACGGCTAAGGCAGAGGCAAATCCCCCCTAGCCCCCCTTCGCAAAGGGGGGGACGGAAATCACTCCCCTTATGGGGAACGTGAACGAAGGGAGCAACGGTGTACGGAAAGATAGAGAAGATACATTTCGTCGGCATCGGCGGGATCGGCATGAGCGGCATCGCGGAGGTGCTTCTGAACCTGGGCTACAAGGTGTCGGGTTCGGACCTGCGCTCCTCGGAGATCACTGAACGGCTGGCGCAGCTGGGTGGCGAGATCTTCTACGGCCACGCCCGGGAAAATATCGTGGACGTCGACGTGGTGGTCATCTCCAGCGCGGTGCACGACGACAACCCGGAGGTGATCGAGGCGCACGAGCGGCTGATCCCGGTCATCCCCCGCGCCGAGATGCTGGCCGAGCTGATGCGCATGAAGTACGGCATCGCGGTGGCAGGCACCCACGGCAAGACCACCACCACCTCGATGGTGGCGACGCTCCTCTCCAAGGGGGGGATCGACCCGACCATCGTGATCGGCGGGCGTCTCAACTCGCTGGGAACCAACGCCCGGCTGGGGCAGGGGCAGTTCCTGGTGGCCGAGGCGGACGAGTCGGACGGCTCCTTCCTGCTGCTTTCCCCGACCATCGCCGTGGTGACCAACATCGACGCCGACCACCTCGACTTCTACACCGGCATCGAGGAGATCAAGGACACCTTCGTCGAGTTCATCAACAAGATCCCCTTCTACGGGCTGGCCGTGCTCTGCCTGGATAACGGCAACGTGGCGGACATCCTGCCGAGGGTGAAGAAGCGCTTCACGAGCTACGGCCTTTCCGCCCAGGCCGACTACCGGGCCACCGACGTCAGGCTCTCCGGCTTCACCACCAGCTTCGTGGCGCACCACAAGGGGGTGAGGCTGGGCGAGATCACCTTCTCCATGCCCGGCGCGCACAACGTGCTGAACGCGCTGGCCGCCATCGCGGTCGCCCGAGAACTGGACGTCCCCTTCGAGCTGATCCAGGAAGGGTTCGCCGCGTTCGGCGGGGTAGGGCGCCGTTTCCAGATGAAAGGCGGCGTCAACGGCATCATGGTGGTGGACGACTACGGCCATCACCCCACCGAGATCAGGGCCACCCTGGCCGCAGCCAAAGCCGGCTGGGACAGGAGGCTCGTGGTGGTGTTCCAGCCGCACCGCTACACGAGGACCAAGGAGCTCTTCGAGGAGTTCGTGAAGGCATTCCACGACGCGGACGTCCTGATCATGACCGACATCTATCCGGCCGGCGAGCAGCCGATCGAGGGGGTGACCGCGGAGAACCTCTCCGCCCGCATCCGCCGCCATGGCCACCGCGACGTCACCTGGCTCGCCGACCGGGACAAGCTCTGCGACCATCTGCAGAAGCTTCTGCAGCCCGGCGATATCCTGCTGACCCTGGGGGCCGGCAACATCTGGCAGGTCGGCGAGACCATGCTCAAGCGGCTGTCGACCGGGGAGAGTTGATTGCGGCGCGAGGCCCTGGCAAAGGTCGCCAGCGAGCTGCGCGGCCAGGTGAAGTGGGACGAACCGATGTCCCAGCACTGCGGCCTGCGCGTGGGAGGTCCGGCCGATCTCTTCATCGAGCCGGCCGACCTGGCAGACCTCCGGGACGCCATCGCCACCCTGGAAGCGGCATCAGTACCCTACCAGGTGGTAGGAGCCGGCTATAACCTGCTGGTACGAGACGGCGGCATCAGGGGATGCGTGATATCGCTCAGGGGACTCGACGACCTCAAGCCGCTGCCGGGCGGCCGCCTGGAAGTGGGGGCCGGGGTTCCCAACGCCATGCTCTGCAGGATCGCCGCGGAAAACTGCCTGGGAGGAATCGAGTTCCTGTCCGGCATACCCGGCACCTTCGGCGGTGCCATCTCCATGAACGCCGGCGCTCATGGCTGCGAAACGCTGCCGCATGTCGAGAAGCTGACCACCCTCAGGAAGTGCGAGGTGGTCACCCAGAAGGGGCCGGAGCTGGAATTCGGCTACCGCTACCTGAAGCTTCTTCCCGGGGAGATCGTGGTGTCAGCGATCCTGCGGCTGGAGCCGGCCGAGCGGCGGGCAATCGAGGAGCGGATGGCAGCCCTTTTGTCGATCAGGGCAAAGAACCAGCGGGTCGGGTTTCCCAACGCCGGGTCCTTCTTCAAGAACCCGCCGGGGATGCAGGCCTGGAAGCTGATCGACGAGGCGGGCCTGCGCGGGGTGAGCGTGGGGGGAGCGCAGGTTTCCGAGGTGCACACCAACTTCCTGGTCAACAAGGGGGGCGCCCGGGCCACCGATTTCCTGGCACTGGCCGCACTGGTCAAGCAGCGGGTGGAGGCAACTTCAGGCGTCGTGCTGGAAGAGGAAGTAAAGATTATCGGGGAAGGCTGAGCCTCTCCCCCCTCCGGAAGTAAAACTCCCCCTCCCCTTCAAGGGGAGGGCCGGGGTGAGGATGGGGTGTTAACAGAAAAAGCAAATCCACCCTAGCCCCCCTTTGCAAAGGGGTGAACCTGAACAAGGGCGGAGAAAGCATAAAAAGGACACTTTTTCATGACCATCGAGGAGCTGAAGAACAAGAAGATCGGGGTGTTGATGGGCGGGCTGTCGGCCGAGCGGGAGGTTTCCCTCAACAGCGGTGCTGCGGTCCTGAAGGCGCTCACCGCCCAGGGCTTCAACGCAGCCGGCATCGACGTCGGGCGCGACCTGGCGGCACAGCTTTCCGCCGCCGGCATCGAGGTCGCCTTCATCGCACTGCACGGCCGCTTCGGTGAGGACGGTTCCGTCCAGGGCCTCCTGGAGCTGATGGGGATCCCCTATACCGGTTCCGGCGTACTGGCGAGCGCGCTCGCCATCAACAAGATCTTTTCCAAGACCGTCTTCCGCGCCGCCGGGCTCACCGTGGCTCCCTACCAGATCCTCAAGCGCGGCGAACACCTGACCCTCTCCCATCCGTTGCCGGTGGTGGTCAAGCCGTCCCAGGAAGGCTCCTCGGTCGGCGTCAGCATCGTGAAGGAGCAGGAGAAGCTGGAGAGTGCCATCGCTGAGGCCTTCAAGTACGACGCCGAGATCCTGATCGAGCGTTTCGTGGACGGTCGCGAGGTGCAGGTCGGCATCCTGGACGGCAGGGCGCTGGGGGCCATCGAGATCGTCCCCAAGAACGAGTTCTACGATTTCGAGGCCAAGTACACCGCGGGCATGGCCGAGCATATCCTGCCGGCCCGGCTGCCGGCCGCCATCTACGAGGAGGTGCTGCGGGCCGGCGAGAAGGCGCACGCCTGCCTTGGCTGCGACTGCTACAGCCGGGTCGACTTCCTGGTGACCGCCGCCGGCGAGATGTACATCCTGGAGGTCAACACGCTGCCCGGCATGACCGACCTGAGCCTCCTGCCGGAGATCGCAGGCGGCGCCGGCATCAGCTTTCAGGAACTGGTAGTGCGGGTGCTGCAGGCCGCCTCGCTGAAGATCTGAAGGTTCGAATTCCCTCGCCGTTCGGCCCATCGATGTGATCGGGTCGGACAGTCCCCTCTCCCTCCGGGAGAGGGTCAGGGTGAGGGGGCGGCCGGTGCCGGGCTAGCCGCTTCTCGGCCTCGGTTCTCCCCTCACCCCGTCCCTCTCCCGGTGGGAGAGGGGGAAGAGGCGGAAAGCGTGTGCTGCCGGAAGTCGTATTGGCGCAGGACGGCGGCCCGGGAGGCGATGAAGGCCGCGATCAGGATCGTGGCGAGGCCTCCCGAGACGACCGAGACCGTCACGCCGACGGCCGCGGAGGCGAAGAGCGAA